>NZ_DKSU01000009.1:0-264553 GCF_002472945.1 Empedobacter sp. UBA7248 | reverse complement strand
GGTCGTATAATTTCGGCAGATTTTGGGTCTTGATTAATCAGTTCTTCACGCTTTTTACCATCAATAATAAATGCATCATTAAATCCAGTTTTAATCCCATAATTTATTCTAATATCCCAATCCTTTAAAGGCGTACCAAGTGCCTCAATTTTAGCTTTTATGCTTTGCTCTATGGGTGATAAAACTACCCAACTGTCAGATGAATTGAAGTTGGTTAATGTTTGGTTTTGTCTAAAATAATCCCCCAAATTATTTATTACTTTTTCTTTTACGATACAAGCAAGAGTTCGGTATTGATTCTGTTGTTTTTTAAACATTAGAATATTAGTATCAACTGTTGCAGAATCAAATATTTGAATTCCTCCAAAATCAATTAAGACTTTAGGATTTGTTTGCTCAATAAAATATTGTCTTAAACTCTCTCCATAGGCAGCACGCATCCACTTATTGGAAGTAATAAAGATTAAGCATCCGTTTTGTTTTAGAATATTATTTCCTAATTCGTAAAACAAACTATAGATGTCTCCCGTTTTTGCAAATGAAGCATAATTTAATTTTTGAAGCATATTACTTGCTTCTTTCATTTTTTGTAATTGAATATAAGGCGGATTCCCGATGATGACATCAAATCCAACATAAGAACCATCATCTGCTAATACTTCAGGAAACTCAAATCGCCACTCGAAACTATTCTGAAACATGACATTGTCCAAAATTTCTTGTTTCTCTTTGGTTAATTTCTCTGCTTTTAGTTTCAATTTTTTTAAATTGTCTCTATCTGCTTTTTTAATCTTTTCTCCGAATAATGTTAAGTTATCTAAACGTAATTTTTCGTTTTCATATTCACCCACGGCTTTAGATATTTTTTCTTTTATTTTAGCATCTAAAGTTGTTCTAAAATTATTTTTGATATTTCGGATAATGGTTTCTACTTCAGCTTTTTTTGCTTTACTATTCGTATGTTTGTACTCACTAACCGCAGTTTTATAGTCGTTTATTGAATATGTAACTTCTTTATTTTTAAACGCTTGTTTTAAACTGTCGTCTAGCTTAAATCGGTGAACTAACGAATTACCACATTTAATATTGATATCGATATTTGGTAATGTTTGCAATTCGCCTTCAGTTGTGTAATATGCATTCTTTAACAGCTCTATCCATAAACGTAAACGACAAATATTTACTGAATTGGGATTGATATCTACTCCAAATAAACAATTCTCAATTAGGGTTTGTTTTTCATGAAACAATGTTTTTTGAATATGAAGACTATTTACATCTTGTCGATTATACTCGAATAATTCACCCTCGTTATAAGCAATATATAACTCATCATTTTCAATTGAAACTTCACACGGTATTCTTTCACCTTGTTCATTAGAAAGGATTCCTAATTCACTTTTTACAGCAATTAATTCATTTAAAGCAGAAACTAAAAAGTGCCCAGAGCCTACAGCGGAATCACATATTTTTAAAGTATTGATGGTATTATTTAACTTGATTCTATCCTCTTTTTTAAAGAAACTTTGACAATAAGCTTTTACATCTTCAAAAGTTTCGATAGAATGATGGTATTCTGCTTTGAATTTATCCACCACAGCCTCTCTAATCGCTTCTTTACACATAAACATTGTAATGTACCCAGGTGTATAGAATGAGCCGTCTTTGTATCCATTAATTTTCTCGAAGATTAGACCCAAAACCGAAGCATTAATTAAGGTTTTTCCATTTTGTTCATCTTCAATATCTGTATTCGCATCAGCCGAAAAATCGTATGAATCTAAGAATCGGAAGATATAATCGAGCGTATTTAATTTACCTTTTAATTTTTTCCCGTTATTATCTTTTAAAATTGTACCTGAAAAAACTTGCATTTCTTCATCTTTCAGTGCAGTAATATCAAATGTTAAACGCTCCATTTCACTATGTTCAAACAAACTACTGTTTAGATAAGGGATATTCTTGAAACGTTCCTTGTTTTTATCGTGTCTTTCATTTAATGGTCTTGCTAATGCTGAAAAGAATAAATCGTTTAAAGCATCATAACCATTTAGAAAATTAAAATTTAAGAATTTGTATTCTTTGGATTTGTTATAACTGACTAACTGTGATTCTAGTAATTTAAGAAATAGAATACGGTTGATCCAATTAATACATAACTCTAACCCTACATTGAAAGCTTTCTCTGGAGAATTTGGTATATTCGTTATACGATCTAGATAACTTTTATCTTCTAATGTATAAATTGTATTTTCTAATATAGAAGCATAATCACGTTCTTTAGGATCTTTTCTTACAATTACCTTTTTAGATCCTGTTTTCTCTTTTATTTCTTCTAAACCGATAATATGAAGTAACTCTTTGTAGAAATCATTGTTTAACTTATTACTATCATTACCAAATGATTTACCTAATAAATGCGTATCAGAAAATAATTTATATAGGTTACTAATTTTAGTATCATTGTATTTTGTTATTTCTTTCGTATCTAATTTAATGTGTACATAGGGAAGTTTGTCTTTTACCTTCTCAATATAAATTGCGGCTATTTCTTTATAGAATAGCTCGTTTTTAGCAGTGTCTTTTAATCCATCACGGAAACGCGCATATTCTTTTATTAATTCTGTATTTTTATAAAAATAATCGTAAAAGTCTTCCCCTTTGAAAAAGAACCATTCAATCCCATTGGTAACTATAATTTGCTTTATGTTATTATTCTTATAATCGATGCGTTCGCGTAAATAATATAATAAAACTTCTTGTAACGCTTTTTTATTGATATTATTCGTTGAAATAAATTCGGCTTTATTACTCGGTCTTTTGGCTTCTATAATAACACCAACATCACTTTTAGCTGTCTTATCTAAATAAATAGCTAAATCAATTCGATCTTTGGTATTGATTAAATTCTTTTGATAAAATGTATTGGTTAAGAACTTCTTTATAGGTTCTTTTAAATGTTCTTCAGATTCATTTCTACTATCACTAATTCCAATCGATTCTAAGCAAGCTAATAATTCAGATTTGAAATTTTCAACTTCTTTGCGGATTGGCTTAAATTGGCGATAAGCGGGATTTAATGCTTTAACGATAGATATCATTTCATATTAGTTTAGTTATTAAATATAACAATATATCTATAAAGAAATAAAATTTTAACATATAAAACTATCTAATAGTTACTTATAAAGTTTAGTGTTTTTAAATATTTATCTCTATAACAATATTGTTATAATATTTTGGTCGCATCAAGAATGAATAAAACTAAGATTTATATCAAAAATGCTTAAAAAGATCTTATCCTATAATTTTTTAGATATTCATCATAATTGGTGAGTTTGATTAAATTGTACGAATTACATCAAACTCGTTGGGAATTCTTCTTCAACCATTTCAATTGGTTCTATAGTTGATTGTTCTTTTAGTAGTAATGATTCTCTATATTCCATAGCTTCCGCATCTGTTATAAATTCAGCTTCAAAGCCTAACTCTACTATCTTTTCTTTAATTTCTTGAAGAGTTACATTAAAAAACTCTCTTCTATAGTTAAATAAATTGACAGCTTTATCTGCAAAAGCTTTATGCAATTCATATTCTAAGGTTCTGGCTTCATCACTATAAATCATAGCATGAACATCAAATCGAAATGGAACTGAGGCATCTCCTAATTCTCGTACTCTATCCAAAGGTTCTAACCTTCTTGTCATTCCTATTTTAAATACATTTTCTCCAAAAGAACCAATATTTGAAATAATATACACATGTCCTCTCTTGGTCTGCTGAGCCATAGATAAAGCTCTTTCCTTTTTTAACCTTGCTTCTTCTAATTCTTTTTCGAGTTGCTCTATTTGTAATTTTAATTCTTCGGAATTATTACTCCCTTGCTCCTTTCTAACTTTTTCTAAAGCTTTTTGGAAATAGGCTTCTTCTTTTTCTGCTTCTTTTTGAGCTTTCTCAAATTCTCTTTTTGCTTTTTCTTCTTCCCTTAGCTCATCTTGAATCGCCTTAGCTTCTTCTTTTTCTTGTTGTTTTTTTAATTGAAACTCATATTCGAGGATAATTTCTTTCAATTTTAACTCTAAATAATCATTCGTTATTCTTACTTGCTGTCCCTCACCTAATTTATTTAAAGCGGTAAATGATTTTTTAATTCTTTCTTTTATTTGATTGATATTATTCCATTTTACTTTACCTAATAACGCATCACATTCCCCATTAAATGCTCTTAATAGTAATTTTATATACTTATTTGTAGCAGCCCTTCCTTTGGCTTCGCTCCCATCTAAGGTCCAAGTTGTATCACATACACAGGCTTTATCAACGGTAATTAAATGTTTCTGTCGATCTCTAATAGATGATTGTTCGTACCTATATTGGTCTGATTTTTCGAAATCGTACAAAGGTTCGTATAATCCAAATTCAGCTAAATCTAATTGGTTTTCATAAATAGAAATCTTCGATTTTAAATCTTTATAAACATTTATTGAATTGAGGTATTTATTATTTAATTCATCTAAATCATTCTTTTTCGAAACGAGTTGATTATTGACTTCTCTATCTAATGCATCAAATTTTTCTTTTTCTGTTTTTATATAGAATTCTATATCTACTATTCCGTTATATCTAGTTAGATTAGAGTTCAATTCAGAATTAGTATTTTCTAAACTAACAATCTTTTTTTCGAGTTCAGAAATTTTATCAAATTCTTTCTTTTTTAAAAAATCAAATATTCCCATCGCAATTAATTTTCTTGATACAACAAAACTACATAGAGCGTTACAATCTAATTTACGTGAAACCGTAAGTTAGTAGAAAAAAAATTATTCATATTTGAAAGTGTATAACATTAAACCTAATACGATGACGAATGAAATAACAGAAGAAATAGACCAAAAACTGGAAAACATCTATACATACATCTTAACTAAAAAAAATACTTATAAATTTAACCTTTCTCATTTACCAGAAATTAATGACTACACAACCAATATCTTAGAAGCTATACATTTTGATGAAATATTCAAAGAATTAAATAAGAAGACTCATAATTGCATCTATTGGTTTGAATTAAAAGATGAACAAAAATGTTTGGAATTGAATACTTTGTTGGACAACAACAGAGAAAAATTAAGTGATCAATACAGAGTAATTCCACCGAAAAATAAAAATCAAGATAGCAACGTTTTATATGTAGGGATTAGAAGAGGTGGAGTTAGAAAAAGAGATCAATTATCCAATCTTTCTGGTAGAATAGTCCAACATTTGGGATATTATGAAAGAGGCTCAACGCAAGGACTTCAATTAGTACATTGGTGCAAAGGACTTGATTTCGATATCAACTTGAATGTTGTAGAACTTGAAAATTTACCGAACGATTACTTAAATGTTGTAGAAAAAATCCTTTCTTATCATCTAAAACCTTTGTGTGGTAGACATTAAATTGTTTACTTTAATTAAATAGTAAAATCAATACATTCTATGAAAAATAAATTATTAGTCCTATCATTCTTGCTTAGCTATACTATTTTTGCGCAGAACTGCGAGGAAATTCAAAAAGAGAATGATTATTTAAAACAAATCCTTCATATCAACACAGCCGAATACAAAACGGAATTTGATAAAACAGAATTCTCAATCACTAAAATAGAAGGTGATACAAAGCAACAAACTGTGACATTTACCATCTTGGTCAACAACAAAGATGTCAATAAGGTTATAGCAATGGGGACTTTCAGTGCAATAGATTTAGAAGGGGATGAGTACAAAAAACAAGATTTTGCAGAAATAAAAGGCTTAAATTCCCTTGGAAGCGAAACTTTTAGTACCAATGTACCAAAAAAGATAGAACCTATTCTAGTAAAAGTCCCTGTAAATACACAGTTAATCAAACTTTTCAAATTCAACTATTATTCGGACATTCTACATGATTATAAAACAATCGAATTCCGTGATCTAAAAATAAAGTGGAAATAAATTAGATAAAACTTACCTCAATCTTAGACTTAATACATTTTACATCATACTTAATACATAAAAATCTCAACCTCATTTCCACACTCCCCTTACCCCTCTCAAGAGGGAAAATTATCTCCTTGGTTTTGTATATTTATCGTCTAAGTCTTCGATACAACGCTTTGCAAACGTCACTCTGACTGACGAAGCCAGTCCCCTTAGTGGAGCCGAAGGGTAATTCATTTTTTAAGTACTTTTTACATCTAAAATCGTAAATCAAAAATCTGGAACTTTTACCTTACCCTCAATCTTAGACTTAGTACATTTTACATCATACTTAATACATCAAAAATCGTAAATCATCAATCTATAATCTTCTACTCTATCTCATCCTCAAATATTTTTTACATAATACATATTACATTGTACATTTTACAACTTTCTCAATACTAACATCCCAATACTAACATCTACTTTTTACAATTCAAGAATCTAATCTGTAATAAAACTTAATACTAATACTCAATAAAAACCGTTCTCAAAGGAAAAATACACCCAATAAAAACAATTCAATTTCAGAAACACCAATCATTTTGAAATTAGTATATTAGCCAATATCGCGAAATAGTTTATCCCAAAAACAATATACAAGATGAACATCAGTAACATAGCCGCAAAATGTAAGATCGATCAAAACGATTTGCAAGAATTAATATATGGTAATATTACAGTCGGAATTGAAAAAAGATTAGACGTTTCAAAAGAATCTCTACAAAACTTTATCTACGGTCACGTTGACGAAGAAATTTCGAAAAAATTTGATCTTTCAAAAGAGGACTTACAATTCCTACGATATCAAAAAGGCGGAGATGGAGCAATAGGAATGATTATGGGATTGCTTTTAATAAAATAGAACCAGATAAAATACCAACTTGCGACAATGAACCCGCTTAATTTTCATTTCAAAAAACCAGATGCTGATTTAGTTGACTTTGTCTATGCGTTTTCGGCTTTGACGAATGTCACAGAGATAGATAAAGGGATTATTATCCCAAATGGAAAAATTGATTTGATGTTGTGTAAAACGAAAGATAATACATGGGAAGTATTATTGATGGGATTGGAAACCAAAGCCAAGGAAATGCCACACAATGATTTTGAAGTTTTTTATTGTATTAGTTTCACCCCTTTATCTCTTGAGTATATTTTGAAAGTTTCGATTGCCGAAATACTAAACACAGCAAAGAAATTACCTGTTGATTTTTGGGAATTAGAAATGAATGATTTTGATGATTTCTGTAATAAAGCAACTGCCAAAATCAGGTCTTTAATTCCACGTAAAATAGATGAAAGGAAACGCCAATTATTTCGATTCATTTTCGAAAAAGATGGACAAATCAATGTAAAAGAACTTTCCGAAAAAATAGGTTGGAGTGAGCGTCAAATCAATCGTTATTTTAATCAAAAACTAGGCATTTCACTAAAATCATATTGCACCATCGTACGATTTCAAGCTTCTCTTCCTTATATAAAACAAGGAAAATTAGCGCCTCAATTTGATCATTTTACAGATCAATCGCATTTTATCAAAGAAATCAAGAAATTATCAGGTGTATCACCAAAAGAACTTTTTAAAAATGAAAACGACCGATTTTTACAATTTTTGGTCTATTCTGAAAAGTAATTTTGTCGAAAATAAAATCACATGCTAATAGCAAATAAAAAAGTAGCCATTATTGGTGGTGGACCTGGTGGATTAACCTTAGCCAAATTATTGGTGATGAATGGTGTTGATGCAATTGTTTATGAAAGAGATACCGACCGAAATGCCCGTGTACAAGGTTCTCCCTTGGATTTGCATGACGAATCGGGTTTGGCAGCACTTCGAAAAGCAGGATTGTTAGAAGAATTCAAGCATAATTATATGGTGGGTGCCGATCGAATGCAGATAATGAACGAGAATGCCGAGATTTTCTACAGTAATCATGAGCATAAAGCCTTGGAGAATTTTGGAGCAGCAGATTTTCGTCCAGAAATCGATCGAGGAGTTCTTCGAAAAATTTTATTAAATTCTTTACCAGAAAGTCGTGTGATGTGGGATCATCACTTTATTTCGATGCAACAAGAAGGTGAAGGTTGGTGTATACAGTTCAAAAATAGAAAAACAGCATATGCCGATTTGGTGATTGCTGCCGATGGAGCCAATTCCAAAATTAGATCCTATGTAACAGATTATAAAGCTTTTTATTCGGGAATTACAATGTTAGAAGGCACTATTCACAACGCCAAGAATACAGCTCCTACAATCTCTAAACTTTTGAAAGGTGGAAAAATAATGGCTTTTGGGAACAACAAAAATATCTTGATGGGACAAAAAGCAAATGATGAAATTGGATTTTATGCCAGCATGAGAGTAGATGAAAATTGGTCAACCGAAAATAAATTAAATTATAACGACAATGCCCAATTATTGGAGTGGTTTCGTCTAACTTATCCCGAATGGTCAACAATTTGGCATGAATTAATTGCAAATACACAATCATTTGTTCCCCGTCCAATTTATTGTATTCCATTTGATCAAGAATGGGAGACTAAAAATAATTTAACGTTGATAGGTGACGCGGCTCATGTGATGCCTCCATTTGCTGGTGAAGGTGTAAATATGGCTATGTTAGATGCCTTAGAATTAAGCCAAAATTTGATTTCTGATACATGCTCAAATAGTAAAGAAGCCATTCAACACTATGAAATTAAAATGCGCAAAAGAGCTTCAGAAGTAGCACAAGAATCTTTGGAAAACGGAAATAAAATGCATGCTATAAATGCATTAGAAACAATGCTTTCTTTTTTTAAGAACCATTAAAAGCCGACAGACGATTTGCAGACGAGCTTCAATCCATTGAAACGAACGTAAAAAAGATTAGTGAGCGATAGCATTTGAAATTAAAAGGAGGAGCCACTGTGTGGCTTAGGTATTCCTTTTCTTTAATGTCACTTTTTTTATTCATTAATATTAAATTTTAATAATCGGTATTCATATACCCTATGGGGAACGGTCAAAAAAACTAACGAAAAAAGACTTGGCTGTAAACCTCTCTACTAAAAATGTCTTCACTCCACTAAAGATTTTAAAAACCCTACAGGCTAAAATCTTTTTAACGTTGCACTCAAACATTTTCTTAACGTGAGAGTTTTAAGGCCATTTTTTATCCTTTTAAATATTCTAATCCACTTTTAACAACGAATTTTAGAGTCGACATACGATTTGCAGACGAGTTTCAATCCATTGAAACAAGCGTAAAAAAGATTAGTGAGTGTATGCGAATCATTTAAGATTTTTAGTGCGTGAGATGGAAATTGAACGTCGAAAATCGAAGTCTTGATTTTTTGATTACTTTTTGATCAAGCAAAAAGTAATATACCGAAGCTTATAAAGCTTCTCCTCTTAATCTCAAATGTTTTTGTGTCAAGACTTCCCCGAAGGGCATATGAATTCATTTGAAAACAATAATAACCTATGAATAAAAATGAACATAATAAAATAATGAACCACTAATTATCTTCTTGATATCGTAAATTATGTTCAGAACAGCATCTCGTTGTCATTCTGAGCATGTCGAAGAATCTCATCCAATATGTCATTTCGAGGAATTGAGAAATCTCAGCCGATAATGTTCGAAAATGGTACTGTAGAATTACCAGAATGTTTTAACTAAACTAACCTATTCAAATTACAAATGCGGGATAGCAATATCTTGTGCTTGTAACAATTAATAATACATAAAATATTGAACTTCAAAATAACAACCATAATTTTTTATATAAAAAAGTATAAATTCATAAAATAAGATATTTCCCGAAATAACAAAATCTGAACAACTTAAAAACAATTAATTAAACTTAACAAAAACACACAACAGATAAAAAAATACAATCCATCTAAAAAATGATTAAGTACCTATGTCGTACAAAGGAAGGTAGCTTTGCTGTAGTTGATTTCTTTTCATAAAAAAGAAAAGAGAATAGGTTTGTATAATATTTAAATTACTAAACAGAAACAAATGAAAAAAAATCTCCTTTTTTTTACAATTTTCCTATCTGTACTGACTTTTGGACAAGTAGGAATTAATACTTCCAATCCGCAAGGCTTATTCAATATTGATGGAAAATTAACGGAAGAAACAACCAATCCTTCAAGTGGAGCACCAACATCTAAACAGTTTGAAGATGATTTTATTGTAACAAATTCTGGTGCTACTGGAATTGGGACAATCCCTAATGTTTATGCAATGCTTGATGTAATATCAACAAACAAAGGTTTACTTGTTCCTAGAATTACATTAAATTCTAATACAATGGATCTTAATGCAGATGGGGATAATGATATTTCAAACCAACCACAAGGTTTACTAATCTATAATATAGGTACAGCTTTACCAAAAGGGTATTATTTCTGGAATGGAACCGAATGGCGAAGCATTGAGGACACTACTTCTGTTAAAGCAAGTGCATCTGTAAATTGTGTAGCTTCAATAATAGATCCTTCTCAAAGCATTGATGGTGATACACCTAAACCTATACTGTCAGGTAGTATCATCAAAGTTCCATATACAGGAGGAAATGGTGGTAAATTTACTGGGGTTACATTGCAATCTATAGGTAATCCTAATATTACAGCTACAATTGCAGATGGAAAATTAGAATATGGTTCAGGTTACCTAGTTTTTGCACTACAAGGTATGCCCATTGCTTCTCAGACATCACCTATAGGAATATCATTTGACTTAACTTCTTTTTTTGAAGTAAATACTGATATAACAGGTTGTAAAGATATAACTGTTGGTACGCAAATGAACGCTGATATTAAAATAATTGCAGTGATGGATTACATGAAATTTGTAACAGATCCTGATACAGGTGTAAAAGGCTTTACTGTTAATGCTACAACTCCTGATGGTTTATATACTATAAAAGTTTTTATGAGACACTCTATTCAGAATAATACAGCTACTTCAAAAAATAATACTTATCGTACAGACAGTGGTACTGAGAACAACGTCTTAATTCGTAATAATACTGCTGATATAAAAACAATTATGTGGAATTACAACACAGAGTATGGTGGTTATATAGGAGATGCTGGAGGCTCATTAAAAGTACCTTCAAAAATACCTGGAGGAGGTGTAGGAAATACATGGAGAACATTGTCTACTTCCAATACAGGCGCTTGGGCAGATCAGGGAATCTATAATGCAAGTAATTCTGGTCCTGAACACAGAAGATACACTTGGATTGATACAACTTCTAACACAAAAGTAGCATACACAGCTATTGTTATGGCAGGTATGGATCCTACAGCTGTGCAAACCGATGTAGAAAAATTAAAAGTATATATAAAAATAGAGCAAGTAACAGGTTTGTGAAACAATCTTTTATTAATCTCTTATAGATAATAAACTACTTACAACAATTTTTTTAAATTAAAATCTCTTTCATTTATCTAAAAATTGAAAGAGATTTTTAACTGTCAAAAGCAACAATTTGTCATATAAAATAAAACTTCATATTTAGAGTGTACTTTTCTATTTCTCTTTATTAAAATTCTATTTTATATTAAATAAATGAAAAATGAATTTCAAAAACATCCATATCGGATCTATTATTCTTCAACGAGTAAATGAATGCAACATTGAAAATACACGTATTTGTAATTTCCTTAAATGTGATGAAATAGTTCTTCAAAAAATGTATTCTTCTGAAAGTTTAGACACGAAACTTTTATTGAGATGGAGCAAATTATTAGAATATGATTTTTTTAGAATTTACTCTCAACATCTCATTTTATTTTCTCCTCCAATTCCTCCAAATCAAACAGATAAAAGGAACTCTTTACCTCAATTCAGAAAAAACCTTTATACAAAAGAGCTAATTGATTTTATAGTAGATAAAATTAAAACGAATAAAATGACTACAAAACAAGTCATTGAGACTTATAGAATACCTAAAACAACTTTATACAAATGGCTAGAAAAGTACAAATAATAAAACCAAATTATAAAAAAATTTACAATGATATTCTAGATGAAATGTTTCCTGAAAAGAAACAAGAATTCTTCTATTTTTTTAATAGAAAGCAGGTATCATCTTTAGATATTATTGATTTAAATAATAAAATATTTGGCTACAAATCTGAAATTGACCGAAAACACTATGCTTATTTAAAATCAGATATCATTGAAATTCTAAATTATCAGAAAAAACATTGTTTAAATGATGCTCAATTAGCAAAGCATTTTAACATCAGTAGAAATTCTGTAGCAAAGTGGAAAAAAATATTTTTATAATTATATTATATCAAAAATAACAATTACATATACACAATATTGATTTAAAGCTCTTTACCAATTTTATTTATAATGAGATTTAATTAGAAATAACGTCTATTTTAAAGCTTTTCTAACATGTTTCTTAAAATTTTAGAAATAAGAATGGAAAAGTTACTTCTTCTTTCAAAAAGTTTAATCATCTCGTATTTTTACAACTATATCGTTAATTTACAACACTTTAATAAACTTCACAAATAATTATCTTTACAGAATGATGATAAAGAAAGGTTGGAATTTTATTTTAAATAGACATATCCACTCCCAAATAAACGAACTAAAACTTATATACGCACAAAGAATGAATATATTTTCTTTCGCTTTAGGTATAGTGTTTTATGTAAATGGAATTCGTGATTTATTTTTTGGTCATACAATTTACTTTAGTGCTTTAATTGGCATTGGAACAATCTATATGATTGTGTTTTTCTTCACTAAAATTTGGTTTAAACCTATAGCTTGGCTATTTAACCTCATCTTCTTACTTTTTGTTACTTTCTTTTTCTCCACAACAAAGGGATTTGGAAATGGCCTCTCAATGTATTATTTTGTGATTCTGATTGCTTCATTATTTATTTTCAATGAAAAAGATACGGTTAAATTAAACATTATCATTTATACTATTGCGTTGATATTATTTATGATAAGTCATTATTATGATTTTAGGATTTTTACAATCGAAGATTCTGAACATAAAACATATACACGAAATCAAAGAATTTTTACATTTATTGAAACATTCATAGGAATTATTTGCTTTGGATATTTTATTCTATCAAAACATTTTAGAGTAGCAAGTTTATACAAACAAACCATGCGAAGCGAAAAAATGATTATCGAACTAAGGCGAAAACTTAGAACTGATACTCAAATTTATGCGATAGAAGAAGTCGTAAAACTCGCTGTAAAAGACGATATAGCTTATATTCCTAAATTTAAGTTAGTTTTTCCGAATTTCTATGCAAATCTTTTATCCATTAATCCTGAAATGACGCCAGACGAATTCAAATTTTGTTCTTTACTCAAATTAGGTTTTACAACCAAAGATATTGCAGAATACAACAACCTCGCAATAAGAACTGTGCAAACAAGAAAAAGTAGATTAAGAAAAACCTTTGATATCTCTTCTGACGTTAACTTATACAAATGGATTGACGATGTGTGAAGGATGAATAACATAGCTCAATCAACCCTATTTACAAGAAGTAAAAATATTTTATGTAAACAATATTCATAGACTTTAACACATTGATTTTTAAGTATTCATTTTTGGAAAAAAATTAAAAGTAATAAAGATATTTTTGAAGATTTAAAATTAATTGAAAAGCTTGATTTTACACCAGGTACTCAATATGATTACAATAATAATTTTTTCTTAAGAATAGCTATAATTGAGAAAATTATGGGACTGGAATACAAAGAGTATGTCAAAAAATACATTTTCAACCCTTCCAAAATTACATCTGCTGAAATTACACCTATCAATGATTTAAAATTTATAGCAAAAGGATTTAATAACAAATAGATAGAAGACAAACCAGATTTCTTGATTGGAGGAACTTTTATAACTACATTAGATTTGCTAAAATTTACAAATTGTCTTCATTCAAAAAAATAAATTAATACGAATTCTTTATACGAGTTAGGGCAACATTTCGACCAAAAAGATTCGCAAAACGCACTAGGAGAAGCTCAATTTGTAAAGAAATAGATGATTCGACATTCTCATGATGGAAGAGCAGGAAATTATGATGCAATGATGATTTCAGATGTAGAACATAAATTTGATATAATTCTTTTGAGTAATAATTATCAAGGAGAAATAGTTGAAATTTCGAAGGCAATTCAAGCAATTTTAGAAAACAAAAAATATTCTTTACCTCAAAACAAATCATAAAATCTCGTTTTTAAACATTCTGACGTAGCCTTTTATTTTATGTAAAACCATAATTTATTGTGATAAGTTTTTTGGATATTTGAATCGAAAAAAACCATTTTTTTTTTGAATTACAATTTACATAATGTCATTCTGAACGCATTCCTGAACATGCAATAGTACTGAATCTCATCCTTATTTCCTTTAAAAAACGTCATTACTTGAAAAGCTGACATACGATTTGCAGACGAGCTTCAATCCATTGAAGCGAACGTAAAAAAGATTAGTGAGCGATAGCGAGTCGTTTAAGATTTTTAGTGAGTAAAATGATGATTGTACGTCGAAAATCGAAGTCTTAACTTTTTTGGTTCGTTTTTGTGTCAAGACTTCCCCGAAGGGCATATGAATTCATTTAAAAACAAAAATAACTCATGAATAAAAATGAACATATAATTATTATCAACTTGATTTTGTATATTTATCGTCTAAGTCTTCGATACAACGGTTTGTTAACCGTCACTCTGACTGACGAATCAAGCCATCTGAGCGAAATCGAAGGGTAATTCAGCTTAACTATACGTTATTATTAACATAATTGCATTTACTAAATGTCATCTTGAACTCGTTTCAAAATCTCATCCAATGTGTTATTTCGAGGAATTGAGAAATCTCAGTCTATACTTTTGATTTCGACTCCGCTCAATTAATGACATTTGCAATCTCAACCTCAAATACATACTACTTTTTACATAATACATAGTACAACTCTAAAATCTCAATTCTAATATCTACTTACTACATTATACCACCCTCTCAATACTCATATCTCAATACTAACATCTACTTTGTACTTTTTACATAATACATTTTACAACCCTCTCAATACTTAATACTCATATCTAAAATCTCAATCCCACACTCCCCTCTCAAGAAAAGAATATTGTTCTTTGAGTAAAGATGCTTTATCTATTAGAGATATACATATATCAACCAGGAATAGCAATTCGTCAAGTAATTTATTTTTTTACTATTAAAACTCCTCTCTTTGGCAAAAAAAGATGAATAAAAACATTTTAATTTCCACGTTTAGTTTATTAACGACTTTCTTGAATGCACAGAATAAAATTGGAGGTCAATTAAAAATGGAATATGTACCATTTTCCAATTATATACGTCCAATAGATAGTTTAAAAACAGATTCGAAAAGCGATTTCAAAAAAGCTGAGTTGAGTTTGAAAATTCCTTTATATACGAAAGAATTAAAAAATGGAAAAGTTAGCAACTGGTCTTTGTTATTTAGTACTGCATATGCAAGAATGAACAATAAAAATTATGAAGAACAATTATTTCCATCAGAAATGTTGAATTCGCAAATTGGATTACAATATTTTTCGCCTATTAGTTCTTCATGGTCTATTTTGACAATGGCTTCAGTAGGTATTTACACTGATATGGAAAATATATCTGCTGATGATATTTTGGGGCAAGGAGGTGTTTTATTTATTAAACATTTTAATCCAAAATTAGCTTTAGGGTTAGGACCTGTATTATCGAATAACTTTGGAGTTCCTATGGTAATGCCAGGAATTTATTTTGATTGGAAAACTGGAGGTGACAAATTCAATGTGAATATTAATTTTCCAGAAGGTGTAGAAGCAGGCTACCAAATGACAACAAACTTTGCTTTGAAAGGCGTGGTAAATCTTAGTGGAATGGTTGCTGAAAGATCCAAAGAAGGTAAATCATTATTAGTAGGTTATCAGCAAGTTGTAGCTGGTTTACGTCCTGAAATAAAATTGAGTAATTCGCTAAAACTCCAATTAACAGGAGGAACGACTTTGGTACGATCTTTTTCTGAAAATGAACGAAGTTTAAAAAGTCTTTTTAGAAAGAAAGATATTGCAGACCCTCGTTTTTCGACAACCTTTTATTCAGCGTTGAGTTTACGTTGGAACTTACCTTAATCACATAAAATAGCCTCAAAATTTATTGAGGCTATTTTTATTTACTAATTAATTTTTTATAGACTACTTGATTGAGTAGCTCATCCTTTTTATTCCTAGAAATAGGAAGTTCATGTTTGCCAATATAAATTCGACCTCCAGAAATTATTTCTATGTGTGTTACATTCACTAAGAAAGATTTATGTATGCGAAAAAAATGATTCATTGGTAAAGACTCTTCTAATACTTTCATGGTTTGGTGAATTAGAATAGATTTATCTTTGAAATGTAGTTTTACATAATTTTGCATACTTTCTACATATAAAATATCTACCCAAGAAATTTTGGTAAAAGTATCTCCTTGTCGTACATATAGAAAGGGATCATTGACAATAGTCCCATGTTTTATTTTTTCGTTAAGTACAAATGTTTGATAAGCTTTATTAACCGCTTGATAAAATCGGTTGAATGCAATTGGTTTGAGTAAATAATCAACGACTTGCAATCGAAATCCTTCAAGCGCATATTCTGAATAAGCGGTAGTAAAAATACAAAGTGGTGGATTTTCGATTTGTTCCAAAAATTCGAGACCAGAAAGATAAGGCATATTAATATCCAAGAAAATTAGATCAATTGTGCTCTCTGTAACATATGTAGTTGCTTCTAGAGCTGTTGAACATGTTTGTATAATTTCTAGAAAATCAATTTGCTCTGCCATATCTTTGATATTCTGACGAGCCAAAGGTTCATCATCAATAATCAAACATTTCATTTTTCTTGAAATTAGAGGTGTTGTAGTCATGTTGAAGATAAATTAATCGTTAAATCGACTTTATATAATTGTCCATTTTCTGTAATATTTAATTGATGAGCTGCAGGATAAATTAAATTTAGTCGCTTTTTTACATTTTGTAATCCAATTCCACCTATATGTTTAGATTGAATAGGAATTTTAGCATATGTATTTTCGATACTCAAATGAATTTGATTGTTATTTTCGCTGCAATTTATTTTGATAAACCCTTTATAATCGGGAACTCTACTTACATATTTAAAAGCATTTTCTATAAAAGGAACCAATAACAAAGGAGCAATCATCGCTTTTTTATTCATTATAGCGAATGAAGTGGAAACATCAATTTCACTTCCCCATCGTAATTTTTCTACATCAATCAAATCTTTTAAATACTGAATTTCATTCTCTAATATGACTTCGTTTTTGTTGCATTCATAAAGTTGATAACGTAAAATATCCGAGAATTTGAGTAGTAAGAATGAAGCCAATTCGGTATCTTTTTTTAATAAAATATGAATATGGTTCAATATATTAAACATCACATGAGGATTGACTTGATCTTGTAATAATTTGAGTTGATTTTCTAAATGATCTTGTTGAAGTAATATATGATCACGCTCTATTCTTCCATGTTCTTGATAAAAACGAATGCCACAAGCTGTACCAATTATTAATAAAGATGCAGGTATAGAAAGATAAAATCCTTTCCACAATATAGGAATGTGATCAGAAAAATGAACTGGTAAAGGTTCTTTTGAGCTAACACTGATATAGGTAAAAACAAAAGAATTAAAAATAGACAATGTTAAAATAAAGAAAATTGAAAGAATCAAAAAATGTTTCATTTTCTTCTTTTGCAATGCTTTTGGAAGTAATTTTTCTGTGAGATAATAGGTTAATATAATCGAATAAAATAAAATTGCAATCGTTTGTAGTAAAGCATCGTATTTTGAATCATTTGCTTGGAAGTTAAGCCAAAGAGTAATGCCCAATACAATCCAGAAAATGGTAATGAAAAGATGTTTTTTAAAGAATTTAAAATTCATTGTATTTAAAGTAAATTAAAAAAATAAAAGAAACCACAATAGGTATTGCAGTTTCTAAAATTAAGTATTGTTATTCGAATTAAAACAAAAAGTAGCCAATTCCAATCGAAAAACTTTTAGGTTTTGATTTGAAGTTTTTACTCACATTGGATAAACTATTTTCGTAGCTAAAGTCAATCGATAATCGTTGAATATCGAATCCTAATCCTGCGATTAAACTAATAGACGATTGATCAAATTTAGAAAAAGCTTGTTTAATGTCATCTGCTCCAGTAATTTCTTTTCCGAAAGAATAACTATAAAGTCCGCCTGTAAAAGCACGTAAATTAAATTCGTTTGTATTTACAATTTTATACCCTATTGTGACAGGAATATCAATAGAATTCCAACTTAATTTCGAGCTTTCAGTCCCTCCTTCAAAACTAGTTTTTCTTTTATTAAACAACGTTTCTCCTTGTAAATAAGCACTTCCTAAATCTAATCTAGCCATTGCACCAGCTTGATATCCAAAACTGTATTTTCCTTCAAAACTTTCTGTAGAAGAGATATTGGTTAAATTTCCTCCAGCCTTTATACCCAAATGGATTGGTAATGATGTCTGAGCTTTTACATGTATTGAACATGAGATACAAGACAATAATAAACCGAATAGAACAATTTGTTTTTTCATTATACGAATTTTTATATTTCTGAGACAAAACAACGAGGAAGTTTTTGATGTAAAAATTCAATTTGATGAATGGTAGATTACCATAGATATATGGATGATGTAAGCTTATAAAAGTAAAATGTCACTTTTTATAATTGTTTTCAATAATCAAATAATCTTTTCAAAAGCAAATTTTGTCATTCTAAGCTTATATCAGAATCGCATCTGAATGATCTAGGCATTTATTTGAGAGTATTCTCTACCTCGGATATAATTTATTTTCTCACTTTTTTCCAATAGAAGTATTTAGATTTCCTACTCATTTCTTTTTGTTAAATTAGTTTTAATAATTTCTAATACAAAAGACTACTAAATTTCTTTCTTCTTATAATCAATCCACCAATCATCAAGTAAATCTAGGATTGGAAGCAATGTTTTACCAACTTCACTCAATTTATATTCTACACGAGGAGGCGTTTCGGCATATATTTTTCGACAAATAATTCCGTCACGCTCTAGTTCTCTCAATTGAATTGTCAATGTCGTTTGTGCCATATTTTCCATATCTCGACGCAACTCGCCAAATCGTTTTGGACAATCTGATGATATTGATTTAATAATTAAAGCCTTCCATTTTCCACCAATTATTTTAAAAATTCCGTTAACATCGCAACAGCTTGTATATTTTTTTAGATTTTTTTCTTCCATAAAGACTTCATAATGTGTATTAGTACAAAAAATGATACTAAGTTCATTAATTATAACTACTTGATTAGTTGATTTTTCAAAAGTAAATTTAACCCTTTAAATCATTAAAATCAGCTAAAATGAAATTAAATCTAAAAGAGATTTTCAAAATATTTATCCTTTCCATCGGCATTTTTTTATTTGTATTAGACCTTTTCATCATCAATGTTTCGTTACCAAGTATACAACATAGTCTGCAATTGTCGAATAGTAAAACGCAATGGATCATCATTTTGTACATCATTGGTTATGCCAGTTTGCTGATTAGTGCTGGAAATGCTGGAGTTACTTTTGGACGGAAAAAATTGTATCTATTAGGAATGATTGGGTTTACTTTAGCTTCATTAATTTGTGGAATTTCTACTAATATTTATATGCTTTTGGGAGGAAGATTACTACAAGGTATAAGTTCTGGTTTAATGGTTCCTCAAGGTATTTCTTTAATAACAATCTTGTTTGAAAATCAACAAAAAAGAACAATGGCACTTGGTATTTACGGAAGTTTTGCTGGTTTAGCATCTGTTTTGGGTCAGTTTTTAGGCGGAATTTTACCTGATCAAAATTGGATAGCAGAAAGTTGGCGATTGATATTTTTGGTTAATATTCCAATTGGTATTTTAGCTATTATCATGACACTTTATTTGATTCCGAAGGATATTGTCAACAGCAAACAAAAAATTTTGTTTAAGGAAATGATTCAGGTATTTTTACTGCTTATCTTTCTCATTTATCCATTAATTGTTGGTCCAGAATTGCAATGGCCTTGGTGGAACATTGTTCTGTTAATCATTTCCATTGGATTATTGATTCTGTTTATCAAAAAACAAAAGACTTTATTCCATCAACAATCCCCAACTTTTATCGACTTTTCGTTATTCCAAAATCAAGTTTTTAACCTCGGATTATTTGCTGCTTTGGCTTATTATATGGTGCAAGATGCGTACTTTATTATCAATTCAAATTACCTTCAAAACTTTAGAGGATTTACCCCAACAATGACTGGGATAGCTTTTGTTTATCAAGGGATTGGCTATGTGTTTGCGAGTGTAATTGCAAGTCGATTAGTCAATAAAATAGGCAGATTAGTTGTTTTGATAGGCTTATCGATCATGATTATTGGCTTGGGAGCACATTTAATAATTTTTGATCAACCTGAAATCAATGTAAACCAAATTCATTTTTTATTTTTCTTTTATGGTCTTGGTTGTGGAACCGTTTTGCCTTCATTAATGACATTAGCACTGCGCGACCTCAATCAATCCTTAATCGGCGTAGGTTCTGCACTTTATTTAACTGTTCAGCAATTGTCCATTTGCCTAGGAATCGCCTTTATAGTTGGTTTTTATTTAAATCATTCAGATCAATTATTTTTAAATTTTTCTCAAATTTCAAGTGCTTATGGCTACTCGACTTTAGCATCAATTATTTTACTTTTTATAGTCGGTTATGTGATTAATCGATTATTTACTACCACAAAAAGCAATTAATAATTAACTTCATATAAAATTTTCAGATAATGAATTCTTTCCTACAAAACGATCTTACTAACATAGAAGCTCTACTACAACTTACAAAAGAATATGGTGTAGATTTTTTGAAAAACATCGATAAACGTCCAACTTCTTTGAAAGAAAATTCAGTTGAACTAATCAATCAACTTTCTACAGAAGGAATAGGTACTGAAGCTTCATTGCATGAGTTTATCCAACGCTTTGAATCCATTATTGTGAGTTCTACTGGACCACGATATTTGGGTTTTGTAACAGGCGGTTCTACTCCAGCAGCGATTGTAGGTGATTGGTTAGCTACTGTTTTCGATCAAAATACGCAAGCTGCGAAGGGACAGGGTGATATTTCGGCGAAGATTGAATTTGAAACGATTCAATTGTTATTAGATTTATTTTCTTTACCAAAAGATTTTTTGGGAGGATTTGTAACAGGTGCTACAATGTCCAATTTCACTTGCTTAGCTATGGCGAGACAATGGTTTGGAAAGCAATTAGGGAAAGATTTTGCGAAAGAAGGAATCTCTGAGAAAGTAACTATTTTGTCTGCAACTCCACATTCTTCTTCGATCAAATCTTTGTCGATGCTGGGAATTGGTAGTAATAATTTGGTTAAAATTAAAACCATTGAAAGTAATCGAGAAGCGATTGATATAACAGATTTAGAACAACAAATTCAAGAATTAAATGGAAAGTCTTTCATTTTAATCTCGAGTGCAGGAACGGTGAACACGGTTGATTTTGATGATTTTGAAGCAATTACAAAACTCAGAGAAAAATATAAATTTTGGTGGCATATCGATGCAGCTTTTGGTGCTTTTGCAGCCTGCTCTTCCGATTTTAAACATTTGGTTCGCGATTGGGAAAATGCAGATAGCATCACAGTCGACGGACACAAATGGTTGAATGTCCCTTATGATAATGCGTTTTTCTTTGTGAAAGAGCAACATAAATTATTGCAAATAGAAACTTTTCAAAACTCAAATGCGCCTTATTTGGGAAATCCTTTGGATAATTTTAATTATTTAAATTATCTTCCCGAAAATTCGAGACGTTTGCGCGCTTTACCTGCTTGGTTTACCTTAAAAGCTTATGGCAAAAAAGGCTATCAAGACATTGTTGACAATTCAATTCATTTAACCCAACAGTTTGGACAATTTATTCAAGAAAATAATAGTTTAGAGCTTTTAGCTCCTGTACGATTAAATACTGTTTGTTTTTCTCTAATTGGTGATGAAAATCAAAAAAAAGTAGCCGATTTTTTAGCAAGAATAAACGATTCGGGCAAAGTTTTTATGACACCAACTGTTTATAACGGTAAAAAAGGAATTCGTGCTGCTTTTGTGAATTGGCGTACAAATGAAACCGATTTGGAAATTATAAAAGAAGTTATTTTGGAAGCAATCTCTACAAAAAAAATAATGAATCACGAAATAATTATAGATAAATGTCTGAACTATTTTTCTGACGATTTCTAAACCAAATATTTTAAAAAAATCCAGACGATATGTCTGGATTTTTTATGATCAATTTTTAAATTTAATTAGATAATCTAATGACTGGATTAACTAAAGCTTCTTGACAATTTTCAAGCTTTACTCTTAAATATTGTGGATTACCATAATTTACTCCTTGTCGTTTAGTTTGTACTTTAACAAGAATAATTCCTTCATTTTCGAATTCTGTATATAACCTATCTATATTATAATACATAACTGCTGCTCCTGAATGACTATATTTTAACTGAGAATTTAGAATATCTTCTACCTCTAAAATTTCTTTGATTGGATTTCCATCTTTATCTAATAAAGGTAAATTATTATCCGGGTCCTCATCTTCGTCAGGAAGCGTATAAATACCACCAAACTTAACTACTTTTGCAAAAGAAATCTCATATTCTGTACAAAAATCTGGACTCTTAATCGCTAAAAAGTCTGCTGCACAAATTTTTGTCACTTCTTTCGAATCTTCTTGCCCTTCGAATAACATCATTGGAGCAACACGAATATCATGAACATGTAAACCATCTCCTAAGTTTACAGAAACCGTATTAAATTGCTGAATTTCAAAAGAATCGAATGGGATTGTAATAGGTTTAGAAATTACAGCTCTACGTTTATTTTTAAAGTTAAACAAACCTATATCTAAAATTCTAAATTTCTCCATATTCTCTTCTCCTACTTTTGTATCACCTAAATAATAAACAATTTTAAAATTTCCTAATTGCAATAAACTCAAGTTTAAGACATTAATATTTGGATAAGCCAATGTTACTTGAATTTGATCTCCAGGTCGAGCAGCTTGTCTCAAATGTGTGCGTAAAAATTGTTGATTCAACACCCCTGCCGTTGCATTAAATAAGGTATAACTATCATAATTATCATCTACAGCATAATAAGGATGTACTACAGAAGATAAACCACTTGCAACATTCAACACTTCTGAACGGTTACCCCAAGTGACATCATGTGTAAATTCATTCAACTTAATATCTACATTTTTGATATCTGTTAAATCTGTTCCATCTATATCTTTTTGTACTATTGGATAAAGTAATGATGAAGGTGGGTTGACAGTAATATCCCCTAGCGGTTTATAATTTGGATCTGTTACAAGTTCCTCTTCTTCTATATATGCATGGAAGACAGTAGCCAAATCAGCTACAGAAAGTAAAGAACCTAATTGTACACGAACCCCATTATAAGCTACATGAGTACCGTTGCTTTTGGCAGGAATAAAAGAAAAATCGAATACATTATCTCCTTTCAATAAATCTAATACACCTCCTTTTACACCAAACGACGTTCCTGCATTTTCATTTGTAATACCTATTGGGATACCGCTTGTTAATCCAATATCATTTGGATCAGTAGCACTAGTATATCGCCCTACTACCGATAAACCTCCAGCGACTTTAAGTCCAGAATATTGTTCACCTAATTTTATGGATACTTTTTTTCCTTTTAACTCTTCAGCCGTATATAAAACACGTTTAGATTTTGGATCATTTGGATCAGATAATTTTGTAAAGTATAAATCTACACCTACAGTACCAATTCCTAAAATAACAACACCTCCAGTAATTGTTGCATAATCAGCACGGTTTCCATTTACTGCTTTTTCTTTATTAACAACACCACTTAATCCAGAACTCCAATCTCTAACATCTGTTGCAAAAATCTTTTTCTTAACAATATCACAATCTTTTAAATCGTAAACAATTAATTGTATTGATGTAAAAGTTTCGCAACCAACCATTGGAGCTTCCGCTGTAGTAGTCGCTTTTATCGTAAACGAATAGTCACCCTTCTTCAAATTAGATATTTTATTTCCTACTTCTTTTCCTTCTGAATCATAGATAGTAATAGTAGAAGGGAATTTTGTTGACACAGTAGGAAAAGTAAAACTTGTTCCTTGTTCTGCTGCAAAAGCATTGATATTATCAGGTAGAGTAATTGTATTCTCTTCAGATGGTGTAACTAAAACTGGTGAAGTATAAGCATATCTATTTAAACCAATTGTTTTTGCTTGTCTTCTTACTAAAGTCTCTTTTCTTAGACCATTAATAATAAGTTTATCTCCTTTTTGAATAATAACATTACCGATAGACTGATCTTTTTGATCTTCTTTTTCAGAAAGAGCGCCAAAATCTTGCCATGTAGCCCCATTATCTACACTAGCTTGCCAATTATAAGACATTAAATAAGCTATATAACTTGCTTTTTCTACATTGACAACTTCTATTGATCCATCGTAACATGTATTTCTTGTTGTAGTTATTGTTCCAGGATTAAAAGGTCCTTCATCACCCAAAAATGTTACTTGTATATCTTGGCAATTACCATTCATATTACATAAAGTATAGAAAATTGCAGATTCTGGTTTTTTAACACCTTGATTAATTACAATTTGACCCAAAGAATTTAATGTAATTCCAGATGGCCAAGTACCTTTCATCGAAATAGTCATATTTTGATCTTTTCCAGAAAATACAAATCCACTTCCTGGTTCACCTCCATTATAAGTATCATTAGATAAAACATCATAAACTTGCTCTTTAGAGGAATCCCAATAATAACGATCTTCATTTCCTAAGAAAGGAACACCTAAATCCTGTTTTACTGTAATTTTTGCAATTGAAGATACGCCTAACAAATTTGTAATTTGATATTCTAACGGATTAGTTAATGCTGGAGCATTTGCTGCAATTACTAATTGTCCATTTGTATCAATTGAATAACCTGTAGGCCAAATACCCAATGGAATTATAGATGAATTTTTACCTGTTCCATTCAAAACAATATTTCCTACAACTTTAGAATACGAATCATTACCAATGATTGAATATACTCCTCCCTTTAATGTGGTTGTGAAAGCATCATCATTCGCTTTGATAATATCATCGATAACTCCATTTTGTGGATTACAATCTATTATATCAGCCGAAGGATCAACAACTTCTTCTAAAACGATGTCATCTATATAGAAATCATTACCTGTCTCATTCGTCGTATAGTTATTCCTCAAAGAAACAGCGATATCTGTATTACAATTTTGATCAGTTGGTGTAGTAAAAGTCCAAAATAACTGTTCCCATTTATTAGCTTCACTTAATTTCAAAGTCTTTTGATTATTCCCAGTTAAATTACTACCTAGAAGCTGTTCTGTAAGAATATTTTGCGCCTCCATTTTAAGGTCAAATACACTACTACCATTACCCATTACCCATACAGATAATTTGTATGTAGTTCCAGACTTTAGTTTAACAGCTCTACGATAATACTGATTTCTTATCGTACCAGCATTAACAACCATTACAGCTCCATTTGTATTAGCTGTATGATCCGAAACACTTAACCACCAGCTCCCAGTTCCAGCTGTACCATTATCAAATACATCTTTCAAATTAGCTGGTGCGACTATAACATAATAACCATCACTAACATTTTTTAGCCATCCATTATAATTAGTTAACCCATAACCACTTGTAGGAGTTCCAACAGGATTATCCTTACAAGTTGGTCTTGTTGCATCGACGTAATATGATGTTGCAGCTCTATAATAAGGTGTACATGTATAAGGTGAAACTTGTAAATTTAAATCATTACCAGCTTGTGGTACATAAGGAGATGATTTACGAGTATTTGATTGTCCAAAATCTTCTTTAAATATTACTTGAGCATTAGTTTGTTGCAATGCAAACAATGCAAGTAAACCTATAAGATTCTTTTTTATATTTAATTTCATATTGTAATTTCTAAAGATTCAACGAATCATTAATCCCTGTTAACTACTTAACCTTTAGCACAATATTCATAAAAGAACCATTTCTAATAATAGCATTAGGCGTTACTTTGTATGTAAGAATTCCATTATCATCTACTTTTATATCTGTAAAAACAGTCTTATCTGCATATGTTACAAAATATTCATAATGATCTGCTTTTAAAACAATCTCTTGAAGGCCATTGCTTGTCGTACTAGTTGCAATCGGAGTTTTAAATTGTTGTTGATACAAATCGTGTAACTTTACTGTAAAAATAGACGTTGTATTATCATAAGTATATGACAAATTTGATGTATCTACTACTCTACTGTCTGTTACGACTGTAGGTAATACAATAGAAGGCATGTAAAAGAATCCTGAATTCCCATTTCCAGAAGATAATTTAACCCAAACAAGGCCATCAAAATAATAAAAACCTTCTGCATTTATATTAACAGCTGTACCTGTCTGAGAACCTGTACTAATATTATTAATAAAAACCATTGTAGACTTATCTACATTAAGCATCGATTGTGCTCTCTCTCTATCAACTCTTGGAATTAAAACACCTTCTACAGTTTCTAAAGTTCCTGTTGAATTAACTGCTGTAACATCTAATGTCGCTTTAGGATCATTAGTACCAATACCTACCTGAGCTAAAACAAATACTGTAGGTGCAGCAAATGCAATAGCAAGTAAAACTTTTTTCATAAATTTTTTATTGACTAAACCAGCTTAAAATTATAAAGTATAATAAATATTTAAATAGTCATTTATAAAAAAAAAGAAATGCATCGATACCCCAATCCTTTATTAACAAAATAAAAAACTAGTTTACAGACACTTAAAAACATAATCATTTTTTAATGACTTAAGTCAGTATGATTATTATCTCTTTATAGTATTGTTGTAATAAATTATATAATCTTCATTTTTTTTGGATTAAATAAAATTTCAGATGAATAAAATAGAAATATCATAAATTTTCATTCACAAAACCTTTTTTATTAACTATAAATTGGAAATAACAGATTATTTTTATATGATTAGTAAATAAGGTCTTAAGTTGAATACGTTTTCTATTTATAAAGTATCCCGTTTGTACTTTAGCTGAGTACAAATTATTCTCAGTTAGATTAGAAGTTTCTAATTGTTTTATAAGTAATGATTAAAATATAAAAACTAACTCAGCTAAGTAAACAGAACATTATATTTCAAAATTTTTAATAACAACTTTACCTTTTCATTTTTAAAATAGTATTTTGCATAGATGAATTTAGCATTTTACAATGCAAAAATTTCAGGATTGGTTTACACAACAATGGGTGATTCTTTGGGGAAGAAAAATTAATCCAACTAATTATCCGTGGTTGATTGCTCCTTTCGGTGAATTGAACGGAATTGGTGAAGAGTTTATGTATCAATTAGCGAAAAAAGAGAATTTAATTATCGCTCGAAATTCAACTTCAAAAGGATTATTAAGTTCTATTCAAGAATTAAATTTAATAGATTATCAACTCGAAAATCTATCAAAAAAAGTAATTGATTTTTATGAAACTACGGCAAATTACGATTTAGAATTCAATGTAAAATGGAATCCTTATTTTTCATTTTTTGGTTATTTGGTCAACCGTTTATTTAGTCAACGGATTAATCAATTAAATATTCCGACAAAAAATATTGCGCAATCCGAAGATTTGGTAAGTGAAATTATTACGCTAAATCATCCGCAAAACAATAAAACTATTTACACCATTTGGTTGAGAAAATTCAAAACTTCAGGTAAAGTGATTTATTCGGGAATTTACGGAACCTGTACACTTCCTTCTGGTAAAATCTGTATCAAAGCTGTTTTTCCTTTACCAAAAGGCAATGCAACGGTAATTATGAAACCAAGCGTTAGTCTTGAAAATGAATTGATTTTATATTCGAGTGGAAAACAATTTGGCGATGCTGGTTTCTACTTTTTATTGAATGATGCTAAACACAATTATTGGGCACAATTTATTTCTTCGTTTACCGATCAATTAATTGTAAAAGAAAAAGATAATCATTTACAAGCAATTCAAACCCTAAAACTTTGGGGGTTTAAGGTCTCTCAATTTACATATCGCATTCAGAAGAAACCCAAATAAAACCATTTCTTCACATAAATTTACAAATAGTTTTGATTAGCTTTATATAATGAATCATTCAGAAATATTTTACAAAGTTGATATCGTTGTGATTGGAGCTGGACAAGCTGGTTTGTCTGCGGCCTATCATCTCAAAAAAAGAGGAATAAAACCTGGAAAAGGTTTTGTGATTTTAGATGACGAACCACATGCTGGCGGTGCTTGGCAACATAGATGGGATTCGTTGACATTGAGCACGGTGAATGGAATTAATGATTTACCAGGCTTGACTTTTGCCGAAGCTGTACATATACAAGACAAGGAATTGCAAGCGAATAAAGCGGTTCCTACTTATTACGAAAAGTATGAAAAAGAATATGATTTTCCCATTATTAGACCATTGCGCGTTGATAAAGTAGAAGAAAATAATGGTCGATTTCTTATCAGAACAAATGGTGTTCAATTTAGTGCAAGAGGAATTGTAAATGCAACAGGAACATGGAAAACGCCTAATATTCCTCATTATCCTGGAATCGAAAAGTTTGAAGGAAGGCAATTGCATACCAATCAATATAAAAATGCCCAAGAATTTATTGGACAACATGTGATTATTGTGGGAGGTGGAATCTCTGCCGTTCAATTATTAGGCGAAATCTCAAATGTTACCGAAACAACTTGGGTAACAAGAAGACCGCCCGATTTTAGAGATAACAAATTCACCGAAGAATTAGGACGAGAAGCCGTAGCAATGGTAGATAAACGCGTGAGAGAAGGCTTGCCTACTCAATCGGTGGTGTCTGTTACGGGTTTACCTATCACGCCAGCAATCGAAAGTTTGTTACATACTGATGTTTTAGATCGAAAACCGATGTTTGATGAAATTACAGAAACGGGTGTAAAATGGAACGATGGAACGGTATTAAATGCTAATGTAATCTTCTGGAATACTGGTTTTCGACATAGTTTAGATCATCTCGAACCGCTTCATTTACAAAATGAGAAAGGCGGAATCGAAATGAGTGGAAAATTAGCTACGCAAGTTGCGAAAGACCCAAGAATACATTTAACGGGATATGGACCATCTGCCTCTACAATTGGTGCAAATAGAGCTGGTGCAGCAGTCGCAAGAGAAATAATTGCTTATTTAGGTTTATAACTTTAACATTTATTTAATCAACGTATTTAGTATTAAATAATTACATGTAAAAACCTAATACTAAATGGATAATTTAGTTGATTAGAGCGGATTATAATTAAATTTTTTCATTATAAATAATCAATAATTTTATGAGTTCTATGATTTTAATTAGTGGAATTCACAATCCTAACGATTATATTTGTAAAAATTTAAAATTAGTAATGACAGCAGTAATCATTATCTTTGTTATACATTGGTATGCTTCTTTATTTTTCCAAACTTTTTTTCATCACCGATATGCATCACATGCAATGTTTACGATGTCAAGAGCTTGGGAAAAAATCTTTCACGTTTTAGCGTGGATTTTTCAAGGTTCATCTTATCTAAGTCCCTACACATACGGGGTTATGCACAGACATCATCACGCGTATGCAGACACAGAAAAGGATCCACATTCGCCACAATATGATCCAAATTTCTTTGCGATGATGTGGAGAACACGTATTGTTTACAACGAAATTGACCACGATAAAACACAAGTTTTAGAAAAATTCAAAAAAGGTGTTCCTTCTTGGCGTTCTTGGGATAGATTTGCTGGAAATAATGCTGTACGTTTAGCTTGGGTAATCATTTACATATTAATTTATGTTGCTGTTGATGCACCACTTTGGACGTATTTTGTATTCATTCCAATGCAAGTTTTAATGAGTCCACTACATGGTGTAATCATCAACTGGTTTTCACACAAATTAGGTTACCGTAATTACGATGTTGGGGATACTTCGACAAACTTGATGCCGATTGACTGGTTAATGTGGGGAGAATGTTTGCATAACAATCATCATAAATTTGGTGGACGTCCTAATTTCGCGGTTAAGAAATGGGAATTCGATCCTATGTATCCATGCATTTGGGCAATGAATAAACTGAATATCATTCAGTTCAAAAAAGGTAAATTAGACACCGATTATATGTAAAATGAAAGCGATTCAATAAATTGAATCGCTTTTTTTATTTCTTCTGATAAACGATACTTTCTATATACTTTTTGAAAAGGAGTTTATGTTCGACGATTTCATAATACGACAGAAAACTTTGTTTCATTTTAGGTAACTGAGAAATATCCAAACCAATAACAATTCTAAAAAAGCTTAACATTACATTCGTCACACTTTTTTGCCAACCTTTCTGATTTTGTACAAAATCAACATAAAACCACAATCCTCCTACTTTCAAATACGAATTTAATTGGTTAAATAATTCTTCTGCTTTAGGTTGATTAAAATGATCGAACAAAAATGTTGTCATCACTACATCATATTTTTTATCCGTTTCGAAATCAAAAATATCAGCAACAATAAAATTGATATTTAAATTTGACGTTTTTTCTTTTTGGGCTAAATCAATCATTCTCGAAGAAAAATCAACATAATCTATTTCCAATTTTAGATTTAATTTTTCTATTTCAGCGATAAATTTTCCAGCTCCTCCTCCAACCCACAAGATTTTATCATTCTCTTTCAAATGTTTCAAAATGACAAAATGAGCTTGATGTTGACGATTCAAAAAAATCAACTGGCTTAACGAATGATAATATGGCGCGATAAAATTATAGTTCATTATTCGAATAAAATTACGCTTAAAATTCCACAAATTGCTTTCAATAAAATCATTCCATCGATCGCAATTAAATAATATAAAATGGCTTTTGGACGATTGAGTTTAAAGGCAAAAATAGCCAAACAAACAATCGGAATTAACATAAACAAAATGCGGTGAAGCGGTAATCCATACCATATTCCGAAGATTACAAAGCTCAAAAATCCTAAAAATATTAAGGGCAAAATAATGCGGTTTAACGTAAAATGATAACCATATTTTACAACAAAGGTTTTTAAATTTCGGTTGCTATCATCTTCATAATCTTTCAAATCAAACAAAATCGCATTCACAACACAATACATGAAGGTTTGAGAAAATAGAAAATAGAATTTTGCATCAATGATGTAATGCGTTTCATTCTTCAACATCAAAAATAAAACAGGTAAAAAAACGGTTGTAATCGCCCAAGTCCAACCAATTAAAAACGGTTTTAGTAACATTGTTTTACGTAACGAAATGCCTAATTTTAAATCATAATAACCAAAGGATAAAACTGTCGTAAAAAATAAAACAGCCAACCATTTCCAAGTTAATATTTCGTAATTCGGTAAACAATTTATCGCTAAAATAATTCCAGAAATTAATGCGATTACAGCTAAAATACAAGTGTAAAAATGAACAAATTTACGATGCGTAATGTAGAACTGAGTTCTTGGATTATTGGAAGATTTTAAATATTTCGGAATTCTGTAAGCATACAAATAAAACAATACAGTAATGGTGCTAATAAAAGCATAATACGCAATCGAATTAAATGGTAAACCAATTTTGATATTCGTCTCGATATTGAGCGCAATAGAAAGTAGAATTAAAAAAAAATTGGAAAAAAAAATGTTTACGATAAATCGACTAATCACTTTTTTCCCCATTTCCTCTAATCTTTAAACTTTGAAAAATTCTAGAATGACATTTTTGTACGTTTCGCCAATCGGAATTTCTTCTTCTTTCAAATATAAGACTTTATTTTGAATTGATTTCACTTTTTTTATCGAAACGATATAAGATCGATGAACACGCACAAAAAGTTGATCAGGCAGTTTTTCTAAAATAGATTTCATCGATATTCGAGCTGTAATTCGTTTGCCGTTTTCGAGGTGAATTTTAACATAATCGTCCAAACCTTCGATAAAATCAATTTCGTCGTAAGCGATTTTATTCAATTTGTAATCAGCTCGAATCGTCAAAAACTCTTTGTCTTCATTCAGTTTTTTATCCACCAAAATCAGCACCGCTTTATTCACCGCTTCCTCAAATCTATCGTAATCTATCGGCTTCAACAAATAATCTATCGCCGCAACATTGAAACCATCAACCGCATATTCCGCAAAAGCTGTGGTAAAGATAACGGGAATTTTCTTCTCCATATTTTTGTAAAATTCCATTCCATTTGTACGCGAAATTTGAATATCCAAAAACATCAAATCGATTGGGAATTGATTGATATATTTCTGCGCATCTTTCAAATTGGAGAAGGTTTTTACTAACTCAACATGTTCATTTCTCGAACAATAATTTTCGATTACCATCAATGCCAACGGTTCGTCATCTATCGCAATTACTTTAATCATTCAAGAAAATTTTTAGTTCAACAATAAATTTAGATAAATCATTATGAATAGCTAACTTATAATGATTTGTATAAAAATAATCTAATCTCTTTTTCGTGTTTTTCAAACCAATTTCACTTTTTTCTGTTTCAGGATTTACCTCTTTCGAAATGGTATTTTCAACGTTTAAAAATAATGTTTGTTGCTCAACTTTTATCGAAATAATAACAGGATCCGAGGCTTCATCAATCACACCATATTTGAATGCATTTTCGATAAAATTAATTAAAATTAATGGCGAAATTCTTAAATCCGCAGGATTTCCTTCAACCTCAAAAATAATAGATTCTTTATTCGTTAATCTTAATTTTTGCAACTCAATATAATTCTTGATATAATCTAAATCTTGTTGCAACGGCACAAAATCTTTGGAAGAATCCGATACCACAAATCGCATCATTTTAGATAATTTCATCACCGCATCCGAAGCAGAATCAGATTTTTGAAGCGTTAAAGCATAAATATTATTCAACGTATTGAACAAAAAATGAGGATTAATTTGTGCTCTTAAATAAGCAATTTCCGACAATTGTTTCTCATTTTTCATTTCCTGAAAACGTTTATTCTGACGAATAAAAAGCGAAACAATCGCCATCATCGAAAACATAATAATTTTCGGACTCCACATCATAAAATCGCGAGGCGGTTTTCGAGGTTCAAAACGATTAAAAGGTGGCTTTTTAGGAGGCATTTTATTGAAATGAAACGCCCATTCTGGAAATTTATACACCACAAAAAAGAAAATGATAAGAATAATGATGTAGAAAAAATAACGTTTCTGAAAATATAATTTTGGAATTAACACAAAATAATTCACCAAAAAGAACACTAACAACAAGATATTTTCGAAAAGCATTCGCTTGAAAAAACCAGTTTTGAAAATGGATTGATCGCTCGAAAAATTTGGCGCAGCAATAAAAGGAATCAACAGAAATATGATTGAAACTATGCTGAAAATAACGATTTCTCTCTTTGTAATTTTTACTTTATTCATCTTCTAATTCAATTGAAACAATAGAAAAATGCTGTCTATTTGGAATCATCAACGTTTTTATATTTTCATTTAACTCTTCATCCAAAGAAATTAAATAATGATTGTTCACTTCTCCAAAATAGAAATATTGTTTGGTATAAAATGTAAGCGCAACCTTGTGATTTGCATGATTTTGATTAGATGAATTTATAATATCCAACTCGAAATCTACAAAATTAAGGTGGGTTTTGTTCAAATTATCTGTGATTTGATACAAATTTCCTTCCAATTGTTCGATATACGGAATAGCCGCCATTCCTACCAAATAATGCAGTTGCGCTGCTTTTTTATTTTGGCGCAACAATTCTCGAAAAGTTTCTACTTTATTCGTTTCTTGCTGAAAAAGCTGCTCTTGCAAATAATACTCTTTGTACGTCGCATCAAAAACATATTTCTCCCAAATTGACGTTGTCGAAGCATCAATCACTAAACGATAAGCAAACTGAACTTTTTTAATTGTTTTCATCTTTTGGTTTTCTATCAAAAGGAGGCATTCCATCTGGAGGTGGTGGCATTCCTGGCCCTCCGCCCATCGGCTCTTTTGCTTCCTCTATATTCTCTGTAGAAATTACAATATTTGCTTCAATTGTATAGCCTTTTTCTAAACTTCCGTTCACTTTTGCCAATTGATTTCCCTCTGTATCATCCGAAAAAACATTGTCATTCTCATTGTACGTATAACCATTCAAACCTTTTGTATAACCATATTCTTTGGCTGAATTTACAATTTCTACAACAGAATTTTCACCTTCTGGAAAAGCAATTTGAGTCACTTTTAATGATTTTCCTTTTTGATCGTAAATATGAACATGGATATGCGTTGCGCGGCTTTCGTACCAACCAGGAAAAATAGAATTGAATTCAACATTTCCATTTTCATCGGTTACTTGTCTACCTCTCAAAAATTTATACGATTTATAGTCGGTTGGTTGCATACGCATTCCGCCATATTGCGAATAATTTCCATCTTTATCACAATGCCAAATATCAACAATCGAGCCTATTAATGGTTGGCAGCTATAATCAACATTGGTTACATTAATTTTGATTGTCGCCTCTACTCCTGTTCGATCGCCTTTTATATTTTTAGATAAAAAATCTTCTGGCTTTTTTGTAGGAAATGGACCTTCTGTTTCAGAGGCCCATACTTCACAATCATTTACAACATTAGAGTCTTTGCAACTCATCAACACTTTTGGAACAATTAAACTTGCTCCTAATAATCCTAAACTATTTTTTATAAAATCTTTTCTTTCCATTTTCTTTTAAATTGAAACTTTAATATTGGATGAAATGGTGTATCCAGCACTCAAACTTCCTGAAACAGTTGCTATTTGCAACCCTTCTTTATCATCACTAAAAACATTATCCTTTGCATTATATGTATAACCCGTCAAGCCTTTTGTATAACCATAAGACGAAGCCGAATTTACCGTTGCAACTGCACTACTTGTACCTTCTGGAAAAGCAATTTGCGTCACTTTTATCGAAACACCATTTGCGTTGTAAATGTGTACATGAATATGCGTTGCACGACCTGAATACCATCCTGGGAAAATACTTGTAAATTTTACTTTCCCTTCAGAATCGGTGATTTGTCTACCTCTCAAGAAATTATAGGATTGATAATTGGTTTGTTGCATTTGCGTTCCTCCATATTGAGAATAATTTCCATCTTTGTCGCAATGCCAAATATCAACGATAATTCCTTCTACAGCAGAACAATTGTTACTCGCATTTTGTACCACAATCTCTATCGTCGCATCAACACCCGTTCGGTCGCCTTTTACATCACTTCTCATATAACTCGACGGAGTTTTTGTCGGAAAAGGGCCTTCTGTTTCGGTTGGCCAAACGGTACACGATTGATTTGTTCCACCTTCTGTTGTTGAAGTCGAAACATCATTTATTGCATCATCGCTCGAACAAGACGATATAACTTTCGGAACAATTAAACTTGCGCCCAATAAACCCAAACTATTTTTGATAAAATCTTTTCTTTCCATTTTGTTATGTATTTTTAGCATTAGTAATCAATTACCATTAACAAAGAATTTTCGCTCAACGATTCAAATTCGACGTGTTCATCTGACTTAATCTCCAATAAATCTCTCGATTCAATTAAACGATTATGAATCTCAAAAATCCCTGTTAAAGAAATAACTAACCAACTTCTTTCAACTTTTTTCATTGGTATTTCTGATTCTCTTCTCAAATCAAATTTTCCTAAAAAGACATTAAACAAATCATGGCGAATAATTTTCTCTAATCTATTTTCTCGTTCAAAATCAATTGGAACAATCATTTTAGCAATTTGCTGTTTTTCTTTTACCAAAAACAACGAATAGAAATACGAATAATCGTTGCTGTACTCACCTTCGATATCGATAATGGTTCCTTTTTCTAAATAATAAATAAACGATTGATTTACTTCAATTTTCCAATTAAAACCATTCATATTCAAGCGAATATTGTTCAACAAAGGCAACAAAATCAAATAACCACTTTCTTTAATTACTTTTTGATAAGTACCTTGACCGTTCACAGCAACATCATCAATAAAAGCAAAATCAGAAATAGAATTATCATCATTTAATGCATTAATTCTGATATATTTATTCTCAAATAAATTTCGATTCTCGGCTTTACACAACTTTATCATACTTCATATTATCTTGAAACAAATGTAATTTATCATGTTAATTCGACTAAATTTTAGAGGTTAACCCAAGATTTTTGTAGGTTAATTGAATTATGATTCGATTTTATTTATCTTTAGCAATAGAATTTATACGATCAAACACAACAAAAATGATAAACAAAAAAGTAAACAGCATCGAAGAAGCACTGCAAGGTGTCGAAAGCGGAATGACGCTGGCTGTTGGAGGCTTTGGACTTTCTGGAATTCCCGAAAATCTTATTCAAGGTTTAGTGGACAAAAAAATCAATAATCTTACGTGTATCAGTAATAATGCTGGTGTTGATGATTTTGGTTTGGGATTATTATTACAAGGACGACAAATCAAAAAAATGATTTCTTCTTATGTTGGAGAAAATGCAGAATTTGAACGTCAAATGCTTTCGGGTGAATTAGAAGTTGAATTGATTCCGCAAGGAACTTTAGCTACTCGTTTGATGGCTGCTGGTTATGGAATGCCTGCAATTTTTACACCTGCTGGAGTTGGAACTGAAGTTGCTGAAGGTAAAGAAATCAGAAAATTTACGTTTCACGGAATCGAAAAAGAATATTTGTTAGAATATGCTTTCGAGCCTGATTTTGCAATTGTAAAAGCGTGGAAAGGTGATACTGCAGGGAATTTAGTTTTCCGCGGTGCAACAGCAAATTTCAATCATCCAGCTGCTATGTGCGGAAAAATTACAATTGCCGAAGTGGAAGAATTGGTAGAAATTGGAGAATTAGATCCAAATCAAATTCATACGCCTGGTGTTTATGTAAATCGAATTATTCAAGGTGCGAAATACGAGAAACGAATCGAAAATAGAACTGTTCAACCTAAATCATAAGAAAAAATGTTAGATAAAAATGGAATTGCAAAACGTATTGCAAAAGAAGTACAAGACGGATTTTATGTGAATTTAGGGATTGGAATTCCGACGTTGGTTGCCAATTATATTCCCGAAAATGTAAATGTTGTTTTACAATCAGAGAACGGATTGTTAGGAATGGGACCTTTCCCTATCGAAGGTGAAGAAAACCCTGATTTTATCAATGCAGGTAAACAAACGATTACAACTTTACCTGGTTCAGTTTTCTTTGATTCGGCGATGAGTTTTGGAATGATTCGCGCACGAAAAATCAATTTAACAATTCTTGGTGCAATGGAAGTTTCGGAAAATGGTGATATTGCCAACTGGAAAATTCCTGGAAAAATGGTGAAAGGAATGGGCGGCGCAATGGATTTGGTTGCTTCGGCTGATAATATTATTGTAGCAATGCAACATGTGAACAAAGCAGGAGAATCTAAACTTCTAAAAGAATGTACACTTCCTTTAACAGGAATAAAATGTGTCAAAAAAATCGTAACAGAATTGGCTGTTTTAGAAATTTTACCAGAAGGTGGTTTCAAATTATTGGAGCGAGCACCTGGAATTTCTGTGGAAGACATCAAAAATGCAACAGAAGGAAAATTAATTATTGAAGGAGAAATTCCGGAAATGGTTTTATAAAAATAATGATTTTGAAAGGAAAGTTGAAAAGCTTTCCTTTTTTTATGCTCGATTTCTTTAACTTTATTCAAATTAATACTTAAAAATCGATGCAAACAAAATTAGTAATCGCTCTACTTTCATTCAATACTCTTGCTTTTGCGCAGCAACAGAATTTAGTGAAATACGTCAATCCTATGATTGGAACAGAAAAAATGGGGCACACTTTCCCTGGCGCAACTGTTCCTTTTGGCGCTGTACAATTAAGTCCTGAAACGGATTCTATTCCTTATGCTGTCAATCACAAATACAATCCAAAAGTTTATGATTATTGTGCGGGTTATCGTTTTGAAGATAAAACAATAACAGGATTTAGTCATACACATTTCAATGGAACAGGACATTCTGATTTGGGCGATTTTTTGATTATGCCAACCGTTGGAAAATTAAAACTGAATCCCGGAACTGCTCAAAATCCTGAGAGTGGTTATCGTTCTCGATTTTCGCATCAAAACGAAACTGCCGAAGCGGGATATTACAAAGTGAAATTGGATGATTACAATATTTGGGCAGAAATGACCGCTTCTACTCGAGTTGGTTTTCATCAATATACATTTCCAAAATCGATTGATTCACATATTATTTTGGATTTGAATGCTGGAATTTATAATTACGATGACAAAAATACATGGACATATGTTCACGTGGTGAATGATACGTTGATTACAGGTTATCGACAAACACGTGGTTGGGCAAGAAATAGAACGGTTTATTTTGCGATGACTTTTTCGAAACCATTCAAAAATTATGGTCAGAAAAATGAAGATGGTCAAGTTGATTACAAAGGTTTTTGGAGAAAATGGAACGAAACGCAGAATTTTCCTTTAATTGAAGGAAAAAAGATCAAAATGTATTTTGACTTTGATACAGAAAAAGATGAAAAAGTAAAAATAAAATTTGCAATTTCTCCAGTTAGTCAAACTAATGCGTTAGAAAATTTGACAACAGAAATTCCACATTGGAATTTTGAACAAGTGCGCAATGAAGCAAAGAAAAATTGGAACAAAGAATTGAATCGAATTCAGATCAAAGCGTCAGAAAATGATAAAATAAATTTCTACACAGCGATGTATCACACCTTCATCAATCCAACAACTTATATGGATGTGAATGGGCAATACAAAGGTTTGGATCAAGAAATTCATCAAGCCAAAGATTTTACAAATTACACCACTTTTTCGCTTTGGGATACCTATCGTGCACTGCATCCGTTGTTCAATATCATTCAGCCAAAACGCAACAATGATATGGTAAAATCGATGATGAAACATTATGAGCAAAATCCAATCAAAATGTTGCCAATTTGGTCGCATTACGCCAACGAAAACTGGTGTATGAGCGGTTATCATTCGGTTACAGTAATCGCAGATGCAATTGTAAAAGGAATTTATAATGGAGATGCAAATGCTGCTTTGGATGCGTGTATTGTCACAGCAAATAAGCGTGATTATGAAGGAATTGGCGATTATATCGACAAAGGTTATATTCCAGCCGAGAAAAATGGAACTTCAATCTCGAATACGTTAGAATATGCTTTCGATGATTGGTCGATTGCTCAAGCTGCTAAAAAATTGAATCGAATGGATGTCTATGAAACATTTATGAAGCGTTCTGAGAATTGGAAAAACAATTACGATGCTTCGGTTGGATTTATGCGTCCTCGATTAACAGATGGAAGTTTCAAAAAAGAATTTGATCCGTTGAATACACATGGACAAGGTTTTATTGAAGGAAATTCGTGGAATTTCAGCTTTTTCGTTCCTCAAAATCCAAATGGACTAATTGAAGCTATGGGCGGAAAAAAGAAGTTTGGAGCGAAATTGGACGAATTATTTACGATGCATTTACCTGACGAATATTTTGCGGATACAGAAGACATTACGCGTGAAGGTATAATTGGTGGTTATGTTCATGGAAATGAGCCGGCACACCATGTTGCGTATTTGTATAATTGGGCTGGACAAGCGTGGAAAACACAAGAAAAAATCAGAATGATTTTGGATATGCAATACAAGCCAACACCAGATGGTTTGGGCGGAAATGATGATACGGGACAAATGAGTGCTTGGTATATTTTTAGTGCATTAGGTTTTTATCCGGTTCAACAAGGATCGACTGATTACGGAATTGGAAGTCCTTTAGTAGATCATGCTATATTGAATTTGGAAAATGGAAAACAATTTGAAATTGACGTTAAAAATCAATCGAAGAAGAATGTTTACATCCAGAAAATTGAGTTGAATGGAAAAACTTATTCATCTTTTAATTTGAATCATTTTGATATTGTAAATGGCGGAAAAATCACGTTCTACATGAGTGATAAACCTAAAAAATAAACGTTAAATATTTTATAATTAAACAAATAAGTTTGACTACTTGAGGAATAATGATTAATTTAAATCAAATTTAAAACCAAGAAAAATGGCTAAAAAGGCAAAAAAAGAAGAAAATCATTTACAAGTTTTAGTGGATAAATTAAAAGATCCAAAACATAAACAATTAGTTCAAACGAATCGTTTAAAGAAAAAACGTCGCAATAACGCAAAAAATTAAATATAAAAAAACCACTTCATTAGAAGTGGTTTTTTATTTATCTTAAATAGTTTCATTCTCTGCTTCAACTTTCTTCTCGTATTTTTTTCGAATATAATCTGCAGCTAACGTCACAGCGATTCCTCCAATTATTCCATAAATAGAACGTTTTCCTAAAAATTTAGCTACAGTCACACCTGTTGTAGCAGCAGTTGTTAAAAGACTTATTTTAGTTCCTTTCTCGGTTTGATTTTTTGTTAATGCGTCTAAAATTTTCATAGCTTTTTATATTTAGTTTTAGACATACTAACAATTATCAAACCAATTTTACTTAATAAAATCTTCTACTAATTCTTTTGGACGACCTATTACTCCACTTTTTTCATCTGTTACAATAGGACGTTGAATCAATTTTGGATATTCAACCAAAGCATTCAAAACTTCATCATCAGAAAGATCTTTTCCTTTAAAATTTGCTTTCCAATCTTCTTCATTTGTACGCACAATGTCAAGTGGTTTTAGATTTAGTTTAGTCAAAACTTCTTTCAATTCGTCTTTCGTCAAAGGTTCTTTCAAATATTCTCTTACTACAAAATCTTTTCCAGATTCTTCTAAAATTTTAATCGCATCTCTACTTTTACCGCAACGCGAATTATGCAAAATCGTGTACATATCGTTATTTTTTAGTAAATTTAATTAAATTAAAGATTATGAAAAAGCTATTTTTATTTATCAGCGTTTCTCTCCTATTTTTTGCTTGTACAACCAATCAATCCACACAAAATTCAGTTCCGAATAAAGATGAGAATTCATTAAAATTTGAACCGAATGAAGATGGTGATTATGATATTGTAGTATTTGATCCTCAATATGATATTTATTTAAAAACAACTGCATTACCCAAAGAATCATATTCGAAAGAATATTACGAACAAAAAAACCGCCAATATGTAATGATTTGGAATCAACGACATATGCAACCGATGACATATAATCCAGATTTGTATGCGGTGAGTATAGATTTGGATCCTTCTGTTGATTATGGTTACGATTTTGAATACAAATTATTTAACTTTTTTCGATTTATTGAACATAAATATCGCGTCAGAATTAGATAATATCGTTTATTTTTGCAAGCTAATTTCAGAAAGATGAACGATTTTTCAATCAAAATATATAATCAAATTATTGAAGCAATTCCAGATTTCACGGGGCTTCACAAGAAAGATACCGAATTATTAGAATTTCATATCGAGAATGAATACAAATCAACTTTTGGAGATCTTTATATTCAGACTTCGGATGATGATAAGATTTGGATCAAATCTTCTTTTCCTTTTACAACTTACGAAGTAGATTCTGTGGAGGAACTTTTGTATATTTTGGAAGGTTTGTTGTTTAACCAATTATTCTGGGTAATTAGTTATGATGAGGGCGATTGGGACGATACTTTTTTGATGCTAAAAGACCAAGAAATTAAAACAGAAGAAGGTTTTACTTATAAAATTCTTTCTTGGAACGGAAAAGATGATAAAGTGATTAATGCTTAACCTCCTATTTTTATACATTTGCAATTATGTTTAACAACGAATTACTAAAAGACATCCAAAAACGTACACAAGATTTGCACGAATATTTGGAAATCGAACAAAAAGAAATCGAAGTTCAAAATGAAGAAGAACACGCTGCTTCTCCTGAATTTTGGAACAACCCGAAAGAAGCCGAAGCTTTTATGAAAGGTTTGCGTGGTAAAAAGAAATGGATCGATGAATACCAAACAATTGCAAATGCAGTAAATGATGTCGAAGTTTTAGTAGAATTTAACCGCGAAGGCGAGGTAAATGACGAAGAAGTAATGGAACAATATACTGTTGTTGCTAAGCTTTTAGAAGATATAGAATTCAAGAATATGCTTTCAGAAGAAGGAGATAATCTTGGTGCAATTCTTCAAATTACTGCGGGAGCTGGAGGTACAGAATCTTGTGATTGGGCTTCTATGTTGATGCGTATGTATTTGATGTGGGCTGAAAAACATGGATATAAAGTAAAAGAATTAAACTATCAAGCGGGTGATGTTGCAGGTGTAAAAACGGTAACATTAGAAGTGGATGGCGAATTTGCTTTCGGTTATCTAAAAGGAGAAAATGGTGTGCATCGTTTGGTGCGTATTTCGCCTTTTGATAGTAATGCAAAGCGTCACACAAGTTTCGTTTCGGTTTATGTTTCGCCAATTGTGGATGATACAATCGAGATTGAAATCAATCCTGCAGATATCGAATTGCAAACGTCTCGTTCTGGTGGAGCTGGTGGACAAAATGTAAATAAGGTTGAAACGAAAGTTCAGTTAACACACAAACCTACAGGAATTGTGGTTGTTTGTCAGGTTGAACGTTCTCAGTTAGCCAATCGCGAACGTGCAATGGAGATGTTAAAATCTGAATTGTACAAGATTGAATTAGAGAAAAAAATGGCTGCACGTAATGAGATTGAAGCAAATAAGATGAAAATCGAATGGGGTTCTCAAATTCGTAATTATGTGATGCATCCATACAAATTGGTAAAAGACGTCAGAACAGGAACTGAAACAGGTAATGTGGATGCTGTAATGAACGGTGATATAGACGAATTCTTAAAATCGTTCCTAATGTTAATGGGGCAAAAAGAAACGTCAAAATAGTTTTACGCTAAATTTCTTTCATGAAAATATTAATCGGAGGCGCTGGAGAAGTTGGTTTTCATTTGGCTAAATTACTTTCTAATGAAATGAATGACATCGTCATCATGGACATGGACAAGGACAAATTGTTGATGATCGAAAACTCGTTAGATGTAATGGCTTATCGTGGTGATATCACTTCTTTCAAGGCTTTGCGCGAAGTTGGAATTGATGATACAGATATTTTTATATCGGTCACTCATCTTCAAAACACAAACCTTACTAGTGCTTCGATTGCAAAAGATTTAGGGGCAAAACGTACATTAGCTCGCATTTCGAATCCTGAATTTCTTTACAAAGAAAATCAATTTTGGGTTCAAGGAATGGGAATTGATGCATTAATTAGCCCTGAAAAATTAGCGGCTGATGAGATTTATTCTCTTGTTCAACAATCTGCTTTCAATGCGATGCATCCCTTTGCAAATGGTCAACTTTTTATGGTTGGAACTGTTTTGGATGCAGATTGTAAAATTTTGGACAAGCAGTACAAAGACATGTATTTGACGACAAAAGGTGGTGAAGACAATCTTTTGATGCCAATTGCAATTATCCGTAGCAACGAACGTGGCGAATATCAAACCATTATTCCTGAAGCTGAAACTGAATTTAGAATTGACGACCACGTTTATTTTATTGTCAAAAAAGCTGGAATTTTAGAAGTTTATAAAATCCTTGGAAAGAAACAAGAATATTTCAAAAATGTAATTGTTTTAGGAGGTGGAAGTATTGGTGTCAAAGTTGCCAAACTTTTAAAAGATAACAAGCACAACGTTAAGCTATTAGAAATCAACCGAAACAAAGCTTTTGATTTAGCTGATGATTTGAATAACATTTTGATTATCAATGGTGATGGTCGAGATGGAGAATTGTTATTGGAAGAAGGTATTTCTGATTCGGATGCTTTTATTGCTGTGACAGGAAGTTCGGAAACGAATATTATGTCATGTCTTTTAGCAAAATCAAAAGGTGTTAAAAAAACAATTGCTTTGGTCGAAAATATCGACTATATTCATCTTAGTCAAGAAGTTGGAATTAACGCTTTTATCAATAAAAAACTCTTAACCGCAGATAGTATTTTCCGTTATATTCGACAAGGTTCTGTAATGGATGTAACAGGAATTTCTGATTTAGATGCCGAAGTTTTAGAATTCCGTATTCACGAAAATTCTGAAATCGCATTCAAAAAAGTAAGCGATTTTCCATTTAAAGAAGGTGCTATTATTGCTGGAATTGTTCGTAGAAATGATGGATTTATTCCAACCAAAGATTTCATTATCGAACCAAAAGATCATGTTGTTGTTTTTAGTCAAGCGAATTTAATTCCAAAAGTGACCAAATATTTTAAATAATGAAATCACTTAACATCAAAGTAATCCTGAATCTTTCGGGTGTTTTATTACTATTAAATGCGCTCTTTATGTTTATTGCAACATGTGTCAGCATTTATTTTAATGATCATCTACTCTACCCTTTTTTAGTTTCGGGGAGTTTAGTAGGATTATCGGGAGCTGCAATGATGTATTTTACGCGTGACAGAAGAAAACACATCAACAAACGCGAAGGTTATATTGTGGTTTGTGTCGGATGGCTTTTCTTGATTCTTTCGGGCTGTTTGCCCTATGTTACCTCGTTAATATTTTTACCCAACGATCATATTATCAATGAGAATTTTAGTTTTGTCAACATTGTTTACGAAACCGTTTCTGGTTATACAGCTACTGGAACATCAATTTATGATGATGTAGAAAGTCTCCCAAAAAGTATATTGTTTTGGCGAAGTACAACCAATTGGATTGGTGGTATGGGAATTATCGTTTTGACAATTGCGATTTTACCGTTTCTTGGAATTGGTGGTCGACAGCTTTTTATGGCAGAAGCTCCTGGAATTTATACGGATAAAATTCACCCTCGAATTACAGAAACAGCGAAAAACCTTTGGTTAGTTTATTTAGGATTAACTGCTTTTTTTGCGATGTTGCTTTATTTTGGTGGAATGAATTTATTTGATGCTGCAAATCATTCGATGAGTGTGATTGCAACCGCAGGTTTTTCTACTAAAAATGAAGGTTTGATGTATTGGAATAACAATGTTTTTATTCAATATGTATTAATCGTGATGATGTTTTTGGGCGGAACAAACTTTGCCTTGATTTATTTATTGATTAAAGGACAATTCAAAAAAGTATGGAAAAATGAAGAGTTTCGCTGGTGGGTTGGCTTACTTGCTGTCGTTACATTTATCGTTTTTGTCGTATTATTTTTCAATATTTATCCTAGTTATTCCGTCGAAACTTATTCGTGGTTCAACTTCGAACATTCATTCAGAAGCTCATTATTTCACGTCGTTTCTATCGCATCTACAACCGCTTTGGCAATGGAAGATTACACAAGTTGGTTAACCGTAACCACACTTATTTTCTTCTCCCTGTTCTTCATCGGAGGTTCGGCAGGTTCTACATCTGGAGGAATTACAGTTATCAGACACGTCATTTTATTAAAAAATAGCTGGATCGAATTTAAACGTATTTTACATCCAAACGCAATTATTCCGGTTCGTTACAATAATCGTTCGCTGAATCAATCTATTGTTTTCCACGTCATGGCATTCTTTGTCATGTTTATGTTTACGTGGATTGTGAGTTCTATTTTGTTTGCGCTTTTGAATTATGGTATAACAATGAGTTTCCAAGATATTTTGGCCTCTTTAACATTAACTGCTTCCACTTTAGGAAACGTAGGTCCGGGAATTGGCGAATTTGGTCCGGGTACCTCAATGAATTCTTTAACGGATAGTGCAAAATTATTATGTTGTTTTTTAATGGTTTTAGGTCGATTAGAACTTTATACAATCTTAATTTTATTTACGCCTGCTTTCTGGAAAAATAATTAATGAGACGCTTCTAATATTACTTTTTGAATGATTTCTTCGGTTTGATCTGGGAAATCTTTCTCAATAATTTTATTCGAATCCACCCAACGTTGCAATTGTTCGACATTCAAATCATATGAATAATCAACGCCAATCATTTTTAAAGCCTCGCAGTTACACAATTGTTCGTATTGACCTTTGATCGGAATCACAAAAAGCTTCTTTTGAAGATAAATACTTTCAGCTGGCAATTCGAAACCAGCACCGCATAAAACTCCTTTGCAATTTTCTAAAGTTCTAGTAAAAAGACGTTCATCAATTGGATAAATTTCAACATTAAATTGACGCGTAACATCTTTCACAAAAGGTGAAAAAACTTTCCATTTTGAATCTTTAATGAATGATAATTTCTCCATAATTTCAGTTGGATGAAAACTTGGTAAATACACCAAATAATAATCTTTTTGTTTTGGGTGCAATGCTCTAATTTTATCTCGAATGATTGGCAAAAAAATAGCATCATTATATTCTTCGAAATGAAAACCGTAATGCTTAGAAGTTGGTGCGTAATATTTCAAAATCGTTTCACCTGTTTTATTTTTCACTTTTGGCGTTTCATCAAATAAAAGCGAAGCTTGATGACTCAATCCAACAATATTTATCTTTTTCTTTCTTGCTGAATGTGCCGTAATTGGTTCAAAATCATTAATAATCAAGTCATATTTTTCAATTGGAAAATGATTCACTTCATTCCAAAAAGATTTAAAACTATTCTCCTTAAAAATTCGTTTATATGAAACTTTTCCCATCTGATTATAAAATAATGACAATCCTTTATGATGTTTAAATTGAAAATTCTCGAGTTGTAATTGTGAATTAGAGCCACTTACAAAAACATCCAAATCTCCGTATTCTTCGAGGATTGGTAACATTTTTTGAGCACGAGCCAAGTGTCCATTTCCCGTTCCTTGTAAAGCATATAAAATTTTCATTTACTTCTTATTGAGAATTGAAACAATCAATTCATCCAATGAATAATTGAACTCGATTTCTTCTAAATTTTGCATCAAAGTATGTTTGTGTTCTTCAAAATAAAACACTGACCAATTTCCGTCTACACATTCTAAAGCCGATAAATTCTCAATCCAATCTCCCGAATTCATATACACACAAGTTCCTTTATCCGTTTTTACTTTTCGCAATTGTGGCTGATGAATATGTCCACAAACCACGTAATCATATTCATTTTCGATCGCTAATTCGGCAGCAGTTTGTTCAAAATCATTGATATGCTTCACCGCTTTTTTAACTGAGTTTTTAATCTTTTGAGACAGTGAATAACGTTCCCTTCCAAAAAACTCTAAACATTTATTGATAAAATAATTCAACTGAATTAATTTATCATAACCCCAACCTCCTAATTTAGCAATCCATTTCGAATGTTGAATAGAGGCATCAAACACATCTCCATGAAAAATCCATGCGACTTTATCATTCTGTTTCAACATATATTTATCCGTTAAAAGAATATTCCCAAAACGCATTGTCGTAAATTTACGCAACAATTCATCATGATTTCCAGTGATATAAACGATTGGAATTCCTTGTTCAGATAAATTCAATAAATAACTAATGATTTGAAGATGCGTTTCTGGAAAATAACTTTTCTTGAAATTCCAAATATCCACAATATCACCATTGAGAATAATTTTTTTTGGATTGATTGACTGTAAGTAAGCCAACAATTCTTGTGCTTTGCAACCAAAAGTTCCTAAATGCACATCCGAAATAACAACAACATCAAGATTACGCTTCATTGATTTTTATTTAAATTTCGAAATCAAATATTACTTAAACGTTTTTTTAATCTTATGAAATCTTTATAAATTTGAGTCTAAATTGTAAAGTTATGAGCGAATTGAAATTCAAAACAAATATAAATTGTGAAAGCTGTATCAAATCTGTAAAACCTTTTTTGGATGAAGCTGTAGGTGAAGACAATTGGAAAGTTGATACTTCTGATGAACGAAAAGTACTGACTGTGACAACAACCGAAGATGAAGAAGAGGTTGTGGAAGCCGTGACAGATGCAGGTTTTAAGATTCAGAAATTAAAAGAATAAATAAAAGCGATTCAGTAAACTGAATCGCTTTCTTGCTAAATTAAGAATATATTCTTTCTTATTTTTTTACTACTTTTTGAGTAGAAGATTTTCCGTTAGAAGTTGTTTTAACTACATAAGTTCCTTTAACTAATGAAGAAACGTCTACATTTTGAACACCTTTAACTTCGAAAGATTTTACCAATTGTCCGTTAATATTGTAAACTTCTACAATTGTTTTATCTTTTACATTAAAAGAAGCTGTATTTGTCCATAATGTATTAGAAACTGCTTTAGTTAATGTTAAATTATCTGTACTCAAATTTGTACAAACATTTGCAGCCGTCTGTCCATTTCTAGGAGCAGCAGCAGCTACGTCAAAATCATTTTTATTATCATTTGTATCTTGACATCCTTTTAACTTTCTTTGAGCAGAATCAGTATTAGATAAAGCCGCAGTAGGACCAGATCCTTCATATTCATTAGACGTTCCAAAACCTACAAAATCAACGATATCTTTATCTGTTATATCAGTTATTGGATCAACATTAGAAACAAGTGCTACTTTACCGTTTGTGGCTCCTAATGCAAGAGCTGTAGTAGGAACTTGATCAGGAGTTGGCAAAGCATCTGTACCACTACTACCTTTAGCTTGTTGAATTAAATAATATTTACCTGGCTGAATTGTAATATCTGCTAATACTTGTGTATTAGCTGCACTAACAGTACCTGTAGCAGAAGCATATTGAAGTGAATGACCTTTTAATGTAACAGCTTGAGAGCCTCTATTAAACAACTCAATAAAGTCATGCGTATATTTTGCACCCGAATTTCCTCCTCCACCATAAACTTGACTAATCACAACTTGTCCAAACGATAAAGTAGATAATGCAGCAAATGCTACCAAAGAATAAAATTTTTTCATATTATATCTGTTTTTAAATTATTATCATAAAGATAGTTAAAAAACTAAATCAATATACAATACGCAAAAAATTAACGATTTGGTAAAACTAAAAAAGCAGCCAAAAGGCTGCTTCAACTATAAATATTAATTTTATTTCTTAGATATGAATTGCATGTCCATATGCATCTTCTACCGCTTCCATAATAGCTTCTGCCATTGTTGGGTGAGCGTGTACTGATTTCATAATTTCATGTGCAGTCGTTTCTAATTTACGTGCAACAACTGCCTCAGCAATCATTTCAGTTACTCCATCACCAATCATATGACATCCTAACCATTCACCATATTTCGCATCAAAAACAACTTTTACGAATCCATCAGCAGCTCCATTTGCAACAGCTTTTCCATTTGCAGAGAATGGGAATTTACCAACTTTCACTTCGTAGCCTGCTTCTTTTGCTTTTGCTTCTGTAAGCCCAACAGATGCAATTTCTGGTGAACAATATGTACAACCTGGGATATTTCCGTAGTCGATTGGTTCTACTTTTTCACCAGCAATATGCTCAACACATAAAATACCTTGAGCTGATGCTAAGTGTGCTAAATCTGCTCCTTTTACAACATCACCAATCGCGTAATATCCTTTTACAGATGTTTCACAGAAATCATTGATAACAATTTTACCTCTTTCAGTTGCAATACCAACTTCTTCAAGACCGATATTTTCTGTATTTGGAACAACACCAACAGCAGATAAAACAACTTCAGCTTCGATGATTTCTTCACCTTTAGCAGTTTTAATTGTTGCTTTTACTAAATCTCCAGTTGTATCAACTCCTGTAACTTCTGCATTTGTTAAGATATTGATTCCTGATTTTTTAAGAGATAGTTGTAATTGTTTCGAAATATCTTCATCTTCAACATTTACAATGCGTGGTAAAAACTCTACAATTGTCACCTTTGTTCCTAATGTATTGTAGAAATGAGCAAACTCTACTCCAATCGCACCAGAACCTACAACAATCATTGATTTTGGTTGTTTTTCCATTGCTAATGCACCACGATAACCAATTACTTTTTTACCATCTTGCGGTAATGCAGGTAATTCACGAGAACGTGCACCAGTTGCAATAATTATATTTTCTGAAGATAATTCGCTAACAGAACCATCTGCTGCAGTAACTTTTACTTTTTTTCCTGGTAAAACTTTTGCTTCACCTTGAATTACTTCAATTTTGTTCTTCTTCATTAAGAATTGAACACCTTTACTCATACGATCCGCCACTCCTCTACTACGAGAAACTACATTTCCAAATTCGAATGAAATATCTGAAGGTAAGTTAATTCCAAAATCTTCTGCATGATTTAAGTATTTGAATACTTGAGCAGATTTTAATAAAGCTTTTGTAGGTATACATCCCCAGTTAAGACAGATTCCTCCTAATTCAGCTTTTTCTACGATTGCTACTTTTTTACCTAATTGTGCTGCTCTAATTGCTGCAACGTATCCTCCAGGACCACTTCCAATAACTATAATGTCGTAACTCATTTTTTCCATAATTTGAATGCTAATTTAATAATTATAACCCGAAAAAAAAGGAATTCCTTAAAATAGATTAAAATTTCTTACTTTTGCAATGTGAAAATATTCTTTGAAAATTACGCTGACGGCTTACAAATCGAAACTGAATTACCTTTAGAAGGTAGTTTATCACAAGCTATTGAGATTTTTCATAACCTACCTGATTATGACGGAAGTTATATTGGTTTGATGAATCAAGATGGGAATACTGTTCAGATTTCGAAATATGATCGATTTTTATTTTTAGTAGAAATCCCTGTTTATCAAGAACAAGCTTCATATTCAGTATTATTTACTTATTTTCAAGTAATGCAATTATTAGAAGATTTATACAAAGGATTTGATCCTTACAACATAAAAGGATTGAAGTTTGAACAGTATTTAACAAAAAAAGCAACGAAATAATCGTTGCTTTTTTATTTTTATATAATATATTAGATCTTATTTCCAAATATATTTTTCACCTAACCCTAGTGTAGATTTTATAATATAATTACCTTCATCATTTTTCTCTGTAAGAACTAAAATTGGATAATATTCTCCAGCAGGTACTAGTTTTGTAATGTTAGAAGTAAAAGTTAGCTTTTCTGCCTTAGTATTTCCGGAAATCGGAAATATATCGAAGTTTAATAATTCAAAACCATCTATTTCTTTAGCATCCGAAATATTTTGTTTTGAAAAATAAACCAATAGCTTTAACTTATTTGTCGGTTTTGATCCTAAATTTTGAATAGAATTGTTGATTCCATCTACGGTAACCATCAAATTATTAAAATCAATTTCTAACTTCCAAACGCCTGATAATTTTACTTTTCTATTTGCATTTTCTATATCTAAAGAACTCTCAACAGGTGTGTATATATCTGATAAAGTAGCATCTATATTCTTTGTAGAAGCTAAAGTATTATCATTTGTAACCTGAGGTAATTCTACATTCTTTACAACTTTATCTATTAATATATTATTAGATTCTAAAGAAATTTTATTACTCAAAACTTTATAATTCAAAATAGAACCAGATTCTTTTTCTTTCAATAACAAAATTGGTGTATAATCTCCTTGCGATAAAGCTTGCACATCAGAACCTTTGAATGTTACAATCACATTATTGAAACTAGTTCCGTTACCTTCTAAATTCCCTAATTGTGCATTTGTATTGATTTTATTCGGTAAATTATATAAATCTACAGATGTTTTTGATGGAGCAAAATATAAATCAAGAAATAAAGTCTGACTTGTTTTGTTTGAATAATTTGTCAATTTTCCTCCAGAAATTTTATAGTTAGATGTATTTCCGTCGTTAGAAATTTTCCATATTCCTTCAAAAGAATAATCTTTATTAATCGTAGTTGGTAAATTAGTAATGTTTATACTATCTTGTTGAGCAGCAACAAAACTACTCGCCATAACAGTTGTGGTTAAAAATAGTTTAGTAAAAATATTCATAGGTTATATTTTAAGCTTTCTCACAAAAATAAGAATTTTATTTACAAAAAGTGTTTAAAATCGGATATTTTAAAATTTATATGCAAACTATTAATTTTTGATTAATTAATTTTGCGTCGAATTATAGAATTATGACTAAAATATCACCAAAAGATACAGACCAGTTTGACGATTTTGTTCACAAAGAAACAACGACATTTGAAGATTTAACTGTTTTCGATCGCAATAATTTGGCACCAATATCTATTGATAATCAATTTGGTTTAATAGATAAAGAAGGAAATGTGATTATTCCGTTCGAATATCAACAACTTGTACTTACAACTGTTAATGCCTACAGCGCGCAAAAAGATAATAAGTGGGGAATTATAACAAAATCTAACCAAATTTTGATTCCGTTCGAATATGATTTAACGAGTGATTTTATTGAGAATATTTGTGCTGTAAAAAAAGACGGAAAATGGGGTTTTATTGATTTATTAAATCAAGTTGTGATCCCGTTCGAATATGATGGTTGTACAGATTTTAGAGCTGGTTTAGCTGGAGTTGAAAAAGATGGGAAATGGGGAATGATTGATAAAAATAATCAGCTGATTATAGCTTATCAATACGAATATTTAACACCTGTCGATCAAAATTTTGCCACTTTTGGAGAAGCTACTTCACTAAAAATTGAGCGTCCAGACATATTAGCTTATTTTCCATATTTCTTATCAAAAGAGAATTATTTGATGCATTTTGGATTAATTTCTACCAAAGACGAACAAATTTTAAGTCCAATTTCTGAATTACCAATTTTAGAAAGTTTCGAAAATCAAGCTGTTATTCGTCAAAATTATCAATTAGGTTACTTAAAAGATGGAAAAGATTTTGTGAAATTTGAACAATTTACAATCGATCCGTACGAAGAAAAAATCTTAACTCAATTAGGGGTAATGAAATAAAAAAAGAGCTTTTCTGAAAGCTCTTTTTTTATTATCTATTGTTTTGGTTTGTATTGCATATGTTCATGATTTTCCTTCATCAACATTTTTTCTCCAACCACTTCAAAACCTTTTCTTTCGTACAATTTCTTTGCATTCGGGTTTGTAAAGTCAACCAATAAACCTAATGTTTTGCCTTGCTTATTTCCTATTTCATCAATCAAATAATCCAATATTTTAGAACCAATTCCTTTTCCTCTAAAATCTTCAGAAACTGCAATGGTATCAATATATATTTCACCTGCTTGTGTTTCATCTTGCGGATGAATAATTTGGTTATAATCATTTTTCAATAATTCTAAAACAGGTTTTCGAAGTTCTTCTAATTTTCCGCCATCATAAAAAGTTGTTGTTCCAGCAAATTGCTTATCATATTCTACAACAACTGTATTTTGATAACTATATTGATTTTCTTCTTGTTCAATTAATTTTTTCAAGAAGTTAACTCCTTCTTCATAATCTGTTTTTCCGATAAAATCATAAACGATTTTATCCATTGCTAACATCATCAATTTTGCAATTGATAACGCATCTGTCTTTGTTGCTTCTCTAAAATTTAACATAAAAAATAGCCTTGAGATTTCTCAAGGCTAAGTTAGCAATAATTATTTTGAAATTATTTCGCTTTTAATTTATCTAACGTATTGTTATATCCTTCTTTTGCTTTTTCTCCAGCTTCTTTCGCTTCTGCTTTCACATCTTTTGCAGCCGCATTAATATCAGCTTTTGCGTCTTTTGCAGCTGTATTAATATCTTCTTTTGCTTGATTAGCTTTTGCATCTACTTTGTCTACTGCATTATTCACTCCATCTTTTACATCTTGAGCAGCATTATTTACAGCAGCTTTTGCATCAATCCACGCTTTATTAGCATCGTCATAAGCTTTTTGCGCAGCCTCTGTTGCAGCTTTATCACCTTTCGCTTTTGCTTCATCTAAAGCTTTCTTTGCTTCATCTACTTTCGCTTTTGCATCAGTTTCTGATAATGTAGTTGTTGTAGTTGTCGTTTCTTTGATAACAGCCGTAGAGTCGTTCGCTAATGAATCTACAGTTACATTAGTTTCAGTTGTTTTTGAAGTTTCTTGTTTACAAGAAGTAGCAAATGATAATGAAGCAACTGCCACTAATACAAATAATTTTTTCATAGTTGTTTATTTAATTGTTTTAATAATAAGAATCAATTCTAACAATTTTAATACCAAATTGCGAACGATTATTGAATTAAAATTAAATCTTTTCAGAAAATAAAACAAGATTTTTATAAATAATTATTGATTAGAAGCACTTAACATACGATCATTTCCAGAAATATCTTTGTGAATGATTACATTTTGATAAAACTTTTGGAATAATTGTTTTGTTTCTTCTCCCAAATATTGATTGATTTCGCAATAAATTTTTCCATTCTCTTTCAAATGATTTTTAGCAAAACCTATTACTCTTTCATAAAAAATTAAAGCATCATCATTTTCAACAAAAAGCGCCAAATGAGGTTCAAAATTTAAAACATTTTGATGCATTTCTTCTTTTTCAAGATTTCGGATATAAGGTGGATTTGAAATAATTACATCAAATTTCTGGTTTAATTGAATGTCCTCCAGTAAATTATTATGATAAAAATTTATATTAACTTTTAAAGTTTCAGCATTTAATTGCGCTATTTCCAACGCTTTTTCAGAAATATCTAACGCAGAAACTTTTGCATTTGGAAATAATTTTGCCAACGAAATAGGAATACATCCTGTTCCTGTCCCTAAATCAATCATAGAAATATCTTGATTTTGTACATAATCATTTCTAATTAATTCGACCAATTCTTCCGTTTCAGGACGAGGAATTAATGTATTCTCATTCACAAAAAAGAAATCATTATAGAAAAAAGCTTTTCCAGTAATATGCTGTATCGGTTGACCTTTTTTTAATTGCTCTAAATCTGATAAAATTTCAGTCGTTAATTCAATTTCAACTTGGCTAGATAAATCAAGATTCAACTTATCTTCTACATAAATCATGAAAATATGAGAAGCTTCTTCTTTATCATATAGTAATTGCAATTTATCTAAAAACAATTGTTTTAGCTCAACTAAAGTCATTCTGTTAAATTTTTGTAAAGTTAGATTTTATTAATTGAAAGTGCACGATTCTTGATTTCTAAAAAGTAACCAAAAAATAAATCACAATGAAAATGAATAAATTATTATGTGCTGTTACGATGTTATTTATTAGTCACCTTTCTTTTGCGCAGATAGAAATTGATGGAAATAATAAAAAACTAACGTTAGATTGTAAGGGACAAAAAGTAGAAGTTGGTGGGAGTGGACATGTGATCAATTTGAAAGGAGATTGTACCAAAGTTGAGATCATGGGAACAAATAATACAATATCTGTTAATGGATTAACTTCTGCTGAATTAGCTGGCGAAGGAAATACATTATATTATCGTAAAGCTTTATCTAAAAATGGTAAATTACCTCAAATAATTGAGGGAAATAACAATACAATTATCAAAAAGCAGTAAAAATCTTTTCATTTATTATGTCTTTAATAGTTAGAATCTCTTTCTTAATTGTATTATTAAAGAAAGGGATTCTTTATTTCTTCATATTTCCTTATTTTTTTTACAAATTGATTTTTAGCTAATTATAAATAAAATGTATTAATTAACTTGTCTAAACAACAAAATATCAATTAACACAAATTATTTATGAAAAAAAATTACTTCCTACTAAGTATGATTTTACTTGGTATAAATTCTTTTGCACAGGATTACAAAATGCCTGTCTCTAGTGTTACTTCTAAACAAGAGGCACAAAGTGGTAATGAAGCTACTTTTAGCGCAGATGGTATATTAACGACAATGTATCATTCTAAATGGAATCAAACTGGTATTCCAGATCAATTAGATTTTAGTTTCAATAATCAAGTTAAATCTATAAAATCCCTTGCCTATTTTCCAAGGCAAACTGGTACTAATGGGATTTGGACAAATGTTGAAATTTTATATTCAACTAAAGATGATCCAACAAATTTCAAAACTGCGACTACTAGTGCTATAACATGGGCTGGAGATTCTACATCTAAAAAATTTGATTTTGATAAAGAAATTATCAATCCAGCAGTCATTAGAATAAAAGTGAATGCTGCTTTAGGAAATTTCTCGAGTGCTGCGGAAGTTGAGTTTTACTCGTCTGATCAAATTGCTCCAATAGCTTCGGAGTGTGTAATACAAACAAATGAGTTCTCAAACTATAAGGATATGAAAGTTTCTCCATTAGTTGCAGGTTCGTCAGCATCAAGTTTTCAAACAGGGGAAAACATCGAGCAATCATTTGATGGAGATTACAATACGCTTTATCATTCTAACTACAATTCTACTGACAAAACTTTCCCTATTTCATTAATTTATGCTTTTGATGGAAACACACCATTAGATTATCTGATCTATTATCCAAGAAATGATGGTGGAGTAAATGGTTTATTAGGAAAAGTAAAAGTTAGTTATAATACTATAGCTGATCCTACTTATATTGAAATTTCTACACAAGATTTTGCGCAAACAAACGATGTAAGAAATATATCTTTTCCATCACAAATAAAACCTTCCTCTATCAAATTAGAAATTTTAGATGGCAAAGGAAATTTTGCAAGTGTTGCCGAGATGGAATTTTATCAAAAAAATTCAAACAAGTTTGATCAGAAAAAGTATTCAACTATATTTAAAGATGATTTATTCTCAGAATTAAATTCAGGTGTAAATCAACAAACAATTGATGGAATTACTACATCTCCATTTGTTAAATCTTTAGCACAATGTTTATTAGATAATAAATACAAAAAAATAGATCGTGTTAACGAACATAAAGCATATAAAACAATAGCTTCTATCAATAAAGAATACAAAATAGGAAATTACAATGCTTACGAAAATCCAACTGGAATAGTTTTTTCGGAAAAAACAACTAGCGTTATGTTTGTAAGTGGTATTCCTTCTGGTGAAAGTGTATATTTACGTGTTAGAGATTCTGCAAATGAAGCAAATGTAACTGATATCTCCTACCCTTTGACAAATGGAATAAATGCCATTGAGATGAAAAATAATGGATTAGGATATATCTCTTATTATTCTGATTCTAATAATCTACCAAATATAAAATTAAATGTAGTATCAGGTATCGTAAATGGTGTTTATAATACCTACTCTACAACAGCTGAAAAATGGAAAGAAATAGTAGAAAATAACGTTTATTCTAAAGTAGATATTGTAGGATATTACACGCACCTTATTATTGATAAAACTCCTGTAAAATTATATAATGTTAATTCTCCTCAAGCCTTAATAGACAAATACGATGCTATTACAAAATCTGAAAGAGAATTGATGGGATTCTTCAAATACAATAAAGACTTTAACACAAAACAATTAGTTTACACAGAGAATAAAGGTGGTTGGTTTGCTGGCGGAACTGGAGCACATTTAGATTTAACTTGGGGTGCTGCAAACTCAGCTTCTCCAACAGGATTAGATGTTTGGGGTATAGCTCATGAATTGGGACATGTTAACCAAATTAGACCAGATTTAAAATGGACTGGAACTACAGAAGTTACAAATAATATTTATTCAGTTTGGGCTACTTATAATCTAATTAAACAAAATGGAAGTATTAATTATCTAAGGGTTGAATCAGAAACAGGAGATGCTACTAATTATCCTAAAGTATCAGGAAACAGATATGGTGAATTTATCAAACATACATTAATCAACAAAAAAAGTTTTAACGATATTGATGATGATCCTCATTTCAGAAAATTAGTTCCATTTTGGCAATTAAGTTTGTATTATCAATTAGCTGGAGCTGCTAAAGGTGCACCAACTTTAGCTTTTGATAATGATATGTCAGACGAGTTAAAAAACACTACTATTTCACCTTCAACTGGTATTGATTACGCACATTGGTTTGCTTATACTGCTGAACAAGCAAGAAATAGAGATTCTTCTAAAATAACAATGGGTCAAAATAATCTAAATTTCGCTAAAGATTTAGTAGATGCTGTACAAGAGGACTTAACTGACTTCTTTACAAATATAGGATTCTTCACTCCTGTTACTAAAGAAATTGATGATTACGGAATAGTTACTATCATTGTTACGCAAGAAATGATTGATGAAGCAAAATCGTATATCAAATCCAAAAATTATCCAAAACCAGTTTCTCCAGTAATGCATTATCTAAACTCATTTAATGTAAATATTTACAAAGACAAATTAAAACTTTCTGGGAAAACAGGTGAAGGTGCTACTATTGTAACAAATACGAACGGAACGTTTTTAACTGTTGAAACTGCAAAATGGGCAAATGCTGTTGCTTACGAAACTTACAATGAAGAAGACGAATTAATTTCTGTTTCTGTTTTAGGTACAGGAGATGTTACGCTTAAAAATACGTTTGTAGATTTCCCTACCGAAGCTAAAAAAGTATATGCTATTGGTTTCGATGGTGCTAAAATACTAGTTTATCCAACTAATTTATCTACCAGCGAAAGTATCAAATCAACTGATTTTAATATTGTTCCAAATCCAATCAAAAATGACTCAAGTATTAAGATTACACTTAACAATTCAAAAGGACAATACAATTTAAGTGTGATTGACATCAATGGAAAAGTCATAACAAATACAATTGGAAATATAGATGAATTAAATAAAACGGTTAATTCAAAATTCAAATCGTTACCAAAAGGTATTTATGTTGTTACATTGAAAAATGAAACTTCAAACTATACAAAAAAGGTTATTAAAGAATAATTTGATTCATTAGTTCTAAAACCAAAAAACTCCCGCATTTGCGGGAGTTTTTATTTCTATATATAAAGATAATTATTTCGCTTTATACTTCGCGATTCCATCTTGTAACCATTTTAAGTAAACTTCTACATCAAGTTCAGCTTCTAAAGGTTTTGAGAAACGATTCAAATCTTTGTCAACCAAAATATAATAAGGTTGTGCATTTGCATTGAAATGTTCAATCTCGAAAGAAGTCCATTTGTTACCTACTGTTTTCAAATTACGATCTAATGCTTTCGAAAATACTTTTTGATCTTCTGGTAATTCTTTTGCTTCGTCAACATATAAAGAAACTAAAATAACATCTTCAGCCAAAATTTTCTTCACACGCTCATCACTCCAAACACGTTCTTCAACTTTACGACAGTTTGCACATGCATGTCCCGTGAAATCTAACAACATTGGTTTTCCAACTTTCGTTGCATAAGCTGCAGCCTGATCAAAATCTTTGAATGCAGGAATTCCATGAGGTCCAGCAACCATATTAGGATCATCAAATTTAGCTGTCGCTTGTCCACCACCTACACCTTCGTGGAAACCTCGTGGCGCTTCAGAATATGTCATTGGAGGTGTTAAACCACTTAATAATTTTAATGGTCCTCCCCATAAACCTGGAATCATGTAAATCGCAAATGATACTGAAACCAATGCAAATAACATTCTCGGAACACCAATTGTTTGTACAGGTGAATCTAATTCTAATCTAAATTTACCTAAAAGATATAATCCTAAGAAGATAAAAATTGCAATCCAAAATGCTAAGAAAATTTCTCTTGGTAGCCAGTTCATTTGCCAAACTAAATCAGCATTTGATAAAAATTTCAAGGCAAAAGCTAATTCAATAAATCCTAATGAAACTTTGATTGTATTTAACCATCCTCCAGATTTTGGCATTGAATTTAACCATCCTGGGAACATCGCAAATAATGTAAATGGAATAGCTAATGCTAAAGAGAATCCAAACATTCCTACGATTAACGAATAATAGTTCCCTCCTTGTGTCGCTTGAACTAATAACGAGCCAATAATTGGTCCTGTACAAGAAAATGAGACTAATGCTAATGTAAATGCCATAAAGAAGATTCCGATTAATCCACCTTTATCAGCACCTTTATCAGCTGCATTTACCCATTTACTTGGTAATGTCAATTCGAAAGCTCCGAAAAATGAAATTGCAAATACAATAAAAATTGCAAAGAATGCTAAATTCACCCACGGATTTGTTGACATTTCATTTAGGACTGATGGTCCAAAAATAACTGTCGCCAATAAACCTAATGCAACATAAATAACAATAATTGATAATCCATAAATAAATGCTTTTCCAACTCCTTCTCCTTTCGATTTACTTTGTTTTGTAAACATACTTACTGTCAAAGGAATCATTGGGAAAATACAAGGCATTAATAACGCTGCTAATCCTCCTAAAAATCCTAAAGAAAAGATTTTCAATAAACCATTATTTTTCTTTTCGTTATCTGCTAATAAAGAATCATCAACTTTTTTGATTGTATCTTGTGTTATCGTAACAACTGCTGTAGAATCCTCTTGAACAGAATCTTGTGTAATTTCATTTACTGCAACAGTATCTTTTGCTTCTGTAGCATCTGCTGGCTTTGCCTCTTCTTTTGTCTCTTCAACTTTTGCGGAAGGCGTTAATTTTATCGTTCCGCTTGTTTCATCTGGTGGCAAACAACGTTCTGCATCACACATCTGAAATTCGATTGTATACGATACATTTACAGGTTTATCACCTGAAACTTTCACTTTTTGAACAAATTTTACTTGATTTTCGTAATATTTTTCATCTTGTTCAAAAATTTGGCTGTATTTATCTATACGTTTTCCAACTTCTCGCGCACCTCCAACCAATTTTGCATTTGCAGCTGGTTTAAATGATGCACTTGCTGGAATTCCAATTCCTCCATCAGGATGTTTCATTGAATAAAGGTGCCAACCTTTATCAATTTTTCCTGTTACCTCGATTTCAAACTCATTTTGTCCAACCTCCTTCACCGAACTCGACCATTTTGCAGGACTAAATAATTGTGCGTTGATTAAAATTGGAAACAAAAAAAGTATCCAAAGTTTCTTTAACATACTGTAATGTTTAAAAAGTTTTTACTTGTTTCTGTCGTTTTGAAACGTTCATCCAAACGATGATTTACCACCCAAATAATCTGATCTTTTTGGTCACAAAGCAACCAAACCTTCTCTTTTTCTAACTTAGAAAGTTTCAAATCTTTCATAAACTTACTCAACAATTTTTTTTGACCTTTCATTCCAATTGGATAAAAGAAATCTCCCTCTTTCACTTTTCTAAGTTTAAGCGGAAACAAAATTGATGTAAAGTCTACTATTTCAGTAGCGTTTTCGTGTGGATTTATCGATTTCACGAACTTCAAATTTAACGAATTGATTTCAATTAACTCATCAAAAATCGTTAATTCATCTTCATTTTCTTCTTCTATTTTTTGCAACAACAAATTTTCTCGATTTTTAATTAATCGATAAGTTGCTGATTTTATTTCACTTCCCGTTTCTGCATCCAAAAATTTCAAAATTTCTTTGCTCGACGAAAATCCATATTTTTCGAACAAATAATGTAAAAATGTTTCTAATGGTTGAAGTTTTTTTAATGCAGAAATTTCAATTTCAATCGGATTATATCCTGAAAATAAGTCACTTCTAATTTCTTCAACTTTATTTTGTACAATTTGATAATTATCGTTGATATGATTTAAACTTGACAAAAAATTCTCATCAAATTGCGGATGAAGCTCTTTTAGGATTGGCGTAATGTGATGACGAATCTTATTTCTGGTATAATCATCCGTCGCATTCGTATAATCTTCTCGCCAATTAATTTCATTTGATTTTGCATATTCCAACAAATCATTTTTCGTAAGATTCAAAAGTGGACGAAAAATTTTTCCATTATCAATTTGCATTCCAACCAAACCTTTCAAACCTGTTCCACGAGAAAGATTAATCAAAAATGTTTCGATATTATCATCCAAATGATGCGCTGTCACCAAAATATCCAAATGATTTTGTTTTTGAACTTGTTCAAACCACTCATAACGCAAATTCCTGCAAGCCATTTCGACCGAATAATTTCCTGTTTTCTGATAAGCTGCAACATCAAAACGAACTGAATGAAATGGAATATTATATTTTCCGCAATATTCTCTCACAAACATTTCATCACCATTTGCGTCTTCTTCACGCAACTGAAAATTACAATGTGCGACCTGAAAATTTGCAGCAGTTTGACGAAATAAATCTAACAAAACCATGCTATCAATTCCTCCACTAATCGCCAATAAATAGCGATGCGTAGAAAAAGAATGTTGATCTAAAAGTTCTTTAAACTCTTCTTGTATAGATTTATTTTTCATGAAATATAAATGTTCGAAATTAGGAAGAATTCTCGAAAAAGAGTTATACTTTTTTTCTTCGTTCTTATAAAATTTTCCAATAAAAAAGCCTGAAAAACTCAGGCTAAAGATTTATTTTAAACTTTCTAAAGATTTATTTTCAAGAATTTCTAAAGTCGAATCTCTCAATTCAACCATCACTTTATTCAATGTGCAAACGCCTTCGTTAGGACAGTCATCACATTTTTCGTAATAATTTTTACTTACACAAGGCAAAAGCGCGATCGGCCCTTCTAAAACACGAATCAAAGATGCTAAACTGATATCTTTCGCATCGCGCGCCAAATAATATCCACCTCCTTTTCCTTGTTTCGAATTGACGAAACCTAACTTTTTTAAATCCAATAAAATAGCTTCCAAGAATTTTTTAGGGATAACTTCTGTTTCAGAAATTTGTCCGATTAAAACTGGTTTGTTACTTTCTTGTCTGGCCAAATGAGCCATCGCTTTTAGTCCGTATTTTGTCTTTTTTGATAACAATTCTATAAGATTTAACTACAAAAATAACGTTGATTGTTGTATAAAACAAATATAAAATTAAATCGTTGAACCGAGATTTAAAAATATTTCATCAAAAAATCAATTACCTTTTGAGTTGTAGAATTATAGGGATAATTGAGAAATTTTGATGGAGATAAAATACGATTAACTTTTAAAATAGGTTTCATATGCGAAAAATCTTTGAAACCTGCATAACCTGTTGAAGCTCCAATTCCAGAATTATTAACTCCGCCAAAAGGCAAATTTGGATGTAAAACCTGCACCAATGTTTCGTTAATTACCACAGAACCAGATGAAGTTTCAATCTTAATTTTATCAATAAAAATAGAATCTTTCGAAAAAATATATAAAGCTAAAGGCTTTTCTTTCTGATTGATATATTCAATTACTTCATTTATTACTGTAAATGTATAAATCGGAAAAATTGGTCCAAATATTTCTTCTTCATTGATTTTTGCATCTATTGGAATATGTGTCAATAAAGTTGGTTTAATGTACAATTCAGATTCAATGTATTCATTTCCGAAAGGACAATTTGCACCATTTTCTATTGCATTTTCAATCAAGTTTTTTAATCGATTATAATTTTGAAGATTTACAATTCTTGCCAAATCTTTCGATTGTGAAGGATTTTTTCCAAAGACTTTTTCTATATGTTCAATAAACATATTTATAAATTGCTCTTGAAATTCTTTTTTAATCAAAATATAATCTGGCGCAATACATGTTTGACCAAAATTTATCAATTTTCCCCAAACTGCTTTTTCAACCACTTCTTGCATTGGAATTGTTCCATCAATAATCAAAGGCGACTTCCCTCCTAACTCCAACGTCACCGAAGAAAGATGCTTTGTTCCTGCTTGCATCACAATTTTACCCACTTTTGGCGAACCTGTAAAATGAATATGATCAAACTTTTTGGTTAACAAATATGTCGTTTCTTCAATTTCACCTTCGATAAGGGCGATATGATTTTCATCAAAAACTTCAAAAATAATTTTATCAATAACTTTCGAAACATTTGGACAAAACTCCGAAGGTTTAAGAATTGCTGTATTTCCAGCCGAAATACATGCAATCAAATGCACTAAACACAATTGAAAAGGATAATTCCAAGGCGAAATAATCAAACAATTTCCCAAAGCTTCCGATTGAATTTTAGCTTTTGAACCTAAAAAAAGTAAATTATTTGAAACTGATTTCGCTTTTGTCCAACGATTCAAATTCTTTCGAAATAATCGAATTTCAGCTAAAACAGGAAATATTTCGGTAGAATCAGCTTCAATTTTAGATTTTCTTAAATCCAAAAACAATGCTTCTTCTATTTCAGCGCGATGATTTAGAATTGAATTTTCTAAGTTTCTCAAATATTCTTTCCGCTGATAAACAGTAAGATGACGAATATTTGCTTTATTCTCACATTGCTTATCATAAATCTCATCTATTTTCGTTTTAAAATCTGACACATGAAAAAATTTGAACGTTAATTTACTACTATTTTGAGTATTTTTAATCCCAAAAAGCAACAAATGAAAAATAATCTTACTTTGGTTGACAAATTAAATCACATCAAAAATTTATTTATTATTGGTAAAAGTGATGGAAATTTGAATGAAAAAGAGATTCAAATTATTTCTGATATCGCCAAATATCATGAACTTTCTGCCAAAGATGTAAGTTATATTTTGAACGAAAACACGAAGTTTGATTTTACATTGCCTAAAACCTTTACAGATCGACTTTCTTTGTTGTACGACGCTGTTTTGTTAATGGTTGTGGATTTGAATATTCATCAAAATGAAAAAGCTATTTGTATTGATTTAGCTAAAAAATTTGAGTTTAATCCCCAAATTATTGATGAATTAATCGAAGATATTTTGAGCTATATTTTAGAAGGAAAAGAATGTGATGAAGTGATGGAATATTTGGTTAAATACTCGCATCCAAAACAAAATTTGAATTAAATTTTTATTGAAAAAGTTGATAAATCGTTAACAAAGAAATCACACTCGTCACTCCTCCTATTACATAGTTAATATTCTTCAAAATAAATGAATCTTCTTCCGATTTTGAGTTAAAAAATTTCAGATACAGTCCAAAAATAATCATCGAACCAACTACAACTCCTAAAGCAAAAACTGAGCTATTTGGTTGTCCAAAAACATTAACATTATACGAAACCAACGTTGCGCTTAAAAACACATAAAAAGGTATAGGGAAAACATTTACAGCAGATAACAATAATCCATAAATGAATTTATTTTTTTGTTTTACATCACCTTGTTGTTTTAGCTTTTTATTCTTCTTTTTTTGATCTTGTTTCTTCGCAAAAAAGAGAAAATAAATGGTAATAATTACAAAAACAGCTAGTCCAACTTCCCTAAAAATTTTGGTAACTTCTTCATTAAAATCAATAAACTTTGCCAGAAAAATTGCTAAATAAACCTGAATTGCAATCGTAACCGCTGTTCCTGACATAAAAGTATATGCACTTTTTACTCCTTCTTGTTTCCCAATTTTCACCACCGTCATATTCAACAATCCAGGAATGGACGATCCGATAAAAGCTGTGAAAATTCCGATTAAAAGTAGTTCTAAATACTGCATTAATTCTTTTTAAAAAGGTTTGCAAATTTAGACAAACTTGTTGGAGAAACCTATTGAAGTCATATGAATCGTACAAAAAATATTACTTAAACGTCCATATTAATGCTGATTCTATTGATGAATTGAAAATTGTGAAATGATTTTGAGAAGGATCATGTAAATAATTCCAGTTTGATTTCAAATTGTCTTTTCCTCGTAATTTTTCTACAAATTGATCTGTAAACGTTGAAATTGAGACTGTTTTAGAGCTCGAAATCCAAATCTTTTTATTTTCTAACAGATTAAAATCAAATTTTTCTAAATAAGAATCAAACAATTCGTGATTATTCCACCAAAGCGAAGGATCAATTACGATAAATGAATCAAAATAATGAGGAAAATAAAACAATATATCCATTACCAATAATCCTCCTAAAGACTCGCCAACAATAGTTTTCGAGTTATTTGTCTTGTGATTTTTCGAAATATAAGGAAGTAATTCTAATACAATAAATTTCTCAAAATTTTCTGCATTTCCATATTCTGGAACCCATTTTTTGTCTTTTGCAACTTTTGTATTTCTTGTAAAATCAAAATTTCGATTGATATTTTCGATTCCCACAATCATCAATGGTTGAATATGATTTGATATGATTAACTCATCAATTAGTTTTGCTATTTGTTTAAATTTCTCATTAATACCGCCATCCAATAAATACATAACAGGCAAACTTTCATTTTTAAAACGTTCTGGAATCCAAACAAAAATATTTCTTTCTTGATTTAAAAATTCAGAATATAACTTTTCCTTTTTGTAATTTAATTTGCTTGACATATCTACTTTTTGAGACTTTATTAAAGTTAATTGAAAAAAATCAATAAAAAAACCACTTCAAATGAAGTGGTTTTAATTTTTATTTTGATAAAAAATTACAATGAAGCTAATTGTTCTTCAATTTGTGCAATTTTTTCTAAAGCATCTGCCTCTTTTTTGCGTTCTGCGTTAATTACTTGTTCTGGCGCTCCAGCAACAAATTTTTCGTTTGATAATTTTTTACGAACAGAATTTAAGAAACCTTGGTTGTAATCCAACTCTTTTTGTAATTTCTCACGTTCTGCTTCAATATCGATATTATCAGACATCGGAACCATAAATTCTAACGTACCAACACGGAAAGCAAAACCTTTTTCTGGTTTATCTCCTGTATTGAAATTAGAAACATTTCCTAATTTAGAGAAAACATCAACATATATTTCGATCGCAGCTTGTGTATCAGCAAAAACTTCTAAAGCTTCTTTTGGCGACATTCCTTTTTCTGAACGTAATCCACGAATAGCTGTTGTTGCCTCTTTTGTATTTTCAAAATTCTTGATAATTTCTTCGTTGAAAGTTGTTACTTCTGGATATTTAGAAATAATCAATGCTTCGTTTTCTGTTCTTTCTGCAATTAAATGCCAAATTTCTTCTGTTAAGAAAGGCATAAATGGATGTAAAACTTTCAATACATTTTCTAAATAAGAAATGGTTGCTGCATAAGTTTTTGCATCAATTGGCTCACCAAAAGTAGGTTTAATCGCTTCTAAATACCAAGAACAGAAATCATCCCAAATCAATTTATAAATCGCCATCAATGAATCAGATAAACGATATTGATCGTAATTATGTTCGATATCTGCTAATGTTTGTTGGAATTTATTTTCGAACCATTCAACCGCTTTTGCTTGAGCAGAAGTTTGTTCTAAATCTTCTTTCACTTCCCAACCTTTGATTAAACGGAAAGCATTCCAAATTTTATTGGCGAAATTACGTCCTTGTAAACACAAATCAACATCGAAAGGTAAATCATTCCCAGCAGGCGCCGTTAACAACATTCCCATACGCGTTGCATCTGCACCGTATTCGTTCATCAATTCGATTGGATCTGGTGAATTTCCTAACGATTTCGACATTTTACGTCCTTGTTTATCACGAACAATTCCTGTAAAATATACATTTTCGAAAGGTAATTCGTTGCGATACTCATATCCAGCCACAATCATACGCGCTACCCAGAAGAAAATAATATCTGGACCAGTTACTAAATCTTGTGTTGGATAATAATAATTGATTTCTTCATTTTCTGGCTCATTAATTCCGTTGAAAACAGAAATTGGCCATAACCAAGAAGAAAACCAAGTATCTAATGCATCTTCATCTTGACGTAAATCTTCAATAGTTAATGCAGCATTTCCTGTTTTTTCTTGTGCTAATGGTAAAGCTTCTTCTTTTGTTAAAGCCACAACGAAATCTTCGTTTCCATCACCATAGAAAAATGCAGGAATTTGGTGTCCCCACCATAATTGACGAGAAATGTTCCAATCTGTTACATTTTCCATCCAATTACGATACGTATTTTTAAATTTCGCAGGATGAAATTTAATCGTATCATTCATTACATTATCTAAAGCTGGTTTAGCTAAATCTGTCATTTTCAAGAACCATTGATTTGAGATTTTAGGCTCAATCACCGCTCCTGTTCTTTCAGATGTACCAACTTTATTATTATAGTTTTCTACTTTTTCAAGTAAACCTTTTTCTTCTAATTCTTTCTCGATTTCTTTACGCGCTTTGAAACGATCTAATCCAGTATAATTTAATCCTAAATCATTCAATTTCGCATCATCTGTAAAAATATCAATGAAATCTAAGTTATGTTTTTTACCTAATTCGTAATCATTCACATCGTGTGCAGGCGTAACTTTAAGACATCCTGTACCAAATTCGATGTCAACATATTCGTCTTCGATAATATTTACTTTACGACCAACGATTGGAACAATAACTTGTTTTCCTTTCAACCATTCGTAGCGCTCGTCATTTGGATTGATACAAACCGCAGAGTCACCAAAAATTGTTTCAGGACGAGTTGTCGCTACAACAATATATTGATCAGTTCCGTCAACTTGATATTTTAAATGATATAATTTTCCATTTTTATCAACATGAATAACTTCTTCGTCAGAAATATTTGTCTTCGCCTCTGGATCCCAGTTTACCATACGGTATCCACGGTAAATTAATCCCTTGTTATATAAATCAACAAAAACACGTTGAACAGATTCAGATAAATCTGGATCCATCGTAAATTTTGTACGATCCCAATCGCAAGAAGCTCCTAACTTTTTTAATTGATCTAAAATAATTCCACCATGCTTATGCGTCCAATCCCAAGCATGACTAAGAAATTCTTCACGACCAATATCAAATTTAGAAACACCTTCTTCTTTTAATTTCGCAACAACTTTCGCTTCCGTAGCAATCGAAGCATGGTCTGTACCTGGTACCCAACAAGCATTGAATCCACGCATACGTGCACGACGAATTAAAACGTCCTGAATCGTATTATTTAACATGTGTCCCATGTGTAAGACCCCTGTTACATTTGGTGGTGGAATGACGATTGTGTAAGCTTTTCTTTCATCTGGAGTAGATTTAAAATACTTCTTCTCCATCCAGTATTCATACCATTTTCCTTCAACTTCAGTTGGCGTATATTTAGATGCGATTTCCATTATTTATATATGACTTAAAATAAATTTGGGCAAATTTACACAATCTGCCTTAAACTGCCTAGTATATTAAATATATATTATAAAATTGGAATGTTATTTGTAATAAATTCGAAAGTAATTTTATTTAAAGTAAAATTCTTTTGTACATTTGATTATAAATTAATTATCGTCATGAAAAAATTAATGTTTTTAGGTGCTTTTGCTTTAGGCGTTACAAATTTATTTGCTCAAACACTTAGTTTAGAAAAAGAAGAAATTCAATTTGGAAATATAAAATTGAATACTGAAGTAACAGCTAAGATGAAAGTAACCAACTCAGGTGATAAACCTTTAATTCTTAAAAGCGTTGTTGGATCTTGTGGATGTACAGTTCCTGAATATCCTACAACACCTATCGAACCAGGAAAATCTGCGGATATTACCGTTAAATATTCAAGTGGTTCTGTGACTGGAGATTTTAATAAATCCGTAACAATCACATCTAACGATCCGGTTTCTTCTCGAAAAATTTTCAGAATAAAAGGAAAAGCAGAATAATAGTAAAGCAAGTTAAATAACTTGCTTTTTCTTTTTATAAATTAAAAACCATTATTTACCTAACAATCTTGAAGTTACATGATTGCTAAATGATTCAATTTCATTTGATTTTAGAAATTTAACTTTCATTGTTCCATCAAAATCTTCGACTGAAATGATTTCAATTTCATCATTCAAATGAATATTTTTTGAATTCAAATATTTCAAAAATTCATCAGAAGAACCAATGACAGCACATATTTCTACTTTGTCACCTTCTTTAAATTCTGCCAATTTTTTGTAATTGATAATTTCTATTTTTCCGTTTTTATCTGGAATTGGAGAACCATGCGGATCTAATTTAGGAAAATTTAATAATTCGTCCATTTTATCGAAAAAAATTGAACTTTGAATATGTTCTATTTGCTCAGCAATTTCATGCACTTGCTCCCAGCCAAATCCCATTTTATCTACCAAAAACATCTCTGTCAATCGGTGTTTTCTTACAATCAAAGAAGCTTTTAAAATTCCTTTATCAGATAACCGAAGTGGTTTATATGATTCGTAAATCACCAATTCTTTTTCAGCTAATTTTTTCATCATACTATTTACAGTAGGCATTTTTATTTCCAAATGCTTACTCAAATCCTTCACATTCACTTCTCCTTTTCCATTTTCAGAAAGATGAAATAATGCTTTTAAGTAATTTTCTTCGACCAATGAATTCATAGAAACAAATATAGTTGAAAATTAAGTAAAATTTAATAATTCATTTTTAATAATATTTTTGTTAGATTTGTCTAACTTTTTAATTTGATTATAAATTTACTTGATATGAAAACAATATTTTATTCATTCATTGCTTTAACCTCCATTCTATCAAATGCTCAGGAACAAAAAGATTCTATTTATGTGAAAGATCCTTCAGAAAATTTAGATGAGATTGTAGTTACAGGAACAATGAAAGCTGTGAGAAAGTCTGATAGTCCAGTTCCAATTGAAATCTATACACCGAAGTTTTTTCAAAAAAATCCAACACCTTCATTATTTGACGCTGTACAATTAATAAATGGTGTTCAACCGCAATTAAATTGTAACGTTTGCAACACAGGTGATATTCATATTAACGGAATGGAAGGTCCATATACCATGATTTTAATTGATGGAATGCCAATTGTTTCTTCTTTATCTACTGTTTATGGTTTGAGTGGAATTCCGAATTCTTTGGTAGAAAGAATAGAAGTCGTAAAAGGACCAGCATCTTCCCTTTATGGAACAGAAGCTATGGGAGGTATAATTAATGTAATTACCAAATCTCCTAAATCTGCTCCAAAATTATCTTTGGATGCTTTTACAACTTCTTGGTTGGAAACCAATCTTGATGGTGGATACAAATATAATTTAGGAGAAAAGGTAAATGGTTTATTTGGCTTTAATTACTTTAAATATGGAAACAAGAAAGATAAAAATAACGACGGTTTTACAGATGTAACATTACATGATCGCATCACGTTATTCAATAAATTTGATTTTGAACGTCAAGAAAATAGAACAGCATCGGTTGCTTTACGTTATTTATATGAAGATAGATGGGGAGGTCAAATGAATTGGAAAAGAAAACTACACAGAGGAAGTGACGAAGTTTATGCAGAAAGCATTATGACAAATCGTTTTGAAGCGATAGGAATGTATCAATTACCTCTAAAAGAGAAAATAATGACTCAATTTTCTTATAATTTTCATCAACAGAATTCATTTTATGGTCCAGAATCGTATCAAGGAAAACAACAAGTTGTTTTTGCTCAAGCTTATTGGGATAAAATAATTGGACAACATAGTTTACTTTTAGGAACTTCATTTAAGTATACCTATTACGATGATAACACAAGAGGGACTGGAGAATATGATGAAGATAATAATTTAATCAAGAATAATCCAATGAACACACCGATTCCTGGTTTTTTTGTACAAGACGAATGGACTTTGAATACTGAAAATAAACTTTTACTTAGTTATAGATTTGATTACGATAAAACACATAAAGGAATACACTCTCCAAGAGTAGCTTACAAATTTTCACCTTCATCTCATCATACTTTAAGAGCAAGTTTTGGTACAGGATTTCGTGTTGTAAATGTTTTCACAGAAGATCATCGTGCATTAACTGGAGCTAGACAAGTAGTTTTTGAAAATGAATTAAAACCTGAAAAATCATATAATGGAAATATTAATTATGTGTTCAAACTACCAACTTCTTTTGCAGCTCTAAACTTTGATTTCACAACATTCTATTCTTATTTCACAAACAAAATTATTGCTGATACAGATACTGACGAAACAAAGATTATCTATGACAATTTAGATGGACACGCAATATCTCAAGGAGTTTCTTTAAACATAGATGCAACATTTGACTTTCCTCTAAAAATAATGCTTGGCGCAACCTATATGAATGTTTACAAAAAAGAAGATGGTGAAAAAGAAGTTCAATATCACGCACCAAAATGGTCTGGAAATTTCTTAGCAAGTTATACATTCAAAAAAGGTTTCACTATTGATTTAACCGCCAATTATAATGATAAAATGAAATTACCTCGCGTAGAAAATGATTATCGACCTGAATATTCAAAACCAACTTTTATTGCCAATATTCAATTTACTAAATCATTCAAAAATAATATTGAAATCTATGGTGGAGTAAAAAATATTTTTAATGTTTTACCAAAAGGCGATGTAATTGCTCGTTGGTGGGATCCATTTGGAGAACCTGGAAATAGTGTTACTCCTCCTAAAGGAAGAAACGATGTTATTTTTGAGCCAAATGATTACAGCTATACACCTATGCAGGGAACAAGAGGTTTTATAGGTGTCCGATACAATTTACGTTAATGAAAATCTGGTACTTCATATTCATTTTATCATCATTGAATCTCCAAGCACAGATTTCATTAGAAAAATTTAATTCAATTTTTAATGAAAATCCTAAACCAATTCTGCTTTATTTTTCTACCAATTGGTGTAGTTACTGTATGATTCAAAAAAAACAATTAGAAAAAGATGATGAATTACTTCAAATTCTAAATAATGACATTTATTTTATTGAATTTGATGCAGAAACAAATGAATCAATTATTTTTTTTAACAAAAAATATGAACATAAATCGAATGAAAAAACTCACCCATTTTTAGAAGAATTTACTGATAAAAACGAACAAATTAGTTATCCATATTGGGTTTTGATCTCAAAAGATTTTAAAATTGAAATGACTTATGCTGGATTAATTAAAAATAAACCACTAAAACTTTTATTGAAAAAGTATTTACAAAACCCTTAATTTTTAGATTTACAAAAAAAGCCTCAATTAACATTGAGGCTTTTTAATCACAAAAATTTACTCAAACGCAATTATTGAAAGTTTTGGATTTTCGATAATCTCTTTTTGTTTGAGCTTTTCTATATCAATCACACCAACAATATGGTTGTAATTTTTACTTTGATAACGCTCTTCTATTTCATCAAAAATGTTTGAAACATCATCTGCTTGATTCTCAAAACCGATATAAATTCTCTTTTTTCCTGTTTGATTAAAAACTCCTTCTTCTTTGTTTTCATATTTTCGAATCGAATATTGATAATCATATTTTAACGCAGAAATATCACTCAAAACAGCCGAAGAAGTTGGGAAACGCCCTGCTCCTTTTCCATACAAAAATTGTTCATCCGAAAGCGAACTTCCGATTAAAACACCATTATATTCGTTGTTTACAAGCGCAATTGTTTTATTTAATTCAACAAAAGTTGGTAAAACTGTTGATGTAATTTCACCTGTTTGATGATTAATTTTAGAATTCGCAATCAACTTTATAGTATAATTTTTTTCTTTCGCGTATTTAAAATCTTCCACTTTCAATGAGGTAATTCCTTTTCGGATAACTTGCTCAACATCAATCTTTTTTCCAAAAGCATGCAACGTAATAATCGCCAATTTACTCGACGCATCAAAACCTTCTACATCAGCAGTTGGATCAGCTTCTGCAAAACCACTTTCTTGCGCTGCTTTTAAGGCATCTTGATACGACTCATTTTCATTTGCCATTTTCGTCAAAATGTAATTTGTTGTACCATTTACAATTCCAGAAACATAATTCAATAAGTCATTATCAAAATATTCTTCTAAATTTCTAATAATCGGAACTGATCCACAAACAGATGCTTCATAAAGAAAAGAAACATTATTTTTTGCTTGCAAATCCAATAATTCTTTGTGATGATCGGCAATCAATTTTTTATTTGCACTTACCACATGTTTTCCTTTATTGAACGCTTTTATAATGATATCATGCGCCGCATCAGCATCCGAAATTAACTCAACAACAACATTTATTTCATCATCATTTAAAATATCATCCGCATTAGTCGAAAATAATTCAGACGGAGCATTTCTAGGTTTAGAATTATCTTTAATCACAATTTTTTTAATTGCAGCATTCAATTGTGGTTTTTCTTCTAAAACCTTGTAAATTCCTTCTCCTACAACTCCAAATCCGAACAATCCGATATTTATTTTTTTCATGTATTCTTTTGTTTTAATAATTTTTTATCAGAGAAAAGTGAAGAAAAAAAAATGGTTCAATCGCATAAAAACAATTGAACCATTTTGAATAAAGAATATTATTGAATGATTGGTTTACAGTAGTTTTTATTCATCTTTCCTATAAGGATGGATTTAGCACCTTGATTTGTTAATCAGGTTGCTAAAGTTTCTTTGGGCCATTTCCCTCCACTTTTCTTGATAAAATGTAAATTTTAATGAACTATTTCTGAGGACAAATTTAGGTGAAAGAATTCTATATATCCAAATTAATTTCATCTTTTTAATTTAATATTTTCCGTAATTAGTAATAAAAACACACAAATTATGAATTTTATTCTATAAATATCAATATGTAAAAATAATTTTCTAAAAAACACAATTAAAAGAAAAAACAAATCTTAATATTTTTTCAAGAAAACCTTTTTATATTAAAAATATTCTAAAAACGATTAGTTTTAACAATTGATTAAAATATTATTTCTTTAAAAATAGCATTTTAAAGAATAATTTTCTAAAATAAATTTCAAAAATGACCTATTAGAGATTTTGAACTATTTCAAACAAAAATTATTTCTATGAACCAAATTCTAAACTCGTTTTTTTCAATCTTGATTTTTTTATTTTCAATACTTTAAATAATTTTGCACATAGCTTTATAAAGAAAGATGGAGGGAATAGGCCCGTTGAAATCTTAGCAACCCAAAGTATAGTTGGGTGCTAAATCCTACTCAAATAGAGAAAGATAAGGACTCACCTCACACTTCTTCCCATAAAGCTTTTAAAATATTTAGAATGAAATTAGACGATATACTAAAAGAGCGTATTGTAATTTTAGATGGTGCGATGGGAACAATGATCCAAAAGCATAATTTACAAGAAGAAGATTATCGTGGAGAACGATTCAAGGATTTTCATACGTCTTTAAAAGGAAATAACGATTTATTGGTTTTAACGCAACCGCAAATTATCAAAGATATACACAGAGAATATTTGGCTGCTGGCGCGGATTTGATCGAAACAAATACGTTCAATGCCAATATTATTTCTATGGTTGATTATGATATGGTTGATTTGGTTGATGAATTAAATTACGAAGCCGTTCGTTTAGCGAAAGAAGCGTGTGAAGAGTTTTCTACGCCAGATAAACCTCGTTTTGTTGTTGGCTCTTTAGGTCCTACGAACAAAACTGCCTCTATTTCGCCACAAGTTAACGATCCAAGTTATCGCGATGTGGATTTTGATTTATTGGCAAATGTTTATTATCGTCAAGCAAAAACAATGTTAGAAGCTGGTGCCGATATTTTACTTGTTGAAACTATTTTTGATACTTTAAATGCAAAAGCTGCATTTTATGGAATTCAAGATGCGATAGAAAAAACAGGTATTAACGTTCCATTAATGGCTTCTGGTACAATTACAGATAAATCTGGACGTACGCTTTCTGGACAAACAACCGAAGCTTTCTTGATTTCATTAGAACATATTGATTTAATTTCAGTTGGATTAAATTGCGCTTTAGGTGCAACAGATTTGATTCCATACTTGGAAGTTTTAGCCGAAAAAGCTCCATTTTATGTGAGCGCATATCCAAATGCTGGTTTACCAAATGCTTTCGGTGGATACGATGAAACTCCTGAAATGATGCGAGATTTTATCAAACCCTTCTTGGATAAAAAATTGGTAAATATTTTAGGTGGATGTTGTGGAACTACACCAGATCATATCAAATTGATGGCAGATTTAGCAAAAGAATACGAACCTCGAAAAATTAATGTAGAATGTCAGGCGTAAAAATTCAACTTTCTGGATTAGAACCTTTAATTGTACGTGAAAATTCAAACTTTGTAAACGTTGGTGAACGTACAAATGTTACTGGTTCTAAAAAATTCTTGCGATTAATCAAAGAAGAAAAATTTGAAGAAGCACTTCAAGTTGCACGTGATCAAGTAGATGGTGGTGCGCAAATTATCGACATCAATATGGATGAAGGTATGCTTGATGGTGTTGCTTCTATGGTGAAATATTTACGTTTGATTGCTTCTGAACCTGATATTTCGAAAGTTCCAATTATGATTGATTCTTCAAAATGGGAAATAATCGAAGCTGGTCTGAAAAATGTGCAAGGTAAAGCAATTGTCAACTCAATCTCTTTAAAAGAAGGTGAAGAATTATTTATTGAACATGCCAAAAAAATTAAGCGTTATGGTGCTGCAACAGTGGTTATGGCGTTTGATGAAAAAGGTCAAGCAGATAATTATGAACGTCGAATCGAAATTGTAAAACGTTCGTATGATATTTTGGTGAATGAAGTAAATTTCAATCCAAGAGATATCATTTTTGATGTGAATATTTTCCCAGTTGCAACGGGAATGGACGAACATCGACGAAATGCAATCGATTTTTTTGATGCAACTAAATGGATCAAAGAAAATCTTCCACATGCATTAGTTTCGGGTGGAGTTTCCAATGTTTCGTTTTCATTCCGTGGAAATAATGCAGTTCGTGAAGCGATGCACACAGCGTTTTTATATCACGCCATCAAACACGGAATGGATATGGGAATCGTCAATCCAGAAATGATTGAGATTTATGATGATATTCCAAAAGATTTATTAGAACACGTTGAAGATGTTTTATTGGATCGACGTGATGATGCGACAGAGCGTTTGATTGATTTTGCTGAACATCTAAAAGGTGTTACAAAAGAGAAAAAGAAAGATGATGCTTGGCGTGAGTTACCATTAGAAAAACGTATTGAAATTTCTTTGGTTAAAGGAATTACAGAATTTATTGACGAAGATACTGCCGAAGCTTTAGAAAAAATTGGTTCTCCTTTACGTGTTATTGAAGGTCCTTTGATGGATGGAATGAATGTCGTTGGAGACCTTTTCGGAAGTGGAAAAATGTTCTTACCTCAGGTTGTGAAATCAGCGCGTGTAATGAAAAAGTCGGTTGCTTATTTAACGCCTTTTTTAGAGGAAGAAAAACTTAGAAATAAAACAGACAAAGAGCCTTCTAAAATCTTAATGGCAACTGTAAAAGGTGATGTTCATGATATCGGAAAAAATATTGTTTCAGTTGTTTTAAGCTGTAATGGTTTCGAAATCATAGATTTAGGTGTAATGGTTTCTTCTGAAACGATTTTAGATGAAGCGCAAAAAAATAATGTCGATGTGATTGGTCTTTCTGGATTAATTACACCTTCGTTAGATGAAATGGTGCATGTTGCTAGAGAAATGAAACGTCTTAATCTTGATATTCCATTGATGATTGGTGGCGCTACGACTTCTAAAGCGCATACAGCTGTTAAAATTGCACCAGAATACGATAAAGCAATTCATGTTTTAGATGCTTCTCGTTCGGTTACGATTTGTCAAAAATTGATTGGAAATCAACAGGCAGAATTACTTACAGAAACAACTATTGATTATACAAAAATTAGAGAAGGTTTCTTGAATCGTGCTGTATCAAAGGAATATCTATCGATTGAAGATGCTCGAAAAAATAAATTAAAAGTTGATTTTGAAGAAAATAAACCTTTTAAACCAAATAAATTAGGTGTTTTTACGCATCAAACAACAGTTTCTGAATTAAGAGATTTTATAGATTGGACTCCATTTTTCAAAACGTGGGATTTACACGGAAAGTTTCCAGCGATTTTAGATGATGAAATTGTTGGAACAAATGCCAAAGAATTATATGTTGATGCATTGTCGATGTTAAATAAAATCGAAACTGAAAATTTAGCAAAACCAAAAGCTGTTTTTGGGCTTTTCAAAGCGAATACGGTAAACGATGACACGATTGAATTGTTTGATGAAAATGATAACAAAATCGAAGAATTCTACACACTTCGTCAACAAGCAAAAAAATCGAAAGAGCAACCAAATATTTCGATTGCTGATTTTATTGCGCCAAAAGATTCAAATATTCAAGATTACATAGGTGCATTTGCTGTGACTGCAGGACAAGAAATTGAAGAGGTTGCCAAAGCTTACGAAACTAATTTAGATGATTACAATTCGATTATGGTAAAAGCAATTGCCGATCGTTTGGCTGAAGCTTATGCAGAATATTTGCATAAATATGTTCGTACAGAAGTTTGGGGTTATGCGAAAGATGAAACTTTATCAAATGACGAATTAATTTCAGAAAAATATAAAGGAATTCGCCCTGCTCCTGGTTATCCTGCGTGTCCTGACCATTTAGAAAAAGAAACGATTTTCAAGATTTTGGATGTAGAGAAAAATGCAGGAATTGAGTTAACAAGTTCGTTGGCGATGTACCCCGTTTCGTCTGTTTCAGGTTATTATTTTGGAAATCCAGAAGCAAAATATTTTGGAGTTGGAAAAATAAAAATGGATCAGGTTGAAGATTTTGCTAAACGTAAAAATATAGAACTTGATAAAGCTGAACGTTGGTTGAGTCCTAATTTGGCGTAAGAATTAGATATTAGTATTTAGACATTAATATTTAGAACTTAACTCAAAAATTCACATCCTGAGCTTTTCGAAGAATCGCGCAAATTTGGATGAGTTGCTGAAATAAGTTCAGAATGATAACGAACGTAGAACAAAATTAAAAAATGCGTTAGGGATTGCAGTTAAAATCCTTTTTTGTTGATTGAGCGAAGTCGAAATCAACAAAAAAGATTGTAACGAAAAGCCCGCCCAAAGGGAACGCCCTTATAAAAGAAATTATATAATCGAAATTCGAGATTCGAACTTCGCTAAACGATAAAATAAAGAATGAAAGTTACCGAACATATAGAACGCGCAAACGGAAAACCGTTGTTTTCTGTGGAAATTTTACCACCTTTGAAAGGGCAAGATGTCAATGCGACGTTCAAAACTTTAGATCCATTAGTTGAGTTAAATCCAGCTTTTATCGATGTAACTTATCATCGTCAAGAGTATATTTACAAACAGAAAGAAAACGGATTGTTGAAGCGATATCAAGTACGAAAACGTCCTGGTACAGTTGCGATTTGCGCTGCGATACAGAATCATTATAAGATAGATGCAATTCCGCATTTGATTTGTGGTGGATTTACAAAAGAGGACACAGAAGATGCATTGATTGATTTGAATTTCTTAGGAATTGATAATCTTTTGGTTTTGCGTGGAGATCCTATTAAATCGGAAAAATCTTTTGTTCCAGAAGTTGGTGGACATGCGCATGCATCGGAATTGATTGAGCAAATTACGGCTTTAAATACTGGAAATTATTTGGATGACGAACTACAAGAGTCTCATGCAATGGATTTTTGTATTGGTGTGGCGGGTTATCCTGAGAAGCATTTCGAATCGCCGAATCTTGCAATGGATTTGTATTATTTGAAAAAGAAAGTGGAATTGGGTGCAGATTATATCGTGACGCAAATGTTTTTCGATAATCAGAAATATTTTGATTTCGTGAAGAAATGTCGCGAAATGGATATTAATATTCCGATTATTCCAGGTATAAAACCTTTAACAACTTTCAATCAACTAACGTCGATTCCGCAGAATTTCTATTTGGATTTACCAGAAGCTTTGGCAATGGAAGTTTTGAAGTCGAAAGATAAGGAACGAATTAAGGAAATCGGGATTGAATGGTGCATTCAACAATGTAAAGAGTTGATCGATTTTGGTGTTCCAGGATTACATTTCTATACGATGAGTAATTCAATAAATACTAAAAGAATCGCTGAGGCGGTTTATTAAAATAGAAGAGAGAAANNTTTCTCTCTTCTATTTTAATATTTATATAACAACAGTTGGTTGTTTATCTTTTCATAAATAAATAACCAAAATTATTAATTAAAATTAATCTATAGATAAATTGTTTTTTTCCCTTATAGTCTTATAACTCATCATTACAGCGATAAGCGAAATAATTGTAACCGAAAAACTAATGTTCAAAATAAAATCTGCATGATTTACATTTAACATTTTTAAAAAGACAGAAACAAGAAGTAAAATACTACTTACAAGAAAGAACTTAATTGTGTTCTTAAAAATCAATTTATTCATTTTGTGTTAAATTTTGGTTAAATAAAAATAAATAAAAAATTATATAATCCAAATTTTTTTTGACTTATTCAATATTAAATTTAAAATAACAAACGTTAGTAAAATTTTATTTATCTGCATGTTACATAAACCAAATTAAATCTAAATTCCTTATTTTTGATCATATAAAACTATAAATGGACCTATTTAATGATTTATTTGACGGACAAGAAAATCTACTTCCTAAAGATGGAACTGTAAATTATTTTGGGCAAATTATGAGCGATGAAGAAGCGCATCGTTATTATTCTGATTTATTAAATGAAATTGAATGGAAGAACGATCAAGCAATTATTTTTGGTAAATTAATCGAAACTAAACGAAAAATTGCTTGGTATGGAGATTTTCCATTTGCTTATACCTATTCCAAAATCACGAAAACAGCTTTACCTTGGACTGATACTTTACTTGAATTAAAAAAATTAACTGAGGAAAAAACTGGTGAAACTTATAATTCTTGTTTGATAAATTTATATCATGATGGTTCTGAAGGAATGGCTTGGCACAGCGATGGCGAAAAACAATTGAAACGTCATGGCGCAATTGCGTCGCTTAGTTTTGGTGCTGAACGTAAATTTGGTTTTAAACACAAAGAAACCAAAGAAGTAATTTCTTTAAATCTTGCAAGTGGTAGTTTATTGGTAATGAAAAATGAAACGCAAGATTATTGGCTGCATCGCTTACCTCCTACTAAAAAAGTAAATTCGCCACGAATTAATCTAACATTCAGAACAATAGATTTGGAGCAATAATTATTTTTGCTTGGAGATTTCAGCTTTATAAAAAGTCAAACTTTGTTGATTAAATTTATTCAGAAATGCATCATTAAAATCATTCAAAGAAATAACATCCAAATCAATTTTGGTTTTTAACGTTGGTAAAGCAATCACTTTATTTGATGATTTATCCAAACTATTCCATTTCGCAATAAACTCTTTTGTCGCTGTAATAAAAGTCGATTCGCCATTTTCTTTCGAATAATCATCCGAAACTATTGAACGTTTTATAGCAGATAATTCAATCTTTTTTGTCTGACGATTGTATCGAAAATAAGATGTAAACAAAACATCTCCTATTTTATTGATAATCTTAAAACCTTTCTTTGTTTCTTCAATTTTCGCATTGCGATCCAATTCATGAAAAGCTAAACTACTCTGCTTTTTATATTCAGTATCAGAAAGTAAAAACTCTATTTTATTCGTTTCAAAATTAATCGAAACCTTGTCAAACTTTCCATCTCCGTCCAAATCTTTCACAATCGATTGTTTTGCAAAAGTCAATAGACTCATGCTCAAAAACAACGATATGAAAAATATTAACCTCATCAGAAAGTATAATGTTTTAATTTTTATCTAAAGATACCACAAAAAAAGCTCCAAAAAGGAGCTTTAACTATTTAATAACAGGATTTATATCCAAAATATTTTCTTTTCTATATTTTTCTATGAAATCATCTGTAAAATTTTCGCTTCCTAACAATTTATTTTCTTGCAAAACTTTTTTGATATCTAGCTTTTTGTAGGCTTGTAACATCGGTTCAGAAATCGCTTTGTACGTAAAATGCCACGGCTCATATTTGAATCCTTTTCTCGCTGAATTATCCGTGTACACCAAATAAAAACCATATTTCGAAGCGTTTTCATCTAACCAAAGCTTAAACTTATGCATTGATCCTCCTTCATTAAAATGTTTCTCATTCAACGGATCTGCTGGTATTCCACGCGTCCCATCTATAATATCCAAATCAGTCCCCCAATGGTGACGAGAAGTTCCTGGAATGGTAGAATATTCAATAATCTTTTCGATGTTTTCTTTCGCTGCAATTTTCTTCGCCTGATTCGCTTTATACTTGCGCTCCCAAATTCCATTTTGGTAAGTATAATTTCTATAACTCGAAATCACTTGTATTTTAAAGCCTGCTTTTTGCGCATCAGCTTTCATTAATTCAAATTGTTTTGCAACTTCTGGCAACAATTTATACCCATTCCCCACCATCGTAGGATTTCCTTTACCAATCAATTCAGCAGTTGTAAAAGCAGGTAAAATAGTATCTGTTTCTTCTGGTGTTTGATCGCTACTACCGAAAGCACAACCAGCATTTAGCATAAAAGCAAGTAAAATTAAATAAGAAAATTTCATAATATTAAATTGAGACATTATGGTAGGTATTAGATTTTGGTTTATTTTTATCAAAATTAAAGAATAAAAGTGGAGATTGTTATAATAATCGTATTGATTTTATTGAACGGAATTTTTTCCATGTCAGAAATGGCACTTGTTTCGTCAAGAAAATTCAAATTAGAAAATCAAATGAAGAAAGGAAGTTCTGGGGCTAAAACAGCTTTAGAACTTGCTGAGAATCCAAACAAATTTTTATCAACCGTACAAATCGGAATTACCCTTATTGGTATCTTGTTAGGGGTTTTCTCTGGTGATAAACTAACTGCAGATTTAACAGAATTTTTAACATCTATCGCTTTCATTGCACCTTACGCCAAAACACTTTCTCCAATTATTATGGTGGTTATCATCACTTATTTTTCGATTGTATTCGGCGAATTATTACCAAAACGTTTGGGAATGAAATTTCCTGAAATGGTTTCTACTATTGTTTCGAAACCGATGAAATGGTTATCTATCATCACTTCACCATTTGTTTGGTTGTTAACAGTTACAAATAATTTTTTCTTAAAACTATTTGGTATTAAAGACGATAGCAGCGAAGTTGTTTCGGAGGAAGAAATAAAAAATATCATCAAAGAAAGTACTGAAGGTGGTGAAATTCAGGAAAAAGAACACGAAATCTTAGAACGTGTTTTTGAGCTTGGAGATCGTCGTGTGAATACGTTGGCAACGCATCGTTCAGAAATTGCTTCATTAGATATTTCGGATGATTATGAGAAAGCCCGTGCAAAAGTCAAGAAAAACAAATACTCAGCCTATCCCGTTACCAAGAACAATAATTTGGATGAAATCGTTGGTATCTTGAAGCTAAAAGATATGTTTGGGGTAAGTAAGGAAGATTTTAGCCTGAAAAAATTTATACACAAACCTATTTTTGTCAACGAGAATTCGTTTAGTTATCCGTTGTTGGAAATGTTACAGAATTCGCAAGCACATTTCGCAATTATTTTAGACGAATATGGTACTACGGCTGGTATTGTAACAATAAATGATATTTTGGACGAATTGGTTGGTGATACACCAGAGAACCAAGACGAAGATTACGAAATCGTAGAACGTGAAGATGGTACATGGTTGATAGATGGGCAATTTTCGATCTATGAATTCGAGAAGTTTTTTGAAATTGATATAGACGAAGACATCGAAAATAGGTACGTTACCGTTGCTGGGATTTTCTTGGACAAATACGAAACTATTCCAAATGTTGGGGATAAAGTAGAAGTAGAAGATTTGACGCTAGAAATTGTAGACAAAGATGGTAATCGTATTGATAAAATATTGGCATATCGTAAGAAATAAAAAAACTCAACCAAATGGTTGAGTTTTTTTGTAACTCACTAATTTATTTTTTGAGCAGTAATATAATTTTCTCCATTAGCACTACTTCCTAGACCTGTAATTGATATTGTAGCAGATGCAGCTTGTGTAGTAGAACCATTACTATAATTAGAATATTTTCTAGAACCTTGCCAGAGTGTTAAATAATATCTTTTCTTAGCTGTACTTGTATTTGTAATAAATACCTTCCCGTTAATAACAGCATAAAAAGCATCTGTTGATCCACTAGACCCTCCAAAAATCACTGTCGATCCTCCTATTAACCAACCACTTTCTGAAGTTAGAGGTAAATCTCCAGATTGATTAACCACTACAGCTGTAGTTTCTTCTGTAAAAGTAAATTTATTAAAAACATAGTTTAATCCTGCTACACTAGCAGGTAAACCAAGATTTACCAATACATTAGCTTCTACCTCCCATTTACCTGGATCTAAATCTATATAAGAACCTAAATGTATCTTATCTATTGTTGCTACCGTTGTTGTTAAAGATATTGTATTATTATTTGTTGTTACTCCTGCCCCTCCACCTATTAATTGAATAGCTGAATTGGCTGGTCTCATAACTCCTCTAACTTTACTTACTGTAACTTCAGACCATTTAGCAACACCATTATTATCAGAAGTTAAAACTCTATTTAGAGCTTGAGTTCCATCATTTATTGTAACAGCAGATAATGGAGTTGTAGTTGTACCTCCTGAAACTACATGTAATTTCGTTGTTGGAGCTACTATTCCAAGCCCTAAATTACCAGCATCTGTAGCAACAACCTCTGTGCCAGCAACTCTCGTAACACCGTTAGAAGTAGTTCCTAACTCTACACGGGTATTAGCAGAATTATTAACCCAAGCATCGTTTGTTGTATCTGCATCAGTAGCATTTAATAATTTTATCCAAACAGTACCATTAAATGTATAATAACCTGTTGTCGTTATTTGAGCTACTTGCGAAAGACTTAATCCTGATGTTCCTCCAGTTGCATCATACACATATACTAACGCTCCTATTTGCGCATTACCATACGTACTTGCAGCTTTATTTGCCAATTCTGTTTTTGTCATATTAGGAGGTATTACTCCATCTACAGAAGTTGTAGGTGTATTAGTAGATTTTCTAACATCTAAAGTAGCCTTAGGATCATTTGTTCCAACACCGACTTGTGCATTTACGTACCAAGTTAAACCTAAAAAAATCAGGCTAAGTAAAGTTTTTTTCATTATAGTAATATTTCTAATTGGTTGGTAGTTAAGAGAAATATTATTTTTGGCAAATATACTATATTATAAATATTATAGTATATAAATAATTTATAAAACAAGAAAAATCAAGCAAATAGACAAATTTCAATTAGAAATACACGACAAAGTATTTTATCATTCTTCATCTTTTCAAAAAATCTTTTTTTGACGTTCCAGACGTAGTCGATCACGTCTAGAACGTAGCTGACTACGTCCCGAAGTAAGCTAATGGCGTTCAGAACGTGAAATTTGACCTCTTGGATGTGAAATTTCACGTCATGACCGTCATTTTTTACGTAACGAACGTCAAATTTCACATTGATAACGTAAACAACAAGGTAAATAACGTAACCAGCTTGCTTCTGGACGTGAAAACCATCTAAAAATAATTTGAGTAATCTATTTTTTAAATACTATAAATAAAAAAATGTAGTCTTTTGAGACTACATTTTTTTGAAAGAAATCATTATTTATTCTGTTACCGGAATATTAACAGTTGTTGTCCCTCTTCCTTTATTTGCAAAAAACTGTTTTATATCACTACGTTTTTGTTCATAGCCTGTTGCAGAACTTCCTGCCTTATAAGTCGTATAAGAATAATCTTCTAATGCAGCTTGGTAATTATCAAAATCGTGCAAAATTTTGGCATTGTATACTTTATCTATTAATGTATTGATGCGCGCCAAAATGGTTTCCATATTTTTTCGACTCTCATAATCTTTCAAAAACTCTTCCCAATCTACATCTGGCGCAGCTAAATTAGGTTGATCGTTATAATAGTCGTACACTTTGTTTACAATCAATTTATTTTGTTCATTTATACTACCATATTTTTTTCGTTCATCTGGTGTTAAATTTATCGTAAAAGTAGCCAAGGCTTCTTCTATTGCAGTAAGTGCAGTTTTAATCTCCGTTAACTGTTGCGGAGTTAGGTGTTTGTTGTTTAGATTGGTAATTGGCATAATTGTTTAAGTTTTTATTGTTAACAACTTAAAACTATTAATAATAAATGAGTTAACAAAAAAATCTCAACCAAATGGTTGAGATTTTAGTAAATATATTATTTGTTATTGATTATTGCGCTGTTCTTGAAACACCAACTAGATACACCAAATGTGCATACATACTTCGCTTCACAGATTCTATTTTTACATTTCCAACTGTTCCAGAAGTCGAAACAGTTGCTACCAAATCTACATTACATTGGCCATTAAAAGTTCCAGATCCCAAGTAATTTGCCTTATTAGAGCTATATGTTATTCTAGGATAATCTGGTGCTACTTGATTTGCTATAGCAGTAGTGTTTGTATATCCTTTATTATCAATAAAATTTGCAGACCAAGTACCTAAAAAAGTACCAGAAGTATTAATACCATTCATCACAACAATTTGGGTACTAACAGGTGTTTGAAATCCAGCACAAGAAGTATAATGGTTAATAGTAATCGTACAAGAAGATGTGTTGTCTGAAGTCTTATAACAAGGCCCATCATATATTGTTGATCGTTGTTCAACAGAAGATTGAGAGGTATTCAAAATAGCTTTAGGGGGATTTAACTCCTCTGGAGAAACAAGCTTAAGCACACCTCCTGCATCTGCATATACAATTTTATTCGTAGCATTTGCTAAAGAACTTACTTTAACATTACCTACCACATCTAAAGCTTCGGCTGGTGTAGAAGTACCTATACCAACTTTATTACCACTAGGAGTACTAGAGTTATTGATAAATGATAATGTATTAGTTCCTTGTGTAACAACTCTATTTCCTGCTAAAGTACCATCTGCTGTGTATATGTTAGTACTAACACTATTTCCTCCTACTGGATGCCATTTCTCATCAAAACCAAAATAATATAAACCTTCTTTTGTTACTTCCTGCATTCTACTATAACTAACTGATGATGATGATGATGGACTAACCAATCCAGTATTAGTATCACCTATCACATAAACAAGTGTCCCTTCATGAGAGTCATGTCCAAAAGGAACTGCGAGTGTAAGATCTCTCCTTTTATATGTTGCCAAATCTTTTGTAGACAATTCTGCGGATGTTAATCGAGGAATAATTAAACCTGATGGTTCTTTTGAACTTGCAAACGCTGATTCTATTTCTAAAGTAACCTTAGGAGCTTTTCTATTTAAACCTATTCTACGATTTGAATTAATAACCATTAAAGGATTTATATCATTACCGATTCTAGACCATTCTCCAAATACAAAGGCTTCCTGAACGTTAGGATCATCAGTAGCCCTATCAAAATTATCTCTAAACTTTAAAGTTTTAGTATCCATCGTTACAATTCTATTATTAGATAAAACACCATCTACACTATACAAATTGGTATTTGTATCTAATTTTTTCCATACAAGAGAATCTCCATCAAAATAATAAAACCCAATTGCGTCTATATTCGCAACTTGTATTAAACTTGTTCCTGTAGGAGTCCCTGAAATATTGGATATATAAATTATCGCACCATTTTGATTAACAGTATATGCAGAAGCGTCCTTCGCTGCTAATTCAACTTTTGTAAGCTTTGGTATCAATAATCCATCATGAGCGGAAACATCATTCGTAGTTCCTGTTCTTTTTTCTTTAATGTCTAAAGTAGATTGTGGTGTGTTAGTTCCAACACCCACCTGTGCATTTGCACAATAAGTAATACTTATTAGTGCAAGACTAAGTAAAGTTTTTTTCATAAATAAATTGGTTCTAATTGGTTTTGGTAGCAATAAGAATTATTTCGCAAATATAATGTATAATTTTTAACAATATTACAAAAAGAAATAATTTCACATGATATTTTTCATATAAAATATAAAAGGTTGTTTTGCAATACATTACAAAACAACCTTTTATATAAATTATTGAATATTAAATCTTCCTAATGTCCTCCTTCGGATTTCACTTCATCAAGATTAATTCCTTGTTTTTTAAGAATTTTAGGCGTTGCAATTGCGTAGAATACTAAATATACAAAACATAAAATACAAACGATATAACTAGAATGAACAGTTGTTAAATCTGCAATATATCCTTGGAATATACTTACTAGTCCTCCTCCCATAATCATCATAATTAAGAAATTACTTCCTTGCGAAGTATTTTTTCCTAAACCATTAATTGCTAATGCAAAAATACAAGGCCATAATGTACTACAAAACAAACCAACACTTGTAATAGAATAAATAGAAACTAAACCTGTTGTATTCATTCCGATTAATAATGCTACAATTCCGATAATTGAGAAAGTTAATAACATTTTAGCAGGATTTCCATTTGTCCATAAAGAAGCTAAAATCATTATTAAAATAATTACACTATATAAATAAAATGGTTTTAAATCATGTCCTGCAATGTAATTAACTAATAAGAAAATTCCAAAAGCTAAATAAGGTGCTATAAATTTAAGAGCCAATGTTTTTGTTTTATCTAAACCAAATGCTTCTGCAGCACCACCCCAACGACCAATCATCATACTTGCCCAATATAATGAAACGTATGGTGTTACTCCTTGTATATCGAATCCTAATTCATTGTGCATATATGCTGGTAAATTACTTACAGTAGAAACTTCTACACCTACATATAAGAAGATCGCAAGCATTCCTAATAATAATTGAGGATATTTTAAGGCTGATGATTTATCATTTTTTGAAGTTGTAATTGCACTATCATCCTCTTGTTCTGGATGATTTGGTAAAGACGAAAATTTCAAGAAAATGGCAACAGCTAAAAAAGCAACACCCAAACACAAATATGGAATTTTAACTGCTTCTATACTCAAAGTTGTTTCTCCTTCTCCACCCGCACCAAAAATTGCATAAGCAACAATTAAAGGTCCAATTGTAGTTCCTAAGTTATTAATACCTCCAGCTAATGTTAAACGTTGAGATCCAGTACTTGCATCTCCTAAAGCAATTGCAAGTGGATTAGCAACAGTTTGTTGCAACGAAAAACCTAGACCTACAGTAAACAAACCTGTTAACATTAAAGGAAATGATCCTGTATTGGCTGCCGGAATAAAAAAAAGCGTTCCAATGGCAGATAAAAGAAGTCCAAAAGATAATGAATTCTTATACCCAAATTTATTGATTAAATCTTGTTTAGCTAATAATGAAGCACCCATATAAATTAAAGCTCCAACTGTATAAGCGATATAATAAGCTACTGCTACTAATTGACTTTCGGCTTGGGATAAATCAAATGATTTCTTAAAAACTGGAATTAAAATTTCATTACTTGCTGCTACGAATCCCCAAAAGAAGAATACTGTAACTAGTGGGATAAATTGCCCCCAATTAGTTTTTTGTGATTGACTCATGTGTTTTGATATAATTTTTTTTTAAATATTGGTTGATGATTGCCTAAACAACCAGCTTATAAATATAGGTTATTTATAGTTTAATTTACAAATAGGTGAATTCTTAAATATTATACTGTACAAAGAACAAAACTATCTATTTAATAAATAAATATTAATTTTTTACAGATCAAATAACAATTAATAGATTATTTTTAACAAAAATATATTAAAACTATTTAAAAATTAATTTCTCACTTTTTTATAAAACAAAAAAAAACTGTCTTAATCGACAGTTTTTTTATTTATTTTATTCTTTATTTCACAGGAGTTTCTCTCGCTGCTTCGTATATAATCGAATCTCTTTGCTCTTGAGTCAAATCATATTTGTAATCAAATATTGCAGATTCCCAATCGCCATATCCAACATTTGGCAATACAATAAATCGTTTTCCAAATTCAGATTTTAAAGTTTCTACAGCTGCCGCTCTTTCTTTTTCAGATTTATGATTATCAAATAAAGAAGAAAAATCTGTCAAACTATCTCCCAACAATAAAACAATGTCATAATCTTTCGAAATATTTTGACGACGCGCTTCTTTACTACTTTCTTTGCTTCTCAAAATTAAATTCTGAGCACTTTGAATTGGATAATTGTATTTTTCTAAATTTGCTAAAGTTCCAGGACGTTCCACTTCATATCGATTTGTAACGTAAAAAATCTGAACTCCCTTACTCGCCGCATACTGAAAAAACTCTTGAGAACCAGCCAAAGGCGTTGCAATTCCTTTCGACGTCCAATTTGCCCAAGTTTCTTGCGACCACGTTTTTCCTTGACGCGCCATTTCTACTGCATAGTACGAATTATCCAAAAAAGTTTCGTCAATATCCGTTACAATCGCCAAAGGTTTTGCGCCTTTTTTCGCAATTGCTTCATCTAATCTCATTTTAGCTACATTATAAGCTTGCTGGCTTAAGGCTTGATATTCAGCGGCACGTTGTTGAAAAAATGCAGCATAAATCTTACCATCAACTTGCAAACTTTTTTGCTGAACTGGTTGTTGTTCAGTAACTATTTTTGGTGTTTGACAAGCTGTTAATCCAAAAAGCATCAAGCTTCCAAGCATCAATTGTATATGTTTCATATCTCTAAATTCTGAAATGCAAAATTAAGCCTTACAATTCAAATCAAAAAATCAGATTACTGAATGTATTTGATCGATTCGAAAGTTGTTTGATGAAAGTAGTTTTTGAACTGATGATGTTCTCCATTAATTTCGATTTCGATTTCCAAATAATCGTTTTGATTAAAAGTAATTAAATCTGTTTCGAAAAAATAAATATTTCGGATAACATGAGATTCGGGTAAAATAGTATTCTTCAATAAAATATCATTTGTTCCCATTGCTAATTCTCCATAAAATGTAACATCAGCTTTGATCTTTTTTTGAGAAAAATTTGAATAAAAATCAGCTTCAACAATATTTATACGAACTGTTTTTTCGGTATTATTCTGAATAGAAATTAAAAATTCTAATGTATTTTTTTTCTTTGCTACCGAATCTATTTTTACTTGATAATCTATAATTTGTTGATTGGAATCATCAATCAAATCATCATTTTTTTCAATTTTTAAAAACGATATTTTTGGTTCTTCTTCTTTTGGAAGTGGTTTTTCTATTTGAACTGTTTTTAATTTCTTGTAAATAACAAACAACACTAACAATACAAGTAAAATGAATAAATATTTCATTCTACAAATTTAAAAATTAAATTGTTTTTCTGATTTTGAAAAAAAGGATTTGTTTTGTATTAGACAATTTTTTTTCTGAAACGAAAAGCACAAAAAGCTAAAACAAGTACACTTCCTGCTACTGCAAAACTAATAGGATTTGAAGATTTAGAAGTATTTTTAGTAAAATTTGTATGTATTAATTGTGTATTGCTAATATTTCCTGTTTGAGCAAATGAAATGGTTGTGGTCGCAATAAATAGTAATAAAAATTTGAATAAAGTTTTCATAGTTTGTCAAATAAAATCAAAAGTTTAGTTTTTGGTAATAAAGATTTCTATAAACAAATACAATGCCTAATTTTCTTAAAATCAAATAATTTGCAATTTAGTAATGATCGTTCAATATTCAATTTTTTTGAGGGGGACAATTGGGGGGACAAATTATAAAACACTATTTATCAATTATATAAAACCAAAAAAAAACTCAATCCATTTACTGAATTGAGTTTTTTATTTATAATATAAAAACTTTAATCTAGTTCTATTTTAACGAAATGATTGTCCAATAAATGATCAATTAAATCTTGTGATTTATAATCAATTGGGTCTTTTATTTGCTCTTTTGCTTTTGAATGTTCTTCAATTCGATGCAAAGCTTTGTAAAAACGTCGAACTTCGTTCAGATTCTTCAAAATTAATTTTGGAGCTTCAGCTTTTTCTCCATTTTCCTCCTTGCAAATCATCGTAAAATAAGACGAATTACAATGTTTAATTTCGCCAGTTTGGATGTTTTGACTTTCTACTCGAATTCCTACGACGATTGACGTTCTTCCGACATAGTTAACCGAAGCTTTTAGTGTTAATAATTCCCCTACTTCTACTGGCGTTAAGAAATCTACTCTATCCACAGATGCCGTGACACAGTACTTTCCAGAGTATTTGGAAGCACATGCGAATGCAATTTGATCGAGTAGAGAAAGAATGAATCCACCGTGTATTTTTCCACTAAAATTGGAATGCGATGGAAGCATTAATTGCGAAAAAGTTACTAATGAACTTTTTACCGTTTTGTAAATCATTTTATCTATTGTTGTGTGTGTGTTCAATTTGTAGTAATTAAGTTTAGACTGTAAAATTCATCTGCAATTTCGCGATTATTAGACAAACGCGGAACTTTATTTTGTCCGCCCAATTTCCCTATCGATTTCATATAATGCTGAAAACCTTCTGTTTTAACCTCAGAAACGACAAGCGGACGCAAAATATTTCCCGTTATCAAATCATCATAATACGTATTTTGACGACGCATTTGCGCATCTAATTCTTCATTAAAAATGGTTAGATTCTCAGGTTTTTGATCAAACTCGATTAACCATTCGTGATAAGGCAAACCTTCTGTTGGATTGACTTGAGGCGCAACTGTAAATTCATTTACACTCGCTGGATATTTTTCTAAAGTTTTTTGTAACGCCTGCTCCACTTCGTGACCAATTACATGTTCACCAAAAGCAGATGTATAATGTTTGATTCGACCAGAAACAACAATTCTATAAGGTTTTATCGAGGTAAAACGAACTGTGTCACCAATATTATATCCCCACAAACCTGCATTTGTATTGAGAATTAAAACATAATCTTTTCCAATTTCAACATCTTTCAAGGAAATTCGGATTGGATTTTCATCAAAAAATTCATCAACTGGAACAAATTCATAAAAAATTCCGTTGTTCAATAAAAGCAATAAATCATCACTTTTTTGTGAATCTTGATATGCAATAAACCCTTCTGAAGCAGGATAAGTCTGAATACAATCTATTTTTCGACCAATTAATTGATTCACTTTATCGCGATATGGTTCATAATTTACACCTCCTGTTACCATTAGTTGTAAATTCTTAAAAATCGACTGAACGTTTTCTTTTCCAGAAACTTTAATCAATCGTTCAAAATACATAATCAACCAAGGCGGAATCCCAGAAATCAGAGTCATATCAGCTTTCACCGTTTCATCCACTACTCTATCCACTTTCGTTTCCCAATCTTCAATCACATTTGTTTCATAAGACGGCAAACGATTTTTTTGCAAATAATTTGGAACAAAATGCGCACTAATTCCAGAAAGTCGACCAACTTTCAATCCGTTTTTATCTTCGAGAATTGGACTTCCTTGTAAGAAAATCATTTTCCCGTCAACAAAATTAGAATTCTTTGTTTCATTAATATAAAACAATAAAGCGTTTCGAGCAGAATTTATATGCGATGGAACAGACTCTTCTGTTAGCGGAATATATTTTGCGCCAGAAGTTGTTCCAGAAGTTTTAGCCAAATAAAGAGGTATTCCAGGCCAAAGAATATCAGGTTCCCCTTCGATTACCTCATCAAAATAATGTTTCAAACCTTCGTAATCGTTGATTGGAACTTGCGATTTGAAATCTTCATAATTTTTGATTGATTCAAAATGATGATCAACTCCAAACTTTGTATTTTTTGCAGCAACAATCAATTCATTTAGAATTTTGTCTTGTGTTTCCAGCGGATTATTTATCCACTTTTGTTCTTTATTGACAATGTATTTTGCAAAAATTTTCGCTAAAAAAGCTTTCATGCTGTTCCTTTAAAACATTATTATTGGTCGAATTTAAACGAATATTCTAAATAATTTAACAACAATTGCAATGATTTTTCTTAGTCAAATCACTAATTACATTAAAGCTAAAACGTTAGCTATCATTTTATAATCATTCAGTAAAAAGTCGCTTCTCTATTATTTCTATTCCACATAAAATTATCTTATTTTTTCGAGGGATACAAGATTTTTTCTAATCGAACGTTTTATTGTAGATTTGTTTTTATTCGCTATCATGAAAAAGATTGTACTGAGTATCTTCGCCGCAAGTTTTTTAATCGGCTGTTCTACGCAAAAAAATAGTTTCAAAAACCGACAATATCACAAGATGACATCGTGGTTTAATGGAGTATTCAATGCTGAAGATGAGTTAGAAAAAAAGAACACAGAACTGCAAACAAATTATGTAGAAAATTACTCGAAGATTTTACCTGTTGGAATAGAATATTTTTCTGTTTCGGATTCTGCCAATTTAGGTGGATTTAATACACCCAATTTTGGTATTGGAGGTGGAAATCGAAATAATCAAGATAAAGTAGAAAAACCTGTCGGATTTGCTGCTGTAGAGGCAAAAGCTTCTAAAGCTATTGAAAAACATTCAATGTTAATCAAAGGAAAAGAAAATAATCCTTTGATGGGTCGCGCTTATTTATTGATTGGAAAATCATTATTTTATCAAAAAAAATACTTTGAAGCGCTTGATGCTTTAAACTATGTTGTTAAAAATTTCAAAGATTCTAAATATGCTCAAGAAGCGCATGTTTATAAGACGGTTGCTGAAATAAAAGGTGGAAATTATTTTGATGGAGCCGAAACTTTGCAAAAACTTTATGAAAACGACCCGTATAAAAGCAAAGAATTAAAAACAATGATTGCGCGAACGTATGCTCAATTTTTAATTGATCAAAAAAAGTACGAAGAAGCTCTTGATCCATTACAAAAAGCCGAATATTTTTCTACAAATAAAGATGAACGCGTTCGTATATTTTATACGTTAGGTCAAGTTTTTTCTAAATTAGGAAAACAACAAGAAGCTGGTGAAGCTTTCACGCAAGTTTATAAAATGAAGCCTGGATTTGATATGGAAATCAAATCGCAATTGGCAATTGCAGCTAATTTTGATCCAAAAATTAATAATTACGGAAATTACAAGCAAAATTTGTTAGACATCGCGAATAAAGGAATTTATACATCGAAGAAAAACGAGTTATACTACGGAATTTCTGAAATGGCTTTTCGAGCTGATAAAATGGATGATGCTGTAGAATATGCAAAATTGAGTTTGAAAGAACCAATGTCTGATCCTTATATTCGTGGGCGTGCTTTCGAAAATTATGGAGATATAAAGTTCAAGCAAAACGATTATGTTTATGCTTCGGCTTATTATGATTCGGCACAAACGAGTTATAATTTGCCAGAAGATCAAACGCGCATTCAGAAACGAAATGATGTTTTGAAAAAATTGATGGAGAAACATTATTTAGTTCAGAAAAATGATTCGATTCTAAAACTTGCTGCACTTCCAAAAGAAGATCAATCAAAATTCTTTACAGATTATATCGAAAAATTAAAGAAAAAAGAAGAAAAGCAAGCTATAGAAGAGCAAAAAGAAATGGAAACTTTTCAGCTAGAAAATAAAACGGCAAGTTTCACGACGAGTTTTAATAATGCTGATAAAGGAAAATTTTATTTCTATAATCAAAATTTAAAATCAACAGGACAACAAGAATTCCAACGTATTTGGGGAGGAATTTCCTTAAAAGATAATTGGAGAAATTCGAATGCAATAAGTACTGCAATTGAGGATAAACAGAATGAATTGACAGGGCAAATTGCTGCTGGTGATCCAAGACGTTTTGAACTTGATTATTATTTAGATCAAATTCCAACTTCTCAAAAATCTTTGAATGACTTGAAAGTTGTGAGAGATACAACGCAATTGTCTTTAGGGACTGGATATTTTGATATTTTCAATAATGCAGAATTAGCTGGAAAAGAGCTGAAAGCCTTGGTTGCTTCCCCTCCAAAATCGGAAGATGTGTTATTAAAAGCGACTTATCAATTGTATCGTATTTATAAAAATCGTGATCAAAAATTAGAAGATGAATACAAGAATATCATTCTAACAAAATATCCAAATACAATTTATGCAGGTTATATTCTTAATCCAGAAGTTGAATACATTACAGCTGAAACAAAAGAAGCTTTAGAAGCTTACAAAGTTGCATACGCGTTATATCAAGATAAAAAATATGATGACGTAAAGAAAAAAGTACAAGAAGCAATTGTGAAATTTCCGACAGAAATTATCGTTGCTAAATTTGCTTTATTAAATGCTTATGCAATCAAACAAACTGGAAAAGATAGCGATTTCGAACAAGCTTTAGAAATTGTAATTACTGCTTATGACGGAACCGAAGAAGCTAAGCAAGCAAAACGTTTGTTGGATAAATTGCGTAACACCAAGAAAAAAACTACTGAAAATCAAAAAATTGAAGAAAACCAACCACAAATTAATACTGTTGATAGAACAACTAAACAAATCATCGAAAAAGAAAAAGAAATAAATCAACCAAATAATAAAAATAATGATAAAAATGTTATTAAAAAAACTGTAAAAGAATCAAATACACTTGGTCCTGAATGGGAAACGAGTTATTAAAACATAAATTAAATTAACACCATGAAAACAATTCATTGCATCCTATTCTCTCTTTCCGTTTTGGTTGGAGAAAATGTTATCGCACAACAAACAAAAACTTATGACATTCCTTTGATTGGAAATGCTTTTGAAGTAGGTCATAAAGAAGGATCATCACCTACAATTACAAAAGTGAATGCTTTAATTTCTCCACAAACTAAAAATGTAACAAAAGCTTATTTCAAAGTTTTAGGAACAGGAAATGTTACGATTCAATTGAAAGGAGAAACTAAAAATGATGCACAATTAAATGTTGGCTTCAACAAAAAAACAAAAAATTACAACTGGAAATCTACTGATAAAACTATTTCTGTGGGTACATTTGCAATTTCAAAACCGGGTTACGTTTCTGTCGATTTAAGCGGATTAAAAGGAGAAATTGCCATTACAGATTTGATTGTTAGTGGTACTGCAGTAGACAACGGAATTATTTATAGCAACGATCCGCAGTACTATTATTGGGCGAGACGTGGCCCTTCTTGCCATTTAGCCTACGAAATTCCTACTGAGAAAAATGTTTCATATTACTATAATGAAATCGTTGTACCAAAAGGCGCTGATATAATTGGTTCTTATTATATGGCAAACGGTTTTGGCGAAGGATATTTTGGAATCCAAGCTAATTCAGAAACTGAAAGACGTATTTTATTTTCAGTTTGGAGTCCTTTCGTTACGGACGATCCAAAAAGTATTCCAGATGATGAAAAAATCGTTTTGTTAAAAAAAGGAGACAACGTGAAAACTGGTGAATTCGGAAACGAAGGTTCTGGTGGACAAAGTTATATGAAATACAATTGGAAAGCCGATGCAACGTATAAATTCTTGTTGAAAGGTGTTCCAAATGGTGATAATTCTACTACTTATACAGCTTGGTTTTTTATGCCAGAAACGAATAATTGGCAAATTATCGCAAGTTTCAAACGTCCTAAAACAAATACATATCTAAAAAGATTCCACTCTTTCTTAGAAAATTTTATGCCTACGCAAGGATATTTAACAAGAAAAGTGAACTTTAACAATCAATGGGTTTATGATGGAGAATGGAAAAAAGTAAATGGAGCAAAATTAACTGTTGATGCAACTTATAAAGCAAATCAACGTGTTGATGCAACTGGAGGAACAACTTCTACAGGATATTTCCTAAAAATGGGAGGTTTTTTTAATGAAATTGAACAACCTGGAACAGCTTTCAAATTTGATAACAAACAAACTGCACCGCAAATAGATTTTTCGAAATTACCATAATCAATATTATATAAACTAAATAAAAAAATCGGTTGGAAAATTCCAACCGATTTTTTGTTTAACCCAACTTCATATCGCCGTCTTTTATCCAGTTTTTCTTTTTCATAAAAATGTAAATCAAATATGAAATAATTGCTGGAGCAATGATTTGTAAAATCAAAATAGAAGTTAATATATATGAAGTTTCATATTTCGATTTCATAGCATTGAAAGTTCCTATTTGTCCAACTAAACCACAAGAACCCATTCCCGATTCTAAAGCTGTATTTTCCATATTGAAATAAATAATTGCAATTGGACCAATAATAGCTGAAGCCAAAGTTGGCGGAATCCATATTTTCCAATTTTTATAAATATTAGGTACTTGTAACATACTTGTTCCTAATCCTTGTGCTAAAACACCTTTCAAACCATTATCCTTAAAACTGATTGTTGCAAATCCAATCATTTGCGCACAACAGCCTATTGTTGCAGCACCAGCAGCTAAACCATCTAACTCTAACATTAGACACAAAGCAGCTGATGAAATTGGTAAAGTCAAAACTATACCGACAATTACAGCAATTACAATTCCCATTATCAAAGGGTTTGAATCGGTTGATAACATAATTATTTCACCAATCCATTTCATCATTTGTTGTACAGAAGGACCAATGATTTGTGCTAAAATTACTCCAACCAAAACAGTAATAATCGGTGTAATGACAATATCTATACGTGTTTCGCTTGCAACCATTTTTCCTACCTCAACCGATACAATTGTCGCTATAAAAACGCCTAAAGGTCCACCTAATTGATACGCTGCAATTCCTACAACTGCTGACGAAAATAACACCAATTGAGGTGCTCGTAAACTATAGGCAATAGCCAATGCTATCGCAGGTCCTGTCGCTTGATTTGCAACTGGCCAAACAATATCAGTTAAAAAAGAAACATTTAACTCTTCACCAATGGTTTTCAAAATTGTACCAACCAATAAAGTCGCAAATAAACCATAAGCCATTGCGCCCATTGCATCGATAAAATATCGTTTTGCAGAAATTTGTATATCTTTTTTGAGTAGGAAATCTTTCATGAATTAATTATTCTAGTACAAAGATGAAATAAAATGTTGTATTTATTTTTATTATATTTAATAACTAATCAACTACCTAAGAAAAATGAAAATCAACATATATTTAACATTATCAATATTCTTAACTATAATTTCTTGTCAAAAAAAAGATAAAATTTCCGCAAATTTAGATTCTCCTCAAAGGATTATAACTACTCAAATAAAAGATACTATTAAATCGTTAAACATTTTTTATTCAAATAAAAACAATAATATATTAAGAGTTTTTGTTCCAAATAAAAATCAAACTAATTCATATTTTTATTCAGATACTGCAATCGTTTTGAAAATTGAATCAATTTCAAGTTCTAACAAACGAAAATTAGTTGATTTATTACATTTAGATTGGACATATTTGACAATCGATAGCGCAAATATTAATGTAAAAACTTTTCAGAATAAACCTTTTTTATTTTTTTCAGCTAAAACTGATTATATGGGTAGAGCAGTCAATATAAAATCTGTCTATTTTTGGATGATTAACACGAAAAACATAAAAGAGAATTATAAGCTCACCTACACTGGTTACTTATCTCCTATTTGTGATGAATGTATCAAAGGTGATTTTGAAAAAAATAATCTCCCTAAAGAAATAGAAAATAGTTTATTAGATTTTGTCAAAACTTCAAGTTTAATATTTCAAAAAACGAATAAAAAAGAAGATACTTATAAAGATTATGAAGATAAATGGCAAATGGATAATAATCTAGATGGACATTTCGGAGCAGCAAATCTTGAACCACTACATAAAATTTATTCAAATTATTACAAAGAGAATTTATTTAAAATTGGAGGTAGTTCTTCTACAAAAATTGAGAATGATGATTATATTATTAATTCTTATTTTAGAGGTAATTTGATTGGATATGATAAAAATAAAAAAGTATACTTTCCAATTCTTGTCGAAAGCTGTAGTTATTCATGCGATAAAAAAATTGAGTTTGTAAATTCAAATACAATCAAAATAGAATACGAAGATTCAATTGAATATGAAATTGATTTATCAAAAATAATATTCAAATAAAAAACCTCCGCCAAAATTTAGCGAAGGTTTTTACAATATTAAAAAATTATATTTCTTACATATTTCTACGATACTGTCCACCTACTTCGAACAAGGCAGAAGTAATTTGTCCTAATGAACAAACTTTGGTTGCTTCCATCAAAACTTCAAAAATATTTTGATTATTAACAGCTGCTTGTTGCGCATGCTCCAATGCACTTTCAGCTTGTTGTTCATTAATTTTATTCAAATTTTCTTTAGTGTGAATTTGGAATTGTTTTTCTTCCTCTGTCGCACGAATTACCTCCGCAGGCACCACGGTTGGCGAACCTTTTGAACTTAAGAACGTATTTACACCAATAATTGGGAACGATCCGTTGTGTTTCAATGTTTCGTAATATAATGATTCTTCCTGAATTTTAGAACGTTGATACATCGTTTCCATTGCTCCTAAAACACCTCCACGCTCTGTAATACGATCAAATTCTTGTAAAACTGCTTCTTCTACTAAATCTGTTAATTCTTCGATTATGAATGAACCTTGAATTGGGTTTTCGTTTTTTGCCAAACCTAATTCTTTGTTGATAATCAACTGAATAGCCATTGCACGACGAACCGATTCTTCTGTTGGCGTTGTAATTGCTTCATCATACGCATTGGTGTGCAATGAATTACAGTTATCATAAATTGCATATAAAGCTTGTAAAGTTGTACGAATATCATTGAAATCAATTTCTTGTGCGTGTAACGAACGACCCGAAGTTTGAATGTGATATTTCAACATTTGCGCACGTTCATTAGCTCCGTATTTATTTTTCAAGGCTTTTGCCCAAATTTTACGTGCTACACGACCTATTACTGAATATTCTGGATCGATACCATTTGAGAAGAAAAACGATAAATTTGGTCCAAAAGCATTAATATCCATTCCGCGAGATAAATAATACTCAACATACGTAAAACCGTTTGCTAACGTAAATGCTAACTGCGTAATAGGATTCGCTCCAGCTTCTGCAATATGGTAACCCGAAATAGAAACCGAATAGAAATTACGTACATTTTGATTGATGAAATACTCTTGCACATCCCCCATTAAACGCAACGCAAATTCAGTTGAGAAAATACACGTATTTTGTGCTTGATCTTCTTTTAAAATATCTGCCTGAACCGTTCCACGAACTTGAGCTAACGTAATTTTCTTGATTTCAGCATACACATCCGCAGGTAAAACCTGATCTCCCGTTACACCTAAAAGCATCAATCCTAAACCATCATTCCCTTCTGGTAAATCACCATTATAACGAGGTCTTTGCAAACCTTTGTCTTCGTAAATAGCTTTGATTTTTGCTTCAATTTCAGCTTCTAAACCATTTTCTTTGATGTATTTTTCACAATTTTGATCAATCGCGGCATTCATAAAGAAACCTAACAACATAGGTGCTGGCCCATTAATCGTCATCGAAACCGAAGTTGCTGCATGTGATAAATCGAAACCAGAATATAATTTCTTCGCATCATCTAAACAACAAATCGAAACTCCTGCATTACCAATTTTTCCGTAAATATCAGGACGATGACCTGGATCATTTCCGTACAATGTTACCGAATCAAACGCCGTAGACAAACGTTTTGCAGGCATTCCTTTCGATACATAATGGAAGCGACGATTGGTACGCTCCGGTCCACCTTCGCCCGCAAACATACGCGTTGGATCTTCGCCTTCACGTTTGAAAGGATATAATCCTGAAGTAAATGGGAACTCTCCCGGAACGTTTTCTTGTAAAACCCAACGTAAAATATCGCCCCAAGCTTCGTACTTAGGTAAAGCAATTTTAGGGATTTGTAAGTGCGATAAAGACTCAGAATGTGTCTGAATTTTAATCTCTTTATCACGTACTTTAAACGTATAAACCGGATTTTTATATTTATTCACCTTTTCATCCCAAGTCGTGATTACCTCCCAGTTGAAAGGATCTAAATTCATTTTTAATTTATCAAATTCAGCTAAAAGAACTTTAACCAAATCAGCATTATCAGTTCCAGAAATATCAATCCCGTGTTGAGAAATCGTTGGCGTTTTTCCAGAAAGTGTTTCAATTGTTTTAAAGAAACCATATAGTTTTTGCGCAACATCTCTCTGCGCATTTGCACGCACATCATATCCACGATTATTCTCTGCAATCTCAGACAAATAGCGCGTTCTTGAAGGTGGAATCACAAAAATCTTTTCAGACATTTCTTTTGTAATTTGAAAAGATGATTTCAAATCTGCTCCTGTTTTTTCAACTACTTTATCAATGATTGATTTATATAATTGATTGGTTCCTGGATCGTTAAATTGAGAAGCAATCGTTCCAAAAACAGGCATTTCATCAGGATTTACATCCCATAAATTATGATTGCGTTGGTATTGTTTTTTTACATCGCGCAAAGCATCTAAAGCACCACGTTTATCGAATTTATTAATCGCAACAATGTCAGCGAAATCTAACATATCAATCTTTTCCAATTGCGTTGCAGCACCAAACTCTGGCGTCATAATGTACAATGAAGCATCAGAATGATCTAAAATTTCGGTATCCGACTGACCAATTCCAGAAGTTTCTAAAATAATCAAATCATATTTCGCTGCTTTCAACACTTGAATTGCTTCCTCTACATATTTCGATAACGCTAAATTTGATTGACGAGTTGCCAATGAACGCATATAAACACGAGGATTGTTGATAGAATTCATACGAATACGATCGCCTAACAAAGCGCCACCCGTTTTCTTTTTCGAAGGATCGACAGAAACCAAAGCAATTGATTTTTCCGGAAAGTCAATCAAGAAACGACGCACTAATTCATCAACCATCGACGATTTTCCTGCTCCACCTGTTCCAGTAATTCCTAAAACTGGTGCAGACTTATCAGCTACTTTATCAAAATCAAATGCTTTTAAAAAATCTTCTTCACGATTTTCTGCTAACGAAATTAATCGCGCAATCGTCGTGATATCTTTATCTTCTAATGATTGATACACATCTTTTCCTTCTGGTAATTCTAATGCCCCTGTCGGAAAATCTGCTTTCTCTACCATATCATTAATCATTCCTTGTAAACCCAATTCGCGACCATCATCAGGAGAATATAAACGTGTAATTCCATAATCCATCAATTCTTTAATCTCTGACGGCAAAATTACACCTCCACCTCCACCTACGATGCGGATGTGACCTGCTCCTTTTTCTTGAAGCAAATCGTACATATATTTGAAATATTCGTTGTGCCCTCCTTGGTAAGATGTCATTGCAATTGCATTTGCATCTTCCTGAATCGCAGTATTTACAACATCTTCAACTGATTTATCGTGACCTAAATGGATTACCTCGCAACCCGTTGCCTGAATAATGCGACGCATAATATTAATCGATGCATCGTGCCCATCAAACAAAGCCGCTGCGGTTACAATTCGCACTTTATTTTGGGGAGTGTATACTTCTTGTATTGGATGTACAAACTTTTCTTTCTTTTCTTCTTGAGTAATTTGTGACATTTATTTGTGATTTTGATTTTTATGACTCTTGCTAAGATAACATAAATTTCAATGTTTTTAGTGCAGATAAAATTATCATATTCAGTAAAATATTGAAGTTTTATTAATAAATCACCATAGTTTATATTGATTTATTTACAATATATTATTAACTTTAAAGAGAACTATTTTAGAATTCTACTTATGAATACTTATTCTCTTAAAAATCTATCAGATCTGTCAAGACTAGATGAACAAATGATTGTTTTATGGAATAAAAAGTTCAAATTGTTTAATGAAGATAAGATTGATAAAAATTCACTATTTAATCATGATCACTTAAAAAAATTAATTATTATTTCTTTTTTAAGTGAATCAAACAAAAAAAATACAGTAGAAAATTTAAGTGTAAAATCACTTTCTGAAATACAAGTTTTATCCGAATTTGAAATTCAAAATTATATCCAGAAATACAAAAGTTATGAACCAATTATTGAGTTATTAATCTGTTCTTGTTTTTCATATGATACACGTTTTTTTGACACCATTCTTACACTTTGTTTCAATAAAATTGGAATCGAAAAATGTTGTATAGATATAGTTTTCCCTTTTTTAAGTAAAATGTCTATCATTCTAGAAAAGTATACTATTCAAGAATCGGTTATTTCTTTTTCTAAAAATCTAATTAGAAAACATCTTTTTTATTTGATTAAATCAATTCCATATTCAGATCAAAATTCTCGTAAATGGCTTTTATTTTTACCTGAAAAAGAAAATGAAGATTTAGAATTAATTTATACTTATCTTCTTTTAAAAATTAATAACGAAAAAGGAATTTATTTAGGCGAAAATCAAAGTTTAAATTCTATTTTAGAATGTATTGAAAATACTCAAATTACACATATTTTTATTTATATCTCTAAAAACTATGACTCTTCTTCTCTTGAAATTTATCTCGAATCAATCAAGAAAAATCTTCCAAACATTACCATTTTTGTGGCAACATATGCTGTTCTAAAAGATAAAATAACCGAAAAAGTTCCGTATATAAATGTAAACAATCCAACAGCTTTTAATTCTTATTTACAAAAAATTATGACGATGTAAATTATTTGTTTTTGATTTCCCAATTTATAGGTTGTAAGTTCTTACTTTTCAAAAAATCATTTGTTTTCGAAAAAGGTTTACTCCCCCAAAAACCTCTGTAAGCTCCTAATGGAGAAGGATGAGCAGATTCTATAATAAAGTGTTTATTTCGATCAATTTTTGCTCCTTTTTTTTGAGCATAAGCTCCCCAAAGTATAAAAACTAAATTTTCTTTTTGATCAGAAAGCTTTTGTATTACAGCATCTGTAAATATTTCCCAACCTTTTTTCTGGTGCGAACCTGCCTTAGAAGCTTCAACCGTCAAAGTTGCATTTAATAATAATACACCTTGTTTAGCCCATGTTTCCAAATTTCCTGAAGTCGAAACTCCTATTCCTAAATCATCATTTAACTCTTTATAAATATTCTGCAAACTTGGAGGTAATTTAATTCCATCGGCAACCGAAAAAGACAAACCATTTGCTTGTCCAATCCCATGATAAGGATCTTGACCAATTAAAACAACTTTAACATCATCAAAAGGTGTATAATCAAATGCAGAAAATATTTTGGATGCAGGAGGATATATTGTTTTTGTTTTGTACTCATTTCGTACAAAATCTGTCAATATTTTAAAGTAATCATTTTCAAATTCATCCTTTAAAACTTCTTTCCAAGAAACATCTAATTTCACATCCATATTATTCTTTTATGGAAACAAAATTATTCTTTTTATACTTGCTGGAGTAATTTTTCAAACTAAATCTGAGATTCATTTATCCATTTACCAACTGTAGGAGCTTTATAATTTTTTAATTTCTCAAATAAAATATCTAGATTATCACTAACAATTAGCATATCATAATTTTCTTGTTTCAGAAAACCTTTGGTAACCATACTTTTAATAAAAAGTAAAAGATCATCAAAAAAACCATCTATATTGTAAATAGCAATTGGTTTTTTATGTAATCCTAATTGAGCCCATGTCAACATTTCGAAAAACTCTTCAAGTGTACCAAAACCTCCAGGTAAAGTTATAACACCATCAGAAAGTTCATTCATTTTCGCCTTACGTTCATGCATAGAATCTACTAAAATAAGTTCACTTAATCCTTTATACTCAACTTCAACTTTCTTCAAAAAGTTTGGTAAAACTCCAATAGCTACACCTCTATTTTCTAAAACTGAATCTGCTATAACGCCCATTAAACCTACATTAGCTCCACCATAAACAAGTTCAATTTTATTTTCTGCTAATTTTTGACCTAATTTATATGCTTCTTCTTTAAAAATCTTATTTGAGCCATTACTCGACCCACAAAATACTGTTAATCTCTTCATTCCATAAATATAAAAATCAATATTCATCAAAATATAAATTATAGATTTAATAAATTATTAAATCTATATGTAAATAGTATTATCTGTCATTTATTTCTAACTAAAGAATTTATCCGTAATTTTGCGTTAATGCAAATATCAGAACAAACTTTAAAAGATTTAGAATTTAATGCGGTTCAAAAAGAAATCGCAGAATTTGCTTATACAGAAAAGGTTGAAGCGTTTATTTTTAACTTAAAACCTTACCAAGATCATCAACTTTTAGTACAAGATCTACAAACGACAAACGAATATTTAACAAGTTTCGAGACGGGAAATCGTTTTCCGTTTTCAGAATATTATATTTTAGATGAAAATCTAAGCCGATTAGAAATCGAAAATTATTATTTGCCAGCAGAAGAATTCTTCAAAATCAAGGCAAATACGCTTCAAGTGAAAGAAATCTTGAAATATTTGACAACTTTCAACGAATACGCACCTGTTTTGTTTGAGAAAGCTTCAACGATTACTTACGAAAAAAATATCGTGAAATTAATCGATCAAGTATTCAATAAATTTGGAGAAATCAAAGACGACGCAAGCCCAGAGCTGAAAATTGTGCGCGATCGTTTGCGTCATTTGAATGGGCGAATTACCGAATTATTCAATAAATCGATGTCTTATCATTCGGATTATTTGGATGACATTCGCGAATCTGTCGTTGGAAATCGTCGCGTTTTAGCTGTTAAATCAGCTTTGAGAAAACGTGTGAAAGGACAATTTTTAGGTACTTCAAAAACTGGATCGATTACGTTTATTGAGCCAGAAAGTGTACAAAATCCTCGTCGCGAATGGGAAGAATTGAAAGAAGAAGAAAAACATTTGGTTATTCAGATTTTGTTAGATTTAACTGCTCAAATTGCGGAATACAAACCAAAACTTGAAGAATATCAAACATTTTTAGAGTACATCGATTTTACACAAGCGAAAGCAAATTATGCTTTTTTGATTAATGGAATTTTACCTCAACTTTCTGAGAATCGAATTATCAAATTAGTCGATGCTTATCATCCTGTTTTATTTTTAAACAATAAAAGAAAAGCTCAAAAAACGATTCCGCAGAGTTTAGAGATTAACGAAGATTGTCGTATTATCATTATTTCTGGTCCAAATGCTGGAGGAAAATCAATTACGTTAAAAACGATTGGTTTACTTCAAATTATGATTCAGAGTGGTGTTTTAGTTCCTGTAAAAGATGAAAGTCAATTTGGATTTTTTAATCAAATTTTCACGGATATTGGAGATAATCAATCCATCGAAAATCATTTATCTACCTATAGTTATCGTCTAAAACAAATGTCCTATTTCTTGAAAAATGCTGATGATAAAACATTGTTGTTAGTTGATGAATTTGGTACAGGTTCTGATCCTGAATTAGGTGGAGCTTTGGCCGAAGTTTTCTTTGAAGAGTTTTATGAGCGCAATTCTTTCGGTGTTTTTACGACGCATTATACAAATATCAAATTGAGCGCAGAAAGTTTGCCAGAAGCGATAAATGCTTGTATGTTGTTTGATAAAAAAACATTGGAACCACTTTACCGTTTGGAAATTGGACAAGCCGGAAGTTCGTTTACTTTTGAAGTTGCTGAGAAAAATAAAATTCCGTTTCGTTTGATTAATCGCGCAAAGAAAAAAGTTGAAAGTGAAAAAGTGAGTTTGGATAAAACTATTTTAAAACTTCAACAGGAAAAATTTGAAATTCAGAAAACAAAAGATCATGTTGAAGAGTTGCGCGAAACGAATATTGAACATAATGAAAAATTAGAGCAAACGAACGAAAAAATTCAACAAAAACTATATGATTTTCAGCAATTATATGATCGTGAACAAAAACGTTTGAAACTTGGCGAACGTATTTCGGATATGGCTGATTCTTACTTGAAAACGAAAAATAAAAAGCAAATGATTTCGAATTTCTTGAAATTAATTGAAATGGAAAATTCGAAAAAGACGAAAGAAGTTCAGCAATTAAAGAAAATCGAAAAAATTGTAGAGAAAGAAGTTAAGCGTGAATTGAAAGAGAATTCTGAAACGATTTCTCAACAAAAACATGTGATCGAAAAGAAAGAAAAAGCAGCTACGCAAAAGAAAATTGATGCGTTGAAAGTTGGTGATCGCGTCAAAATTCATGGTTCGTCGAGTGTTGGAACAATTGATAAAATAAAAAAGGAAATTGTTTTTGTAAATTATGGTTTATTTACAACTCAAATCAATGTTAATGAAGTCTATAAAATCTAATATGATCAATCAAAAAATAATAACGTTCCTCCTATTCCTTGTTTTTTCTAATTTAGGTTTTGCACAAACAAATCAAAATTGGAATTGGTTAATCGGAAATTGGGAAGGCGTTGGTAATGGAAAGCCAGGAGAAGGAAAAGGTGTTTTTTCTTTTGAATACCAATTGGATCAAAATGTAATTCTTAGAAAAAGTCATTCCGAATATCCTTCGCGAGATTCTAAAAAATGACAATTCATGATGATTTATTGGTTGTTTATTTAGATGAAAATAAAAATTTATCAAAAGCCATTTATTTTGATAACGAAGGTCATGTTATCAATTATTCGATTACTTATACCGAAAAAACAATTACATTTCTGAGTGAAACAAAACCCAATCAACCAACATTTAGATTGATATACTCGCTACTAGAAAATAAAGAAGTTAATACAGCTTTTGAAATTTCGATGGATGGAAAAAACTTCAATACATATATAGAAGGAAAAAGTAAAAAAATATAAAACGAAAAAGGTTAGTGAATTCACTAACCTTTTTCGTTTTATCTCTTAATCTTTCTCTACGCCTTGATTTATTATTCCTCCAGATTTCCCCATCGATTTCTCAATCTCCTTATCATATTCTTCCTTGGTTACTTTCTTTGATTTATTCGGTAATTCTATTTTACCTGCGTATGGTTTTACATCAATCGCCGTAAAACTAACATTTGTATCCATGTCACTTGTAAATGGTAATTTGAATTTAATTTTTAAAATCAAACCTGGTAATCCATTAAAACGAGAAGGTCCATCTCGAAAAGGCAAATCTGGAGCATACCACGCTTCTACTGTTTGTGTTGGATTTGTATATGTTGCTTTTCTTACTTTGTAACCTAAAATTATTGACTCTTCTTTGCTTAACACCCAAGGAAAGGTCTGGATAGAATCTTTGATAAATAGTTTAGGTTTCATTTTACTATTTTCATACAATTCTTTCGAATTAAAATCTTTATAAATATTAGAACTAACATTGCTTAATAATCCTACAGAAATTCCACGACCTTGTTCATTATTTATACGTTCAATCTCTGTAAAATTAGAATTTGTAGCATTTACAAATAACTCAAAATAATATCGTTTATTTTCTGAATTGACAAGCATTTCTTCCATTCTAGCAGATGTTTGTTTTAAATCACTTCTATCAAATTCTTGACGAACTTCATATTCTACACGAACAGCATCTTGGGCAAGTCCAATTATTGGAAGTATTAAAAATAAATATTTTAGCATTTTATAGTGTTTATTATTCTACTAATATAGAAATAAAATTTAATTCATTTTAAATAATCATCAACATAAGCAATATCATTCTTTAAGGTAAATAATCTTCGTAAATTAGCGTAGAGATAAGATAAAAAGGTTTGTTGTATTGAATTTCAATAGAATATTAACTCAATAATTATTATTAATCATATATCATAAATATAATTTATAGTTTAATCTATATTTGAAATTGAAAATATATGGACAGTTTAAAATATCAGTCTAAATTTGCATCAGTAAAAGAGATAAAAACTGTAACAAGTTTTATCAAATCGAGAAGTAAAAAACAAAATATAAAAAATTAAAATTATGTCATTAGTAGGAAAAAAAGCGCCTTTATTCACAGCGCCAGCAGTAATTGATGGAGACGAAATCGTAGAAAACTTTTCAATGCCAATCGGAGAAAAAAACATCGTTTTATTCTTCTATCCAAAAGATTTTACATTTGTTTGTCCAACAGAATTACACGCATTCCAAGCTAAATTAGCTGAATTCGAAAAAAGAGATGCTGTTGTAATTGCTGCTTCTTGTGATTCAGAAGAAACACACTTAGCATGGTTAAACACTGCTAAAGATAACGGAGGTATCGAAGGTGTTACTTACCCAATCGTTGCTGACTTAGCAAAAACTATCGCTATGGATTACGGAGTTTTGGCTGGTGAGTATGTTTACAATGAAGAAAATGATTCTTTAAAATTTGAAGGAGCTCCAGTTGCTTACCGTGGTACTTTCATCATCGACAAAAATGGTGTTGTTCGTCACGAAACAATCAACGATTTACCATTAGGACGTAACATCGATGAGTATGTACGTTTATTAGACGCTATTTTACACGTTGAGAAATATGGTGAAGTTTGTCCAGCAAACTGGGAAGAAGGAAAAGATGCAATGAACGCTACTAAAGATGGTGTAGCTTCTTACTTAGCTTCTCACTAAAAATAACTTGAAAATCTTTTGATTTTCAAAATTCACGAAGAGGCTGTCTAAAAAATTTGACAGGAGATTTTAACGGATTAATTTTCAATAAAAATCACTAAGCTCAACACTTAGACAGCCTTTTTTATACCCAATTTTTAACCATAAAAATTAATAAAATGTTTGCAGAATTAGAACAAGATAACTTAGCACAAGTAGTTGCTGATAACAATATAGTAATTGTACAATATGGTGCTGGATGGTGTGGAAACTGCCGTTTAGTAAAACCAAAATTCAAAAAATTAGCGGCTGAATATGAAGGTCAAGCTGAGTTTTTATATGTTGATGCTGAGAAATTAGTAGAATCAAGAAAATTAGCTGATGTTCCTAACTTACCAACTTTCGCGGTATTTAAAGGAGGACAAAATGTAGGACAAGTAACTGCGTCTAAAATTGATGCTGTAAAAGAATTGATCAATGAAGCTGCCGGTATTTAAAAATTTAGCAAAAAATGTTTCTATTGAAGCAATGGAAACAGCTTTAGAAGTTTTGGAAGTTTATGCTGATTCTCCAGCTGTAAAAGAGCCAGAACAAGAAGTGATTGGTGAAATGATTTCTAACATTTGTGGAGCTATGGAAATGAAGCAAATGATGGAAGAAGAAGGTTTGGATGAGCGTACTGCTGCCAATACTTTTATGCAACGCGTAATGGGTTCGATTGATAAATAATTTTATCAATTAGTTCATATAAAAGAAAAGGATTTCAATTGAAATCCTTTTTTTATTTTATAAAAAAGGCAATGTATGTATAGATAAGATTATTAAATTTGAATAAATCTTAAACTACCTTACATTATGGATTTTCATAAATTAAAAATAAATTCTAATGAAAATATAGATACTATTGCAAAGGAATACGATATTAATAGAGAAATTTTACGAAATTTTCATAATAATATTTGTTCAATCTCTGAAATTATACCTAAAGAAATACCAGTCTATCTGGAGTACATTTATATACCAATTGAAACTTTTTTGGGTTATCAGGATAAAACTATACATGATTTTAAATTAATAGCTCCTAATTTTTTTGATAAAATAACATACGGAATAATTTATAAAAATAATTCAGTTAGTAAACAAATACATTATACGATTGAAGTTGAAAAATTAAATAATTCTACAGTAATTATTAATAAAAATAAAACCTATGTTAATAATCATCCTGTTAAAAAAATAATTGAAGAACTTTTAGAAAAAACTGAGCGAGCAATTTATCCTTTATTATTAGAAAGCACTACAAATAACTCAATTATTAGAATAAAAAATGAAAAAGAAATTGGAGAAAGATGGGAAAAAGAAATCAAACCATTAATAATTGAATATTATCAAAGTAAATTGACAGATGAAATAATTGAAAAATTAGATTCGTTTTTCTTAAATCCCAATCAATATTTTGAAAAAATATTACATCATCTATTTTATTCATTTTATTTCTTGCCAATATATACTTCATATCCAAATGGAAATAAACAATCGACAATCTCACAATTTTTGAATGCTATCAATCAACATATCCATTTTGATGTAAATTTCAAATTACACAAAAAATTAACTAGAGCTGATAAAATCAAACTAGAGATTAGAGGTGTTGAAAATAATTCGCTCTCAAATAATGATAATAAAGCTACTTTATTTTTTACATATATTTTGCATAAAGAAACGCATAAAATATTTTCTCTTACAGGAAACATTATTTGCTATGATGAAAATAATAAACAATATGATTTAACATTTGAAATGTATGAATTAAAAAAATAATTGTAAATTTAATCACCAATCTATTAACCTAAAACAATACATATGAGTAGAAAACATTTAGTTTGCCAAGGAGCTATATGTGAATGCCAATTCGGGAATATGCCCGATAAATTAAAAGTCCTTACTCAACAAAAACATTATATCAACGATAAAGATGCCAGTAAAAAACTAGTTGCTACACATGTTGATATAGGAATGACTTTCGAAAAAAACACTTTCGGACAATGTAAACTTCAACCAATCCCTGGAGGTTTTAAACCTTGTCAACCAATCTTACAACAATGGACTGGTCAATATGAAAAAGTAAAATACGAAATAAATGGAGGTAACCCTTTATTAGAAGATAGCAAAGGTATTTGTGTCATTAGTGGTAGCCCTTGTATAAAAATCATCAATCATGGACAGACAGCCGAACCTACACAACAAAATTTGAATAATGCTGATGATGAAGTATTAGCTGAATTTATGCCATTTGTTACTCTGAAAAATAAAACAAAAAAATATATCCCTATTAACCAATAATCTTATGGGCGACTCTAATACTCCAATACATATTTATGTAAAACCAACAAATGGACAAAGATTAGACACCAAAATTGGTTGGTTATCTTTACCTAAAGCAACATCTTTTAAAGTATCTATTAAAGAATATATTGATGAAAAAGAATTAATCATTAAAAATCATTCTAAAGCATTAAAAAAAATAGACGATAACTATTCTAAAATTTTTAATCAAATAAAATCTGAAGGACAGAAAAGTTATGATTTTATTATTAAAAATTATGAAGAATATCTTGCTGGAAAAGTAAAAAAAGAAAACTATGATGCTAATGTAGAAGCACGTAAAAAGGCTGATAAAGAAAGAGATAAAAAATATACTGAAATAACTAACGCAACAGAAAAGAAAAGAAATGAACTTCTAAATACGTATGAAAAAGATTTAGAACAGCTAAAAAACAAGTATTCTACTATTCGTTGGGTTTGGCAATTAATTGGTAGCGATCGCCCTAATTTAGACTCTAATAGTTTTAATGAAGGATTAGAAAAAGGTAGTCCAGAATTAGAATTAGAATTCGATAATTTTCTTGTTGGAGGTGGTGCTGCATATCTAGAACCATTTTGGGAAAACACCTCTCCTAAAGGGAAATATCCTTATGGATTAATTATTAATGCGCAAGAAGATAAATCTAGTATTATAACAACAGATTGGCGAGATGCCAAAGACATAGAAATAAAAACACCTATAAAATTCGGCTCTACTGTTTATCTTAATATCTATACAGAAAATTTGTATGGTCATAATATCGATATACAATTAAAAAACAAAGGTCAAATCATTCGTCTTCTAACTTTTGGTTTAACGAATGCGGATGATAAACTTTTTGCTATAGAATATTTAGATAATAACACTGAGGCTAATAAAAGAACTACAAAAGATATTTCTAAGCAAGAATCCATGTTTACACGAGCTGTATCAGTACACAGCTCAAATCTATATCCAAGTAATGCAAAACATGGCTACCTTATTGATCATGATGAAAACTTAAAAGATAAAAAAATTACACAGGTACCAAATGTTCAGAAGTGTAAATTTGCCGTATATATTGATCCTCTATGGGAAACTTTAGTAGGAAATGAATTAGAAATTTATCCTATTGTTTATTCTCCTAAAATACCTAATTCTGAAAAAGAATTTTCTACTAATACACTAAAGGTTAATAATTCTGGAACACTTCTAAAAGTTGAGAAAATAGACTCAAATCAAGTCGCTTTAATTAGTCAAACAGAAACTAATATGGCTTATTTTCATCATTGTAATTATAGCGCTATTAAACTCTCTGAAAAAGACAAAGAAAAAATTACAGTGTTCGATTTATCCAATATCAGATTGAGAGATAAAAATCCTATTGAAGTTGATGTAATTGCTGGTAAAAAAAGTTCTTACTTTCTAGATATTGATTTACATACAGAAGAATGCGAGATAAAACCTAAACCTCATTTTAATAACGAAATAACGATTAAACAAATTCCTCCTGATTATGAAATTTTATACGATTCTGGTGTTAATGTCCAAAATTCTGTCAAACCAAAAGAAACAAAACTCTTAAAAACTTCATCATCTGTAAAAACAACAAACACAGGAGTTTCATCTACGTCAAAAGAAGATATAAAAAACGAAACAAAAACTTTTGTTGTAAGAAGAGGTCAGGTACAATTTGATGCATTCTATAACTACGACATCCCTCCTACTGGTATAGCAGATCCTGTATTAACTTATGCCAAAGCATTACAATATATACGACTAGATAATACTGCAAATAAAGTTGAAAAAATAAATATGCAAGTATCTAGTTGTGCATTAGACAGAAATGTAAATTTAACTTTTTATCCTGATATCAAATGGACTATAAAACTTGGATTTAATGTAACGAAAGATGATATCGAAACTATAAATAAAAAAGGTCTTAAAACACCTCTTAAAGTTTTTGAATCTTTAGAGGATGAGAAATCAAAATTACAAGAAAAAGTTAAGGAAAAAGACAAAGAAGTCTTTGATAAAAACAAAGATTTAAAGCGAATAAAAAACGCTCAAATTAATGAGACAAGAAAAGCGTTTAAATTAAAAAAGAAGCCTAAAAAATCAAATAAAGATATTACGCCTTCATCTGGAGGTAAGATTGCTGGGCTAATAGAAATTTTAAAAAGACTAAATTTCTCTTTAGCAGAAGAACATTATGGTGGAACTCAGAAAAATGAGTTAAATGAAGAATTTCTTAAAAAACTTTACAGTATCTACTCTGGTGAAAATAATCCGTTTGATCTTCTATTACAAGTTGCCGAAATTGTAGAAGGTAGCAAAGACCCTGCTGAAGATAAAATAGAAAATCTATTGGCTTCTAAAGGAAAAAGTGTTGCAGGACTACGCGCCAAGATGAACCGAAAACCAGTAGATTATACAATTTTATATCCAAAAATTGCTTTAGCTGCTTCTTGGTTCTACGAAATGGTTGATCCTAAAAAATACCCCGACTTAGCGGGAAGACAAGGATTAGGTTTAGATCTAAACCTAAGTGCAAAACCTTTGATTGGTATCACCGTTAAGTGGGATTTATTAGAATTATTATGCAGAAGACATCCTGTTGCCTATGCTGTTTTGAAAGCCCTAGATGCTATTATTTATATTATTGGCGATGACGAAAGTGCTATAGAGTTTAATTTTAGTGTTACTGGACAAATTGAGACAGAAATTAACTGGCAACATAATATGCTAGCAGGCTTTAAGGATATGAATGCCAAAGGTAAAAGTGCCCTTAATGTCAAATTAGACCTAAAAATAAATATTGCACAAACCTATAAAGTACTAAACTATGAAGTTATAGTGAAAAGAGGATTTAGCGTTGGCGCAAGTTCTGGAATAGGTGTAACTAATGTTTATGGTATTGACAATGAAGGTCTTTATCTACAAAAAATACTAGAGTTTGAAGGTATAAAATTTGAATTCTCTGCTACTGGAATCATGGAAGTTAAAAAAACTGAATTAGATAAAAAAAAGAAAAATATAGTAAGCCTAGGAGGAGAAATTAAAGGAGAAATTACATTCTTAAACTATAAATACGAATCACCCAAAATACATCTTATCTCATGAAAAAGCTATTCACCTTAGTGTACATCAGTATCGCATTAGTAAGCTGTGCTCAAACCGAAACAAAAAAATACAAAACTATGACTGAAAACTATATCGCAAAAACCGAAAACATATACAAAACTGTTAAAATTTACGATTACAACCCACAATATACGTTACATCTTTCTGCAGCTAATTTTACTTTCGAAGTATTAATCAATGATTTTCCTGTTCAAAAAAATTATGATCCAGGAATTGTAACAGGTTCCATGCCAATTAACGAAGCTTTATTAAAAAGTGGAAAGCAAAAACTGACTATCCGTATGACTCCTCCTGTTGATGAAGAATATAATATGGGAAAAGAAATTGATTTTTCGATAGCAGAACTGAAACTGAGTATCAACTATGGCGAATATGGCAAACAAAAAGTAAAAGAGTTTAAAGAAGCTTTGAAATATGAAATGCCCCAGCGTCAAGAAAAATTACCTTACTATGAAATTAGTTTAGAATTTGACGCACCTGTTGTTGCTTATGAAAACGATGTAAAGGGTTGGAAAGAAAGTGTAGATTTATCAAAAGAAGATAAAGATAAACTTCAAAAAGAAGTCGAAGATTTTTACAAAGAAATGATCGCAATTTATGAGAACAAGGACATTAATACACTAGCAGCTAAATACTATAATCGCCAAAAAGAATTGGCTCAAATTTATTTTTCTAATCAACCTGGAAAATCAAAAATATTAATAGAAGAATATAATAAAGATGTTCTTGAATCTCGCCCTTTCATATTTAGTGATTATATTTTAAAATATTATGGTAATGGTAGAATTATTCAATTGGTAAAAACGGATAAATACTACCTAAATTTTTCGGCTCTTATGAGAGAAGATCCAAAAACTGAAAAAGCTGTGGTATACGGAATGTACCTCCAACGCCCAGAACCAGATGCTCCATTAGAAGTTATACGTTAAATGAAAAATATAATTTTATTCATCGGATTTTTATTTGTTTTTATTTCTTGTTCAAAAGGACAAGGAACAAAAACAGTTTCTCAATACAAAAAAGTCTCAAAATATTTTTTTTGAGACTTTTTTGTATATTATAGTTTTCCTATAAATAATCTTCAATATCACCTTTACCTTCACGTAAAACCTCTACTCCATCTGTCATATCAACAACAGTTGAGGCAATATTATCTCCATAACCACTATCAATCACAGCATCTACAAGTTTCTCCCATTTCTCAAAAATCAATTCAGGATCTGTTGTATATTCTACAATTTCATCTTCATCATAAATAGAAGTTGAGGCGATAGGATTTCCTAATTTTTCTACAATCATTTGCGGAACAGCATGATCTGGAACACGAATTCCAACCGTTTTTTTCCCTTTGTAAGCGACAGGTAAATTGCGCGAAGCATTCATAACAAATGTAAAAGGACCTGGTAGAGCGCGTTTCAAAATTTTGAATGTACTATTATCAATTGGTAAAGTATATTGTGACAAATGGCTTAAATCGTTACAAACAATAGAAAAATGAGATTTTTCAAGTTTAACACCTTTCAATCGAGCAAGTTTCTCCATTGCTTTAATATTCGTAATATCACATCCTAATCCATACACAGTATCAGAAGGATAAATAATTAAACCTCCATTTTGTAGAATCTTAACCACTTGATCAATCGCTTTTTCTTGTGGATTTTCTGGGTGAATTCTGATATAATCTGCCATTTGTAAATCTTTATTCAAAGATACAAAATAGTTAACAATTCTTTTCTAAATCTATTCTATCTCCTAACCTTTAGCTAAATCTATTATTTTCTTAACTATTGTGACAAGTACCACAACCAATAATCCTGCAACTAATGCAATCAAAGCTTCGCTAATCATCATTGGAATTGCTGTAGGTAAATGATGATGAATATAATCGATGTTGTGAACAAATATTCCGCCTGAAACCAATAAAAGCGCAACAGTCCCTACAAATCCTAAAATTTTAATCACATAAGGCAACGCATCAACCAAAAAGTGTCCTAATTTAGAAACAGCTCCTTTGTCATGTGATGCTTTTATTAGTTTAAAACCTGCATCATCCATACGTACAATTAAAGTTACAATCCCGTAAACGCCAATAGTTGCTAAAATTGCAATAAACGAAACTGTAAAAACTTGTGTCAACATTGGTTGTTCCAAAACTGTACTCAATGCAATAATCACAATTTCTATCGAAAGAATAAAGTCTGTAATAATCGCAGATTTCACTTTTGATTTTTCCGAAACTTGTTTCTTATCTTCTACTTTATCTTCATGAATAACTTCTGAACCTTTTTTTGGACGGTGAAAAATAAACTCGATTATCTTCTCTACACCTTCAAAAGCTAAATAAAAACCTCCCAAAATCAAAACATATTTTATCACTTCTGGCATATAATGATTTAGTGTCAAAACAATTGGAACAATAATCAATTTATTGATAAAAGAACCTTTTGTAATTGCCCATAAAACAGGTATTTCACGCGAAGACAAAAATCCCGTCGCTTTCTCAGCATTTACAGCCAAATCATCTCCTAAAATTCCTGCTGTTTTACTCGCTGCCACTTTACTTGTAACCGCTACATCATCCATTAATGCTGCAATATCATCTAAAATTGCAAATATTCCTGAAGCCATATTATTGTTATTTTTTGGTTCGTAAAAGTAAAAAATTATGACAAATCTTTACAGATTATTTTCATGTTCTTTCAACGATTCATTTTAAGCAAATTGAACTCCAAATTTTGATTATAATTCTGGTTAATTTTGAACTAAATTATGTTCTTTTGGAAACTAATCATTAATTTTAAAGAGGAATACATTAATCTTATAAAATGGAAAATTCTTTCGATCAGTTAAAGAAACATATGCAAATTTTCACTTCAATTTCTGAAGAAGAATTTCTTGATTCAGTCCAATATTTTGAAGAGTTTTCGGTAAAGAAAAAAGAAATGATTCAAACAGCAGGAACAATTAGCACGTATAATTATTTTATTGTTTCTGGATGTATTCGATTATTTTTCATCAATCAAAAAGGTGTAGAACAAACCATTGATTTTGCTATCGAAAATTGGTGGTTGACAGATTTGTTTTCTTATATCAATCAGCAAAATTCTGAGTTTTATATTCAAGCAGTAGAAAATTCTATCATTATAAAAATCAGTAAAACAAATGAAGAAATTTTATGCCAAAAACATTCTATTTTCAATTCATATTTCAAACAAATTTATCAAAAAGCAAATGCTGCTTCTCAAATGCGTTCCAAATATTTGAAAGAGTTTTCGAAAGAGGAGTTTTATCTTCATTTCAAGAAAAATTTTCCTGAGTTTTTACAACGTGTTCCGCAATATTTATTGGCTTCTTATTTAGGTTTCACACCCGAATATTTAAGCGAAATCCGAAAGAAAGAGTTTTCTTAAACCAGTTTAATTTTATTGAATAAATAATCGACGAACTTTGTTAAAAATTAAGAAATGAAATCACGATTAAACATTCAAAAATTAGAACCAAAAGCTTACGAAGCGATGTATGGTTTAGAGAATTTTTTAGCAAATTCTGAATTAGATAAATTGCATTTAGAGCTTATCAAAATCAGAGCTTCACAAATCAATGGTTGCGCTTTTTGTATTAATATGCACACCAAAGATACGATGAAATTAGGCGAAACAAATCAACGTATTTTTTTGTTGAATGCGTGGCGAGAAACGACACTTTTTACAGAAGAAGAACGTGTAATATTGGCGATGACCGAAGAAATTACAAATATTAGTCAACATGGTTTATCAGAAGAAACGTATCAAAAAGCTTTGTCACTTTTTTCTGAAAATTATATTGCGATTATCATTATTGCAATTACCACGATTAATGCCTGGAATAGAATTGCGATCAGTTCTCATATGATGGTTTAAAATTTTAGCTTCAGAATTCTGAAGCTTTTTTTGTGCTAAAAATCGGCTTTCGGATTAAAATAGTTTAATTTTGAGTCTTGAAGTAAAATTGATATGAATATTTACGATTTAATTGTTGACGATAAAGAAGAAATTTCTTTGAATGATGTTTTTTTGGATGATCAAAATCTTGCGCAAGTAAAACAACTGATCAAAGAACATCGATATATAGAGGAATTGAGTAAATATAATTTGCCTGTCAATAATAAAATTTTGTTGCATGGATTTTCGGGTTGTGGAAAAACAACAACTGCAAAAGCAATTGCAAATGAAATCGGAAAACCTATATTGATTCTGAATTTAAGCAATATTGTTTCGTCAAGAATTGGTGAAACTTCGCAAAATATTAGAATGCTTTTTGATAAAGCTGCTCGTGAAAAAGCGATTCTATTTTTGGATGAGTTTGACCAAATTGGAAAAGCGCGTGGAAATAACGACAAAGATGTTGGCGAAATGCGTCGTTTGGTGAATACGGTAATTCAATTAATTGATTATTTACCACAGAATTCATTGTTAATTGCCGCAACAAATCACCCACATATTATTGATGTCGCATTGTTGAGAAGGTTTCAATTAAAAATTGATTTCAAAATGCCAACTTCCGAAATGTTAGATGTTTATTACGACAAACTTTTAAACGAATTACCAAAAGATATTCAATCACTTAAACGACAATATAACGTTTCATTTGCCGAAGCAAAAGATTATGCGCTTACAAACGCTAAAGCTTTATTGATTGAAAAATTAGAACGTCAAGCAAATTCTTAAAACCCAAATATGGAAGACAAATTAATTTATTTCAGAGAGCTTTTAGACACTGATGTAGCTAGACTTTTCGAAATTTATTCGAATGCAGAAGCCATGAAATATCGCGAAACCGCACCAATGAAAACGATCGAAGATTCGTACAAAATGCTGGAAAGAAATAAAGAAAAAAAGAATTCTGGATATGAATTTCGTTTTGCTGTTATCGAAAAATCTTCTGAAACCTTGATTGGTACTGTGATGTTTCAACCTGCTCACGACAAAGCAATAATTGGCTATTCCATTGATGAACAATTTTGGAACAAAGGTTATGCAACACGAATTATCAATCTGATTTCGAAAGAATTGAAATCGAGAAAATATATGCTGATTGAAGCTTGGGTGAAAAAAGAAAATATCGCATCGTCTAAAGCTTTATTGAAAAACAATTTTCAACAGATTTCGCAAACAATTTATCCCAAAAATCATCTTTTTCAATTAAGATTTACCTATTCTTAAGTTTTACTTAAGATAAATCTTTAAGCGTTTATTTCTAAAATCATCGCCCTATTTTTGTATCAGAATAAAATTTCTGATCATGATTTTTACTATTTTTCTCCTATTTATTGGAGCAATTTTAGCATTTTGGATAAGTGCAATTTGTGGCGGTGGCGCAAGTTTAATCTTAATTCCAATACTCAATCTTATTATTCCGACTTCTCTAGTCCCTTTTTCATTAACAATCGGAACATTTACAAGTTCTGCCTCTCGAATAGCGGCTTTCAAAAAATCTGTACATTGGAAAATCTTCTTTTGGTTCGTTCCATTTTCAATTCCAGCAGTTTTAATGGGTGCTTATTTAATCAAATTTATCAACCCAATTTATTTGCAAATTATTGTAGCTGTATTATTAATTTCAAATGTTCCACAATTATTTCTAAACAAAAAACAACAAGACAATGAAGAGAAACCTTCGCCAAAATATATTTTAGCTATTGTTGGTTTTTTAGCTGGATTTGTATCTGGAATAACAGGTGCAATTGGTTTATTGTTCAATAGATTTTATTTAAAATATGGATTAACAAAAGAAGAAATTATTGCAACACGAGCTGCCAACGAAATTATACTTCATATCATAAAATTAATCATTTATATTGTTCTTGGTTTATACTCAAAAAACGCTTTATTACTTGGATTGACGATTGCAGTTGCCTCAATTATTTCTTCTTATACGGTCAAATATATTTTACCTTATTTTAGCGATTTTATTTTCAGAAAAGTTGGCTATGCGGCAATGGTTATTTCTGGAATTACACTTTTTTATACAAGTTCTCAAAAAATCATTCAAGAAGATAAAGTTCAACTTACAACAACAAGTAAAGGTGACGAAAATGAAACAACTTTGAAATGGCGAAACAGTGATTTTGTGATGGAATATTCGTTAGATGGTGAATTTGAGATTGAACGTCCAATTCAACCGAATGAATTACCTGAAAATTTATTAAAGAAATACAATGATATTCTACCTAATTACGATAAAATTCATCTCGAAAAAGTATTCAGAATTGGAGAAGATAGTTATGAATTTTATTGTTACAAAGGCAATAAACTAACCAAATTTGAACTGAAAGAATAGAAGATTGAACAATTAATTTTTACGAAACATTATTTTTAATAAATTATTCTTAAGTTTAGCCAACATTACTATAAATAATTTATGAATACAAAAGATAATCCCAAACTAATACGAGCTTGGATTTCTTACGATTGGGCAAATTCTGTTCATTCTTTAGTTATTGCCTCTGCTATTTTTCCGGTTTATTATACTTTAATGACCTATGATGCGAACGATCAACCGATCAAATTTTTAGGGTTATTACCAGAATCCGCATTCAATTTTTCATTGGCAATTGCTTTCTTTTTTGTGATTGTTTTGTCGCCTGTTTTATCTTCAATTGCAGATTTAATCGGAAATAAAATCAAATTTCTTCGCTTTTTTTGTTATTTAGGATCGTTCTCATGTATCGGAATGTTTTTCTTCACATCAAGCGATTTAGTTTGGTTAGCTTTATTACTCAATATCACCGCAAGCATAGGTTTTTGGGGAAGTTTAGTTTTTTACAACGCCTATTTACCAGAAATTGTTTCGGACGAAAAAATGGACAAAGTTTCGGCGCAAGGTTATATGTTTGGCTACATTGGTTCTGTTCTTTTATTGACGATTTGTTTGGCAATGATACAATTTGCACCAGCAGAAAAACAAGGATTGTTTACCCGAATAAGTTTCTTATTAACAGGGATTTGGTGGTTAGGATTTGGACAAATTGCATTAAGCAAATTACCAAATCACAAATATGATCGCGAAATTCCGAAAGACATTATCAAATCGAGTTTTAGAAATTTAAAACATACCTTCAAAGATCTGAATCAATACAAAAATATTCGTGTTTTTTTGGCTGGATTTTTCTTTTACAGTTTAGCAATGCAAACTATCTTTTTGATGGCGGCAATGTTTGGAAGTTCAGAAATAGGAATGGAATCTTCAGAATTGATTATGACCATTTTATTAATTCAAATTGAAGCTGTTTTAGGTGCATGGTTATTCTCTTTTCTATCAGGAAAAATAGGAAATAAGAAAACCTTATTAATCGGGATTTTTATCTGGATTATTACATGTATTATTGGTTATTTGATTAATAAAAATGATCCGAATGTAAAAACTCAATTTTACGTAATGGCTGCAATGGTTGGTCTTGTAATGGGAGGCTTGCAAGCTTTATCACGTTCTACATACGCTAAATTATTACCAGAAACAGAAGACACAACAACCTATTTTAGTTTTTATGATGTGTTCGAAAAATTTGCCTTATTTTTAGGTTTAGTTATTTATGGATTATTGATTGAATATTCTGGCGGAATGAAAGCTTCTGCACTTGCAATGGGCGTTTCGTTTGCGATTAGTTTTGTGATTTTATTGTTCTATAAAATGGAAAAGAAATAATAATATGAATATCTATGAAAAAGATTACATTACTATTATTATATTATCTATGTCAAAGTTGTGCTGATAAAAATAATTCTTTTGATGAATTTGATATAACATATAGTAATTTTTTTCAAGTTTATAATTCAATCAAATTAACTAATAGTGACACTGTATTTATTAGAAAATATTATGAAGATTTCGAATTAAAAAATCCATATTATCACAAGGATTATTATGCAATTTTAAATAAAACTGATCGAGATAATATTAATAAAGCAATTGCAAATATTAATCTATATAACTATGATTCAGTTTACCAAAATAAAATTATTGTTGATGGATTTATTTATAGAATATATTTAAAAAAGGATGATACTGAAAAATCTATTTTCGTTTCTAACAAAATGCCTCCAGAAGAATTAAATCAATTGAAACAATTAATATTAAAATCTATTGATAATTTGAAGCTATTAAAAACAGATAAGAATTTTAGTATAAAAAGTCAAGATATTTTCCCTGAACCAGAGAAAATTACGTATTAATTTTCAAATAAAACTAAACCCCAATATTTTAATCAATATTGGGGTTTAGTTTTAAAAATTATAACCTTCCTTTTTCCGAACTACTTTTTGATTGTTCTATCGTAAATGATTTTCCGAAATTGTATCGAATTCCAACACGATAATAACGAGCGGATTGTCCTGTATAAACAAATTTTGTATCGTTACTAAAACTTTGATCTTGCCAAGCTCTATCTTTAAATACATTATTTACATTAAACGAAACTTCGAATTTTTTATCCAAAAATAACGCTCTCAAACCTAACGCCGTACTCCAATTAGCGCGACTCCTTGACATCGCATCAATTGTTTTTGTTGTATAATTTGTAGTATGATTAAATAATAATGTTTTCGATTTATTCAATTCTAAATTATTTGTCAAACGAAATTCTCCATTAAATCCATCCAATACATAATTATATTCTGGAATAATTCCTTTCGTTTTTTTGTAATACAAATCAATCGCTCCATTGACTTTCCACCATTTTACAAGCTTGAAATTTAGATTTTCACTAATCCCAAAACTCTCCGAATCAGCATAATTATATGGAATCCAATTTTGTGTATTTTCTGTTGGATTTACAACCACAATTTGATTGATTTCATCCGTAGAATTTCTATAATATAATGTTGTAATTGCCAAATCTTTGTATGCATATTCTAACTCATAATTATACGAATAAGAAGGTTTTAACTTCGGATTTCCTTCTGCAAAAGAATAAGGAGAATAAATGGTACGGAACGGATTCAATTGTCCCATAAAAGGTCGATCAATACGTCGCCCAACATTTATACTTAACGAATGATTTTCAGCTGGTTTATACATCAAATAAGCCGTTGGAAATAGCCCATCATATTTATAGGTATCATGTTGATTTTCTTGCGGAGAAAAACCTTTTGCATCAGTATTTTCGTATCTCAAACCAATTTTTGCAGACCATTTTTCTGAAATATCTTTTTCGATACTCGCATAAAAAGCTAAAATATTTTCGTCATAATAAAAGCCATTGCTCAATTTTTCATCATAAACAGGTGTTCCAGAAGATGTGTTGTAAAATAAATTATCGCTATTATTTTTCGTCCAACTGTAACGTCCACCATAATTTAATTTCCAAGTATTAACGGGGTGTTCCATATCAATATTCAAACTATAATTATTTGCTTTTTGATCAGACAAACTTTTATTTCCTTGATATTCTGCTGTATTTTCAAGATCATTTGAATCAAAAAATCGGTTAGAAGCTACACTTGTATTATTGTTATTAAAATTAACCCAATCAAAATCAAAGGTTAATTTTTTCCCGATTGTATCCATTTTATAAATCACATGATAATTCAGTGTATTGTATTTCGTGTTGCCTTTGCTCCCATTTCGATCATTCAAAATATAACTCAACAATTCATTTTTATCCAAACTATTTATTGTTGTTTTCGTTCCTCCCGTTCCTTTTCGATTTCCTGCATATAAATCAAGCGTAAAACCAGTTGTCAATTTATCCGAAACTTTATAATCCAATCCTAATTTTCCGCCAATATTTCTATTTTTTCCACTATTTTTTTCTCTTTCGGTCCAAACTTCATTAGTCTTTGTGAAATAAATATCAGATTGTCCAATTCCGTCATATTCGCCAAAACCTCCAAAAATATTCGAAACTAATGTCCATTTATTTTTTCGGTAATTAAACGACGCACTATTGTTCCAATATGGTTTGTTATAATGTTGCAATGACGACGACAAACTCCCATTCCACGAGTCTTTTTTACCAGATTTTAGTACAATATTCAGAATTCCACTATTTCCTATCGCTTGATATTTCGCAGGTGGATTTGTAATTACTTCAATTTTCTCGATATCATCAGCTCGAAGTGTTTTTAAATAATTTGTCAATTGATCACCAGACATTTCCAACAAACGATCGTCCACCATCACACGCAAATTACTTTTACCAATTATCGAAACAACATCATTATCAACCTTCACACGAGGCGCCAATTTTAGCAAATCTAACGCATCTCCTCCTTTTGCTCCTTCTGCTAAATCTGCATTAAAAACAAGTCGATCAACTTTCTTTTCAATTAATTTTTTCTGACTTTTTACAACTGTTTCATTTAATGTAATGTTTTCAGTTTTTGGAATAATAATGACGCCTAAATCTTGATTTTGTCCACATAAAATTGTTTGTGTATGAAGCAAAACTCCAGTTTCTTCTATTCGAAACGTATAATTTCCTTCTGCTAAGTCAACTGTAAAACTTCCTTTATCATCAGTTGAAATTTCATCAATAATTTGATCATCTTTCAGAATAATCACATCAGCCAAACTAACAGGCATTTGATTCGTATATTGCAAGCTTCCTTTATATTGTTGTTGCGCAAAAATCGAGGTCGAGGCAAATAATAAAATTGGTATATATAATTTAGACATATTAGGTTTGTTTACTATAATGACGCGTGAATTACAGAAAAGTTACATAGAAAATGAATAATAATTGAATTTGTCTTTAAAAAATAAATTAACAATGATTTAATATTTAAAGAATTTTACTACATTTCAAAAAATAATTTTAACTGATTAAAAAAATATAAATGAATGGATTTTAATGAATTAAAAAACAAATTAGTGCAATCAACCAAACAAGCCTTTTTGAAAATTTATAACGAAAATCCTTCCCAAGACCTTTATGCTTTTGCCTTGTGCAATAACGACTCGAAAATAGCTATTCATCCTTCGGCAAATTCTGTAGAACATTTGGAAAAAGTTTCGGATGAAGACGATTTTTGTTACTACAAATACGAGCCTTCTGAATGGAAATATGATTATTTAGGAGCTGAAAACTCTTTTCAAGAAATCAATCAAATGTGCAAAGAAATAGTTGATGAACACGATGATGACGAAGATTGGTTTTATCAATTTCAGAATAAAATTAACGAAAAATGTATCGAAGTTTTAGAAGAATTAAAGAATGAAAATTTCTTTTCTAAATTAATTGGTAAAGATATTTTCTTAAACTTTTCTGTAATTGATGATGATTTGAACAAAGAAAAACAACAAAAAATTATTACGCAATTGAATGATAATTCATACAAAGAAGATTATTTTGAATGGATGACAACTTGGGGTAAAAACAAAAAAAGAGCTTTATAAAAAGCTCTTTTTTTTGTTGAATATATTTCTAAAAATTTTAGATTTCTTTTCTCAATCTCGCAACCGGAATATTTAATTGTTCACGATATTTTGCAATTGTACGACGAGCAATTGGATAACCTTTTTCTTTTAAAATTTCAGTTAATTTTTCGTCTGTCAAAGGTTTACGTTTGTCTTCATCTGCAATTACATCTTGCAAAATTCGTTTAATTTCGCGCGTCGAAACTTCTTCACCTTCATCATTTGTTAACGATTCTGAGAACAAATCTTTTATCAAAAATGTTCCGTAAGGCGTTGTGACATATTTAGAATTCGCTACACGAGAAACTGTCGAAATATCCATTCCAATTCTGTCTGAAATATCTTTCAAAATCATCGGTTTGATTTTCGTTTCATCTCCTGTTAAGAAATATTCTTTTTGAAATTTCATAATCGCTTCCATCGTGTATAAAAGCGTGTTACGGCGTTGCTGAACCGCATCAATAAACCATTTCGCAGAATCTAACTTTTGTTTGACAAACATCACAGCTTCTTTCTGTTGATTCGATTTATTTTCGGTTTTCTTATATGTATCTAACATTTCTGCAAACGCACTCGAAATTTTCAATTCTGGTACATTACGTCCATTTAACGACAATTCTAAATCACCATCATTGATATGAATCGTAAAATCTGGCGTTATTTGCTCTACAATTTTACTACTACTCGAAAATGATTTTCCTGGTTTTGGATTCAAACGTTCAATCTCCGAAATTGCATCACGCAACTCATCATCATCCGCATCATATTTTGCCATCAATTTCGAATAATGTTTTTTCGTAAATGCATCAAACGATTCTGAAATTAATTTTTCTGCTAACTCTACTGCTTCTGTTTGATTTTTATTTTCTAATTGAATCAATAAACATTCTTGCAAATCACGCGCACCTACACCAACTGGATCCATTCGTTGAATATAATTAATCAACAAATTTTCGACCTCTTCTGGCGAAGTGTAAATATTTTGCGAGAATGCTAAATCGTCAACCAACGATTTAATATCACGACGCATATAACCATCATCGTCAATATTTCCTAAGATAAATTCAGCAATTTGAAATTGTTCCGAAGTTAATCGATTCGTATATAATTGTGATGTCAAAAACTCGATAAAGCTCTCTCCTTGCGCGTAAGGAACAGATTTATCTTCGTCATCATCACTATAATTATTCGTATACGTTTTATAATTTGGGATGTCATCATCGCTCAAATAATCATCAATATTGATATCACTTGTATCAATCACTTGTTCGTCGCCAAAATCATCACTCTGATTATCCCATTCTTCCTGCTCTCCTCCGTAATCTTCATCATATTCAGAAGATTGATCATCCAAAGCAGGGTTTTCTTCCAACTCTTCCTTTACGCGTTGTTCAAAAGCAACCGTAGGAAGTTGAACCAACTTCATTAATTGGATTTGTTGTGGCGATAGTTTTTGTTGTAATTTTAAATTTAATTCCTGCTTTAACATATTTTGGGTTTTGGCTTATATAAAAAACGGATTTAGCTTAAAGTTACAATTTTTAAGCATAAATCCGTAAAAATATTTTGATTAAAATTCAGCGTTATTCGGTGTTCTAGGGAAAGGAATTACGTCACGAATGTTACCCATTCCTGTAACGAATAATACCAAACGCTCCAAACCTAAACCGAAACCTGAATGTGGCACAGAACCGAAACGTCTTGTGTCTCGGTACCACCATAATTCTTCTTTATCGATTCCGAATTTTTCCATTTTTTCGTCTAAAACTTCTAAACGTTCTTCACGCTCAGAACCTCCGATAATTTCTCCGATTCCAGGGAATAAAACGTCCATTGCACGAACTGTTTTTCCGTCATCATTCATACGCATGTAAAATGCTTTGATTTCTGCTGGATAATCAAATAAAATAACAGGCGTTTTGAAGTGTTTCTCAACTAAATAACGTTCGTGTTCTGATTGTAAATCTGCTCCCCAACCTTCGATTGGATATTTGAATTTACCTTTTTTATTTGGTTTAGAATCTTTTAAGATATCTATTGCTTCTGTATAAGTTAAACGAATGAATTTGTTATTTAAAACATATTCTAAACGCTCAATTAAACCTAATTCAGAACGCTCTGCTTCTGGTTTTTGTTTTTGTTCTTTGTCAAAACGTTCAGCTAAGAATTTCAAATCATCTTTACACGTTTCCATTGCATAAGTGATAACAGATTTCATAAAATCTTCTGCCAAATCCATATTTTGATCTAAACGGAAAAACGCAACTTCTGGCTCAATCATCCAGAATTCTGCTAAGTGACGAGAAGTATTCGAGTTTTCTGCACGGAAAGTAGGTCCAAATGTATAAATTTTCCCTAATCCCATTGCTGCTGTTTCTCCTTCTAACTGTCCAGAAACCGTTAAGTTAGTCGATTTACCAAAGAAATCTTGTGTATAATCTACTTTTCCTTCTTCATTTTTAGGCAAGTTTTCCATATCCAAGTTTGTGATATGAAACATCTCTCCTGCTCCTTCAGCATCAGATCCTGTAATAATTGGTGTGTTGATGTAAACGAATCCATTTTCGTTGAAATACTTGTGAATTCCGAACATTAACGCATTACGAACACGCATAGTTGCAGCAAAAACATTAGTTCTGAAACGTAAATGTGCTTGTTCACGCAAAATCTCTAAACTGTGCTGTTTTGGTTGTAAAATTGTTCCTTTTAAATCCTCTGACGGTGCAGTTCCTAAAATTTTGATTTCTTTCGCAACAATTTCAATATCTTGACCTGCTCCTTCACTTTCTACCACTTCACCTTTTACTTGTAAAGAAGCCGCTGTAGAAATTTGTTTTATAATTGATTCGTCAAAATTTTCGAAATCTACTACTACTTGAATATTATTAATTGTAGAACCGTCATTCAACGCGATGAAACGATTACTTCTGAACGATCTTACCCATCCATTTACAACTACTTCCTGTAGCAACAAATCCTTGCCTTTTTCTAATAAGGCTTTAATTCCGTACGATTGCATAATTTTTTAATTTATCCTTACAAATTTAGTTATTATTTAAAGTTATAAAAATTATAGGCATAATTTTTGCGAATATTTTTCAACCAACCTAAAAATCCTTTACAATTTCAATGAAAATGTAAAGGATTTTTGATTTTAGTTTATTTTTTGAAGTGAAATTATTCTAATTCTTAGATTCAAAACGCAAAAGAATTTCATTTATTCTTTGAATAAGAACTTTATCAGAATTATTATTTTGAATTAAATAATCTACATAATTTTTTAATTCGTAAAATTGACTATCAGTTTTAATTTGATCTTTCTCAATTATCTTTTCGATTCTTTTAAAATATGATTCGAAAATATCAATTTCATAATTGGTTGTCTTTATCAAATATTCATTAAAACCAAAATATCTATCTTCAATAAAATCAGACGTTAAATCTTTAAACCAACTCTTTAAAATAGTTAATTTTCCTTTTGAATAATGTTCTTCTGCTTGAGTTTTTAAACAAAAATATTCATCTTTCATTTCATTATTAAAGGCAAGATGAACAATATAATAATCTAAAGTCGCAGCTACTAAATCTCTATACTTTTTAAGTTCAAATTCTTTATCCATAATAAATGTTTAATTAATCGAATCTGTCTTTTGATATTTTCCGTTTTTCATATAATCAACAGCGATTAATTTTCCGCTCAAATTATATTGTTTTATAGTTCCATTTCCTTGATGTAAAGTTCCACAATCTAATTTATTGCTATTGCCATCAAAACAATTTTCTATATCTGATAATTTATTGTCTTTAAAAACATAAGTATTATAAGGTTTTCCATTTAAATGAAAATTATAAAATTTATCCTTTACAATTCCATCTTTAAAAATAGTCTTACTTGCTAAATTACCATTATTGTGATAAAACTTCATTTTACCATTTATCACATTATTCCTATAATTAGTAATACGTTGAACCTTCCCATTACTGAAATAAATTATAGATTTTCCTTGTTTTATAGAATCATTTATAAAATGTTCTATTTTGTATTCTCCATCAGATAATTCAGTTCTAATTTTTGTTGAACAAGAAGAAATAATCATTAAACATAGAATAAGAAAAGTCAATTTCATTTTACAAGAAATTCAAATTTACAGTTAATTTTAAGTAGAAATTATCTTGGAATTTTTCTTCTGAATAAGCGCCTAAACGATAGAAAGCTCCCAATCCAAATGTTTTGAAAATTAAATTGTTTACCTCAACACCTGTTTCGTGATAATAATGATTTAAGGTTTTGAACTCTAAATTTTGATGATCTGCTCTATCTTTCATATCACCCAAAACTCCACGGTAAACGAATTGTGGGAAAATAATTTTGTTTCCAACTTTAACTCCAGCAAAAATATGTTTCAACTGAAATGATACAAATCGATCCGAATAAAATTCACCTGGACGCATTGTTTCGAAATTCGTTAAACCTCCTAATCCAAAATTCAAAAAGTCATTTCGTTTTGCATTTCCTTGTCCTTCGAATAAATTCATTAACGGCATTTTTCCTTCAACCCAACCCGCATTTATATTAAAATTTGTTTTACCAACTCGCGTATCAAACACATCAAAATAAGATACATTGAAACGAAGTGGAGAATAATCAGAATTGAAAATATCCCAATATTTCGTCAACGTTGCATAAAAAACAGATTTCCCGCTATTCACCGTCACTTTCCCGTAAGGCGTACGGATAAACTTGTCTTTTGGCGCAAAACGAATCGCTAATTGCGTGTTATACAAATCGTACCAACCTATATTATTCAGGAAAGAATAATCAAATTCTGCTTGTTGTTTTTCGTAATTTGCCGAAATATTGAAGGTTACATTTTTGAAAATATCTTGTTCATATCCAAATGAATAACGTTTATATGAAAAATATTCATGGTTATAAATATTACTAAAAGCTCCAGAAATTAGACGTGTATAATTCGATTGCAATAAAATTGGCGTTTTCCCAGAAGCTGAAACATCTTGCGAGTATTTTGCGAAAATTCGACCCGAATAAGGTTTGTTTACATAATAATCTCCACCAAATCCAAACTTGAATGTTTCATCTTTGAAACCATAAGCCGAATATGCATTCAACGAATATTTATCGCTCCAATTTTCATTTGTATTAAAAGCTGCACCAAGTCTAAAACCTTCGTAATCGTTGAAAGCTAAGATTTTCGTCAAGTCTAAATCAACTTTTCCTAATGATAATTTTCCTCCAGAATTGATGATTCGCGTCAATTTCATTTGACGTTCTAACTTATATTTATCACCAATACTATCAATTGTCGTGTAAGTATTTCGCTCTTTGTTCGATAATGACGAATCACGGTAATCTTCCATCACATTGTCCCATTTCTTTTCATTCATATTTTGAAAAGAAATTTCGTCTTCGTAACCTAAAAATTCGTTGCGTTTGAAATGCGCTGGATTCTGAATATCCTTGAAAGTAGTTTCGAGATTAATCCAAATTTTTTCTTTTTTATCAATAAAATCATCGTCGGCTAATTTCTCAGTAATCTTAAAATTACCAGCTTCCATGCGATATTTTTGTTGATTTGGAATCCAAGTTCCATTATTCAATTTCCAATCTGCTTCTAATTCGGCAACATAATTTGAAATTGTATTTTCTGCTTCAATTTTAATTAATGCATACGTTCTATCATCAATCCAAAGTGTTCCTTTAATTTGTCTTTTATCTGTTTTGATTGATGGAAAAAAACTAATAACAGCCGTTTTTCGTCCATCAATAAAAATATCTTCTTTGAAACCATAACGGTAATGCGAAAGACCTTCGCGACTCACTGGATTAATAATTCCTTTGAAGAAAAAATTGATTTTATCTTGATCAAAATTGAACGCAATTGGTTGCATCGCTAAATATTCATACAAAGGCGAACGCATTCCAGAAATACGAGAAGATTGAACGATATTTTTTAGTCCAAAACGCTTCGAAACTTTGTGATCCATTGCACGTTCTCCCAAAAATAAATGACTATTGTCTAACAATTTTTTCCATTGATTATTGACAGAATCTTTGTGATTTTGAGGTTGAATGATAAACGGAATCGAATCATTATTTACGGTACTCCAAAATTTTGTGTATGATTTTAGGAAAATATTTCCGCCATTTCTGATTGTATTTTTGGATTGATTGCGAATTGCTTTGATAATCAAATTACGACCAACAGAATCATTTGTCGTAAAACTAACCTCGTCCAAACTAATGAAAGAAGGTTTCATCATAATTTCGACTAACTTTTTACCGTCAGTCTGAATACTTTCTGAGAAATATCCATTCTTGATTACATCAATAAAATGAACAGAATCATTGATATTCAATTCTCCTAATTCGTCTGTTTGACCAAGGAATTGTTTGGTATCGCTGTAAACATTGGCACCTGTTAAACGAAATTCGTCTTGAGCATCGAATACTCTTACTTTAATTTGAGCAAATGTGGCAATTGAGATACAGAAATTTAGCAGGAATATATAATTCTTCATCGTTTGAAATTGATTATGCAAATAAATAAAAAAAGCAGCGAAACGCTGCCTTAAAATATTTTTTTTTCAAGAAAGATTAAACTTTCATGATTTCAGCTTCTTTTTTCGTTAAAGCTTCTTCTAATTTCTTAGAAAACTTGTCTGTTAATCCTTGTACACGTGTTTCGTAATCTTTCACCATGTCTTCAGAAGCTTCTTTTACAGCTTTCAATGCTTTATTCGCATCTTGGCGTGCATTACGAAGAGAAATTTTTGCAGTTTCCATTTCCGATTTGGCCATTTTTACTAACTCTTTACGACGTTCTTCTGTTACTGGAGGAATACTGATAATAATTGTATCTCCATTGTTAGAAGGTGCAAAACCTAAATTAGCATTGATGATGGCTTTTTCGATTTCGTTAATTAAATTTCTCTCGTATGGTTGAATGCTCAATGTCATTGCATCTGGTGTATTAACATTTGCAATTTGAGTTAACGGAGATAAACTTCCGTAGTAATCAACACGAACTGAACTTAACATTGCAGGAGTAGCTTTACCTGCTCTTAATTTGTCGAATGCAACCTCTAAGTGACTTACAGTTCCCTGCATTTGCTCCTTAGCCGTTTCTAAAATAATATCTAATTCTTCCATTTCGGGATTTATTTATTTGTTACTAGAGTACCTACGTTATCTCCTAAAATTAATTTTTTCAAGTTACCATCTGTATTCATATCAAATACAATAATAGGTAAATTATTTTCTTCACTCAAAGTAAAAGCTGTCATATCCATTACTTTTAAGTTTTTATCGTAAACTTCTTGATAAGAAATTGTTTCGAATTTCTCTGCTGTTGGATCTTTTTCTGGATCTGCAGTATAAATTCCATCAACACGAGTTCCTTTCAAAATAACATCAGCTTGTGTTTCAATTGCTCTCAAAACCGCTGCTGTATCTGTTGTAAAATATGGATTTCCTGTTCCTGCACCAAAAATTACGACACGACCTTTTTCTAGATGACGCGTAGCTCTTCTTTTGATAAATGGTTCTGCGATTTGCTCCATACGAATAGCCGTTTGTAAACGCGTATTAACGCCAGCATCTTCCAAAGCTCCTTGCAATGCCATACTGTTAATCACAGTTGCTAACATTCCCATATAATCTCCTTGTACACGATCCATACCAGAAGCAACACCTTGTACACCTCTAAAAATATTACCACCTCCAATTACAATTGCCACTTCGCAACCAAGTTCTGCAACTTCTCTAATTTGTTGCGCATATTGTTTCAGCATATTTGGATCAATACCATATTGTAAATCTCCCATTAATGCTTCACCACTCAATTTAAGTAATATTCTTTTGTATTTCATCTTGTCAAAGGTTTTCTTTTGCAAATATAATTTTTCTATTCTGATTTATCCTAACGTTCGAAAATGTCAAACGCATTTTTTGTTGTAATTGCTGCAATTTCAGCTGGTGTTTGATGATAAATATCGACCAACTTATCACAAACATGTGTCAAATAACTACTTTCATTACGCTTTCCACGAAACGGAACTGGGGCTAAATAAGGTGAATCTGTTTCGAGAACAATATGTTTAATATCAAAATCACCTAAAAATTGATCTATTTTTCCATTTTTGAAGGTTACAACTCCACCAATTCCTAATTTCAAATTGAAATCAATTGCGCGTTGTGCATCTTCTTTTGTTCCAGAAAAGCAATGAAAAATTCCGAATAATTTTTCATCTTTCACTTCTTCTAATACTTCAAAAACTTCGTTGAAAGCATCACGGCAATGAATTACAATTGGTAAATTCTTTTCTTTTGCCCATTCAATTTGCGTTTTGAAAGCATCTTGTTGCGTTTGTAGAAATTCTTTTTCCCAATACAAATCGATTCCGATTTCGCCAATCGCCTTAAATGGACGTTTATCAATCCATTCGCGCACATGAGCCAACTCCTCTTCTATCGTATCTGGATGAACCGAACACGGATGCAAACCCATCATCGCAAACATCGAATCTTGATGTTTACTTTCTAATGCCAACATTCTATCCGTGTAACTTTTATCAATTGCTGGCAAATAAAATCGCTCTACTCCATTTTGCTTTGCTCGCGCAATTACTTCATCTATATCATTCTCAAATTGCTCCGAATATAGATGTGTATGTGTATCAATTAACATGTTTTATTTTTGATTTCAAAAGTTCTTTTTCAGCTGAAAAATCAAGTTGATTTCCTTTTTCTAATTCATTCATCAATGCTATAGTTTTTACTAAAAATTGTTGATGATTGTCTGATTCTTCATTAAAAGGACGATGATTAATCGCTGAAATAACTTTGTTTATTTTTTGAATAATTGTTTGCGTTGATTGTTCGAAATAAGTTTCCGAAAACCTTTCCCAAATATAATCAACGGCTTGTTTTGTTGGATGAATCAAATCTTCTTTGAAAAAACGATAATCTCTCAAATCATCCAAAACCAATTCATAAGATGGAAAATATTCAACTTGGTTATGTTGAAGACTCAATTGATATAAAGCGTCTAACAATCTCGCTTTACTTACATTATTTTCGACCATTCCATCTTTTGTGTGACGAACAGGACTAACTGTTGTAATAATGCAAATAGTTGGATTAATTTTCTTCAAATCTGAAACAACTAATTCCAACGATTTTAAATTTTCTTCTGTTGTTAATAATCTTTTTTCAAATTGTTTTGCCTCAACTTTATGACAATTCGCGACAACTTGATTAGATGTTTTCCATTCATAAATCCACGATGTTCCCAATGTAATCATCACAACATCACAAGAAAGAATGTAATCATAAACTTCATCTAAAGTCGAATTTAATTCCTCTAGAACAGCTTCTTTTATCAACGCATTAAACGACGAATGTACATCGAAACAGAAAAATTCTTCTCCATTTTGATGTACATCTGCTGTTGTAAAATATTTTTTATGAATGCTTCTTTCGATTAAATTTTGAATAGAATATGAATTAAAAATCACTCCAAATGGATTAATTAATCCATCAAACTTTAAATCCGTCAAACGCTTTCCTATTTCATCTGAAAAACAAGAGCCTATCGTCAATATTTTATGTTGATGATTGAGCTTAAAATCAGAAGATTGAATTTGAAAAGTCGTTCGAAATTGCATTTTTTATCCTTGTCGATCAATTAAAACTTCGCTTAATTCTCTCAAATAAGATTTACGTTCTTCTGGAACATCAATTTGATCCAAATAACTGTGCGCTTTATTTGTATACTCTCTAATTAATGTCGATAGTTTACGATTAACATTCAGTTTTCTGAATAATTTTTCTACCGCATATACTTTATCGATATTATCTGTATTTGAACTATACCAATATAATAATTCCTCTTTTTCTTCTTCGTTTGCCGCTTCTAAAGCAGAAATGTAAAGAATCGTTTTCTTATTTTCGAAAATATCTCCAGCGTGTTTTTTACCTAAATGTTCAAGGCTACCAAAAACGTCCAAATAATCATCTTTCAATTGATACGCGATTCCTAAATTCAAACCATATTGGTACAATTTATCCGAATCCTCTTCCGAAGCATTTCCAATCATTGCACCTAATTTCAAAGCACAACCAAGTAAAACACTTGTTTTTAGAGAAATCATTTTGATGTAATCTTCGTATGAAACATTCAATTTTGTTTCATAATTCACGTCCAATTGCTGTCCTTCACAAACTTCTAAAGCAGTTTTAGAAAATAATTTTGTCGAACTTTTAAATAATTCTGGTTCTAAATCTTCTAAATATTGATAGGCTTTTACCAACATCGCATCACCAGAAAGAATCGCTGTATTTAATCCAAATTTTTCGTGAACTGTTGCTTTACTTCTTCTTAATGAGGCATTATCCATAATATCATCGTGCATCAACGAAAAATTATGAAAAAACTCAATCGCTAACGAAGGTTTCAATGCTTTTTCAACCTCACCATCAAACAAATCAGTTCCCAATAAAGTCAAAATTGGACGAATTCTTTTACCACCAATATTCAAAATATAATCCATTGGTTCGTATAATTCTTCTGGATTTTTAGAAAATGGATTTTTATCGATTGTTTCGGCAATTAATTCGTGAAATTTATCAAATGAGTACATAGTTTGATTTTTGTAAAAATTAAGTTTTGGCAAATATAACTAAGAATGATTGATTTTGGGTTGTTTTCTTTTATTTTTGATTGAACCTAAAAATTCGTTTCCGACAATCAAATACAAAAGAATTTGACCAAGAATCGCCGCAATAAAATAAGGATGACCTTTTTGTAAAACAATCTCAGCACTTTGCAACGAAGGTATTGTCCAAAAATAAGTAGAAACAATTACTAAAAGCAACACATTAAGCCTAAAAATCCAAGTTTTATTCATTTTATATGTTCCGAAATGGATAAATAAAGCGCCCAAAAAAGTATAAGCCAACACCTCGAAAAATTCGTTCAACACAAATTGTTCTCTAAATAAGCCAAAAATATCTTTGTGACTTACAAACAAAAACTCTTCTGGAACAAGGTAACTCCAATGGTTTGCAATAAAAAATAGAACAAGATTTAGCATCAAAACAATCGTCAATTGATCTTTGAATTGATCAACAAACATTGAATAATACTTGAACTTTGAGATTGATTTCTTTGATTTCATTTAACGAAACAATTCACTTACAATTTGATACGATTTTCGTTTTGCTTTTTGATCAAAAACATTTGTTGAAACCATGATTTCATCAATTTTAGATTCAAAAATAAATTCATCAAAACTCTGCGCCAAAGCACCTTTACTTCCAATAAAAGACAAAGCAGTCATTCCTTTTAGCATATATTTTTGCTCAGGCGAAGCTAATTCTAACTGTGTTTTTTCTGGCGGAACAATTGGCTGACGTTTATCTGTAATAATATTCAAAAAACCTTGGTACATCGACATCGATAAATAATGTGCTTCTTCGTCTGTATTCGCCGCAATTACATTGACACAAGCAATCGTATATGGTTCTTGCAAAAATTCTGAAGGTTGAAATTGAGAGCGATAAATCTCTACCGCATTATAAAATTGTTGTGGCGCAAAATGTCCTGCAAATGCATAAGGCAAGCCTAATTTAGCTGCCAAAAAAGCCGAATCTGTACTTGATCCTAGAATATAAATCGGCACATTTGCTCCTTCTCCAGGAATTGCACGCACCTTACTTTCTTTATTATCTAAACTAAAATAGTTTTGTAGATTTTTGATTTCAGCTTCGAAATCGTAATTCATAAAATTATCGCCACGACGTAAAATTGAAGCCGTTAATTGATCTGTTCCTGGTGCGCGACCTAAACCTAAATCGATACGATTTGGATAAAGCGCATCTAATGTTCCAAACTGTTCTGCAACAGATAAAGCAGTATGATTAGGTAACATGATTCCTCCCGAACCAACTTTAATTCTTGAAGTTCCATTTGCTACATAACCTATTAATAAAGAAGTTGCCGCACTCGCAACATTTTGCATATTATGATGTTCGGATAGCCAATAACGACTATACCCTATTTCGTCGACAAATTTTGCGTTATCTAACGTGTTTTTGAACGTTTGATTTAATGTATCTCCTTCTCTTACATAAGCCAAATCCAACACTGAGTAGTTTATTTTTCTCATCCGTTCTTTTCTAATTAAAATATGAAACTAAATTACAAAGAAAAAAATTCAAAAAAAATTCCTCCATAACATAACTCCTCCATAACATAACATTATAGAGGAGATAAATTCGATAATTGGATTTATAAATAGGTTTAAGTAGTCGAGAGTGTAAAGTTTTTAATTAATAGTTTGATGATAGATTAGTAATCTTTCGAGATACTTAATTCAAAAATAGATAATTAAAAAAATAAATACACAATTTAGGGGGGGACAACTGGGGGGACATTTCGTATTCGATTAAATATCAAATATTTGAAAACATATTAAATCATCGAAATAATTCGAATTTTTGTTAAGATTTACAATTTTTTCGGTCTATATTTGAAAAAATAATATATTGAAAGTTTCTATTTTTTTTACGCTCCTACTCTTTCCTTTTTTATTTTTATCATCATTTAGTTCAATTAATAAAAATGATGAAAGAATTCTTATTGAAAAAATCATCGAACAGAATAAAAATGTGACAGATTCTATTCAATTGCAAAATAATTTCAAGAAATTAGACATTTCATCAACTTCTTTTTTATCAAAAAGTCTAAAATCAATTTATCAAGTTTATTTAGCTAATCTTTATGCGCAAACCAACGATAAATTAAACAAAAAAAGTAATTCGTTATTTGAATCTGCATTGAAAGTTTCTAAAAATGTTAACTCTCCAGAATTACAAATTTGGGTGAACACACAATTCGGGTATTACTATTATAATTTTAGTCAATATCAAAATGCTTATCCATATTTTATGGAAGCATCAAAACTTCTCGACTTAACAAAAGATGAAGATATTTTCTCTAAAAGTGATATTTACAAAAAGAATGCATTTTACTTTATGAATGTAAAAGAATTTGATAAAAGTGAAAAATATCTTTTGTTAGCTTTAAAATATACCAACAAAAAAGACGATGAATATGGAACAATTCTGAATGCGATAGGTCATGTTTTTATGAATAAAAATAATATTAACAAAGCAAATAATTACTTCGAGTTAACAAAAGAATATGCAATTCAAAATAAGGATGAAATTCGATATGCAAAAGCTTTAGGTGATATTGCGTCTATCAATATTCTCAATAAACAGTACGATTTAGCGATTGATAATTTGAAAAAAGATATTGAAATTTCTAAAAAATTAAAAAACGCTAGAAATTTAATGTATGCTAATATTCAATTGGGAAAATTGTACTTGCAATTAGATCGAATTGATGATGCTAAAATAATTTTGAATGAAGCAAAAGATTATGCTTCTCAAAAAATTTATTTGAACAGTTTTGAATATGATATTTATAAAATCTTATTAGAAATTGCTTTAAAAAACAATAATATCAATGAGGAGTTACTTTGCCGAAGAAAATTGGATGAATTGGAATTAGAATTGCAAAAAACAGATGGTCAAAATGTGATTAATGAAATTAATTGGAAAATTCAACAAGAGAATTTTAACTTTAAATATGAAGCAGAAAAAGCAAAACAAGAAAAAACAACCATCCTAAAAAATGCATTATTTCTTATTTCTTTTCTATTAATCATCATCATTTTAGTTGTAATAATTTCTTATCGTAGAAAAATAAAAATACAAAATTCTACGTACGACAATAAAATATTATCTATTCAAAATGATAAACTTAAGTCTGAAAATAAATTAAATAAAACTGCTCAAACTTTAGAATCATATAAAACTTATCTGTCTGAAAAGAATAAACAAATAGTTACATTAAAGAATGAAATCAATTCGATTTCTAATTCAAGTGCCACAAACAAAGAAAAACAATATAATGAATTAGTTAATCTCTTAGATTCGCATTTGATGACGGACGAAAGTTGGGGTAATTTCAAGAATATTTTTGCCCATGAACAAAACGATTTTGTAAAGTATCTTTCTCAAAATTTCCCATCTTTAACTGAATCTAATTTGAGAACTATTTACTTGTTAAAATTAGGCTTGAACAATTTAGAAATTTCTCAAATCTTAGGAATTTCTGCTGATTCAGTCAAAAAATCGAAACAACGCTTAAAAAAGAAATATAAAAATTTTGATCAAATTTTTCAAGATAATGGAGAATAGTAGATAAAAAAAGATGACTTACTATTTCGTAAGTCATCATTTCACTATTACTTCAACTCGAAGAAATCTCGTTTTCCTATTTTAATTTTAGTTTCGGTTTTTAATACAAAATTACCAAAAGCATCCATATTTTTCTCTCCATTAATTTGTACTGCACCGCTTTCTATCAAACGTCTGATTGCATTTCTAGATAAATCTTTCTTTAATTGATGACAAACATCTAACAATGTAATTTTATCATTTTCAAAGTTTAAAGAACTAATTTTAATAGCTTCAAAAACTCTATCTTCATCATTTCTTTTCTGAAATTGATTATTAAAAAATTCTTCTGATTTCTCAGCTTCTTTATCAGAGTGATATTGAGTAATAATATTTTTTGCAACTAATTTCTTAATTAACATTGGATTATCTGTTTTTAATCGTTCATTCAGATTTGTTTTTTCTTCAATAGAAAAATCAGTTGCTAACGCAATGTATTCTTCTAATAAATCATCTGGAATAGACATCGTTTTCCCAAACATTTCATTAGGCTCATCCGTCAAACCAATAATATTATTCAGTGATTTACTCATCTTTTCTTTTCCATCTGTTCCTCTCAAAAGTGGCATACACATCACAATCTGAGCAGCTTCTCCATTCGTTTCTTGCAATTGGCGTCCCATTGTACAATTAAATAATTGATCAGTTCCTCCCATTTCAATATCTGCATTTATTTGAACAGAATCATAAGCTTGTAAAATTGGATAAACCAATTCGTGCATTGCAATCGGCGTATTTTCTGTGAAACGTTTATTAAAATCATTTCTATGCATTAATTGTGCAATAGTAACTTTTGACAACAACTGAATAACATCCGAAAAAGGCAAATGATCTAACCAATCCGAATTAAACACAATTTCAGCCTTTTCTACATCAATAATTTTTGACAATTGATTGATATAAGTTTCTGCATTTTTCTGTACTTGATCTGCATTCAGCGGTTGACGACTTTTGTTTTTTCCTGTCGGATCACCAATTTGAGCTGTAAAACTCCCAACCAAAATGACAATTTGATGTCCTAAGTCTTGAAATTCTTTCAATTTCTTCAACACAACGGCGTGACCAAGATGCAAATCGGGCGCTGTTGGATCAAAACCTAATTTGATTCGCAATGGTCGGTTTTCTTTTTCAGCTAATTTTAATTTTTCTTCCAATCCATTTTCAGGTAAAAAAATAGCTACATTTTCTTTTAAACTTTTTAGATTTTCCATGATTTTTTTAATAAAAAAAGCCCGAGCAAAACTGCTCGGGCTTGTAGATTATGATTAAATTTTTGACGTACAAAATTAATACGAAGTATACACATAGTCTACCCGAGCAAATATTGTACGATAATAAGTGCTAAAAAATGGTAAACGTAATATGTGTTGCAAAAACTTCATTTGTAATGCAAAGGTAAGAATAGTTTTGAGAATAGAAATTTTCGTTCAAAAAATTATCTTAATCATTAATTTCATAGAAAAATCCTTTAAAAAAGTTTTTCGTAATAACTTTGTGTAAATTATTATAGAATGAGCAATAAAACTGCTAAAACAAATGCAGTCCGAATTTTAGACACAAACAATATTTCATACGAATTACGCGAATATGAAGTTGATGAAGAACATATTGATGCTTTGCATGTTGCAAATTCATTGAGCGTAAATCCAGAAGGAATTTATAAAACTTTGGTTTTGAAAGGAAATGTAGAACCATTTTTAGTTGCCGTAATTCCTGCAAACACGCATCTTGATATGAAAAAATTTGCTAAAGTTTCTGGAAATAAAAACTGCGAAATGCTTCCGTTGAAAGATTTACTCAATGTTACAGGCTATATTCGTGGCGGTTGCTCACCTATCGGAATGAAAAAGCAATTTCCTACTTACATAGAAGAACTGGCTGTTTTACAAGATCAGATTTGTATTAGTGCAGGAAAAAGAGGTTTACAAATTATTCTAAATGCCGAAGATTTAAAAAATTTAATTGAGGCTAAATTTGAAGATATTACACAATTTGATTCATAATTTATTTATTATTCAGAATGATTTTTTCTAAAATAGTTGGAAATTTTGCTTCATCTTCAAACGTCAAATCTGGATTCGCATACACAATAATTCCATTTTTATCAATCACATAAGTCGCTCTATTGTTGTAACCTAAACGATTATAAGAATTATACATCAACGAAATTGCGTAATTCTCATCATTCAAATACGTAATATTATTTGTTCGCAAAGCTGATTTCCATAATTCTAACAACGGATTTGTAGAACTAGAAACTGCGTAACTTTTTACATTTTGCAACAAAGGATTATGATCGATTAATTGAATTTGAGCAGCACAAGTCATTGCTGCTTTTGTATCAATCGAAGTAAAATCTGGTAAAATTTGTCCACTAAACGCCGCAGGATAAAACGTTAATACTTTAAAAGTTGATTTATCATCCAAAAATTTCTCTGTTGAATTAGTTTTATAATTTGGTCCATTCAAAATAAAGTCTGGTGCTTTATCACCAACCTTCAAGGTTTTATTTTGTGTAACATTTACTTCTATATTATCAGTTTTGGATGTTCTTTTAATCAATCTTTCCAAAGGTTTAAGATGTTCGCCTTGTGCACGATAATCATTATCTCTCATCAAAATTTTGTTGTTTTGATCCACTAGGAAAAGAATCGAACTTTCTACTAAAACATTGTTAGAATTTGACGTAGGAATTACACTCGATATTGAATTTTGCTTGAAAGGTTTCAAACCAATTTCATTGAAAACTTTTCCAGTTTCATCATAAATTACCTTCGTTCCATCCAATTTATTTTGATTGGTCGTTTCATTAAAAGCAAACGTTTGCTGCGGTTCTTTACTCCATTTATCAACTTCATTTACGATATAAATCACATCAATTTTCGGGGAATTTTGAGACGTAAATGCCAAATTCTTCACAAAATAATAATTCAGCGAAGTTGTCATCATGCTCGCATACGGATTCGTTTTGTATAAACTTGGCGTAAATACAATAATTTTCAAGTTTGAAGATTGATTGATATTTTCAATTTTATTAACTGGAAATTGAGCACCAACATTCAAATTTTGAGCTTTTGTAAAACAAAAACCACATATAATTAGTAGTATCGAATAGATTCGTAACATAAAACGTTTATTTTAAACAAACTAATAAATAAAAACTACCACAAGATAACTAAAATTCTACTTTCTCAAAAAAACTATTCATTAAATTCTCATTAGAATTGACTATTAACTTTTGAAATTATCGATTCTTTTTCGCAGTAAATCAGTTATCTTTGCGTAGATTTTAATTTAAAAATTACACAAATGGAATTCAATGTTAGCAATGCTTTGAAACAATTAAATAATGATTATTCAGAAGATAAAGCGTCAGAAATTATCGAAAATCTATTGTATAATTCAACTGATTTTTCTGATGAAGACCATGAAATAATCAATCAATTGGGAGATAAATTTCTACGAATTGCTGCACAAATTTTTGTGGAAGATTTGGCATATGATTTCAATACTTTGGTGAATTATTGGGAAGCTTTTATTGGACAATTAACAGAAGAGCAATCTCAAAATTTATTGAATTTCGCGATAGAACAGACGGATACGGAATTTGTAGAGGATTTTATTATTGGATATCGAAAATTTTATTCAAATCCGAAAGAAAGTATTACGTTTTTCAATAAACTGAATGAAGACGAATTTTACGAAATTAAATTCTTCAAAGCACGTTGTTATGAGGTTTTAGGTGAAAATGAAAAAGCTGTGGAAGCTTATAATAATTATTTGAATTCTGCACATTTCAAAAAAGAAGAAAATGCTGAACAAGCTGCTGTAAACGAGTTTTATATCAGTCATAGCATTGCGCCTTTACTAGTGAGTATGAAAAAATATGATGAAGCCAAAACTTATTTTGATCGTGTTTTAGGTAATATCGAATTTGAAGATTATTTAGCAAATTTTGAAGGTTCTAATCAACAAGAAATCAAAAGTTTCTTAGAGGATTATGTAACAACTTTGGAAGAAACTGGAGATAAAACAACTGCTGAAACAATTTCAAAAAAAATAATGCAATATTTTTCTTAGAATTACAACATTCGGAAATGTAGTATTGATTTTTTACGAAATACTCATAAATAGGTAGATTTAATATTTTCTTAACATTAATATAAATCCTATCTATATTAGCATAAAAAAATAAATAACAATTTATTTATCAAATTAAGAAAAACGCCTACCTTTGTACTATAAATAATTTATTCATAGTTGTTAAGGATAATGAAGTTGATTTTCTGAAGAAGAATATCCTTAATCAAATAGAGTTTTTTTATAGTATTTTTAGGTTGGTTAGTGGTTCAATGCAAGTTGAACCATTTTTTATTTCTTATAACCATAAGCGCAATGTCTGCAACCATTTTTGCAACATTTTCCTTTCTGATAATGGAAAAATTCTGTAAAAACCCAATACCCGTTTTCGATATAATAATGTATATAAGGAACAAACTCCGAAGGCATTGTTGGATGTGGATATTGTTGATCTAGTTCTACAAAATAATTCAGTTTTTCTATACAAGAATTGCACAAACATTTGTAATTCGTCTTCTTCAAAAACTCTTTTATTTCGTCTTTTATAACAATTGTAGTACAAGCACAATTCGCAATGTCATCTACCTTACACTCCATTGTTTCGTTACAACGCGAACAATTTTCGATCATTTTTTTGGATTATTTATTTGATTTTTCAAAATACGAAAAATTCATAAACTTATCTTAAATCATCTTATTGAAATTCTCTATAACTATCATAAATAAATAGTTATAAATTAATTCTATCTAGACATAAAAGAAATCATTTAAGAATAATTGATTTAAAGTCAAAACTTTAAGAAATTTGTAAAAGAATAAAAGATAGACATTATCATTATTCAATTAGTGTTTTTATAGTAGTTTTGATTGGTTAAAATCCTCGGAATAATTTTCCGAGGATTTTTTATTTTCTTAATCTATCAACTAATAAACCTATTACAAAACCGATAATCGATGGAGCAATCCAACCTAAATCGTATTCGAAAAATGGAATTTTGTTTAGATTTTTTATTGTCGATTCATCTAACTTTCCTAATAATTTTAATAATCCTAAAATTGCAATGATTGTAGACGCAATTAATGCAAAAATATAAGGTGTTTTACTTTTAATTGTTTTTCCAAACAACACTATATAAATAACTAACGTGATTGTAATTGGATATACGAAAGCTAACGGGGGATATGCAAAATTAATAATTTCGTCTACACCTTTTATCGATAAACCAAACGAAATTACTGTACATAAAACAACTAAAACAGTGTAACTTACTTTCTCGTTTGTTAAACGTCCGAAAAATGTACCTACCGCTGATGTTAATGCGATTGAAGTGGTAAGACAAGCAAACGCCATACATAGAGCAATTGCAATTAAACCATATTGCCCTAATGTATTTCGAGAAATTTCTATTAATAATTCGGCACGAGAAATTTCTGGATTTGTGATTCCAGAAGTAGCTCCCAAATAAATCAATCCACCATAAACAAATAACAAACAAGTCGTAGACAATAATCCTGATATGATTACAATTTGAGATTTACTTTTTGTATCAGTATACCCTTTATCTCGTGCAGCTGAAATAATAATTCCTGCAAATATAACAGAAGCTAAAACATCTAATGTTTGATAACCTTCTATAAAACCTTTCGAAAAAGATTGCATCATCGTTAAATCTGAAGGCAAAAAGTCAGCAGTTGGATTTATAATTCCGATTATAATTAACAATGCCAATAAAATCAACAAAACTGGAGTTAAATAATTCCCGATAACATCTACAACCTTTGATGGACGAATCGCTAAACCTAATGTTATAACGAAAAAAATTAATGATCCCCATATAGGATCTAATGTAGGAAAAAATGGTTTTAATCCCACTTCGAATGTTGTTGCCGCAGTACGTGGAATCGCAATTAACGGACCAATACAAATCATAATAATTGTACCTAAAATAGCCGCCAAATGTTTGTTCACACGATGCCCTAAATCATTAAAATTATCACCCGAAAAAACAACAGATAAAATTCCAGTAAATGGCAATAAAATTCCAGTTAATCCAAATGCAATCATTGCTACAAAATAATGAGAGCCTACTTCCAATCCAATTAATGGAGGTAATAGAAGATTTCCTGCTCCAAAAAACATTGCAAACAACGCAAATCCAAGCGTTAAAATATTGGATAACTTTTTACTTTTCATATATTTAATAATTCTAACTGTTCTAAAAAAATGGTTTGCAAATTACTACAATTGCATTTTGAAGCCCTAAACTTAGTAGAATTATTCGATAAACACACTGCTTATTTACAAATTTGACAGTTTTGAATAATAATTTTTATATTTATTAAAATTTAAAACTTAATAAATTATGAATGTTTTAATCATCGATATCATCAAATCTCAACTCATTTGAAATTTTATCTAAAGAAATAATTCGATTCGTTGGTGCAGAACCTTCTCCATTGGGTTGAAAATATTCTCTTACATAACTTGTTTTGTTCTGATAATTCCAAACAGTTTTTTTTCCTTTGTGACGATCTGGATAAACTAATTTCCTAGTAGAATAAATAGAATCATTCATAAAATTTGGAGAAGATTTTATCTCATTAATCAATCTATTTTTGTCATTATCTGAGATTTCTAAAATAAATGTGTGATAATAATCGCCAATTCCAGAAAAAGACTCATTTTTGATTAACTCAAAATCGTCATTCAGTTTAAAATTTAAATCTTCAACCAATTCAGTTACATCATTTTTAGAGAATAATTCGTCTTCGAAAACGACAGATAAAATAAGACCTATTAAAAATAATGAATAAATTATAGCAAAATATTTTGCATATCTTATTTGAGAATAATGTTTAATTAGCCTAAAAATCACATAACCAATCAAGATAGGAACTAATAAAATAATTAAAAAAATATTAAAATTATCATGATTAATAAGAAGCTATCCATGTTGTGTACTTTAGTTTACCGGATAAAATATTAATTAAAATCAAATTGAAAAAAGTGAAACTTATTGCAGTAAGAGGAAAATATTCTTTTATTAACAGAAATAAAACTATTCCAAATACCATAATAAATGTTGTAATTATTATTATCCAAACAAAATCTAAGAAACCTAATTTTGATTTGAAGTAAATAATTGGTACAGAAAAATCAATTTGAAAACATAAAATTCCAACTATTATATTCACTAAAAAAATCCCAACAAATACAATCATATTTGTGATTTCTGAAAACTCAAATTCTCTAAAATCATACATTATATAATTATCTAAATTAGTCGTAATTAACATCATACACCAAAATAAATTTGTATAAGCAAATAATTCTTCTGTATTTTTCAACCCTGATTTTCTAAGAACATCTTCTAAATTACTAATTTTCAATAAAGTAAAAATCCCAAGTAAAATAACTGAAATAGCAGTTAAATAAATACTCACTGAAAGAATAAGTTTTTCATTTTTACCAATTAACTCCGTAAAGGAAATTGCCATCAGTACAAGACCGATGACAAAAATCCCCAAAAATAAGTGTGCAAATGTTATTTTGTTTTGTTCCATTCGATGTTTTTTGAATAGTACATTAAGATTGCAACAATAATAAATAACCCTATACTTCCTACTAATAATGCGTGTTCTTTGAGTTGTAAAACACTGTAAATAAATGCGTATAATAAGATTAACATTAATGTAATTTTGAATGTTAATCCAAATGATTTTAGGAAAGAATTGACGAAAAATGTAATCAACAAAATGGTTGCACCAGATGAAATAAAGTAAGCGATATCAAATCCTAAATATTCTGACAACGATAACAATAATACAAAATTGACACAGATTGCAAAGCCAACTAAGGCATATTGTACCAAATGAATATTAAAATTATTTCGACTTTCTATAAAGAAAAACGCTACAAATGTTAATCCGATGAACAAAATCGCATATTTTGTCGAACGATATGTTTTGTCATAATGATCGTTCATTTGTAAAAAATTAACGCCAAAACTATAATCAGAAAAGTTAGAAGCGTCCTGCCAAATCTGTCCTTGCAAAGGATTTTGTTGATAAATAGACCATTTTACATTGGTTTTTCCATTCTTTGTTTCAGGATCAGAATTAGGTAAAAAATTTCCATCATATTTCAAATCTTTCCAATTTGTAGTCAAATCAACTTTTGTATTAATCGCCGATGGAATGATATTTAACATTTGCGAACCTTTCATTAACAAGTTAATCGAAACTTGATTAAAATCGAATGTAGAAGGATCAATTTTTTGAGACATCATTTGCACAGGCATCACTTTTTTAGTGGCACTCGCTTGTTCCGAATATTCTCCATTTTCTGCTCTAACTTCTGGTTGAATATCAATTGTAGAAGTCGAATTATCCATATTCAACGGAAAATTTTTGCCGTTAGATTGTACAATCACTTTGTTCTCATATCCTTTAGAATCAGAGATTCCGAAAACAATTTTAGTAGAAACTATATTTTCTGCACTTACCTCCATTTCTGCAAGCATTTCGCTATAATTCTTAAATTTGGAATTGATATTTAGCTTAGAATTGTAAACAACAGCTTCATAAATACTACGACTTTTTAACTGCGTATCAATCGTTCCATTGATATTTAAATCATTTGCAGAAACATACTTTTTCATTTGTTGTTTCACAACTTTTCCTTGCCCATCATTTACATTTTCCATGTAAGTAACTTCGATAAAAGGACCATAAATCGTTTGTTTTCCACTCCATTTGTCCGAAATTTCGGTAATTACTTTTTCTTTGTTTCCTTGTCGTTCTTCGATTAAATTTAATATGAACGGAATCGGAATTAAAAGTCCTAAAACTAAAAGACATACCAAAAAACCTTTTATCATTGTTTTGTTTTGAGAATAAACTGATTGATTTTCAGTTTGATATTCATTTTCTAAATCATTGTGTTTCATAAGTTTGAATTTTATTTTTATTTTAAAAAGTACTTTGTTTTTCAAAGTTTAAATGCAAAAAAATTATTTTATATTCTTTATTAATTTTTCAAGATAGTTCAAATGCTCCTGAAAAGCTTGTTTTCCAAGTGCTGTTATCGAATAAGTTGTATTCGTTTTACGACCTATAAATCCTTTGTGCACAGTAATATAATCGTTTTCTTCTAGGTTTTTTAAGTGTGAAGCCAAGTTACCATCAGTCAAATCCAAAAAGTCTTTCAAATCCTTAAAAGAAATTTCTTCATTCATGATCAAAGCACTCATAATTCCTACACGAATACGATTATCAAAGACTTTGTTTAATTTATTAAGATTAAAATCCATGTTGCAAATTTAAGCTTTGTAATCATATTTTCGCACCATCCAAACTCCAAAAATCAAATGCAAAAGACCGAAACCGATAAACCAAAACAATAAACCATTGAAAATAAAATAGAAAGCCAATAATCCTAAAAATATTTCACACATTGCCAAATATTTTATCTCAACAATCGTATCACGTTCCACCGTATAAAGCGCCAAACCGTAAAATAAAAGCGTTGCTGGAGCTACATAAGCAAAACTAAAATTATTGATAAAGATTAAACTTACTAATCCTCCAACGATTAAAACAAAAAGAAATTTACGCAATATTCGTTTTGTAACTGGATTTATAAATTTAACGCCGTCTTTTGCCGATTTTTTAGTCATAAAAAAGAAACCTCCAATACAAGCAATTATTAAAGTTACAATTCCTAAAATGAATAATTTAATCTCTAAATTTTTCATTAAAATAGGCGTCAATGTTCCTCTGTAATTTACTTGAAGCGCATCTTGTAAAATCAAAACATAAGCGATAAAAGCAGAAATCATTCCCACTACTCCAACCCAAACACCGCTCCATCCACTAATGCTTGTGAATTTTGAGGTGCGTTGCATCATCGATTTGATTTCGTTTAAACTTTCTACAGGATTATTTGTGCTCATATCAAAAGTACTTTGTAATTCAAAGTTAATATAAAAAATGATTCTACAAAATATTTTTTCAAAAAAAAAATCCAATTTCTAAATGAAATTGGATTTTAAAATATAATGAATCAAATTATTCTTAAGGATTTGTAGACCACAAAGATGCTGATGCCAACATTGCACGTTTATCTAGTTTTAATAAATCGACAATTAATTGAGCAAAATCCTCTGGTTGTAACACTTTTTCTGGATCTCCGTCTGTGATTTTCAATACATCTTTTGACATTTCAGATGCAATTGTACTTGGAGTTAAGGTCGTAACTCGAATGTTTTTCTTTCTTAATTCGAACATCAACGATTCTGATAAACCTATCAATCCCGCTTTTGATGCTGAATAAGCAGAAGTAACTGCGTTTCCTTTTAATCCAGCCGTAGACGAAACATTAATAATATCACCGTTTCCTAATTCTACCATCGAAGGAATTACAGCTTTAGAAACATAATATGGTCCGAATAAATTTGTTCTTACAATCTCTTCCCAATCATTTTCTGGCATTTCCAAAAAACTTCCGAAAGCCGCTATACCAGCATTATTAATCAAAATATCAAACGCTCCAAAACTCTCAATTAAACGCTCAAGTTGCATTTTCACTTCAACTTTTTCGGCTACATTAAAAATGGAATAATCCGCTTTTACACCAAAACTTTTAATCTCTTCTACAGTTTCTTCTAATGTTTTTGTATTTCGTCCTGTCACAGCTACATTAACACCTTCTTTAGCCAATGCCAAAGCAACAGCTTTTCCTAAACCTCTACTACCTCCTGTGACTAATGCATTTTTTCCTTTTAAATCTTGCATAATTATTTTATAATTAGAATTTTACAATTTATTTTTTGAAGATTTTTTATAATTTTGAAGTACAAAGATAAACAACATAGATTTCTAGTGAAAATATTTTTTATCTACTTAATTATAAGTATTTTTATTCCTTAATTACACACTGAATGGATAAATATTTATTTTTTACTCTACTCCTTATCAACGTCCTCTCTTTTTTTTTATTCAAAATAGATAAAAAAAATTCAATTATTGGTAAAAGGCGTATTTCCGAGTTAGCACTTTGTTTTGTGACTTTGATTGGCGGGACAATAGGTTCTCTTATGTCAATGCAGATTTATCGTCATAAAACAAGAAAAAAGTCTTTTATTTTTAAAATTTTGATAATCGTTGCGATTCAAGTTTTAATAATTTGGAAACTTATTCAATATGCTTAAAATTTAAACCTACGACCGTCTTTTTTCTCAGCTTGTTGTTTCTTTTGATTCAATCTTTTTTGTTGAGAAGCTTTCGTAGGTTTGGTCTTTTTTCTAAACTTTGGAATAATCAATGCTTTTTCGACCAATTCTAACATTTTCTTTGTTGCAGATTCTTTATTGTCCAATTGAGAACGAGATTCTTGTGAATTGATTTGTAGAAATCCTTCTGAATTAATCTTATTTTTTAGCTTTTCTGTAATTAATGCTTTTTCTTCCTCCGAAAAAAATAGAGAAGATTCAATGTTCCATTTTGCTAAAACCATTGTTTCAACTTTGTTTACATTTTGTCCTCCAGCACCACTACTTCTCGCTGTTTTATATGTTATTTCAGGAGAAAAGTCTTTCATCACTTATTATTTTTATTGAATAAAATATGAGAAATCAAACAAATTAAAGTAAAAAATACGCCAACAGCAACCACTCCATTCCACTGAAATTTATCCCATGCATTTGCAGCAATAAATGTTCCTAAAGATCCACCAATAAAATAGCTCGTCATATAAACCGTATTCACTCGATTTCCTGCTCTAGCATCTAATCCAAAAATAATGGTTTGATTGGAAACGTGCATCGCTTGTAAACCTAAATCAATCAAAATTACGCCGACAATTAATCCCCAATATGTATAGCCAAATTCATAGAAAAATCCCCAAGAAATTAGCATAATGAGAATGGAATAAAAGATTATTTTTGAGGTCGATAAAACTTTTGAAACTCTACCAACTAACGCTGCTGCCAATGCTCCTACTGCACCAATTAAACCAAATGCTCCAGCAACATCACTTCCAACAAAAAAAGGTGCTTCTTCTAAGTGAAAAACCAATGTTGTCCAAAATGCACTAAATGCTGCGAAACCAGTTGCACCACGAAAAGAAGCTAATCTTAATTGAGGTTGAGTTTTTACTAAATCTACAATCGATTTCATCAAATTACCATAAGTTCCTTTGAAATTTGGTTGTATTTCTGGTAAAAATATATAGATGAAAATCCATAATACAAACATTAAAATTGCAGCTATCAAATAAACTTCTCGCCATCCTAAATATTCGCCAATAAATCCACTAAAAACACGAGAAAGTAGAATACCAACAAGCAAACCACTCATAACCATTCCGACAGCTTGCGCTTTTTTCTGAGGTTCAGCTAATTCAGATGCCATTGGCACAAAAACTTGCGGAATAACTGAGGTGAAACCAATTAGAAAACTTAATGGAAATAGCCAACTTACAGATGGTGCAAAATACATTCCCAAAAGAGCTGCAATAATAAAAACAAAATCGATTAAAATCATTCGCTTTCGTTTCAATAAATCTCCTAAAGGAATAATAAATAACAATCCACAGGCATAACCTATTTGTGTTAACATCGCAATATTAGAAACTTTACTTTCAGAGACATTAAAATCTTTTGCAATTAATGACAATAAGGGCTGATTGTAATAATTATTCGCCACAACCAAACCACTCCCAATAATCATTATCCATAAAATGATTGGAGTTAATTTGGGTTTCATTTGTAAATTTTCCATTCTAATATTCGCTTGCTTCAGTCAAAAGTTTCACATCATCATGGGATAATTGTACATTTACTGCTTCTACAAAAGCATCAAGATGTTGTTCCTTAGTTGCACTTGCAATGGGAGCTACAACAGTTTTCTGATCCATTAACCAAGCTAATGCAACTGCCGAATAAGAAATATTATATCGTGTAGAAATAGTTTGTAAAGCGTCCAAAATTTTAAACCCTCTTTCGTTCAAATATTTTTTGATTCCTTGCCCGCGCAAACTTTGTTGTAAATCTTCTTCAGTTTTATATTTGCCTGATAAAAAACCACTCGCTAAACTGTAATAAGGAATAACAGCTAAATTATATTTCTCTGCAACAGGCTGCAAAAATTCTTCAAAATGCTGACGATCATACAAATTATATTCAGGTTGTAAAGTTTTGTATTGCGGTAAATTGTAAAGTTCTGATTTATCCAACGATTCAATCAATCGTTCTGAAGAAAAATTAGACGCACCAATATATCTCACTTTCCCTTCTTTTATCAATTGATTATAAGCCGATAAAGTTTCTTCAACAGGTGTATTTATACCATCATAATGTGTTTGATACAAATCAATATAATCGGTATGTAAACGGATAAGTGACTCTTCTACTTCTTTTAAGATATGAGCTTTTGTAGTATTTGGCTTATCTTGAATCATATTTCGTCCACCAACTTTTGTTGCCAAAACGATTTGATCTCTCACTCCTCTCGATTTTATCCAATTTCCTATAATTCGTTCAGATTCTGTTCCAACGTTACCATCCACCCAATACGAATAGTTATTTGCAGTGTCTATCGCATTAAATCCTCTATCCAAAAATCCATCTAAAATTCGAAAAGATTCTTCTTCATTCAATGTCCAACCAAAAACATTTCCTCCGAAAAAAATTGGTTTTATCTCTAAATCTGTATTTCCTAATTGTACATTTTTCATGGGTTTAAAGATAAAAAAAAGCTACTTTGCAGTAGCTTCTTGTTGTAAAATTTTTTGACTCACACGTCGAAAAATGTAACTTTTAAGATACTTTATGGTGTCTTCATAGGTTTAGAAAACAAAGCATCAAAGTTTAATACTTAGTTTGAAATCGATACTGCAAATATATATACTGAATAATATCTATCATTAAAATAGAGTTTAGATTTCGTTAATTCACGTTTTAGCAAGGTGAATTGTAAATTTATTCAGGTGAAATTTTAATCAACTTTCAAAATCATCCGAACTTTTGTTCCTTTTTCATGAAAATCTATAAAAATATTTTCTTCAATATTATGATTAAGCAATCGTAAACGCTCATTAATTATTTTAAGTGCTTTAGAATCGTGAGTTTTATTTTGCGTAATTTGTGTTGTATTTCCCTTTCCATTATCTTCAATAATTATTTCTAAATAATCACTTTTTAATCTAATAATCAATTTGATAATCGGTTGTAAATGATTTTGATCAAATGCGTGAACAAAAGAATTTTCGATAATTGGCTGAATCAACATTGGCGGAATTTTGATACGATAAATATCCAATTGGCTATCAATTTGAAAATCAAATTCTATTTTATTTTTCCATCTAAAATTCTCAACTTCAACATATAATTTCAAAAAATCAATTTCGTCTTTCAAACTAATTTCATCTTTTGTTGAAAGATTTAACATCTGACGAATCAAATGAGAAAAACGTCCCAACGAATTTAACGCATTATCAATATCATTATCCAAAATATAAAACTGAATAGAATTCAACACATTGAAAATAAAATGAGGATTCATTTGCGATTGTAAGGCTGTTAACTTCGTTTCGGTTAATTGTCGCTCTAACTGCAAACGTTGATTTTCTTGTGTATTTTTCTCATTTAATTGACTAATTTTTAATTGATTAAATTTATTTAACGTCTTGATTTTATTTGTATTATAACAATAAATAATCAATCCTAAAGTTAAGACTGACAACAAAATAAAATAAATGTTCAAGTAAAAAGGTTCGTCAACATTCAACGAAACCAAATCAATAATTTGTTTTTGTCCATTGCTTGTATCCGTTATTTCTAATTGAACACGATATTTACCATATGGTATATTCCGCAAATAAATAGATGGGTTATAAAAATACTCGTTCCACTTTTCATCAGGATTTACACGATATCTGTACTTATAACTTTGAGCGAAATTTGCATCAACCACAGCAAAATTTAGTGTAATATTATTCTCATTATTTTTTAAATTCAAATCTTTATCAATCAAATCAAACCACATAAATTTATCTATCCCAAAAGATTCATCATTAATTTTAAAACTTGTAATAATAATCTCTTTCGACTGATTTTTTTGCTTTAATAAATTCTCAAGATTTAACTTATAATAACCATTTTCAACACCAATTGTAGCCGTTTTTCCGTCAAAAATAGAAGAATGTATATCCTTATTCACAAAACCTTGTTCATTGCCAATCATATACGTTTTACCATTATTGAAAACGAGTAAATTACGATTGGTTCCTATTAAAATTGAGTTCCCAAAAATGTCGATTGAACTAATATTTTCTCCACCAATTTCACGAATATTAATTACTTTTTTTGTGATTAATTCATCTCCCTTTATCTCTAAAATATAAACTTTCGCAAATTCTGTTGCAACCAACAACTGATTATCTCCAACGCATTTTATCATTTTAATTTTAGATTCTTTAAACTGATTATTTTGCAAATACGAAATAAAATTTTCATTTTCATACTTGAATAATCCATCTAAAGAAGATCCAAAAAATACAGCTTTTTTATTTTGACAAATCGAAACAACATCTTTCGGAACATTGGCTTGCGCAGCGGAATATGAATGATATTTTAGGTTATTCAAATCATCAAAAACTAAAATTCCTCCAAAAGGATTTGTCTGAATAAATTGATTATTAAAATACGTAAATTGACTTGTTCGATTAGGTAAATAATCTTTGAATTCTCCATTAAAATCTAACTCGAAAAGTCCTAAATTAGTTGCTATAATGAACGAATTGTGACGAATAATCATTTTATAAAAACGAAGGTTTTTTTCTTTCAAATCAAAATCAATTTCATAAAAATCTTTGTTTGATTGACTTAAAAAATCTTTGAATTTTGACTTATTTCGAAGCATATATTGATAAAAAGCATCTCTCTTTATCTGCTTATTAAATACATTGTTCTCCTGAAAATAAAGACCTTCTGGCGTTAAAAAATATTGTGTATTTTCAACTTTTAGAATTTCAATGACTTTTTTATTATCAATCGTAGAAAAATCTAAAAAATGATTAAAATGAACTTCAAAAAGTCCTTTATCAGCACTTCCTACATAAATTAAATCATCCGTTTTACTACTAAAAACTCGATATGGATAATCCGAAGTGATTTTAAAATTTTCTGTTTGATCTGTTATTTTATTATTCTTTAACTCCGCAACCATACCATTTCCCGCACCCGTTTCGTAACCAGCTAATAAAAGAGAATGACGTTTATCTGAAATGTTGTGATTTCTAAAAACTGGAAAATCATACGTTTTAAAATTCAATTTTTTATTCAAGAAATCGTTTATCGGAATAACATTAAGACCTTTAGACGATGACAAATACAAATCATTATTATACAAAAAACTATAATTAATTCGATTGAAAGGATTGACCAACTTCAACTTATCACGATGAACTTCATAAACACCATGATCGATTGTTGCAACATAAACTTTATTTTGATATTCGAAAAAAGACACCGCTTCGAACACAATATTGTTATTTTTTTCGAAAGAAGGATTGTAAATTTTCTTTGATTTTGTATCAATAATCGAAACGCCTCCTTGCGCAGCAACATATATTAAATCATCTAAATAAAATAAATTTCGAACGCGATCCGAAACCAACCCTTTCGCTGTATTAATTTGTTCAAAACGTTGACCTGTAAATTTCAATATTCCTTGTCCATAACTTCCAAACCAAACATTATGCTGTCTATCTTCTATTATTGTCCAAACATTATTGTATTGTACTTTCTCGAAGCGTTTCATCATTTTGAAATTATCCATGTCTTTCACAAACACGCCAAAACGAGTTCCAACCCATAAAATTTTTCGAGAATCTTTGTAGACACTCAAAATCTCATTGGCAGGCAAACCATTTTCGTACGTGTATTGTTTTGTCAAAACATATTGCGCAGAAAGTTGATGAGAGCAAAGAAATAAAAGAAGTAAAAAAATGAAGTTACGCAACCACATTCGATAAAATTTTATACCCCAAAGAAGTCACAGGCAGATTTGATTCGCCGTCTTTTGGATGACAATTAAGAATCAATAAATTGTTTCGTTTATCAAATTTTTTAGCAAAATTAATATTGACTAAATATGATCTATTAACACGAAAAAAATTGGTTTGATCAATCAAGTTTTCTACCTCTTTCAGCGTTTTAGTTACCATGTACGCCTCTTTTTCGGTAAAAATTGTACAATAACTATCATCCGCTTTGCAGTAAATAATATCTTCAATTTTCAGTACCAAAACCTCTGTTATAGATGGAATAAAAATAATTCCATGTTCATTTTTGAAAACATCTTTCAGATTATCAGTTTCTACCTCATCTTCAAAATCATCTGCAATATTGATAATCTCTTTCGAGGTTTTTGTTTGATTTTGACGTTCTACAAAACGATTCAATAATACTTTAAGGTCAGAAATTGAAATAGGTTTCATCAAATATCCCAAACATCCCCATTGATTTACGGCTTCTAAAATATAGTCTGAATGAGCTGTTGTAAAAATGACATCAAACGTAATATCATCAAAATAATCAAATAATTTAAACCCAAATTCCTCTGGCATCTGAATATCCAAAAAAACTATATCTGGTTGATTTTCCTTAATTTTTTCAACGCCTTCTTTTACAGAATTCGCCGTATCAATGGAAACAAAAAAATCTGGCAAAGCATGTTGAATAATTTTCTTTAACCCTTGTTGAGCAAAGTGTTCATCGTCTATAATAAGAGCTTTGTAATGATTCATTTGAGTTTAATTTGTTACAAATATAAACTAAAAAAGGATGCTCCGTAGAACATCCTTTGATTATGATTGAAGTAATATTTTTAAACTCTTTTCGATTTTAATTGTAAAAAGATTGCTGCAATTATTGATCCGACCGAAGCCATAATAAAGCCAACCCACAATTGTGAATTAAATCCTAATCCCATTGCAATCGGAATTCCTCCTAAAAATGCACCTAAAGCATTTCCGATATTAAAACTTGCTTGACCAGCCGCTGCTGCCAAAGTTTCAGATCCTTTTCCATTATTAATCAACATCATTTGGATTGGGGAACCAATTGTAAACGCAATTAATCCTGTAATAAACGACATGATATAAGCCATTATTTGTATATGAGAAGTGAAATAAACAATCACTAAACAAACCGCCATCGACGCAAAAGAGATAATTGCAGCTTTATTTGGCGACATGGTATCTGCCAATTTTCCACCTATAAAATTACCAACAAACATTCCTAGACCAATCAAAGTCATAATGATTGGAACTTTTGTTTTAGGTAAATCTGCCACATTTGTCATTAATGGAGAAATGTAACTTATCCACGCAAATAATCCTGAAGTTCCAATAGAAATCATCACAATTAATACCCAAGCTTCCCATTTTTTGAAGAAACTTAATTGTTCTACTAAACTTCCTTTATTAGTATTTTTAAGATTTGGAACCCAAAGAGAAATCGCTAACATCGTGATTAATCCTAAACTTGCAATAATCCCAAATGTTAATCGCCACGAAAAAACTTGTCCTAATTTCGTCCCTAATGGAACACCGACCAAATTAGCAAACGTTAATCCTGCAAACATAATCGAAATAGCTTGCGCTTCTTTTCCTTTTGTTGCTAATTGTGCTGCCACAACAGATCCTACACCAAAAAATGCTCCGTGAGGTAAACCAGACATAAAACGAGCAATTAATAAGGTATTATAACTTGGCGCGATAACAAAAAGTGAGTTAAAAATGGTAAACAATAACATAAAAAAGATCAATACTTTTTTTGGCGAATATTTACTTGTAGCCATAATCAATGTTGGAGCTCCAACCATTACGCCCATTGCGTACATTGATATAAAATTCCCTGCTGTTGGAATTGAAATATTCAAATCTTTTGCAAAATCTTCTAAAACTCCCATCATCGAAAATTCCGTCATTCCGATGGCTAAACCTCCCATTGCTAAGGCAAGTAAACTCTTTTTTACCATTTATTCTTCTATTCTTCGTATAATTCTATCGGCAAACCATCGGGATCTTCAAAAAAAGTGAACTTCTTTTGCGTATATTCATCCACACGAATTGGCTCTACCGTTACATTCAACTGCGTTAGTTTTTCTACTTCATTTTCTATATTTCCCACAGCAAAAGCAATATGTCTCAATCCAGAAGCTTCTGGTCGAGAAACACGTTTTGGGGGATTAGGAAAAGAAAATAATTCGATGCAGTAATAATTTTGCAAAGCTAAATCTAATTTATAAGAATCACGTTCTTTTCTATAAACTTCTTGCACAATTTCGAAACCTAAAATTTCTGTGTAAAAATGTTTTGATTTTTGATAATCTGAACAAATAATTGCAATATGATGGATTTTTTTTAATGCTAACATGGTTTATGCGTAATGATTATTTTTTGCTCTTTCATATTGTGGCAACCACTTAATATCTTCTTCTAACTCTTTTGCAGCACGCAATGCTAAATATGGATCACGTAATAATTCCCTTCCTAAAAAGATTAAATCAGCTTCATTATTTTGAAGAATTTCTTCGGCTTGTTTTGGTTCAAAAATTAATCCAACAGCTCCAGTAATTATTTCAACTTGGTTTTTAATTTCATTCGCGAATGGAACTTGATAATTTTTTTTGACATCAATTTTTTGATGACTCACTCCACCTCCAGACGAAACATCAATCACTTCTACTCCATTTTGTTTTAATATTTTACACAATTCAATTGTTTCATCTAAATTCCAACCATTTTCTGCCCAATCCGAAGCTGACAAACAAACCCAAAGCGATTGAGTTGTAATATATTTTTGCATTTCAGCAACAATTTCTAACACAAAACGAATTCTATTTTCGAAACTTCCACCATATTCATCTGTTCGATTATTGATTAAAGGCGAAAGAAATTGATGAACCAAATAACCATGCGCACCATGAATTTCTAAAATTTCAAAACCAGCTTTTATAGCACGTTCAGTTGCTTTTCCCCATTCTTTTACAATATCTTTAATTTCAGAAATTATTAATTGATGTGGAATTTCATCCAATTCATTAAAAGGTAAATTAGAACTCGAAACTGTTTTCCAACCATTTTTTTCTTCAGATTTTATTTGATTGTTTCCCAACCAAGGTTTTTCTGTACTTGCTTTTCGACCTGCATGCGCTAACTGAATCCCAGGAACGCAATTGTATTTTTTGATTTCAGAAGTTAATTTTTGATACGCTTCGATATGTTCATCTTTCCAAATTCCTAAATCACCATACGAAATTCGACCTTCTGCAACAACCGCGGTAGCTTCTTGTATAATCGCCGAAACATTGCCAACTGCACGCGAAACATAATGTTGAAAATGCCAATCATTTGGAAAACCATCTTCCGAAGAATATTGGCACATTGGCGACATAATAATTCTATTTTTTAATGAAATAGATTCATTTATATTGATTGATTCAAATAATTTGCTCATTACTTGTTTTTTTGACTTGATTAATTTGGAATAAAATTCGTGAATTTGATTGATTTCTTAAAATGATTCAGCTTAAAAATTGTTTAAATTCTAATCTTTCATAAAAATTAAAAAAGCTTGAAAATACGTGAAATCACAAATAATTTTAACAATTTATTTAAAACTGACAAAAAACATAAATTTAAAAAAATCTAATAATCAATCCGATATCATAGTAAATATCTAAGGTTCAGAATAATTTTTAATAAATCTTTCATTGTTTCTTAGTTTGTTCGTAATTTTACAAAAAAGTGAATTTTGGAAAAGAAAAAGATTGTCATTTTAGGTGCTGGATTTGCCGGACTTAAATTAGCCCGTAAATTAAATAATAACCCACACTTTTCTGTTACACTTATTGACCGTTATAACTATCATCAATTTCAACCTCTTTTTTATCAGGTTGCTACAGCAGGAATTAACGCTAGTGATATTTCATTTCCAATACGAAAAGTATTTCAAGGAAGTAAAAATGTTAGCGTACGATTAGCTGAAGTAACAGCAATAAAAAAAGAAGCTAATATTGTTGAAACCACAATCGGAGATTTTTCTTACGATTATTTGGTTATTGCCATGGGATGTACCACAAATTTCTTTGGTAATAAACAAATTGAGGAATTATCATTCCCAATGAAATCCACAAACGAAGCTTTAACGCTAAAAAACAGATTGTTAACAAATTTTGAAAGTGCTTATTCTGCTGAGTCAGAAGAAGAATTAGAAGAAATTTTGAACATTGTTGTTGTTGGTGGAGGACCAACTGGAGTAGAACTTTCTGGTGCAATTGCACACATGAAAAAACACATTCTACCAAAAGATTATCCAGATTTAGATTTCTCTAAATTGAATATTTATTTGATTGAAGGAAGTCCTAATTTATTAGGACCTATGTCTGATTTAGCTCATAAAAAGTCTCACGAATATTTGACAAATATGGGAGTGCATATTTGGACAGAAGGACGAGTTACAGATTATGATGGAAAAACTATTTCCTTAGCTGACGGACGCACAATCAAAACAAAAAATTTAATTTGGTCTGCTGGTGTTACAGGAAACATTCCTGAAGGAGCTGTTTCTCAGGAAGAGTTACAAAGAGGTAACCGTTTTAAGGTAGATCGTACAAGTAAAATTATTGGAACTGATAACATATATGCTATTGGTGATATTTCTTGTATGGAAACACCTAAATACCCTCATGGACATCCTCAATTAGCACGCGTTGCTGGGGATCAAGCTATGAATTTAGCCAAAAATTTCAATAAAATTGGACAAGGTTTATCGGAAGATAAATTAGCTTTATTTGAATATCAAGATCCAGGTTCTATGGCTACGATAGGAAAACATAAAGCTGTTGTAGACTTACCTAAATTTTCTTTCTCTGGGCGTTTGGCATGGTTTACATGGATGTTCTTACACTTAATGTTAATCTTGACTGTTCGCAACAAACTGGCAATTTTCTTCAATTGGGCTCAAAATTATTTTACAAATGATTCATCATTACGTATTATTGTTCGTCCAACGAAAAAAGATTTTAGATTTAACTTGAAAGGTTATCGCCGTTTTCCAAAAAATCGTGATAAAGAAATAGAAGCTTAATCAAAAAAGTATATCAATAAAAAACTCCGCTAAAAATTTAGCGGAGTTTTTTGTATTTATAAATTGAAATTTTATTTTCTTGCAGAAGGTGTTCTCACTCCTGTTTTTACTCTTTCTGTTGATGCAGATTTTGCACTTACAGCATCTTTTGCAGATTTGCTGTATAATTGGATAAAATCAAATAATCCATCAAAATCACCAGTTAATGTTTTACCATTCGAAACTCTTAACGCAAAGTTTGTAGACAATAAACTTCTGTTATAAGGGTCAAAATAATTTTTTAAGTTAATTGAACCAGAAGAAAAATCTGTATCTAACAAAGCAAACGTCCCTGAATTAAGAACTGGCACATAATTTTGCATTATAGGATCTTCGTAATATTCTATATAATCCAATCCTCTATCATTATTTTCTGTTACGTAAGTTCCATTAAAATTTAAATCACCTCTTTGGAAAATTTCTAAATACAAATAAGCTCCATTTAATTTACCATTTTTAGGAACTGGATTTGTAGATAATTCTACACTATAATAAAATCCACCATCAGCCTTTTTGATATCTGCAACAACTGCATTTCGAAGCGGAAATGATACACCATCATAATTGATTTGTCCAACATTTACAATCTCAGGTTCATAATAGCCATCATCATTATTTACACAAGATGTTAAAGAGATAGATGAGACAGCTAACATTGCTAAAAATATAATTTTTTTCATAATTTCTAAATTTTCAAACTAATTACAATTGCGGTAATACAAATAGCGTGCTAAAAAATAACAATAACTAGTTTTAGCATAAAAAAAGTGTCACACAATCGTGTAACACTTTGATATTAAATAAAATATTTTTTAACAGAAAATTATCCTTTGATAATGATTTCCATTTTTTCTTGCTCTTCTAAAGCTAATTCCAAATCAACTAAGATACGTCCTGAATGTTCGTCAGCGATAATTTTTTTACGTTGAGCGATATCCATTTGTCTTTGTGGTGGAATTGTAAAGAAAGATCCCGCAGAAGCTCCACGTTGTACAGGAACAACAGCTAAACCATTTTTCACAGAATTTCTGATACGGCTGTAAGCGTCTAATAATCTTTGTTCGATTTTAGCAGAATATTCAGAAGATAATTTCAATAAATTACTTTCTTCTTTTTCTGTATCTTTTACAATTGTATCCAACTCAGCTTGTTTGTGAGATAAATGCTCTTTCATTGAATTTAATTTTGCATTAAATTCTTCAACTTGTGCATTTTTTTGAGAAATCTTAACTGTAAACTCACGAATACGTTTTTCAGATAATTCAATTTCCAAACCTTGATACTCAACTTCTTTAGCCAAAGCATCAAATTCTCTATTGTTACGTACGTTATCTTGTTGTTTCGTGTATTTTTTAATTAAAGCTTCAGCATTTTTGATTGCTTCTTTCTTCAATTTAATTTCTTCATCCAAACCTTTAGTTTCGTCAACTATTTTTTGGATTCTCGTTTCTAATTGTGCAACATCGTCGCTCAAATCTTCAACTTCTAAAGGTAATTCACCTCTTGTGTTTCTGATTTCATCTAAACGTGAATCAATTAATTGCAAGTCGTATAACGCGCGAAGTTTTTCTTCTACGCTTAGTTCTTTGATATTTTTTGTTTCAGACATAGTTAACAATAATTAACAGGATTGGTATTAATTCCAGAATTAAAGACCACAAAATTAGTAAATTTTTCTTTAAGATACGAAGTTATTAAGTTTTTTGTAAACTGTTCCGATTCAAAATGCCCAATATCTGCCAAAACAAGCTTATTTTCAGCAGTAAAAAAATCGTGATATTTCAAATCTGCCGTGATATAAATGTCCGCTCCAACCGAAATTGCATTTTTTATTCCAAATGCGCCAGAACCTCCAAGTACAGCAACCTTCTTTATTTTTTTGTTTAATAATTTCGAATGACGAATAACGGGTGTATTCATTTGAGTTTTTAAATAATTGAAAAAATCGAGTTCTTCCATCTCATTTTCTAACTCTCCAATCATTCCAATTCCAATATAATTGTTTTGATTATTCAACGAAATAACAGAATAAGCAACTTCTTCGTACGGATGATTTTTGAACAAAGCATTCATCACATCACCTTCCAAATGTTGCGGAACCACAACTTCTATTCGCGTTTCGTTTACTGTTTCCAGCTTACCAACTTCTCCAATAAAAGGATTCGCACCAACAATTGGTCGATAATTTCCTTTGCCTTCTATCGCAAAACCGCACGAATCGTAATTCCCAATTTTTCCTGCACCAGCTTCATACAACGCAGATTTCAATTGCTCAGCATGTTCTGTTGGAACATAAGTAATCAATTGTTTGATGGTTTGCGATTTCGGAATAAGAATTTTAGTATTCAATAAAGCTAATTGTTCAGAAATTTTGAAATTAACACCAACTTTCGAATTATCTAGAGCCGTATGCGTTGCATAAATATTAATTCCATTTTTGATTGCCGTCATCACTGCTTTTTCAACATAATTTTTTCCGTTCAATTTCTTTAACCCTGAAAAAATAATTGGGTGAAAACTCACAATCAAATTACAATTTTTCTCAATCGCTTCTTCCACAACTTCTGGTGTTGTGTCCAACGTTACCAAGATTCCTGCTACCTCATCATTGTAATCACCAACTAGCAATCCAACATTATCAAAATCTTCTGCATACGCCAAAGGCGCTATTTCTTCCATCGCCAAAGCGACATCTTTTACTCGTATCATTTCTCTTTTAAAAGCAATTTTTCTGTAGGCAAATCATTTTCGATGCCTTTCCAATACGATTCAAAATTAAACTTTTCTAACAACTTTCTCGAAGCAACATTATCAGGATCGATGACGGCCATTACTTGCAAATCTGGAAATTTTTCTTTTGATTCTGCTAATAAATGTTCACAAATAATTGATCCAAAACCTTTTCTCCAAAATTCTTTTTTTAATAAATAACCAATTTCAAGTGAATTTTCGATGTGTTTATTGTACACCAATTTACAATCACCTAAAAGATTATCATTTTCATCATAAACTTTGAAAAAACCTAAATTTTCATCAACTTCTCCTTTTTCTAAAATTGAAGTGAATTTATGATTTGCTTGCTCTTCGTTCAGACCTTTACCAGAAATGTATTTCATCACTTCGTCGTCTTGTACAAGCTTGAAAAAGTTATTAAAATCTGTAGGTTTATATTTTTCGAACCGAATTTTCTTCATGAAATTTTGTTAACGCTTTTAATAAATTGATTTGATTAATCGTACGATTTAGATTTTGTTTTGGATAAGAAATCGAATAATAAATATCGTTTTCTAAATAATCTGCCAAAAATCTAACCGCCTGAATATAAATCACAATATACGCAACAAAATCCATATTATCAAGCTCGACAGGCGTTAACACATTTTTTAGGTGTTCTTGAAAACCATTTTTGACCGCCAAATAATAATCTGCCGAAAAACCATTTTCTCCATTTGGATCGTCTTCTGCTTTCAGGTTTGCGTATGTACGAATCATATCTCCAAAATCGCACAAAATATTTCCTGGCATTATTGTATCCCAGTCTATCACAGCGATTGCTTGCGAATGATTATCATTATTAAATAAGAAATTACTGATTTTCGCATCAGCATGAACGACACGTTTTGGGAAATCTATTTCTAAGTATTTTTCTACTTGATATAGATTATCCAAAATATACGCAACTTCTTCTTTTGTTTCTTCTAAACGCTCTGTTGAAGCATTTTTCAATGCATTTTTGAAGTCATTTACACGTTTATGATAATCTAAAAATCCGACAATTGAAGGATGAATTTCATCAACATTAACATCTAACAAATACGAATGAAATTCACTTATTGTTTTCGCCGCTTCATACGCTTGTTCCGCAGATTCTACTTTCTCAAAACAAATAGAATTTGGAATAAAAGAAGTCATTCTCCAAATTTCTCCATCTTCTTTTGCTAATAAATTTCCTTGCAAATCTTTTACAATTTCGATTACCGAATTTTGATACCCCTTTGATTTTAGATGACGAGAAATGATGTCAATATTGTTAGAAATTACTTCTGGTTGAGGAAAAACATGCGTGTTTATTTTTTGTAAAATATATTTTTTTCCTTCGTACTCAACTTCATAAGTAGAATTAATCCAACCAGAACTGATTGGATTAATACTAACTTGATCTATATTTTCGAAATAATGTTTTAATATTTTCTCCATTATATTTTATGTCCAAAGTGAATTTGGATATTTTTGATCATTGATTAAATTTTGAATAGAATTTACTACAACTTCTCTATCTTCTGGATAAGTCATTCCGAACCAATTGTCATCCGATTTTTCTACAATCACTTCCAATTGATCTTCTTTGATCATATCATTTACAACTTTCGGCAAGAAAAATTCTGCTTTCAATTGAGAAGCATTTTCGTGAAGAAATTCCTCAAATTTATCTTCTAATTTTCTAAAAATAGAAGGATGTAAAACGAAGAAATTCATCGAAACAGCCGTATCTCCATCTAATGATAAAACGTTATCATCTTCTTCGAAAACAATTTCTCCATTTTCGTTAGAATATATATTTGTACGCTCTACAACATTCTCCAAATGACCGTTAGTTACTGTACAAACTCCGCGAGAAACAGAACCATTTTCGCTAATCGTATTGGCCAATTTGTACGCAACCATACCATAAGTATTTGCTGTAATTTTTTCGTTTTGAACCAATTCATTTGCTTTCTCAAATGCTTTACGACCATAAAAATCGTCTGCATTAATCACAATAAATGGATTGTTTAAATGGTTTTTTGTTATCATTAATGCATGTCCTGTCCCCCAAGGTTTTTCACGTTTTTCTATTGTATCGTAAATCCCTCTTGGAACAGAAGTATACGTTGTTTGGAGAACAAATTCAGCTGAACCTCCATTTTTTTCAATTAAATTTTGAAAATATTTTTTGGTTTCAACATCAAGTTGATCATTAATAATAAATACAAAATGTTTTATTCCGCAAGAAAAAGCATCGAAAATTGAATATTCCATCAACGTTTCTTTACTTGGTCCAATTGGATCAATTTGTTTTTGTCCTTTGTAGCGGCTTCCCATTCCACCTGCTAAAATGACTAATGATAAGGTTTTAGATTCCATAATCTTCTGTACCAAAAACTGGTTTTCTTGTTTTATATTTTCCTCTTGTAAAATCTGGCATTTCTTGAGAAGCACCATTTCCTTCGATAGATTTTTCACTTAATGGTGTTACTGCATACCAAGTTGCTAAATCGTATACATCGAATGGGAATTCTTTGTTTGCTTTAATACACTCGATAAAATCATTCATTAAGAAGAAATCCATTCCTCCGTGTCCTGCTCCTTCTGCTTGAGTTTCGTATTTTTTCCAATATGGGTGATCGTAAGTTTTTAAATGATCTTCTGAACTCGCCCATTTGTGAGAATGTTTCATTTCATCTTCGAAATAAATGAAACCTTGACTAAATCCTCCTGAACCGATATCTTGCCAAATACCATCAGTTCCTTGAATACGGAAACCTAAGTTATATGGACGCTGTAAAGATGTATCATGTGTTAATAGGATTGTTTCTCCGTTCTCACATTTTAACATTGTTTGAACGATATCTCCTTGTTTGAATTTAACTTTTGCATTTGGATGATCTGCACCTCCATTCTTCACGATATAATCAGTTAAACCTGCTTGTTGAGAAGCCATAGAAGTTAAGTGTGTAATTCTATTTCCACGGTTAACATCCATCATTGTACCAATTGGTCCTAAACCATGCGTTGGGTATAATTCTGCATTACGTTTTACATAATGATTTGTACGCCAAGCTGCTTCAGAGAAACCTTTGTCTCCAAATTCAACTCCACCACCATAAGGTTGTTTACCATCATTGAATAATACATTTCTTAAATCGTGTTGGTAACCACCTTGTCCATGAACAATTTGACCAAACATTCCTTTACGAACCATATTCATTACAGCCATAACATCACGACGATAACAAACATTTTCCATCATAAATACTGGAACTTTAGTTTTTTCATATGTATCTACATAATTCCAACATTCTTGTAAATTCATCGCTCCACAAACCTCTAAGCCTACAATTTTGCCAGCATTCATCGCTGCAATTGTTTGCTCTTCGTGAAACTCCCATGGCGTAGCAATAACTACAGCATGCATTCCTTTATTCTTATATAATTTTTTGTAACCGTCTAAACCTTTGTAGTATTCTACAGGTTTTTTCTTATGTTTTGCAAAAATTTTGTTGCAACGATCAATCATTCGTTGATCTGGTTCAGCGATCCCAACAACTTCTACATCATTTCTTTTTAATAACTCATCTAAATGTACCTGTCCTCTCATTCCACAGCCAACTAATCCAACTTTCACCTTATCAATTTTTGATGAAAAATCAAATAATGAATCTGGTGATACTAATGCTACCGTAGATGCTGCAGCAGTCGATTTGATAAAATTTCTTCTGTCCATAGTGGTTTTTAATTTTGTTTACTTAAAAATTTTTAAGATTGCAAAATATGAAAAAGAAATCAATTTAGCCTCCTGTTTATCAGTAAAATTAGTAGGTTTTAGGCGAATCCTTAGGAAATACTATTATAAATTCTGTAGTAGTAATATTTTCGTTTTTTGATTTAATTGCAGATAATTTTTCATTTAAATCTTCACTTTCTAGAATTTCAATTACAGCGATTTTTAGCTCAGGTCGAAAAAATTTCAAATACCAATAAATTCCACCATAATTTTTAGAATGATAATCACCATTGTAATGAATAAATAGATTATTTTTCTTCAAATTATTCAAAATTGATTCTGACATCGTAGCATCCTTTGTTGCTTGTGCTGCAACAAACTGTTTTGCCTTCACACCAGCATGATCTCCCATCATTTTTATCATTTCAGGATAACCTGGGGCATCATAATCTATCGTAATAGGAAGTTTTGCAATAAAGACTTTCTCATTAATTGGAACTGTATCCAAAGCCTCAAGTCCATTCTTAGCAACATACGAAGCATATTTGCGCGTTACATTAGTCGCTATAAAATCTAAATTCTTCTCTTTCGCAAAATCAACAAGCGGTTTGTAATCTGTTTTGTAATTATTCCAAAGCTTTGTACTCTTTTGAAACTCTTCATCCGTCGTTTTGCCTTTCAAATAATTCGTTAAATCATTTTGTTGATGACGCTCGAACATTTCTGCTCCAAGAATCAATTGATTTCCTTTTATCTTATACAATTCTTTTGTCGTTTGCAATTGCAACCAATGATTTACCGCATTATTATGATGTTCACCAAATAAAACCACATCATATTTCGCTAATTCTTTAATCATTTTATCAAAATCAACTTTCTTTTCTTGTTGATTATAGATTTGATAAATTTTTCCGTTTTGCGCTTTAGCCTGAATTGTAAGTACAATTAATAAGGTATAAAGTATCGATCTCATGTTATTTAAATTAATTCTAAATTGTAACAAATTAACGAAAAACTCTACATATAAAGAAAACAAATTCAACTACTATGAATAAAGTTCTTGAAATTAATCAACTTACAAAAAAATTTGGCAGTTTTACAGCGGTCAACAATGTCACTTTTTCGGTAGAAAAAGGAAACGTTTATGGATTACTTGGTCCAAACGGAAGTGGAAAATCGACAACATTAGGAATGATTCTTAATGTGATCAATCCTACAGCGGGTTCATGGAAATGGTTCGATAAGGAACCAGATAACGATTCGTTGAAAAAAATTGGAGCAATTATCGAAAGTCCAAAATTCTATCCTTATTTATCAGCAGAAAAAAATCTTGAAATTGTTGCGGATATTAAAGAAGTTAATTACGCAAAAATTGACGAAAAGCTTGAATTAGTCGGATTACTTTCTCGTAAAAAAGATAAATTTCAACAATATTCGTTGGGAATGAAGCAACGTTTGGCTATTGCGGCTGCGTTGTTAAATGATCCTGAAGTGTTGATTTTAGACGAACCTACAAATGGTTTAGATCCGCAAGGAATTATTCAGATTCGTGAATTGATTATTAAAATTGCACAACAAGGCACAACAATTATTTTGGCAAGCCATTTATTGGACGAAGTAGAAAAAGTATGTTCGCATGTGGTGGTTCTTAATCAAGGGAAAATGCTTTATGCGGGTTCAGTAGATCAAATGAATTCAAGTTTTGGAAGCATAGAAGTTGCTGCGCAAAATATGGAAAGTTTGGAATATACACTAAAAACGTTCTCATTCGTTTCGAAAGTTACCAAAGAGAATAACAAACTTTTTGCTGTTTTATCAGAAGAAAAAGATCCTGCAGAAATCAATAAAATGCTTTATGAACAAGGAATTGTTGTAAATCATTTGGTAAAACGTAAAGAATCTTTAGAGCAACAATTTTTCCAATTAATCCAAAAACAGAACTAACATGAAAAGATTATTTAGCATAGAATGGAATAAATTATTCTACAACAAAGGAACACGAATTTTCATTATTTTATACTTCCTGATGATTCTGTTAATGGGAATTACGTTGCCAAATTTCAAACCAAATATGAATGGAATTGAAGTTGATTTAATCAAATTGGGAGCATTAGAGTTTCCTGTAATTTGGCACAATATTACTTGGTTAATTGGTTTTGGAAAATTCTTTTTAGCTATTATTGTCATTAATAATATTACCAACGAATATTCTTTCGGAACTTTCAAACAAAATACAATTGATGGTTTATCGAAAACAGAGTTTCTTAACACTAAAGTTTTGATGAACGTTGTGATAACATTGATTTCTACATTTTTAGTTGGCGTTTTAGTTTTTGCATTAGGTTCTATTTTTAGCGAAAAATTTGATTTTATAAATGGAATCGAATTCTTGGGAGGATATTTTGTTGAGATATTTGCTTATATTGTTTTCGCCATGTTTTTATCATTTTTATTAAAGAAAAGTGCTTTTGCAATTTTATCTTTAATTGTTTTGAATATTATAGAATCTGTTGCTAAAGTTGTTGAATTTTTAGTGCGTTTTGGTAAAAATCCTCCAAAAAATCCTGAAGAAATTAAAATCTTAACTAATTATTTACCACTAAACTCAAACGGAAAAATAGTTGATTATCCTTCTGTAGATATACAAAAAGCAATTATGGAAGGGAAATTATTTGTTGCGGATCATGTACAATGGGAATATTTTGCTGCAAATGTTTTCTACATCATTTTATTTCTTGGTTTATCCTTATTAATTATCAAGAAAAGAGATTTATAAATTATAACGTTTCATAAAAACAAGAAAACCTCCAAATTTGGAGGTTTTCTTGTTTTATGAATTCATCTTATCGTTAATGCTTAAATTTATTTCTCTTGACAAGTTGTAGAAAATTCATATACATGTTTCTCTAAATCTCTCCAAGAAATATCACTTTTATATTTATCTACTAACGTTTGACATGACTGATACATTGGAATAAAAGCGTCTTTGTAATCAGACTTCTCTATTTTATACGCTGTTTCTCCATCTTTTGAAATATAATAAGATTTATCAATTCCTCCAGCAACTTTAATACCTCCAAAACCTAAGGAAGTCGTTTCACCTGCATAAGGATCATGATATACTTTGATTGTAGAACTGAAATCTGGGTTTAGAAGTTGCATTAACATATTCGTTCTTTTTTTCTTAACCATAACAGGAACATTCTCAAAATAAACATATCCTTGACCAGTCAAGGCATTATTCAATCTTTTATCTGCATAATTATTTACTTCATGTAATGCTTCTGACATTTTTGTAAGTTTATTCAACTTTGTTGGCATCAAATACATCGATTTAACTTGTTCGGGCTTCAGTTTTATCTTTTTATTATTACCATCTTTAATTACAATTTCCTCTATCAAACCTTTTTTTCGGTCAATATCATCTACAGTTCCTTGTAATTCTGTACCATCTGCTAATGTTAAATAAACAATTTCTTTATGCGAAAATGCATCTGATGGTTGTAAAAACTCTTGTCCAAAAGCAATCCCTCCTAATAGGATTGCTAAAAAAGTAATCTTTTTCATAATTAGATTTATTATATAGTTGATTATAAGTTATATCAACAAATATAATCGAATTAATATTTGTTTAACATTTTTTTATTATTCTGATTTTATTTTTAATAATCATAAAACGGAATTACAACAATTCATCAACAAAATACGCACATTGAAAATAAATAATTCATTTAAATTTTGCAGTTTTCTTCTTCAAAGCAATTTACAATATCACTTGTTTGTTTATCTTTGCAACTATGCAAATGACAAATTTCGAAGAGTTAAAAACTCTTTTAAAATCAACACCAAAGAAAATTGCAATTCTACCGCACAAAAATCCTGATGGAGATGCGATAGGTTCTACATTGGCGATGTATCATTATTTGAATAAATTGGGACACACGTGTAACATTGTTTCACCAAACGATTTTCCGAAGTTCCTAAAATGGATGCCTTCAGCAAAAGATATTGTAATTGCAGATTACCGACCAAAAGTTGCCGAAGCAATTATACATCAAGCTGAGTTGATTTTTATCTTAGATTTTAATACTGTAAAACGAATTGATGACTTAGGAAACTGGGTTGAACGTTCAAAAGCACCAAAAATATTAATCGATCATCACCGCGAACCAGATACATTTGATTTTATGTATTCGGATATCGAAATGCCTGCGACTTGTCAAATGGTTTATAATTTTATCGATGCGATGAATGATTTGGATAAAATTGACAAAGGTATTGCTGAATGTATTTATACTGGAATAATGACTGATACAGGCGGATTCCGTTTTCGTAATACATCGGCAGATACGCACAGAATTGTAGCTGAATTGATTGACAAAGGTGTAGAAGTTGACAAAGTGACTTCGTATGTTAACGATTCGCAAACGCAAGGACGTTTAAAATTGTTATCATTAACCCTAAATAATCTAACTTTTTTACCAGAACATCGTACAGCTTTCATGTTCTTAAAACGCGAAGATTTATTAGCAAATGGTTTTCAAAAAGGAGATACAGAAGGTTTTGTAAATTATGGTTTGAGTGTAGAGAATTTTATCTTTTCTGTAATTTTTATTGAAGATACACATCATAATTTCATTAAAATTTCGTTACGTTCTAAAGGTGATTTTGATGTGAATGAATTTTCTCGCAAACATTTCAACGGCGGTGGCCATATGAATGCGGCTGGAGGTCGTTCGGATATGAATATGGAAGAAACAATTGCTTATTTCCAATCACTTTTACCAGAATATCAAGAAAAATTAGCTAGTATCGTTATCTAATGAAAAAAGTTATTTTATTCACTTTCGCTGTTTTTGCGTTAATGAGTTGTGATCAAAAAGTGATACAATATCCCGTTTCATATTCTAATGATGATTTTATGAAACGTTCGCAAGAGCGTGGAAAATTATTGCATCAAGAAGAATTGCAATGGTTTGATGATTATATGAAAACATCTGACCTAAAATTTGTTAAAACGAGTTCGGGTTTTTGGATTTCGAATAGTGGTCAACGAACAGCTCAAACAGCTAATAATGGAGATTATATCGAATTTGAATATCAAGTAACTGATATCGAAAACAACATTTTATATTCGTTTAACGATAATAAAATTCAGAAAATAATTTTAGGAAAAGCTGATATTGTGAGAGGTTTACAAGCTGGTTTACAATTAATTCCTGAAGGTGAAACTGCTAAATTATTGTTACCTTCGTTTTTAGCTTATGGAGGTTATGGCGATACGCAAAAAATTGCGCCAGACTCGCCTATTATTATGGATGTAAAAGTTTTGAAAATAAAAAAACACTAATAAACACAAAGACTGTAAAGTTAAAATGAGAAAAATATTATTAATCTTAACTGTCATCACTACCCTTGTTAGTTGTGGCGTTAAAATTCCAAAATCGATGAGTAAAGAAGAATTTAAAAGTTTAGAAGACGGATTGTATGCAAAAATGACAACAAATCATGGTGCAATGACAATCAAATTATACGAAGAAGAAGCGCCAATGACGGTTGCTAACTTTGTTGGATTAGCAGAAGGTACAAAAGAAAATAAAGCAAAAGCAAAAGGAGTTCCTTTTTATGATGGAATCATTTTTCACCGTGTGATCAAAGATTTCATGATTCAAGGTGGTGATCCAGATGGAATTGGTACAGGTGGACCTGGTTACGATTTCGAAGATGAGTTTGAACCAACTTTAAAACACGATAAAAAAGGTGTTTTATCTATGGCAAATTCAGGACCAGCTACAAACGGTTCTCAATTCTTCATCACAGAAGTTCCTACACCATGGTTAGACGGACGTCACACTATTTTCGGACAAGTTGTAGAAGGTTTAGATGTAGTTGATTCTATTGCAAATGTAGAAAAAACGCCAAGTGATAAACCAGTTGTTCCAGTTGTAATTGAGAAAGTAGAAATCGCTCGTAAAGGTGATAAATATGCTAAATACAACGGAGCTGAAGCATTTGAAGCTGCAAAAGCAAATCACGCAAAAAAACAAGCTGAAGCTGAAGCGAAAGCAAAAGCTGAAAAAGATGCTGAAATTGCTCGTCAAAAAGAATTAGAAGCAAAAGCTCAATCAACTCCTTCTGGATTAAAATATGTAATTTTAGAAGAAGGTAACGGAGCAAAACCAGTTCAAGGAGATCCAATTCAAGTACATTATACTTTACGTTTAAACGATGGTGAAAAATTAGATTCTTCTTACGATCGCAATCAACCATTAGACGCTACAGTTGGTGTAACAGGATTAATCCAAGGTTGGATGGAAGCATTGACAATGTTCAACAGAGGTTCTAAAGTTTTCTTAATTATCCCTGCTGAATTAGGTTATGGATCAAGAGGTGCTGGAGGTGTTGTTCCACCAAACGCAACTTTATATTTTGATATGGAAGTTTTAGATAAATAATTTATCTATTCAAAATAAGTAGAAAAGCCACTCAAATTGAGTGGCTTTCTTTTTGTCCACATTTTTGAAATAACTATTTTTACTTCTTATCAAAACTCACATGAAAAATTTAACATCTTTAATTTTACTCATTCTCGGTTTACAACTAGCAAATGCTAGAGAAATTGTAAACTTTAATTCTAATTGGAGCTTTAAGAAAGGGCCATTTACCACAGCGGAAATCAACTACAATTCTATTTTCAAAGGTGATTGGCAATTGGTTCAAATTCCACATACATGGAATGCGACTGATATGCAAACGAATCAAGTTAAAGCCGGTTTTTATAGTACTAACGAGCGCTTTTATGTTGGTGATTCGTATTACAGAAAATCTTTTACACCAAAAACTGAATGGAAAGGAAAACGTATTTTTATCAAATTTGAAGGCGTTGGTGCAAATACAGAAGTTTACGTCAATAATTCGCCTCTAAAATCTACACAAAATAAGAACAAAGTAAGCTATCAAAGCGATACAAACAACGGAAATTATAATTTTGTTGGACGTCATCAAGGTGGATATTCTGCATTTGTTTTGGAATTGACAGGAATGATAAAATTTGATCAAGAAAATGAAATTTTAGTTAAAGCCAATAACGAGGAAAATCCAGCAATTATTCCTGTGAATCATGTTTTATTTCCTGTTTATGGCGGAATTTATCGTCCAGTTTCGTTAATTGTGACTGATCCTGTCAATATTGCTGTAAATGATTTTGCTTCGGCTGGAATTTATATTTCTCAGAAAAATGTAAGCAAAAAATCAGCAGATATTCATGTTAAAGTCAAAGTTGATAATAAATCTGGTCAACAAAATAACATCGAAATTTTCACTTCTATTATTGATCATAACAATAAAACTGTAAAATCTATCACTACTCCTTACACTCTATCGCCGCAAGGAAGACAAGAAATTATTCAAGATATCAAGGTTAATAATCCACATTTATGGAATGGTTTAGAAGATCCATATTTATATAAAGTGGTTACGCAAATCAAAAAAAATAATCAAGTTCTAGATGAAGTAACGCAACCTTTAGGTATCCGTAAATTTGAGCTAAAAGCCAACGAAGGTTTCTTCTTAAACGACAAAAAATATCCGTTATATGGTGTCACAAGACATCAAGATCGCTGGGGAAAAGGTTCGGCTTTATCAAATGAAGATCACGACGAAGATTTAGCAATAATCAAAGAAATTGGAGCAACTTCTATTCGTTTGGCTCATTATCAACAATCCGATTATTTTTATTCTAAATGTGATAGTTTAGGATTAATAGTTTGGGCAGAAATTCCGTTTGTGAATCAGGTTACAACCTTAGAAGAAAATAATGCGATGCAACAATTAAAAGAACTGATTCGTCAAAATTACAATCATCCATCTATATACACTTGGGGACTACACAATGAAGTTTATTCGCCAAATAATTACACGATAGAATTAACAACAAAGCTAAATGACTTAGCTAAAACAGAAGATCCTGATCGTTATACCGTGCAAGTTAGTGGTTATAATATAGTCGATCATCCAGTTAATAATAATGCGGATATACAAGGAATTAATCACTATTTCGGATGGTACAATGGCGAAGTCGAAAATTTGTCAGACAAAGAAGATGTTGAAACTTGGGCGAATGAAATTTCGAAAAAGTTCAAAGATTACAAAATCATTTTCTCTGAATATGGTGCAGAAGCAAAACCTGAAGATCAAGTAGAAGTTGCAGGAAACTATGGAAATCAGTGGAGTGATCCTGCTTTTTTCCCAGAAGAATTTGCAACTAAATTTCATATTGTTCATTGGGCAACAATAGAAAAACATCCAATATTTTTGGGATCTTATGTTTGGAATACTTTCGATTTTGCAACACCTATTACAAGATTAAATGTTAATCCCAGAAACTACAAAGGTTTGGTTTCATTTGACCGAAAAATTAAAAAAGATCCTTTTTATTGGTACAAAGCAAATTGGAGCAAAGAACCTGTTGTTTATTTAACGCAGCGTCGAATGGTAAATAGAGGAAATGAATTTACAACTGTTACAATCTTCTCTAATCAAGGAACGCCAACGTTAACTGTAAATGGTAAAAAGATTGAAAATGTAAAAAATGGTTATAATAAAATTCATTTCGTTGCCGAAAATGTTCAATTGCAAAAAGGTGAAAATATAATTATTGCAGAAACTAATCTTAATGGAAAAATCATTTCAGATAAAATTATTTGGAACTATGATCCAAAATATAAAACTTCCCAAAAAGAAGCAACTACGAAAGATATTCATGTTGGACTTTAGTGAGAAATCATAAAAAAAGGCTTAAAAATTAATTTTAAGCCTTTTTTGTATGTTGTAGTTTACTACTTATTTTTCAGGATCTCGTGGAAAACAGTTTGAGCAGAAAAAATTCTGTTCGTTGCTTCATCAATTACGATAGAACGATCAGAATCTAAAACTTCATCAGATACTACCACATTACGACGAACTGGTAAACAGTGCATAAATTTTCCATTATTTGTCAAATTCATTTTATCCATTGTCACTTCCCAATCCTTGTCACCATCATTTGCTTGACCATAATTTTCATAAGAAGACCAGTTTTTTGCATAGACAAAATCTGCATCTTTCAATGCTTCATCTTGATCATAAGCAATCGTTGCTCCATCAGTAAATTTTGGATCTAATTCATATCCTTTCGGTTGTACAACTGTAAAATCTACCCAATCCACTTTAGAAAACCATTGTGCAAAAGAATTCGGAACAGCTTGTGGCAAACGACGTGGATGCGGCGCCCAAGTCATCACAACTTTCACTTTCTTTTCAGGTTTTGTACCAGGTGTATAACCCGTTTTTTCTGCAATTGTAATTAAATCAGCAAAAGATTGTAAGGGATGTAAGGTTGCACTTTCCAAAGACACAACAGGAACAGAAGATAACTCTTTTACTTTATTGAACATGATTTCGTTGTAATCTTCATCACGATCTACTAATTTCGGAAAAGTACGAACCCCTAAAACATCACAATACGCACTAATTACCTGAATTGCTTCTTTGATATGTTCTTGCGAATCTCCGTTCATTACAGCTCCATCAGCCATTTCCAATGTCCAAGAATCTGCACCCGCATTCAAAACCCAAGCATTAGCCCCAAGATTATAAGCCGCTTTAATAGAGCTTAAACGTGTACGTAAACTTGGATTAAAGAAAATTAAACCAACTGTTTTGTTTTTACCAACTTCTTGTTGAGCAAAAGGATTTGCTTTAATTTCTAAGGCTGTTTTTAGTAATTCGTCGATGTTTTCTACATCATAAACCGAAGTAAATTGTTTCATAATTGAGAAGAATCTTTTGTTTTATTTGTTCTGCAAAATTAGTTGAAACAATCGAAGAATAGTCAGTTTTTTTTATTTTATTGGTTGAAAATTTAAAATAATATTATTCTTAATTTTATTAATCATTAATATTTTATTTTCTTCGCCTATAGAATTAGGCTCTGAATCTTCTGAATCAATTTTAATTATTTTTGAAATAAAGTCAGAATCGCTATTTGCAATTTTTAGGAGTTTATTTTTCCTATTAAAATTATCCATTTCAATTATGGTTAATAATCTATCATCAACAAAATACTTATAGTCAATCAACTCTAATTCATTTCTAAAATATTTCTTGAAAGAAACTAAATTGTTTTCTACATCAAAATTTACTAAAAAATAATTCTTAGTTTCAAAACTATAAAGTTCACTTGATTCATTTTTTAACAAGATTGAGAAACCTTTTTTTGTTTCAAAATTTCTAATTGGATTTAAGTAGTTCTCCTTTCCTTCGTTTTTACCAATAAAGAAATCCAATTTTTTAGAAAATCTTGTCCAACTAAAAAAGTTTCTAGAAACTGTATTTCCTTCTGAATCTATAATCCATTTAAAAATTCCTGAATAGCTTTTCGTTTGTAATTCTGTGAAATTCTTAGCAGGATTTTTATACAATCCTATAATAATAAATTTATCCTCAAACTTTTCTATTTTATTAATTTCTAAAAACTGTTGAGAATCACCATTCATAGAAATAGAACTCAATAATTTTCCTGTTTCAACATCATAAATCTTAAGCTCTGAACCAGTAAGATTTCTTCTATTTTCAAAATTATTTTCTAAAATAAAAACTTTTCCATCTATTATATTAATAAGATTTTGATACGTTAAATTTTCTTTTTCTTTATAATTTTTATATAAACTCCATACAGTTTTCCCTTCCTCATCAAGAATTTTTATCGTATTTTCTTTCATTTTACTCCCAAATAATGCAACCTTTGGAATAACATAAGATTCAACAATATAGTATAATTTCTTATTGGATTCAATAGGAAAAACTTCTGATAAATCTGTTCCATTTTGACCTTTTAAAATTTCATTAAACCTTATCTGTGAATTACTTAAAGTTAGATCCTTTCCATTTTGATAAATTATTTTTTCAAAAACATTGGTTTTTAGGTTAAAAACATACGTTGCTTCAAAGGACGTTGTTCCAACATTAGGATTCAGAAATGTTTTTGTTATGATTACCCTATCTCCTATTCTTTTAATATTCTTATAAAAGGTATAAAAATTATAAGGCACATAATCCGTATAGGAATAAGAAAATAGTAGAGCTAAATTTTTATCCAAAACATCAAAATTAAACCCTTTTGAATGATTATTTAATAAAAAATAGTCTTCTTTAACTCCATTTTGATTATTGAAATTATATACTCCATAATTATTATTAGTAATCGGAAACTCATATTGTTGAGCAAAAATACTTATAGTAAAAAATAAATATATTAGTGTTAAAAGTTTTTTCATATAGCGTAGTTAATTTTTAAAACAACGTCAATTCATCTTGCGGACCACGGATATCTAAATCCAAATCATCATTTAATTTTTTTATAAAATATTTGGCTAACATAGGCGATTCTAACTCTAAATTTTGATGAATAAAGAAATACAATTTATGTAAACCTTCTGCTTTCCAAAGTTTAATTGTTTCAATCCATTCATCCAAGCGTTCATAATCAGATGGAATATTTGCTCCAACAAAACGAACAAAAGCTTCATTAGAAGTCAATCGCATATGCACCATATCTCTCCTACCTGCTGCATCAACAATGATATTTGAAATATTATGCTTTTCTAATAAAGTTACCAATCGATTAAAATTTTCTTCATTCGAAAACCAATCTTCATGGCGTAATTCAACTGCCAAAGGATAACCTTTCGGAAAATTATTAATAAAATTTTGAAGTTTATCAAAATCTTTTGGCGCAAAATTTTCGTGCATTTGCAAGAAAATCATTCCTAATTTTTCTTCAAACAACGCAACTGCATCCAAATATTGATTCAATTTATCTGTCACATTTTGCAATCGACCATAATGGCTAATACTTTGCGGAATTTTCGGAAAAAATTTAAAATCTTTTGGCGTTTTATTCGCCCAAGTTTCTACATTTTCTTTACTTGGCGAGCGATAATATGTCGCATTTAGCTCGATACTATTAAATTGAGTAGAATAATAACTCAATTCATCTTTTGTTTTAGGCGGATAAAAATTCTTCAAATCTTGCTTATTCCATTTCGCACAACCTACATATACTTCAAAATTATCTGATTTATCAGCTTTATTCAACAAATCAATCGTTTCTTTTGGCGTTTTTGGCAATGTAAAATCAACCAATTCTGGGTTTTCTACTTTTCCGAATTTCATCTTTCTAAATTTGAACGAAAATTAAGCAATTATCAGCAGTTCTCAAGATCTATTTTACGACAAAATGTCAGAAAAATTTCATTTGGAATATCTTTTGAAATTTAAAATTCGTCAATAAATCTCATGATTTAGACTATTTACAAGAAAAACTAATTATTAAATAATAAAAATACAATAACGATGAATAAAGGAAATATTAATGTTTCGGTAGAGAATATCTTTCCATTAATTAAGAAGTTTTTATACAGTGATCACGAAATCTTTTTGCGCGAATTAATTTCAAATGCTTCTGATGCAACCCTGAAATTAAAGCATTTAACAAGTATTGGTGACGCAAAAGTAGAATACGGAAATCCAAAAATTGAAGTAAAAATCAATAAAGACGATAATACTTTACACATTATTGACCAAGGTTTGGGAATGACAGCTGATGAAGTGGAGAAATACATCAATCAAGTGGCGTTTTCTGGAGCCGAAGAATTTATCAATCAACACCAAGATGCGGACGGAATTATCGGACATTTTGGTTTAGGTTTTTATTCTGCGTTTATGGTTGCGGATAAAGTAGAAATCATTACAAAATCATACAAAGACGAGCCAGCAGTTCATTGGACATGTGATGGTTCTCCTGAATTTACATTAGAAAATTCGGATAAAACTGAGCGTGGAACTGAAATCATTTTACATATTGCTGAAGATTCGAAAGAGTTTTTAGACGAATGGAAAATCCGTGAATTATTGAATAAATACAATAAATTCATGCCAATTCCGATCAAATTTGGAACGAAAAAAGAAACACTTCCTTTACCAGAAGGTGCTGCTGAAGATGCAAAACCTGAGGAAATCGAAGTTGATGATATTATCAATAATACAAATCCGGCTTGGACAAAAGCGCCATCTGAATTATCTGACGAAGATTATCAAAATTTCTACAGAGAATTGTATCCAATGCAATTTGAAGAACCTTTATTCCACATTCATTTAAATGTTGATTATCCATTTAATTTGACTGGAATTTTGTTCTTCCCAAAATTAGGAAACAATATCAATATTGATAAAGATCGTATTCAATTGTACCAAAATCAAGTGTTTGTAACAGACGAAGTGAAAGGAATTGTACCTGATTTCTTGATGTTATTGCGTGGTGTGATTGATTCTCCAGATATTCCGTTGAATGTTTCTCGTTCGTACTTACAAGCTGATGGAGCAGTGAAGAAAATTTCGGCGCACATTACGAAAAAAGTGGCGGATAAAATGTCTTCATTAATGAATCAAAATCGTGAAGATTACGAGCAAAAATGGAACGATATTAAAGTGGTCATTGAATATGGAATGATTTCGGAAGATAAATTCTTCGAAAAATCTGACAAATTTGCATTGTATCCAACAGTTGATGGTAAATATTTCACTTGGGAAGAATTGAATGTTGCAATCAAAGACAATCAAACCAACAAAGACGGAAAATTAGTTATTCTTTATGCTTCTGATGTTGATGGACAAGATCAATACATCCAAATTGCGAAAGAAAAAGGTTACGAAGTAATTTTATTAGATTCTCCTATTTCTTCTCACTTGATTCAGAAGTTAGAATCTACAAAAGAAAATGTAACATTTGTTCGTGTTGATGCGGATCATATCAATAATTTGATTGAAAAAGATGAAGTTAAAATTTCCAAATTATCTGATGATGATAAAGAAAAATTGAAAACTGAAATCACAGAATCAATCAACAACAAATCATATACAATTCAATTGGAAGATTTATCTGGAACAGATGCGCCTTTCATCATTACGCAATCAGAATTTATGCGTCGTATGAAAGACATGCAAGCTTCTGGTGGAGCTGGAATGTTCGGAATGGGTAATTTCCCTGAAATGTATAATGTTGTTGTGAATGCAAACTCAGATTTAGCAACAGAGATTTTAGCTAAAGATTCGAAAGAAGAAAAAGATGCGTTGATTAACCAAGCATTAGATTTAGCAAAATTATCACAAGGTTTGTTAAAAGGTAAAGAGTTAACAAATTTTATCAATAGAAGTTTTAAAAACATTAAATAATCTCAGAACACTATATTTTAGTAATCTTAAACTTAAAATCCAGCACATAATGTGCTGGATTTTTTATTTCTCAATAGACTTATTGATGTGTTAAACTTTTAAAGTTAGTCTGAAATAATTTGCAAAAAATGATTTTTGTCATTAATTTTACATCAAGGAATTAATAATTATTCGTTCAGGACTTCAAAATACTTTAGTTGTTTTGAAACAGAACATTAAAATTAATAGTTGTTTTTCCACAAAATAACGAAATTTTTAAGCCGACAGAGAATTTTCATAATAAGGTGAAAATTAATTCAAATCATTATCAAAAATTTCGGGAAGGATTTCAAGAAATTGAAATCCTTTTTTCTCCAGACGTTCTTTTTAAATCGATTTTACTCATAGTTTTTGCATTTTTACATATAATTAATAATCAATCAGACATGAGTACATTTCATTTATTATTTACAATAGATATTTGTTCTATTTATAAAAATTCTTTTTTTATAATCATTTAAAAAGAACAAGTTACAATGGACTTATTCAGAAGAAAGAATTTGACATTGGGAAGGATTTCAAGAAATTGAAATCCTTTTTTTATGCAATTATTATAACAAAAAAAGAGCGACAAATATGTCGCTCTTTTAATATATATCAGAATTTTATTATTCTTGTGATACAATTTTTGCAGATAAATACTCACGGTTCATACGTGCGATGTTATCTAAAGAAATTCCTTTCGGACATTCGATTTCACAAGCTCCTGTATTTGTACAGTTACCAAAACCTTCTAAATCCATTTGCGCAACCATTTTTTGAGCACGACGAGCAGCTTCTACTTGTCCTTGTGGTAACAATGCAAATTGAGAAACTTTAGCTCCTACGAATAACATTGCAGATCCATTTTTACAAGTTGCAACACAAGCTCCACAACCAATACATGTTGCAGCGTCAAACGCTTCATCTGCATGCATTTTGTTTACTGGAATGTTGTTTGCATCTACTGTACGTCCTGATGTGTTTACAGAAATGTAACCACCAGCTTGTTGGATACGGTCGAAAGATGAACGGTCTACAATTAAATCTTTGATTACTGGGAATGCAGCAGATCTCCATGGTTCGATGTAAATCGTTTCACCATCTTTGAACATACGCATATGTAATTGACAAGTTGTAACACCTCTATCTGGTCCGTGTGCTTCACCATTGATGAATAAAGAACACATACCACAAATACCTTCACGACAGTCGTGGTCGAATGCAACTGGCTCTTTTCCTTCCTCTATTAATTGCTCATTTAATAAATCAAGCATTTCTAAGAAAGAAGAATCAGTAGAAACATCTTTTAAGGAATATGTTTCCATTTTTCCTTGAGCATTAGCGTTTTTTTGACGCCAAATTTTCAGCGTGATGCTGATTGTTTTTGATGATGCCATAATTCTATATGATATTTTGACATTTTGCTTGAAGGTTTGTTATCAAGCAAAATGATTTTATTATTTATAACTACGAGTTTTAAGCTCGATATATTTGTAATTTAATTCCTCTTTGTGTAAAACCTCTGTGTTGATGTCATCACCTTTATATTCCCAAGCGGCAACATAAGTATAATTTGCATCATCACGCATTGCTTCACCTTCTTCTGTTTGGTACTCCTCACGGAAGTGACCACCACAAGACTCATTACGGTTAAGTGCATCAATTGCCATTAACTGTCCTAATTCTAAGAAGTCAGCTACACGTCCAGCTTTCTCTAACTCAGTATTCATTTCGTTAGCATCACCAGGAACTTTTACATCGCGGTAGAATTCTTCACGTAAAGCAGCAATTTCAGCAATCGCTTCTTTTAAACCTTCAGCGTTACGAGCCATACCTACTTTATTCCACATGATGATTCCTAAACGTTTGTGGAAACTATCTACAGTTTTAGTTCCTTTATTGCTTAAGAAATGTTGAATTTGATCTTTAACAGCTTTTTCAGCTTCGTCAAATTCTGGAGTATTTGTAGGAATTTTACCTGTACGAATATCTGCTGATAAATAATCTGCAATTGTATAAGGTAATACGAAATAACCATCAGCTAAACCTTGCATTAATGCAGAAGCTCCTAAACGGTTAGCTCCGTGATCAGAGAAGTTAGCCTCTCCAGCTACGAAACATCCTGGAATTGTTGATTGTAAGTTGTAATCAACCCAAACACCACCCATTGTATAGTGAATTGCAGGATAGATACGCATTGGATTTTCATATGGATTCTCATCTGTAATTTTCCAATACATTTGGAACAAGTTTCCATATTTCTCCTCGATCCATTTTTTTCCTAATTTCTCGATTTCAGCATCTGATGGATTTTGATCTCCGTTTGCGAAAGCAACCTCACGACCTTTTTTCTTGATCTCATCTGTAAAATCTAAGTAAACTCCTTCTCCAGTTTCGTTAGCTTCAATACCATAACCAGCATCACAACGCTCTTTTGCAGCACGAGATGCAACGTCACGAGGAACTAAGTTACCGAATGCAGGATAACGTCTTTCTAAGTAGTAATCTCTGTCTTCTTCTTTGATATCAACTGCTTTTTTCTTACCAGCACGGATTGCTTCAGCGTCTTCTTTCTTTTTAGGAACCCAGATACGACCAGAGTTACGTAAAGATTCAGACATTAAAGTCAATTTAGATTGATTTGTTCCGTGGATTGGAATACAAGTTGGGTGAATTTGTACATAACAAGGGTTAGCAAAATAAGCACCTTTTTTGTGGATTTTCCATGCAGAAGTTACGTTAGAACCCATTGCATTAGAAGATAAGAAATATACGTTTCCGTAACCACCAGTAGCAATAACTACTGCGTGAGCAGAATGTCTTTCGATTTCACCTGTAATTAAATTACGAGCGATAATACCACGAGCTTTACCATCTACAAGTACAATGTCTAACATTTCGTGACGATTGTACATTTGGATGTGCCCTAAGTGGATTTGCTGATTCATTGCTGAATAAGCTCCTAATAATAATTGTTGTCCTGTTTGACCTTTCGCATAGAAAGTACGAGATACTTGTACCCCACCAAAAGAACGGTTATCTAATAACCCACCGTAATCACGTGCAAAAGGAACCCCTTGCATTACACATTGGTCGATAATATTACCAGAAACCTCTGCTAAACGATAAACGTTAGACTCACGAGCGCGGTAATCACCACCTTTGATTGTATCGTAAAATAAACGGTAGATAGAGTCGTTATCTCCTTTATAATTTTTAGCAGCATTAATCCCCCCTTGTGCAGCAATAGAGTGTGCACGACGTGGTGAATCTTGATAACAGAAAGCTTTTACTTTATATCCTAACTCTGCTAAAGTAGCAGCTGCAGAACCACCAGCTAAACCTGTACCTACAACAATAACATCAATTTTATCACGGTTATTTGGAGCCACTAAGTTTAAGTGTGCTTTGTGTTCGCTCCATTGTTGTGCGATATCTCCTTGTGGAGATTTTGAATCTAATATACTCATTTCTTGATATTATTTAATTATTTAACAAAAAAATGGTAAACAGCGATGATAATGAAACCTGCTGGAATTAAAATTGAATACCATTTCCCGAAAGCAACAATTACTGGAGTGTATTTGTTGTGTCTTGCACCAATAGATTGGAATGCAGATGCAAATCCATGTTGTAAGTGTAATGATAAAAATACAAATGCAACAATGTAAATTACTAATCTTACAAAACTTAAAGCACCTTCTAATGTAAAAATGTGGTTTAAGTGATCCATAAAGTAATTTCCTTGAGCAAACTCAGGATTTGGAGCAATGTAGTGATCAGTAATTGTAGGAACCCAAAAGTCATACAAGTGTAATAATAAGAAAACTAAAATTACAGATCCAGAAACTAACATGTTTCTTGACATCCAAGAAGCATTTGCAGCACCATTATACTTTTGATAAGCAACTGGTCCACGCGCTTTCTTGTTTTGCGCTTCTAATACAAACCCCATTACAAAGTGGTATACAACACCAATTAATAAAATAGGCTGCATTAAATATTGGATAAAAGGGTTATCACTCATGAAAGCCGAAACTTCATTGAACCCATTCGGATTAATAACAGATAATGCATTAATCACGAAATGTTGTAACAAGAACACGATCAAAAATAACGCTGAAAGCGCCATCGCGAACTTCTTACCAATCGACGATTTTAGTAATGATTCATTTGCCATAAAGCAATTCGTTTAATTTTTTAGATATTTCCACAAATTTAATCATCCCGTTGCTCTAATCACAATGAATTATATCATTTCGTTAACAGATTTCGATAGTTTAGAATCATTCTTAGTTAATTAAGACATTTTTAACAAATTTTCTAAATTTTTATTGCTTAATAAATAATTAATTTCTATACTTGCAGTAGAAAAGTAGAACAACTTTTCATAGGTTTAAGTTAGTTAGGTTAATCCTCTTATAGAAATATAAGAGGGTTTTTTATTTTTTAGTTGTAACATTATTCTTTTTTTTACTACAAATAAAGAGCAACAGAATAATAGTTTGAATAATAAAGCAAAAATCTTTACCGAATTAGTCGAGAAAAATCAGGGAATTATCCATAAGGTTTGTCGTATATATACAGACGACAAGGATTCTCATGACGATTTATTTCAGGAAATTGTATTGCAATTATGGCGCTCTTACGATTCCTTCAAAGGAGATTCAAAATTTAGTACATGGATGTATCGTGTTAGCTTGAACACAGCGATTACATTAATCAGAAAAAAAACAAAATCGAGTGAAACTGATTTTAATGAAGCTCAATTTTTAAATTTAAAATCAGAAGACAAAGACGAATTTTTAGAGGAACGCATCACACTTTTATATGCTGCAATTAGATTATTAAATGACGTAGAACGTGCATTGGTACTGCTATTTTTAGAAGACTTACCTTACAAAGACATTGCCGAAACTTTAGGAATTTCTGAAGTAAATGCACGCGTTAAGATGAACAGAGTGAAAATAAAATTGAAAGAGATAATGTCTAAAATGGAACAATAATGGAGTTAGATGACTTAAAATCAATTTGGGGTTCCATAAAGGAAGAAGAAAAGTTTGATCAAAATCAAATTTTTCAAATGTTGAAGAAAAAATCGTCAACGACAATAAAATGGTTATTTATATTCACTTTTTGCGAATTTATCCTTTTTCTTGTCTACAATTTATATGTTTTAATTTCAGGAAAAAATTTTTTTAATAACGAAGTCAAAACATTAGTCGAAGAAAAAACGATTAATAATTACGAAATCGCTTCCGTTTTTAGTATTGTGATTACGTTTGGATTTTTGGTAATGGCTTATCGTTATTTCAAGAAAATAGATCTTAATCAATCTGTCGTCGATTTGATGAAAAACATTATTTCATTTCGTCGATTGGTGAACTTGTTTATTCTTTTCACCGTTTTAAGTTTAATTGTTTCCTCTGCCCCATTCTATTACGAATTAGGCCAATCTATTTATTTAGCAAAACATGCCAATGATATACAACCAATTGCGAATAATGCTGCTGTTTATGGTTGGATTGCAATAATAACTGCTGTTGCTTTTATTGTGATTATAGGAACAGTTTATTATGGAATTATTTATTTTTTATTTTTAAAAAAACTTCAACAAAACATGAAAGAGTTGAAAGAAATGAAATAAAATCTTATTTTTGTAAACTGAATGAAAAAATTTATCCAATATATTATGCTTACAATTTCACTGTTTATGACAGTGTATCAGTCTGCGCATATATTGGATCATGCTCTAAGTAAAGAGCACAAAGAGTTGAAAGATAAATTCTCTAACGTACATGATCACAGCTGTACAATTTGTCATTTCAATCAACATTTTGTAGAAAATGATTCAGAAATCGAGTTATTCGAATGGTCTCAATCATTTATCCAAAAAGATAAAACACTTTATACAACTCGTGTAAAACAAGCTGTATTACTTACTCAAAAAAGTCTTCGAGCACCGCCATACACAATTTAATTTCAAGAAAAAACCACCTTATTTTTTTAACGTTATTAAATTATTGTATTTATGTCAATCAACATAAAATGTAGTATTGCAGCTACATTATTGTGCGGAACTGTGTTTGCACAAAACATTTTCGAAGGTCAAATTATAGATAAAAATCAAAAACCAATTCCTTTCACAACTGTATACTTCAACAACGAAGAATATCACACAAATTCCGAAGGAAAATTTAGAATTGAGAATTTAAATAAAGGAAATTATCAAGTTCAAATTGATGAGCAAGGTTACGAACCTTTTTCTCAAAATATTACGTTTGATTCGCAACAAAAATTTGTTTTTACACTTACTTTTCACAAATCGTACAATTTAGATGAAGTTACTGTTTTAGGTCATCATCACGATTTTTCAACTGCTAATGTAGAACGTGTAGATCAATCTTATATTCAAGAAAATTATGCAGGATCATTAGCAAAATCGCTCGAAAATATTGCAGGTGTCAATGCTTCAGGAATTGGATCATCAGCCTCAAAACCAATTATTCGTGGACTTGGTTTCAATCGATTAATTGTTGCTGAAAATGGTGTAAAACAAGAAGGACAACAATGGGGAGCCGATCACGGTTTGGAAATTGATGCACTAAATGTTGAAGATGTCGAAGTGATAAAAGGACCTGCTGCTTTGGAGTACGGAAATGAAGCTATTGCTGGAGTTATCAAGATTAACAATAACAATTTACCAGCAAAACATTCACTTTCTGGAGAAGCAAAAGCTTTGTATCAATCGATTAATGATAATTACGGAATTGGATTCAATTTAAAATCTCGAAACGATCATTTTTTCTATAAAATAAAAGGTTCGTATTCTGATTATGCAGACTACAGAACGACTACCGATCGCATCTATTATCTGAATCGCTATTTGCCAATTTACAATAAACGTGTAAAAAATACGGCTGGACAAGATTTGAATGCTGAAATACAAACAGGTTATATTGGTGAAAAATTTCGTTCAATTTTAACTGTTTCTAACGTTAATCAGAAAATTGGTTTTTTTCCTGGTTCGCACGGAATTCCTTCTGTAGATAGGCTTCAAGATGATGGAAATTATAGAAATATCGAATTTCCTTATCAAAAAGTTAATCATTTTAAAGTGATTTCCGAAAATGAATTTCGTTTAAATTCAAAAGATGTTTTAAAATTTTTGGCAAGTTATCAAAACAATCGTCGCCAAGAAGTTAGTTCGTTTCACACTCATTATGCGAATCAACCCGCTCCAACAAAAAATCCTGATTTAGAATTAGATTTTAATCTTTCTACTTATGATTCTCAATTAAAATTTGAACATAATCATAACAAAAATTTCAAAACAATAATCGGTGCACAAGCGCAATTACAAGCCAATAATATTGCGGGTTACAATTATTTATTACCAAAATATGACCGAAATATTTTTAGTGGATTTTTGATTGAAGAATTCAAAAAAGGAAATACATGGAAAGTTACAGCTGGTTTACGTTACGATTATTCAACGTTCAAATCAGAAGGTTATTTTGATGATTTTCTGTACAATTATTTGATTGAAAAAGGAAATTCTGAAGGAATTGCAGATTATTATGCAAATCGTAGCCAATCAATCGATCGTAATTTCAGTAATTTAAACGGAATGATTGGTGCAACTTTTCAACCAAATGATTTATGGGATTTCAATTTGAATGTTGGAACAAATTTCCGTTTACCAACTGCTATAGAATTGGGTTCTAACGGAATTCATCATGGTAGTTTTCGACATGAAAGAGGTGACGAAAATCTTGATGTAGAAAAAGGAATTGCAGTAGATTTCAAATCTGTTTTTCACAAAAATGATTGGGATATTTCGCTAAGTCCTTATTTATATTATTTCAGCAATTATATTTTCTTGAAACCTTCGGGACAATTTTCGATTCTTCCTCATGGTGGACAAATTTATCAATATACGCAAAGCAAAGCTTTGTTGACTGGTTTTGAATTTGAAGTTCGTAAGAAAATCAACGAAAATTTTGATGCAAATCTTGTGTACGAATATTTATATAATCGACAAATCACGGAAAATAAAAAATTCGGAAATTATCTTCCTTTCACGCCTGCAAATAATTTATTTGGACAAATTAATTATAAAATCAATCAAAATATTACATTTTTAGAAGGCTTGAGCTTTTTTGCAAATGGAAAATATACATTTGAGCAAGATAAAATCGCCCAAAACGAAGATATTACTCCAAGTTATTTCTTGGTTGGAATTGGAGGAAAAACGAAACTTAAATTCAATAATTTTAGTGCAAATTTAAGTATTCAGGTTTCTAATTTATTCAATAAAAACTATTACAATCACACCAGTTTTTATCGTGCATTACAATTACCAGAACAAGCTCGAAACATACAAGTTATGTTAGGAATTCCGTTCGGAAAATAGTTGATACATGAAAAAGAGACATCCTATTTTTGGACTTTTCTTTAGTATTATTCTTTTTTCGATTCCAATTTTTAATCAATTACATTTTTCTTTAATCGATCATTCACAAGATTTTTCGAATCAAAAGAAAGAAATTATTCATCATCAATGTAATCATTTTACATTCTATTCTGTCTTTATTGACACGCATGATGATCCAAAAATTGAAGGAAAACTAAACGAAGAATTTTACAGAAAAGAAAGTTTTGAACAAGTAGAAAAAATTAAACTTTCTACAATTGAATATCATTTTACTCGAGGTCCGCCTCAAGATTTTGTTTATTAATAAATCAACCAAAATCTTAAAAAATAACATTCAATTCAAAAAAATTAAAACAATGAAAAATTCAATTTTAAAATATTCATTTATAACATTATCAACATTATTTATTACATCTTGTTCATCTGATGATTCTTCATTAGATACAACAAAACCAGAAATTAATTTAATTTCACCAAAAGATGAAGCTCACTTACATTTAGGTGACGAAATTAATATTGAAGCTATCTTGAAAGATAATATTGAGTTGGGAGCTGTAAAAATTGATATTCATTATGCAGGAGATGGACATACTCATAACCATCGTTCTGCTAGTGTGCAAGAAGCGTCGAGTTCTACAAATACTCAATGGGAATTTACCAAAGAAGAAGCAATTCCTTCAGGTAAAAAGGAATATGCATACAATTATAAAGTTGCAATTCCCCAAGAAGGTATTGTAGATGGAGCTTATCATTTAGGATTAATTCTAATTGATAAAGCAGGAAATCAATCCGAAACATACATCGAAATCGATATAGTTGACCATAGCCACGATCATTAATTATTTTTTTATATAAAAAGCCTGAAATTTCAGGCTTTTTTTTATGCGCATTGTTAAAAGAATGTTATTTTAGCACTCCTCAATTATATCAAAACAAAAAAATGATTGCAATAGCAGATAGCGGTTCTACTAAAACGGATTGGGTAATTTTAGATAGCGACCTTAATGAAATTTTTAGAACAAGTACAATCGGATTTAATCCGTATTTTGTAACATCAGAAGATATTACGACTGAATTACAAAAAAATGAAGATTTTGCACCTGTTGCAAATGATTTTACAAAAGTCTTTTTTTATGGTGCAGGAACTTCCAGCGAAGCAATGCATGCTGTTGTTAAAGAAGGTTTAGAGAATTTCTTTACAAATGCAGAATTTGTCGTAGACCATGATTTATTAGCTGCTTGTTACGCAACTTATATGGGAAAACCTGCAATGGTTTGTATCTTAGGAACAGGTTCTAATTCTTGTTATTTCGATGGAACAACAATGCGCGAAGAAACAAAATCTTTAGCTTATATCTTAGGTGACGAAGGTTCTGGAAATGACTTAGGAAAACGTGTATTACGCGCTTTTTACACAAAAAAAATGCCTCCACATTTAGCCAAAGCTTTTGATGATTATTATAAATTATCTGTAGATGAATTAAATAAAAATGTGTACCAAAATAAATTTGCAAACACATATTTAGCATCTTTCAATAAATTTGTTGTTGAACATAAAAATGATCCATTTATTCAGAAAATTATTTATGATGCAATGTCTTCTTTTATCGAATATCAAATTATGCCTTACGAAGAAGCTCGTCATTCTGAATTAAATTTCATTGGCTCAATTGCTCATATTTATGAAGATGTTATTCGTTCAGTTGCGGCAGAATATCACTTAACAGTTGGTCATATTATTAGAAAACCAATTGATAATGTTGTTGATTATCACAAAAAGTATTTGATTAAGTAAATCAATGAATCAGCCAAAAATAGCGGTAATTTCTTACAATACTCCTCATCGCAAAACACAAGATGTTTTACACGGATTAAAAGCTAAAGGTTATCAAAATGTAAAAATATTTGCATTGCCTTTTATACAAAGGGAAAATCCGTTCAAACCAATTTATCAGCATCGTCCAAGTAAGGCGATTCAAGTAAATTTAGATGATTATTGTAATAATTTTGGTTATAATTTTGATTTAACAACTGCTGAAACGTTGAACAATCAATTAAACGATTATAAAGCTGAATATGTGATTATTGCAGGAGCAGGATTATTACCAGATGAATTGGTTGAAAATCATAAAATTATCAATACGCATCCAGGTTTTTTACCTTTGACGAGAGGTTTAGATTCATTAAAATGGGCAATCACAAAAGGAGTCGAAATTGGTGTTACAACTCACTTTGTTGATACAGAAGCTGACGCTGGTTTTTTGATTGAACAACAATATGTTCCTGTTTATGGGAATGATACATTTCATTCATTGGCTAATCGTCAATATGAAACAGAAATTGAAATGTTAGTTAATTCGATTGAATTGATTCCAACACTTTCAGAATTCAAATCACTTTCATCAAATGAATTTGAGGCTACGCGCAGAATGCCAAAAGCTATCGAAGAAAATTTGATGCAAGCATTTGAAACATATAAAGAAAAATATAAAAGGGATTAAATATTTTTAGATAAAAAAACAAAAAAAGCTAACCAATTGGTTAGCTTTTTTATTTAAATCTATTTTTTAATTTGATTTTACTATCTTTAATAAAACAATTAAAATGAACAAAGAAAAATCTTTGAGCGAATTAACATTAGAAGAATTAAATGAAAAAAGAAAAAAAGTTAACAAACTAAATCTTAGCATTCAAATCCCATTATTACTTATAGCAGTTATTCTATTAATTCTGAAAATGACAAACAAATATGATATCAATGTAACATTCGTTATTTTATTATCATGTTCTGTAACTTTTATTCCTCTTATAACAGGTTTAGCGAAAATAAATGCAGAAATAAATACTAGAAAAAAAGAGAATCAATGACTCTCTTTTCTCTTTTTCCTAAGATGTAAAACGTTTTTGATTGGATTATAAATCATAATAAAAACCATCATTACAATTCCGAAATAAAATAAGGTTCTAAAAATTTGAATATCTGCAATCAATAAAGCTTGGTTATACAATTGAGATTTTAGATTAGTCGCTGTCAAACTGATCGATTCATTTACTAAATGAGTTGTATTGTGTTTATTGAATAAATTATTCCATTGTTCTTGAAAAATTGTATTGGTAATATCTAGATTTTTCGTCATCAAAAATTGATGTTTAGTCGTCAAGAAAAGAATTGCATTTTGCATAATCGAAAAACTAATTGTCGACGACCAATAACGCATTGCGACTGCTGCTTGCATAGTATTCATAGAAAAATTAGCGTGTACAGAACATACCATATATTGCAAAATTGGTGCAAACAACATTCCTTGTCCCATTCCTTCCATCAATAATGGCGGAATAACTGCATTCGGACGCGTATCTGGAACCAAAATGTAACTAAACCACAACATGGCAGACGTTAAACAAAAAAATCCTCCAAGAAATACATATTTATATTGTGTTTGAAATTGTGTGATGATGAAATAAGCAAACAATGCTCCGATGTAAATTCCGGCACAATTATAATATTGTATTTGCAAAACAAACTCCCAATGCCATTTCCAAACAACATTCATTACTTGATAAATGTTACTCATACTCGATTTGAAAATATAAAATGTAAAAAACAACAACATACCTACAATAACTCTTTCGGAGCGAAGAATCTCGAAATGGAAAATCGGTTTTTTAGACGTTAATTGTTGCAAAATAAATAAGCCCGAAAAAATAAGCATTGCAGCAAACGCAATAACGATATAAAGCGATTCGAACCAATAATATCTTTTACCATAAATCAATAAAAAAGCTCCTGCTATTAATGACATCATCATCAAAAAATAACCAGCTAAATTCAACTGATACAAAGGTTTTTTGGGATATAATCTACCATGACTAAAAAGAAATACGTAAATCAATAATGATAGAACATGAAAAAAGATAACAGTATAAATCACCATATTGAAATTATAATTTTCGATGGCAAATTTTACAATAGAGGTTGTGTATTTATCAGCCGTCATCATAAATCCATACAAAAACGTATTTCCTAATAACCGTCCATATTCGCCTTTTATACGCGACATAATTAGCGGAACAATAATACAACCTTCGAGATAAGATGTTGTTCCTTGTATCACACGAAGCAAATAAATCAATTGCGTATTTGTTGTCAATGAAATCAGTAACATTAATACAATATTGATAATCGTCATAAACAATAAATAGGAGCGAATATTAAAGAACTGAAAAAGCCGTTCGTTAATAAAAAGCCCACATACAATTGTTGCGTAAGCCAAAGAAAAAATGAATTGTAAATCGTCTACATCAACATCTAGAAATGAAGCTGTAAACGTACTATTCATATTGAAAAGTGAGAGAATCATCACATGCGGAATCAACGCGGCAATGAGAATTGGAAGCACCAATTTTTCTGGTATCCATTTCTTGAAAATGGGATGTTGATTGTGCATTGAGTTATTTATTCAATTTTACAATCAAGTTCAAAACATTCATTCGAAAGTTTGTCTAATTAAAAATATTTTATTGATTTCGTGATTATCTTACCTAAAAAGTAAAAAAAGGAAGCTGCCTGAGAAAAGTCAAAAGGCTAAAATGTGATTCTGAATAATAAATCGTTAAAATACGATGATTCATTTCTATAAAACTATAACAAATTTAAAATCAATAAAATAAAATTAATATTTTCTATAACATTAATTATTTTTCGTTTGATTTATTTTGATGGCAAAAGTAAGTGCTGTCTCAGAAAAACAAGTTGATTATTTGAGAATATAATTTGTTCATTTACGCCATTTTTAAATTTAAAAAACTTTATAATATCTCCTTTTTACGGGATAATTTAGATAAAACATTCATTTTTAAAAATTTGTAATAAAAAAAACGTACTTGATTCTATTAAATCAAATACGTCAATTAAATAAAAAGTAATATATAAAAATTATTTTAACGATGTAAAAGTCTATTTTTTATCGGTTGATAAAGAATTACAAAAATCGCTGCGATAATTCCCACAACAAACAATGTTCGGAAAATCTCAATATTACTAACCAACAAAGCTTGGTTGTACAATTTTGCTTTTAAAGCTGCAGCAGTAATACTTTCTGCTTCGTTTGGAAGATGATTCGCAATATTTTTATTGAACAAATTATTCCATTGTTGTTGGAAAATAGGACTCGTTTTATCTAAATTTTTGGTCATCAAAAATTGATGTTTAGTCGTCAAATATAAAATTGCATTTTGCATTAACGAAAAACCAATTGTTGTAGTCCAAAAACGAATTGCCGTACCTGCTTGTGCCGCACTACCAGTAATAGAAGGATGTACAGAACCTGTAATATACAACACTAATGGCGTAAAAATAACACCTTGCGCAATTCCTTCTAACATCAATGTTGGCGCTATTGCCTCGACTTTTGTATCTGGATAAAACAAATAACTAAACCACAACATGCTCATGGCTAAAAGTACAAATCCAAGAAAAAATATTTTTCTAAAATCGACTCTATTCTTAACCATAAAAAATGAAAACACAACACCAATGATAGAACCAGCCACATTAAAATATTGAATCTGCAACACATATTCCCATTGCCATTTCCAAACTGTTGACATAACTTGGTAAATATTGCTCATTCCTGCACGTAAAGTATAGAAAACAAAAAACATTAATATTCCTAAAATGACACGTTCTGATTTGAAAATCTCAAAATGAAACAAAGGTCGTTTGGCTGTTTTTTGATGCAATAAAAATAAGCCACTAAAAACGAGTGTTGATGCAAATGCTATGATAATAATTGGCGATTCGAACCAATAATATTTTTTTCCATAAATCAAGAAAAATGCACCAGAAATTAAGGAAATAATCATCAAGAAAATTCCTCCTAAATTTAATTGATACAATGGTTTTTTAGGAAACATTCTGTTGTGATTAAAGAAAAATACATAAATAATTAATGCAACAACATGAAAACTCATAATCGTATACACCATCATATTGTGGTTATAATTCTCAATCGCAAACTTCACGATAGAAGTTGTGAATTTATCTCCCGTTAACATTACGCCGTACAAAAACGAATAAGCAATCAATTTTGAATGTTCACTTTTAATATTCGACATAATGATTGGCAACAAAATACAACCTTCGAAAAGCGATAAAGGTCCTTGAATAAAACGCAGAATCAAAATCAATTCTGTATTTGTTGTCAATGTCATTCCAAACAACACCAAAATGTTAAGCATGGTCATTGTTAGCAGATAACTTCTGATATTGAAAAAGTGAAAAAATCGAACGTGAATAAATAAGCCACAAACAATAGTGGCATACGCCATCGAAAAAAGGAACTGCAAATCGTCGACCTCCAAATCCAAAAATGATGCTGTAAACGTACTATTCATGTTGAATATCGTCAAAATCATCAAGTGTGGAAATAGCGCAAGGATAAAAATTGGCACAACCAATTTTTGCGGAACCCATTTATTGAATATTGAATTTTGTTGTGACATTTATTTAATTTACTTTTTCTGCGGAAACATTTACATTCATTCCGGTACGTAATTTTTCGTTATTTTTAGACTCTTTCAGAATTATTTTTACAGGAAAACGTTGTTCAATTTTCACGAAGTTCCCTGTTGCATTATCAGGTTTTATCAAAGCAAACTCAGACCCAGAAGCTGGCGAAAGAGATTCAATTTTTCCTTCAAACTCAATGTTTTTGTAGGCATCTGCTTTTATAATAACTGGTTGATCCAAATCGATTTCTCCAATTTGCGTTTCTTTAAAATTCGCAACAATCCATTTCTCTTTCGAAACCACTTGCACCAAGGCTTGCCCTTCTTTTATTAACTGACCTTCTTGTATATTTTTTGTTCCAACCCAACCATCGTAAGGCGCCACAACATAGGTATATGAGAGAGTAAGTTTGGCATCATTCAATTGGGCTTTTCGTTGTAAAATTTGAGTTTTTGCAGGTGCAACTTTTGTTTGTTCAGCAGATGCACTAACATTCACTGCATTACGTTGTTGTTCCAAAGCACTCAAACTTGCTTTTGCTTGTTTATATTTTGCTTCAACTTCTTCAAATTGTTGTACAGTTGCAGCATCTTCTTGCACTAAATTTTTGAAACGATTATAATCTTTTTCCGTTCTCCAAACCTCTATTTTAGCAGCTTCTATATTTGCATTAACAATATTAACATCACTCGATTTTGTGTCAACAGCTTTTTCGTAGGTTAGAACAGATTGTGAAGTCGATTCTAAATTTGCTTCTGCAATATCAATCTGGTTCTGAAACTCTCTATTGTCAATCACAACAAGCGTATCACCTTTGTGCACAAATTGATTTTCTTCGAAATTTACTTTTTTGATAAAACCAGAAACTTTACTCGAAACTGGCGTAATATATTGTCGCACTTGCGCATCATTTGTATTGACATGTGAACTCGAAAAGAAATAAAACCAAGCCACTGCAGTGATTCCTATGATAATAAAAATCCAAGCAATCGCCGAAAGCGTTCTATTCATTCGTTTTTCTCCTTTTGTCTGTTGTTTTCCCATTTTTATAAGTTTCCTAAAATGTATTGTAATTGATAGTATTTTAATTGTTTGTTGATTTGCAATGAAATCAAATTCGATTGAGCCTCTAAATAAGCGTTATCCGCATCGATAAGTTCTGTAATCAAACTCAATTTGTTGACATATTTTGTTCGAACAATTCGATAATTTTCTTTAGCCTGACCAATTGCTTCTTCAGCAATTTTTATTTTATCGATCGATTCTTCTAATCGTTTATTCGCTGCAAAAACATCGTGTCGAATTTGTTCTTCTTTCTCTTCTATTTCTAATTTTGCAATTGAAATGTTACGATCTGCGATTTGCATTTTTTGTTTATTCTTGAAAAAATTACTCAACGGAATCGAAACATTTACACCAACAGAACCAAATCTGTACAAATATTCTTCTGGAGGAAAAAACATAAAGTTTGGATAATTATATCCATATTCAGCACCAGCAGTTATTTTTGGTAATGTATTGGCTTTGGTAATTTTCTTATCAATTTCTTTCAAATTCAAATCATCTTTCGCAATTTTCAAACTTTCACTTTGATCCATTGCTTCCAAAATCATTTCATCAACTAAACCCAAATGCTCTTCATTTGTAAACAAATCATTGGTATCAATATGCATTTCTTGATTTTCTGGTAAAGCCAAAATTGTTTTGATTTGATGTTCGATAATCGAAATTTCATTTGCCAATTCCGTAAAAGACATTTTATGATTTGACAACTGCAATTCAGTTCTCAAAACTTCGTTATACGTTACCAAACCATTTTTTTTCAAGGATTCTGTTTGCTTTATCACAACTGAATCTTCTCTCATTTTATCCGAAATCAACTTTTGTTGCTCTTGTAAATGCAACGCTTGTAAATAAGCTGTGATAATTTGCATTCTTAATTCTCGCTCATCTTTTCGAACTTGTAGTTTCGAAATATTAGTTTCTATTTCAGATTTTTTCTCGTCATTTTTTAATTTTCCTCCCAAATAAATTGGAATTTCTGCCGAAAGTGTAAAATCATATTTCACACGAGGAACAGCATATTTTGTAGAAGGTTTTAGAACACCGTCTTCGAATTGGCGTAAATTACTCAAAACATTAAAACCAGTGTGAAAGTCTACATCTGGTAATTTTTCGTTTTTAAGATCTTTCTCTTTTAATTCAGCAATATTAGTTTTTAAAGCGCTAATTTGTAATTTTTTATTATTTTGAAGTCCAATTTCAATTGCTTTGCTTAATTTCAGTTGGTTATAGTCTATTTCATTTTGAGCATAACTCAACCCACTCAGCATTAACAACAATGTAAGCAACTGATATTTAACGAATTTAAATATCATTTTGTATTATTTATAAGTCTGTTATTGATTTTTAGTGATGCAAAGTTACATTGAAAACATGTTTACCCTCTTGATAAAAAAAGAAAATAATTTGCTCATTTACGCCAAAATAAAGTAATTTGCAAAAGCAAAATATTTCACTTTATAAAAGTATAAAAACAATGTTGTTTGATCAGTTTTTTTTTAACGAAGTTGACAAATCTAAAGTCCATTTTTATATACAACATGCACATTTAGATACGATAGGAACTCGCGTACATGAGCATAAAAAAGCACAATTATTATATGCAGAAGGCGGAATTGTACACGTTTTTGTAAACGATAAACATTGGTATTTACCTGCGCGATGTTTTATGTGGATTCCTGCAAATACGCCACATTCTATCTTAACGAATAGTAAAACAGGCGATTTGTATAATTTTTATTTTAAGACTGAAAAAGAAGAAAACGATTTTTATTCGATTACAAATATTTATTACACGAATGAATTGTTAAGGGAAATGATTTTGTATACTAAAAATTGGAGTGGATCAATTTCAGAAAAAGATCCTGCAAAATATGACTTTGTAAAAGCCATACGATCTATTTTACCCGAAATGGAATCAAACAAACTACCCGCTTTTATTCAGCATCCATTTCCAAAAGATCAGAAATTGATTGATATTGCCCAATTTCTGATGAAAAATATAGAAAAAAACTATACAATAGATGAAGTTGCGCAACAATTTGGGTTGAGCACACGAACATTATCCCGAAAATTCAAAGATAATATGGGAATGAATTATGTTCGTTTTCTACGTGCATTACGTATCACAAAATCATTGGAATTGATTGCTGAAAACAAATATAATATGTACGAAATTGCAATGTTAGTTGGGTATAATTCGTTATCATCTTTCAGTAATATTTTTCAGAAAGTTTCGGGGATTCGACCAACAGAATACGCGCAATTATTACACACAAAAAAACAATAACTTAAGATAAAAACTAAGATTATAAAAGCTTTTACTGGAAGTAACAGCTCTACTTCTATCAACAAACAATTGATGAGTTAAGTTACTTTACTATTAGAAGAACTTAAACTGTAATTATTCGGTAAATAAATGAGTTTATAAAAAAAATATAAGTTTTTATCTTTTCCTAACATAGGTCAATAAAACTTATAGTTGCTTGCAATAACTTTGCTTCATCAAAAATAAAAATACTCAATAAGAATATGAAAATTTTAGCTTTCGCTGGTAGTAACAGCAAAAAATCAATCAATAAAGAATTATTAAATTATACTTTAAATCAAATCGAAAATGCAGAAATCGATTTAGTTGACATCAATGATTTCGAGATGCCTATCTATTCTATTGATCGTCAATTAGAAAATGGCTTTCCACAAAAAGCACAAGATTTTTACAATAAAATAAAAGATGCAGAAGGTGTTGTAATTTCTTTGGCAGAACATAATGGAAACTTTTCTGTTGCATTGAAAAACATTTTGGATTGGGTTTCTCGTATCGAAATGCCATATTTGAAAGATAAAAAAGTATTGTTATTAAGTACATCTCCAGGTGCTTATGGTGGAGGAAATGTAATGGAAGTTGCGACAAAATATTTTGGAATGTTTGCAAGTGGAGAAATTGTAGCAAGTACTACTTTCCCATCTTTCAACGATAATTTCCAAAATAGTGAAATTGTAAATGATGAATTAAAAAATAAAGTATTAGCGCAAGTTAATATCTTTCAAGAAGCTTTAACTACTGTTGAGGCTTAATTGAAAATGTATGTATTGAAAAAAGGTCTTTCGTTCGAAAGACCTTTTTTATTATCAATTAATAATTAATGAATTATTTATTTTTAATTAAGATTGAACCAGATTTAGTTTGTTTGTCATTTAACTTGATTACATACCAATAGTTATCAGTTGGAACTGGTTTTCCAGCAATTTTTCCATCCCAAATAAAATGCTCTGCATTGGTAATCGTTTTTACTTTTTTACCAAAACGATCATAAATTTCAATAATTGCATTTAAATAACTTTTTAACAATTTACTCAAATCCCACTTGTCATTTATTCCATCATTATTTGGCGTAATCACATTTGTAATCATCATTGCTTCGGCAGGAATTTCTGTCAAACACTCACCATTTTTAGATTTAACTCGAACAATATATTTACCCGCAGCTACATTTCTGAACGTATTAGAATCTTTCCAACTATAAATTATTTTTCCATTTTCATCTTCTAATTGATAGTAAACAGATGTATTTCCTCCACTAGCAACGATAATCATTGAATTATCTAAATCGGTATTCACCAAAATCGAAGGAAATTCTACTAACTGAACCTCCGTTTCTCCAATCGAAATACAACTTCCTATTTTAGCTTCCAAACGATATTTACCAGACTGATTTACAACAAAAGTTGGTGAAGCAGACGAATAAACCAAATTGTTATGTTCATCAAACCAATTATATTCATAAAAACCACTTGGAGCAGTAATCGTCATTGAATTAAAATCTGGACAGAAATAATAAATTGGCGCTAAATCTATTTGTATTGCTTCGGAAATTGTAACCTGTAATTCTTGCGTAGAAGAACCACAACTATTGGTTTCCGTAACTTTCAACGTATAAACGCCCAAAGGTGTATTTTGCCAATCAATTTCTACTTGATTTCCCGATGTTGTAATTGGTAAATAACTTCCTGAAAAATTACTTTCCAAAACTTTCCAAACATAGCTTGAACCTAAAGTTCCGTTGCCGAAGTTTTCATCCAAATCTACACTATATTGATGTTTAGAGGCAGGACATAATTTTTGCTGACCTAATAGACTGCCTCCCGAAAGAAGCAGTAAACCTATTAAGACTATTTTATTTGAATAATATTTTTGACCATGAGTTGACAATTTATTTTAGAATACAATTTCTGAAATTATAGGAGCTTGTTTTAGTGGAATTGTTTTAAAATTTCCTGCTGTCATTATCAAATTTTCAAACGTTTCTGTTCTCGTAGGATTTGAAGGTTGATCTGCTTTAAATTCTACTTTAGTTGTTGTTAATACAATATCACCAGAACCATTTGAAACAATTTGAATATCAACTTTACCTGTTTGATCAATTATTGCAGAACCTGTCGGCGTTGCAGAACCTGTAACTGAGTAATATACAATTCCGCCAGGCGTCCCATAAAGCGTAAATGTAGCTGTACTAGAGCCACAAATTTCTGTATCAGAATCGATTGTTAGAATATCAGGTTTAACCAATTTCACATTAATCTCTGTCTTAGAATCTGTTGTTGAAGTAGTTTGACAACTATTAAACTCTTCTGCTATAACATTATAATCTTTTATCAAATCCATTGGGTTTCCGCCAGCAATTGGCCAAGTTGCATTCCATGTGATATCAGCTTTATTTGTATCATGGTTAATAGATCCAGTCGGAGCATTTGTTGATGAAGCTGAATAATAAGTCGCACCATTGTTTAATGTCCATTTGTACCAAGACTCTTCAGTTCCATCTGATGAAGCGCCATTTGGTGATTCTGTATCAACAGATAGCGATTTAGTAGCTACATTTCCATCCGCATAAAATGTTTTTATCGGAGTTTGAGCTTGCGTTTTAAAACTTACTATAAATAAAGTAAGAAATGCAAGACTTTTAAAAGTAAAATTTCTTTTCATATATGTAGTTTAATTGATTAATTCATTTTGATTGATGTTATTTTAGGTTCTTCTAAAACTTTTACTTTATATAAAATGGATTTCAAAACAGATACATTATCTTTATTTATTCCAGCTGAAATCCATTTTAATGTATATTTCAATTCGCAATAGTAATATTTATCACTTGCAATTGAAGTTAATGGAATATATGTAGAATTAATCGCGCCATTAATCAGAATTCCATTTTCATTAGAAGGCAAATTATTTTCAAACCATTGATATTCAACAATAGAATTCTCATCTACTTTTAGTATGATATTCTCGTTTTTACAAATCTCAAACTCTTGAATTTCATCATTAACGAGTAATTTTTCTAAATTATTTATGGATTGAAAATTAGAACAATTATTAGCTTTCGACCAATATTCAGGATTTAACAAACGTAGTTTCCATTCATTAGAAGAAGCTTCTGTTTTACTTCTAGAATAATAATTATAAGCAGAATTTTGATCAATTGTAAGATGAAAATCTTTGATTGTTATATTATCATCAATTTCATCTCCAGGCAAACCAGAATTAGTCGTTTCTATACTTGGAATGTCCAAGTAACTATCCCATTCTAATTTATTATTGTAAGCTGTAATTAGTTTAGAATTCTCAAAAAAACCTTTATGATCTTCTGTCGTACCCATATTCCAATTACCATTATTAAAAATAAATAATTGATCGACTAAAGCAACATTAAATCCTCCATTTGTGACTTTTATAATTTGCCAATTAGGATTTATTGAATTCAAGTTAACTTCTGTATAACTATTTGGAATTTTGATTGAAAAAACTTGACCTTTATCTATCGAAAAACCAGTTTTCATTGTAAGTTTAATCACACCTTCTGTTGTACCGAAATAATTATTATATTTTCGTTGCCAACCATTATCAGTGAGATAAATAATAGTATTAGGTAAAATTTCTTTTAGTGTAAGGATAAAAATTTCGTCTACAAATTCAATTGAATTATAATAATTTGAAGAGCAGGAAGAATTCACATTTGAGTTTATTGCAAAAACAAGAAGATCACCTTTATCAAAATTTGTTTGAGCAGATAAAGTAATAGATGAAATGATGAAGAACAATATGAAAAAATACAATTTAACCACTGAAAATCATTTATTTACAATTAAGTTAACTATATTAAATCAGAAAAATGTTTATTAAACGGATATAAGTATTTACAAAGGACTAATAGTAATTATTAAGTATTTACAAACAAAAAACCGAGCTAAGTTGCTCGGTTTCATATTAATTTACATTTATTTCATAGGTGATATCAATTCCTCCATTTGCAAGCATATCATGTACACTACAATACTTCTTAACCGCCAATTCAGCAGCTTTATTTGCTTTATCTAAATCAATATTTCCTTTCAAGAAAAATTTGATGTGAATATTCGTGAAAATATTTGGAATTTCATCTCGACGCTGACCTTCAACCTCAACTTTAATATCTTCAATTTCTTGGCGTTGTTTCTTCAATATTTCATTCAAATCAAAAACACTACAACTTCCCAAAGCAATCAAAACCAACTCCATCGGGCGAACTCCTTTTCCTTCTCCTCCAATCGATTCTGGTCCATCAATATTTACTTTTACAGAAGAACTTGGTGCTGTCGCTTCATAGTGAGAAGCCTGATTTACTCTATTTAATTCAATTTTCATCTTATTTCTTTTAAAGTATAAAAATAATCATTCTCAAAAGATTTATTCTAATATTTGATTGAATAATGATTTTCTGAACAAATTTTTACTAAATTTAAATTCAATGATTGAAAAATTACCACAAATGAATAGCATTGTATATTTTGAAATTCAAGCAAATGATCCGCAGAAATGCATGACTTTTTATGAAAATGTTTTCGGATGGAGTTTTGTAAAACAAGAAGGTTTACCGCTCGAATATTATCGTATCAATACATCTGGAATGGAAGGTGGAATGTTTAAGCGTCCTGCCGAAACACCTCCTCTAAACTGCGGTACAAATGCTTTTACTTGTACCATGGAAGTAGAAAATTTTGATGAAACAGCTCAAAAAATCCTTGAAAACGGAGGAATAATAGCTATGCCAAAATTTGCAATTCCTGGAATGTGTTGGCAAGGTTATTTTTTGGATACTGATAACAATGTTTTTGGAATCTTTGAAGTTGATAGACACGCGAAATAACAACAAAGGCTGTCTTACGACAGCCTTTTCTTTTTTAATCACTTTATATTTTAAACAGTATGATATTTAAAACTTTGCTCGTTTTTAATTGTTTTCACTGATTCGTAAATCAACTCGATAACATTTTTTACATCAGCTTGATGAACCATTTCAACAGTTGTGTGCATATAACGCAACGGCAACGAAATTAAAGCCGAAGGTACTCCACCATTACTGTATGCAAAAGCATCTGTATCCGTTCCTGTTACACGAGAACTAGCCGCACGCTGAAAAGGAATATTGTTTTTCTCAGCTGCATCAATAATTAATTCGCGTACATTATTTTGTACCGCTGGCGCATAATAAACAACTGGGCCATCACCACATTTTTGCTCCCCTTCTTTCGATTTTGTAATCATTGGAGTTGTAGTATCGTGTGTAACGTCCGTAATAATCGCAACATTTGGTTTGATTGTTTGCGTAATCATTTCCGCTCCACGCAATCCAACTTCTTCCTGAACCGCATTTACAACATATAAACCAAAATCTAATTGATCTTTATTTTCTGCCAATTTACGTGCAACCTCAGCAATCATAAACCCTCCCATTCTATTGTCTATCGCACGACAAACAAAATAACGGTCATTCAACGTAAAAAATTCATCAGGATAAGTAATCACACAACCAACATGAATTCCAAGTTCTAAAACTTCCTCTTTCGATGTACAACCTGTATCAATCCAAATTTTATCTGGAGTCGGTGCTTCGTCTTTTCCTGCTTGACGCAAATGAATAGCTGGCCAACCAAAAACTCCTTTTACAATTCCTTTTTTGGTATGAATATTAACCACTTTAGAAGGCGCAATCATATGATCTGATCCTCCGTTACGAATCACATAAATCAATCCGTCATCAGAAATATAATTTACAAACCAAGAAATCTCATCAGCATGCGCTTCAATCACAACTTTATACTTCGCTTCAGGATTTATTACACCATAAGCAGAACCGTAATTATCTGTTTTTACTTCATCTACATATGGTTTGATATAATCCATCCAAACTTTTTGTCCTTCGCTTTCAAAACCTGTAGGCGATGCTGTATTTAAATATTTTGTCAAAAAATCCAAAGATTGTTGATCAAACAAATTATTTGTACTCATTTTAGTTTATTTATCTAACAAATGTACTAATTTTAGGAACAATTTTTGAACTAATTCTGATATGAAATTTTATATCTATCATATAACTTTACTACTTACTTTTGTTGGATTATCTAATGTCAATGCTCAAATTTTTGGGTTAGATTTAGGAGGAAAAAATCCTGCACAAGAAATTAAAAATGATTCAATTAATTTAGATGAATTTGCTTTTAATCCTTTAGACACAATACATCTTAATGAAATGAATAGTTATTCGGTTCATTTAAAAACTGATTTAGAAAAAAAGTATTATTTATGGTTAAGAAAGCGCGTTCGAGATGTTTGGCCATATGTAAGAACTGCTGTTAGAGAATATAATTATGTATCGGATACGATTCAAACTATGGATAAAAGACGAGACAAAAAACGTTTTATTAAATCTCGTCAAAAGGATTTGGCTGATCAATTTGAGAATCAATTAAAAAATATGTCAAGCTCTCGAGGACAAATTCTTACTAAATTAATCTATAAAGAAACCGATAAAACAACATACGATATTATAAAAGAATTACGTGGCGGATTGAATGCTTTTCTTTATCAAGCAGCAAGTGGCGCATTTAATATTGATCTAAAACAAACTTATGATCCGAAGCGAACGCGAGAAGATTTGTATATTGCCGTTATTCTTCAACGAGATTTTGCAGACGGAACGTTAAAACCTGTCGACGAAGATTAATTTATCTTTCATACTACCAATTATAATAATATTCTGATTTTTTATTATATTTGATTTAATAAAGGGAAAAACGTGGGAAACAATATAAAAAGAATTGGTGTATTAACCTCTGGAGGTGATGCGCCTGGAATGAATGCGGCCTTACGTGCCGTTGTAAGAGCATGTAAGTACTACGATATCAAATCAGTAGGAATCCGTCAAGGTTACGAAGGTTTGATTAACAATGATATGATTGAACTTGGACCTCGTTCGGTAAAAAACATTATCAATCAAGGTGGTACAATTCTTAAAACAGCTCGTTCTTTAGAATTCAAAACTGCAGAAGGTCGTCAAAAAGCATACAATCATCTAAAACAAAATAACATTGATGCTTTAGTTGTAATTGGTGGAGATGGTTCTTTTACAGGAGCAAATATCTTTCATCAAGAGTTTGGTGTTCCATTTATTGGAATTCCGGGAACAATTGACAATGATATTTTTGGAACAGATTTTACAATTGGATACGATACAGCTTTGAATACTGTCATTGATGCAATTGATAAATTAAGAGATACAGCAACTTCACATGATCGTGTATTTTTTGTAGAAGTTATGGGACGTGATGCAGGTTTTATTGCTTTAAATAGTGGAATTGCTTCAGGTGCACAAGATATTTTGATTCCAGAACAACGCGATAGTGTCGAAGAATTATGTTCTTCTTTGGAACGTTCAGAAAAATCTGGAAAAAAATCAAGCATCGTTGTAGTTGCTGAAGGTGAAAAATTAGGTGGAGTTTTTGAATTAGCAAAACAAGTTCAAAATCGTCATCCTGAATATGATATTCGTGTAACTGTTTTAGGACACATACAACGTGGTGGTTCTCCATCTTGTCACGATCGCGTTTTAGCAAGTCGTTTAGGAATTGCTGCTGTAGAAGGTTTATTAGAAGGGAAAACAAATCTTATGGCAGGAATTCGCTCTAATAAAGTTGTATTTACAGCGATAGATGAAGCCATCAAAAAACACAATGAGATTGACGAAGAGTTAATCAAAGTAGCTAATATTTTAGCGATTTAAACATTTAATATAAAGGGAAATTATATATACTATGTCAAAAATTAAAATTGGAATCAACGGATTCGGAAGAATTGGTAGCCTTGTTTTCGGGGTTGCTATTGAGAGAAACGATATTGAAATCGTAGGTATTAACGATTTAGTAGACGTTGATTATTTAGCTTATATGCTAAAGTATGATTCAGTTCACGGAAAATTTAACGGAGAAGTTAAAGTAGAAAACGGAAACTTAATTGTTAATGGACAAACAATTCGCGTTACAGCAGAAAGAGACCCAGCAAACTTGAAATGGGACGAAGTTGGAGCTGATATCGTAATCGAAGCAACAGGTTTATTCTTAACAAAAGAAACTGCAGGAAAACACATCGAAGCTGGAGCGAAAAAAGTTGTTTTAACAGGTCCTTCTAAAGATGATACTCCTATGTTTGTAATGGGGGTTAACCACGAATCTGTAACAGCAGAAGATACAATCGTTTCTAACGCTTCTTGTACAACAAACTGTTTAGCACCATTAGCAAAAGTAATTCACGAAAATTTCGGAATTGTAGAAGCTTTAATGACTACAGTTCACGCAACTACTGCAACTCAAAAAACAGTTGACGGACCATCAATGAAAGATTGGAGAGGTGGACGTAGCGCAATGGTAAACATCATTCCATCATCTACAGGTGCTGCAAAAGCAGTTGGAAAAGTAATTCCAGAATTGAACGGAAAATTAACAGGAATGTCTTTCCGTGTACCAACAGTTGACGTTTCTGTAGTTGATTTAACAGTTAAATTAGCAAAAGAAACAAACTACGACGAAATCAAAAAAGTAATGCGCGAAGCTGCTGAAGGAGATATGAAAGGAATTGTAGGATACACAGAAGATGCTGTTGTATCTCAAGATTTCGTAGGTGATACAAGAACATCTATTTTCGATGCAGAAGCTGGTATCATGCTAAACCCTACTTTCGTTAAGTTAGTTGCTTGGTATGACAACGAAATTGGTTACTCAAACAAAGTAGTTGATTTAGTTCAACACATCGCAAAGATTTAATTCTTAATTAATAATTAACAAAAAGGCTGTTCTCAATAAGTGAATAGCCTTTTTTGGTTTAGATTTCTAAAATTTTAAGAAAACTTTATTCTTTTTTAAGACTTTTTATGTTAATTCACTTGTTTTGATTCAAACTTTAACTATATTTGAATCACTTATAAAAAAAAACAAGAAGCCTATAGATAAAAAATCTACTTACTAAACCAAATTATCTACCTTATGAATTACGAAGAAGACTCATTGCTAATCAAAGACTATGTTGATGGTAATGAATATGCTTTAGAAATTTTAATTGAGAAGTATAAAAGTAGAATCTATAGTTTCATTTTCTCAAAAGTTTTGGACAAAGATATCACTGAAGATATTTTCCAAGATACTTTCATCAAAGTTATTCTTACACTAAAAAGTGGCGGATATAATGAAGAAGGAAAGTTTTTACCTTGGTTAATGCGTATTGCGCATAATTTAACTATTGATTATTTTCGAAATATTAAGAAAATGCCTGCTGTTAGAGAAACTGTAGGAAAATATGATGACGAATATAATATTTTCGATTTTATTGGAAATTCTGACGAATGCTCCGAAACCAAAATCATTAAAAAGCAAATTGAAAATGATTTAAGATACCTTGTAACTTTATTACCAAGTGATCAAAGAGAAGTTTTAGAACTGAGAATTTTCAAAGAATTAAGTTTCAAAGAAATTGCGGAAGAAACAAATGTTAGTATTAATACAGCATTAGGAAGAATGCGCTATGCAATTATCAACTTAAGAAAAGTTATCGAAAATAATAACATTATTTTAACAATCGATTAAAAAATAAACTTATCTATTTAGCGTTTATAAAGTAAATAAGTTTTTATGATTGAATTTTACTCAGAAAAATTTGAACCAAAACAATCAACGATTGAAAAATTATTAATGTTTTCGAAATCTATTTCAGCTTTGAAATTAAATAGTGTGAAGCAAACAATAATCCTGAATTTAAATTAATCGAACATTGTTTTTATCAAATAAAAAATCCTGAAAATATTAAACATTTCAGGATTTTTTTATGCAAATAAATTAATATTTTCTGAAAATCATAACTCAATTTATAACTATATTGCATCCTATACCACATCAAAAAAATTTTAGTATGACCCTACAAGAATTTAAAAATAGTTTAGATTTACCTTTAATCACTTCGCCTATGTTTCTTGTTTCTCGAACTGAATTAGTTGTAGAAGCTTGTAAAAATGGAGTATGCGGAACTTTTCCTTCTTTGAATGGAAGAACTGCCGAAGATTTCGAACAAATGTTAATTGATATCACTTCTCAATTAAAACAATTTGAAGAAGAAACAGGTAAAAAAGCGGCTCCATTTGGAGTGAATTTAATCGTTAACAAAACAAATCCTCGTCTCGAAGGTGATTTAGCTTTATGTGCAAAATATAAAGTACCACTTATTATTACGTCACTTGGCGCTGTAAAACAGGTTGTAGATGCAGTTCATAGTTATGGAGGCTTGGTTTTTCATGATGTGATCAAAAAACGTCATGCCGAAAAAGCTGCTGAAGCAGGTGTAGACGGAATTATTGCTGTAGCTTCTGGTGCTGGTGGACATGCTGGTACGGCTAATCCTTTTGCTTTGATTGATGACATTCGTACTTTTTATGATGGATGTTTAATTTTAGCAGGCGCGATGAACAACGGAAATGATATCTTAGCAGCCGAAAATATGGGTGCTGATTTTGCATACATCGGAACTCGTTTTATTGCGACAAAAGAAGCGTCTGCTGATCAAGATTATAAAACAATGTTAGTCGATTCTACTTTCGAAGATGTGATTTATACAGATGGAATTTCTGGTGTAAATGCAAATTTCTTGAAGCCAAGTATTATACATTCTGGAATTGATTTAGACGAAAAGAAAGAAGAAGATTTTTCGAAATTAATTGGAGGAGATGGACATAAAGCATGGAAAGACATTTGGTCTGCTGGACACGGAGTTTCTGGAATTCATGATATTATTTCAACCGAAGAATTAATCAATCGAATGAAAAATGAATATAAATGTGCATTAGAACAAAATGTGCAGAAATTAAATAATTTGAAATTTTAAACTTAATAATGAAAACTACTCAAGAACTCATCGAATTAATTTCTCTCAAAAAACTAGAAGAAAATTTATTCGAAGGGAAAAGTTCTTTTATGGGAAGTCCAAATGTTTTTGGAGGACAAGTTGTAAGCCAAGCTTTGCACGCGGCGTATCAAACTGTTCCTGCAGATCGTTTTTGTCATTCCCTTCACTCCTACTTTATTTTACCTGGACATTTAGAAAAACCTATCTATTTTGAAGTAGCAAATCTTCGTGATGGAGGAAGTTTTAGTACGCGTGTTGTTACTGCAAAGCAAGACAGCGTGCCGATTTTTGTAATGGCTTGTTCATTTCAATTGAAGCAAGAAGGTTACGAACATCAAGAAGAAATGCCTGTTGTAACACCTCCAGAAGAATTAATGAGTTGGAATGATGTAGCAGAACAATTTGGTTCGGTTTTACCAAAATCAATTATGCGATTTGTCTTAGCAGAGCGTCCATTAGATTTTAAACCTGTTGAATTTGTAAATCCTTTTGATAAAAAAGATTATCCTAATTTCAGTAATGTTTGGTTAACTTTTAATGATGTTCCAGAAGATTTACCTTTACCTATTATTCAGCAATTAATTGCGTATAGCTCTGATTATAATTTGTTATCAACAGCGATAAAACCACATGCTTCTAAAGCTCATTTTGGAAATACACAAATGGCAAGTTTAGATCATTCGATTTGGTTTCACAGAGAACCAAATTTGCATGATTGGATATTAGTTAATGTCGAATCTCCAAGTGCAAATGACACAAGAGGTTTTACAAGAGGAAATTTGTTCAATCGTTCTGGTGAACTAATTTGTAGCGTTGCGCAAGAAGGCTTAATCAGACCAATCATCAAAGATAAATAACGAAAAAAGCTAACCAATTGGTTAGCTTTTTTTAATATAATTCTTCACTCTTTCACAATTCTTCCGCCAATAACTGATCACCTTTTTTTCTGACACTTTTATATGCTCTATAACAGACATATAAAATAATTAGTACAAAAATAAATGCTAAAGGAGCCAATACAATTGCCGTAATACTTAATACAATAGAACTAAACGTTTCTCCTGTATTAACCAAAAAATTTCCTGCTCCCGCAGTTGTCGTGGTCGAAACAGCTCTTGCAGCCGCTGTTGTACCGCTAATCGCAGCCGCTGTTCCTCCTCCAGCTATAATCGCCAAAGCCCAAGTTGCGACTTCGTTCATTTCTGGCATCGTAATTCCAACCGCTATTGTTCCTGCAATTCCAGCTAAAGGAACCGCAATCGTATCCAACAAATTATCAATAATTGGAATATAATAAGCTCCAATTTCTACTAACATCGCTACACCAAGTGTTATAAGAGCCGGTGTACTCCCAACCCACATCCAACTTTCGTCGAGATTAATAAAACTACCTCCAAATTTAACAGCTAAACTCAGTACAAATAAGGGAAGAAAAATCCGAAAACCAGCAGCAGCGGCTAATCCTATTCCGAGAAATAACGAAAAAATAGTAGACATTGAGATTAAATCGTTCATAGTTTAGTATTTTATAATAGTTCTGATTTTATAAATATAATGATAAAAAAGATAAAGTTTTTATAATTTTTTCTTTCCTTTGCATCCGATTAAGAGAAACCAAGTACTGCAAAGTACTTTTTTTGTGTAAATAAACCTAAATGTTTGAGCTACATCTAAATAATCGAATAATAAATCAATCATTTTTTAAATGCATTGATAATTATTTCTTTTCTCAAAATCAATCAACCAAAACTTCTTCACGACAACATTTAAAATTTTGCAAGAATCGATTTCTTTTTATTTTAATTTCTGATAGGAAAATTTTATCTTTAAGGAAATTTTACGAGGACTCTTGCAATGGAAACATCAAACGAAATTAAAAAAAATAATAAAACAAAAATGCTGGTAATAGGAATTGCAGGAGGAACAGGTTCGGGAAAAACAACTGTTGTAAATAATATTTTAAGAGATCTTAATGCGGAAAGCGTTATCGTTATCTCTCAAGATAATTATTATAAAGATCATCCTGAATTATCTTTTGATGAACGTTCTAAAATCAATTTTGATCATCCAAGATCAATTGATTTCGAATTACTAAAAGAACATGTCGCTTTATTGAAAAATGGAGTATCAATCGAACAACCTGTCTACTCGTTTATTACGCATAGTCGTAAGGAAGAAACGATTTTAACGCATCCGCAATCGGTTATTATTGTAGAAGGAATTTTAGTATTAACTGATGCAGATTTACGCGATTTATTTGATGTAAAAATCTTTGTTCATGCCGATTCTGACGAGCGTTTAATTCGTCGTGTACGTCGTGATATCCAAGAACGTGGACGCGATTTGGATGAAGTTTTAACGCGTTACCAAAAAACGTTAAAACCTATGCATCAGCAATTTATTGAACCATCTAAAAATTATGCAGACATTATTATTCCGAATATGAAAAAGAAAAATTCTGTCGCAATCAAAGTTTTATCAACTGTAATTAAAGAAAAACTCAACTCGAAAACTACTGTATAATGAAAGAAAAACCGGAAGAAATCTTTGACGAAGAACTTACACCAGAAGTACCGAAAAGAAAAATTAAGGATACACGTGTATTCAAATTTGTTTGGAATCGTTACTTTGTTCTAACGGTTGCGTTTGCTGTTTGGATGATTTTTTTCGACCAAAATTCTTTTTTCGTACATCGCGAGTTGGATAAACAAATCAAATTATTAGAAGTTGATGAACAATACTACCAAGAACACTTGGATACTGAATCTGAAAAATTAAATCAACTAAATAGTAATCCTGCTGAAATTGAAAGAATTGCAAGAGAAAAGCATTTCTTGAAAAAAGATGATGAAGATATTTTTATCATTCAGCAAGAAAAAGTTACGAAGCCACAAAATAAAGAAAATGAGTAAGTTATTTGAAAATTTTGATTCTATTTCTGAAAAAGAATGGAAAAATAAAGTTCAAGTCGAGCTAAAAGGTTTAGAATATAATGAAACCTTGGTTTGGGGAACGAACGATCAAATAAATGTAAAACCATTATATACAAAGGATGATGTCGATTATTCGGCTGTGCAACCTTTACCAAAATCGTCAAAAGATTGGAAAATTATTTCGAAATATACAGAAAATAAAAACCAAGATTACAGCTTTTTGTACGGATATTTGATTGATCAAAATCAAGTTAATCCTTCATTAGAACTTCCTAATTATCTGGATTTATTCATTAAATATGATGGAACTTCTGATTTAAAATCGCTTGAAAATCTTCCAAATCTGAAATATTTAGATTTAGATATTTATGGATATTTGGCTCAGAATGGACTTTGGCAAAATGATTCAGAAAAAGCATCAAAAGAAGTTGTGAAAGAATCTTTAGCGTTGAAAAATTTCGAAAAAGTAATTTCAATTCAAGGAGATGTTTATCAAAATGCTGGTGCAAATCATGTTCAACAAATCGCGATAACACTTGCGCATGCTGTAGAATATTTAGAAAATTTTGGAGCTGATATTGCGGACAAAATCTATTTTAAATTCGCTGTTGGAAGTAATTATTTCTTCGAAGTTGCAAAATTAAGAGCATTCCGCTTTTTATGGAAAATGATTTTGGAGCAATATAACAAAGAAAGTGAAGCATTTATTTTCACTTCAACATCAGATCGCAATAAATCTAAATTAGATATTTACAACAACGTTATTCGCTCTACAATAGAAGCTTCTTCGGCTATTTTCGGTTCAAGCGATGCTGTTTTTGTTGGATCGTATGATGAAGTAAATAAAGAGTCTGATTTTGGATTAGAATTAGCCGCAAAACAACAATTATTGTTGCAAAAAGAATCTTATTTAAACCAATTTGCTGATCCCGCTGCTGGTTCTTTCTACATCGAAAGTTTGACAAATCAAATGGCTGAAAATGCGTTAGAATTGTTCAAAACAATACAAAATGTAGGCGGTTTTGTAAAAGCTTTACAAAACGAAACTATTCAAGATTTTGTTTACACGAGCGCGAAAAAAGAGCAAAAAGATTTTGATGAGCAAACCATTAAATTAATTGGTGTAAATAAGTTTAGAAATCCTGCGGATGTGATTGAAAAATCGCCAAAAGAAAAAGTGGTAAAACAAGCACTTTTTGTTCCGATTGTTCCAACTCGTTTGGCAGAAAAAGAGGAAAAAAAATAGTTTTTACATGAATTGGAGACCAATTTCATTAAAAGAACTCAACAATATAATTGAAACTTCAGTAACTGTTATGGATACTGAAGTTTTGTGTTTTTGGAATTCTATAAAAATAGTTCCAGAAAAAAGACAAGTTCCTTCTTATAGCAATGAAGATTATTTTTGGATTGTAGGTAAAATCAAGAATTATATTATTTATTACAATGATATTGAAGAAGGTTTTAATATTTCCTTAGAAAATAATTTATCGCATATCGAAGTGACTTCTTCTGAACAAGATGAACTTCATTTTGCTTTGATAAAACTTCTTAAAAATTATGAAATCTAATAAATACATTTTTCAACGACTTATAGCGGGATTTATTGATTACGCAGTATTTATAATCATTGCAGCGCTCTATATTTATAAGTTTGGAACTTTAGTAAATGACGGAAGTTATAATGTAAACGGAATAAATACTTTACCTATTTTTATCTTTTGGTTTATTTATTTTATTGTGATTGAAGTTATTTTACATGGAACTTTAGGTCATTTAATCCTAAATTTGCAACCTGTAAATGCTAAAACAGAAAAACCAATTAGTTTTTCGCAATCTTTTATTCGTCATCTTTTCGATCCTATAGATTATTTTATTTTCGGTGGATTAATTGGAATTTTAATTATAAACAATTCCAAAGAAAGTCAACGTTTAGGTGATATTGTAGCAAATACTAAAATGATTAAAAAATAACAATTTGAATCCAACTATTTTAACAAAAGAATTTCAAGATTATCTAAAAACGATCGAACATGAAGACATCAAATCTATAGGTTTGAAAAAATCGTTGTTTGATGAAATTTCTTCTGCTGAAATTGCACAACAATTAAAAGGAATTCAAGTTTCAAAACATAAATTTCCAACATTTTATTCGACAGAAAATATTTATTTCCCACCTTCAATTAATTTGGAACAAGCAAGTTCGGAAGCTACAGCAAATTATAAATCAACTTTAGTTAAAGGAAAAAATTTGATTGATTTAACCGCAGGTTTTGGGATTGATACTATTGCTTTTGCAAAGAATTTTGAAAAAGTATATCACATCGAACAAAATCCTGAATTAAGTGAGATTGTACAACATAATGCTAAAATTTTAGCATCAAATTTAGAAACTTACACAGGTACTTTTCAATCTTTTTTTGAAGAAAATCCTACTTTAAAATTTGATGTGATTTATCTTGATCCAGCAAGAAGAAATTCGAGCGGAAGAAAATTTATTTTGGAAGATTTAGAACCAAATATTTTAGAATGGATTCCAACTTTTTTCGAAAAAACGGAGAAAATTATCATCAAGCTTTCGCCTTTATTGGACATCACTTCTACCCTACAACAAATTGATTCGATTTCCGAAATACACATTGTTGCATTAAAAAATGAAGTGAAAGATTTTCTAATTATTTTAGATAAAAATTCTTCAACGAAAAATCCTTTGATAAAAGCTGTTAATTTAGAAAATAATCAATCCGAATTTTCTTTTCATTTTGAAGAAGAATATAGTGCAAATGCAAGTTTTGGAGGAATTCAACATTATATTTACGAACCAAATGTTGCGATTCTAAAAACTGGTGCTTTCAAATTATTGAGCGAAAAATTCAATCTTCACAAACTTCATCAAAATACACATTTGTATACTTCGAATGAACTTTTAGAAAATTTTCCTGGAAAAATTTACCTGATTGAAGAAGAAATTAAAAATCCGAAAAAAGAAATTTTAAAGATTAAAGCGAATTTATTGGTCAAAAATTATAATCAACCAATAGACGTTATCAAGAAAAAATTCAAAATTATTGATGGCGGCATAACAACTTTAATTTTTACACAAAGCATTGATGGGTTTCATATTCTAAAAACTTCACGAGTTTAGTTGGGTTTCGAAAAAAGTTGTGTTAATTTTATACAACAATTTTCAACCTTAAAAAATTACACTTGAAAATCATCAATAAAATTGAAAACTTTATCTACGGAGAAGCGCTTTCAGATGGCTTAAAAACTTCTTTAGCGATTATCATTCCACCTATCGTAGCCAGCTTGTTTGGCGATTTATATGCCGGTGTAACAATAAGTCTTGGTGCAGTTTTAGCGCACATGACGGATACACCTGGTCCATTTAAAGAACGCCGAAACCTGATGTGGCTTTCCGTACTCTTGATTTTCCTTGTTTCGTATTTCACCAAAACGATTAATAGTTACCCAATATTTCTAGGTATTTGTTTAACAGTTATCGTTTTCTTTTCTAACATGTTAACCGTTTGGGGACAACGTACAAGTGCGCTTGGAATGGTCATTATGATGTCAATGGTAATGAATATGAATGATTTACGACATGAGTTAAGTCCTCTTCATATTGCGCTTTTTGTGACGGCTGGAGCAGCTTGGTACACTATTTTTAGTCTAGCTATTAGTACCTTTCGTCCTTATCGTATGGCGCAGCAAAACTTAGCTGATACAATGATTCATATTTCTGAATACATTCGAATCAAGGCTTCTATGTTTGATAAAGACTCAAATTATGATGATATTATCAAAAAATTAATCGACGAACATGTTGTAATTAATGAAAAACAAAGTTTAGTTCGTGAATTAGTTTTTTCGAACAAAAAATTGGTAAAAGACCAGACACCAATTGGGCGTTCGATTGTATTTATTTTCTCTGATTTGGTGGATATATTTGAGAATGTAACAGCAAATCAATATGATTATGTGAAAATTCGAGAAGTTTATGGCGATACAAAAGCAATGCGCAAAATCTATAATTTAATGAATAAATTAGCGCATGAACTTAAAATGATTGCTTATCATATTAACTCGAACAAACGTCCTAAACAATCTACTTTTGACTTTGAAGTTGAGTTAAAAAAGATTGATGATGCCATCAAAGAATTATATGCAGAAGGACAAAAACCAATCGTTTTATCTAAAATTTACATCAATCTAAAGCAAATTGTTTATAAAATAGAGTTTATTCATAAGTTTTTTTATGATGATTCGTTCACAGAAAAAAAGAAAAATCCACTAGATCATGCCGAACATTTTGAACCTACAGTTGATTATTCTTTACGAAAGTTGAAAGATCATCTGAATCTAAAATCTTCTATTTTTAGACATGCAATTCGTGCATCAATAGTGATGTTATTAGCTTATGGCGTCACATTTATTATTCCGATGACTTATCATAGTTACTGGATTTTGATGACAGTTTTAGTAATTTTAAAACCTGGTTTTAGTGTAACAAAAAAACGAAACTTTCAGCGTTTGAAAGGAACAATTGGCGGTGGATTAGTCGGAGTTTTAATATTATTGATAATTCCTCAACACAGTATCCGATTTGCTTTAATGCTTATTTTCATGTTAATGGCCTACACTTTTATTCGTCACAAATATGCAATCGGTACATTTTACTTAACCGCGTATATTCTTATTTCATTTAGTTTTTATTCGCAAAAAGATTCATTGTATATAATTCAAGAACGTTTTATTGACACACTTGTTGGAGGATTTATGGCGTTTATTTCGAGTTATTTGATTTTACCAACTTGGGAAAAAAATAATATGAACGAATATATTCAAAAAGCATTGATTGCAAATTATGAGTTTATTTATTTGATTTTTAAAAAATTAGCCGACAACGAAGTTTCTACAACTGATTATAAATTAGCTAGAAAAGATGTTTTTATTGCAATGGCAAATATTAATTCAGTTTTTCAGCGTGTCATTTCTGAACCGAAAGGAAAACAGGAAAATGCTAATGAACTGAATAAATTTACTATTTTCAATCAGTCATTTGTCTCATATTCAGTTGGTTTAGTTAAAATTTTAAAGAAAAATAATTCGGTCATTTTAACTTCAGAACATATTCGATTGATGAAGAAAATTTTGCAATTATTGTTACAAAATATTCGGCTTTACGGTGAATATGAAACAGAAAATTTACCAAAAACAATAGAGTTTAGAGAAAAAACTGTTGTTTATACGGAAATTGAAACAGAGGCTTTGCAAAATGATTCTGAACTGATTGAAGATTTGTTAGAGTATTTGTACGAGATTGCTTACGATTTTACAAAAGTTGGTCACGTTTTTGTGAAAGAACAACCGTTAAAAGAATAATAAATGACAATCATCCAACTGTTTAAAAATCTACGTCCATTTGTAAAACCTTATCGTTCTTTGGTTGTCGCAACTTTGCTCCTAACCTTAGTTGGATCTTTTACTTCACAAGTAAACGCCCTTATTTTACAATATACCGTAGATTCTATAAATGGTTTGGTTGAAGCTGGAAAAGGATTAAAAGAAGGTCTGAAAATCATTTCGTTTATTTCGATTGTTTTGATGACTAAAGAAATCTTGAATGCATTCATCACATTTGGTCAAAAATATTATGGAGAAAAGCTTCGAATTTTTGTTTCGCAAGATTTAGCACAAGCGATTATCGAAAAGATTTTGACCTACAGAATGGCATTTTATACGAATCAAGATAATCAAGCAGGAAAACTTCAAACTCGTATTGACAGAGGAATTGAAAGCTTGACACGTTTAGTTCAAAACTTTTTTATCGATATTTTACCTCTTTTTGCCAATTCAATTGTTGCTTTAATTTTGATGTTCAACGCTAATTTTTATGTTGGATTGGTTGGACTTTGTATCGTTCCGATTTATTTCATTATTACACAACAACAAGCTAAAAAGCTGAGTGGTTGGCGACGTAACTTAAGAGGTTATCGTGAACAAAAATCGCAAGGAATTATCAGCATAATTGATTCAATTACAGTAATTAAATCATTTAACCGAGAAGATATCGAAGGTAAAAAACAACTTGATTTGCAAAAAGAATTGACGAATAATCAAATGCAAACACGTAAAACAAGCTTCTTTTTTGATGGTTTAAAATCCTTTATCGAGCAATTTAGTATGGTGATTATCATCATTTTAACTTCATATTTGGTTCTTGATGGACAAATGACAATTGGCGCAATTATGTTCCATATTTTGTTGTTCAACAACGTTTCGGCTCCTATTCGTCAACTGCATCGTATTTATGATGAAATGAATGATGCGATGATATATTCCGAAAGTTTCTTTGCAATTTTAAAAGCGGATGACGAAAAAGAATCATCTGGAAATTATATTCCAACAAACTTAAAAGGTAAATTCGAAATCCAAAATGTTGACTTTTCTTATCCAAATGGTTACAAAGCCTTGAAAAATATCAACATGACAATTCAGCCCAATAAAATTACAGCTTTGGTTGGTTTGTCTGGCGCGGGAAAAAGTACAGTTATCAATCTATTGGATAAATTTTATCAACCTGATTCTGGAAAAATTCTACTTGACGGAATTGATTTAGAAGAATATGATACGCAATTTTTACGTGATAATATTGGATTGGTTTTACAAAAAAATCACATTTTTAATGGAACGATTGAAGAAAATATTCGTTATGGAAATGTAAACGCAACTTTCGAAGAAATAGAAGATTCCGCAAAACGTGCTTATATTCATGAACAAATTATGGATTTGCCAGAAGCTTATCAATCCAAAGCCTTATTGTTATCTGGTGGTCAACAGCAACGTATTGCCATAGCACGTATGTTTCTCAAAAATCCGCCGATTATTTTCTTGGACGAACCTACTGCAAGTTTGGATGCAATTGCGACGGAACAGATTAAAAATAGTTTGGATGCCATCAAAAAAGATCGAACAGTTATCATTATTTCGCATAGTATTTCTCAAATTATTGATGCCGATTATACGTACGTGATGAAACAAGGTGAAGTTGTAGAACACGGAATTCATGAAGATGTATACAAAATGAACGGCACTTATAAAGAGATTTTTGATGCAATGGCAAAAAGCTTAAACATTGAAAAAATTGCCAAAACTTTTGACGATGAAGAAGAAGAAAATTATTAGGAATAATTCTATTATAAAACATTATAAATCACTATCTTTAAAGAGGTAATAGGATAGCGTATGAAAAAATTAGTTTATTTAATAGTTGGGGTATTGTTTTTTACCCAATCTTGCGAGCAAAAAAAAGAAGCTCCAAAAGAATTAGCACTTAATACGGTAACTTACGAAAGTGCTTTAGACGTTCCTGTAAATAAAGTTGGTGTTCTGATTAATATAGATTCTCTTGGTTTTTTTGATCATAATTCTCAAAATTTAGATCAAAATATTGATTCAAAATCAATTGAAAATCAGCTTAAACAAATAAATTCTAAATTTGATATTGTAAAAGTAATTCGTGATAAATCTGAAAAAATATTAAACGACAACAAGTACACTTATCAAATGATTGATAGATTTGATAAAAATTTAGTTCCGAATGAATTAATCACAAAGGAAAATGTAAATCAAGTTAAATTTAATGATTTAAAAAAAGCGATTAATCAAGATGATTTAGTTTTGATTAATATAAAATCGGGTCTTGATTATGATCCTGCCAACAAACAGAAATACATCGCCAAAACATATGTCTACATTAATATTCTAGACCTTAAAAATAATGCTTTAAAATATAGCGAAACAATTGGTGGAACTAAGTATATAGACGAAACAATCAATAAAAGTACGACGGATTATTTAGAGAAAATGATGAAAGAGTCATTAAACGAAACGTTGGATATTATTGATAATAAATATTAAATACATTGAACTATGCGCCATTTTTTTGGCAACTTTTGGAAGTCCTGAACCCTTAAAAAGTTTCAGGATTTTTATTTTTAATGATATTCTAATATTGACTTTTATTCATGGTATATTTTTTGTTAATTTTATGCTAAAATTATAGGATGCTTATTATTCGATATTTATCTTTTATTCCATTATTGACTTCTATTTCGGGATTTGCACAACAATTGATTGATCCGCAACTTCGATTGCCTGTTGAAAAAGCGATTGAGTCAAGTTATGAATTAAAAAATAAACAACTGGAAGTCGAAAAAAACAATTACCAATATGACGAAGTAAAAGGTAAACGACAACCAAATTTATCTGCAATTGCACTGGGTGGTTATCTAAACTCGAACGGAATCATCGATATTCCAACCAAATCAATCGATATTTTGTCCACAGAATTGTTTTCGGGTAATCAAAAATTCAATACCTCAGCAGGATTATTTACTGTCGGAATTAACGCTACTCAAATTATATTTTCGGGATTACAAATTCCAAATGCTTTGAATGCTATTCAGGAAAAAAGTACTGCTTTAGATTATTTGAAAGAAGCCGAAAAAGAAACTATAACCAAAGATATCTTACAAACCTATGATCAATTGATGTTATTGGTCAAAGTAGAAGAATTAATTTCAAATTCTGCAAAACGCTTGGATAAAGAGCATCTTAAAGTTCAAAAGGCAATTCAAAATGGTTTAGCTATTCCATACGATCGTGAAAAAATAAAATTAGCAATGCTAGAATTAGAAGCTCGACAAGTAGAACTGAATGGTAATCGACAATTACTGTACAAAAAATTAGAAACTTTAACGCATCTGTCTGAACAAGATCTTCAACAAATTCAATACGAACTAGCGCCAATTGACATTCTTGCTTCAAGTTATACTTTAGAAAATAAAAAAGAGTTGAAAGCACTTGAACACTCTGTGAAAGCTTACGAATTTATATATCAAAAAGAAAAAGGTTCACACTTACCACAAGTTTTTGCATTCGCGAACACCAATTATACGTCAATTTTTGGAAGTCGTTTCAAATTAAAAGATGTTGATATATTAGGTGATGTTAATTTGAAAATGAACCAATTTTCGATGTTTCCTAATATTTTGATTGGTATTGGCGCAAAATGGGAATTGTTGGATGGCGGACAACATAAAAATAAATTAGCACAAGCGAAAACTGACATTTTAATAAATGAAAACAAGTTAAAAGATTCCCAAGAAAAACTGAATTTATTATTAAGTAAAAACAAAATTGATTACGAAACTTCTACTGAAAAATTGAAAGTAAATAATCAACAAAATACCATTGCAACAAATAATTTAGAAATCGCATCAAGACAATTTCAAGAAGGATTAATAGATGTAACCGAGCGTTTGGCTGCCGAAAATGATTATTACAAAGCCAATTTAGGTTATTATGCTCAAATCTTGGATCAACGCTCTAAAACCTACGAATTACTTCAAACTTCTGGAGAATTATTTAATCAATTATCAAATTAAAATCATGAAAAATACACTATACTATATTTTTGCTTTAAGCGGATTAATACTTTTTACAAATTGTAAATCATCTGACAAGGAAAATAAAAAAGAAGAGCAAACTATTTTTCAAGGTAAAATTGAGCGCGATCAAATTAGCGTTGTAACAAAAATCCCAGGAAAAATAGATCAAATATTAGTTCACGAAGGTGATGAAGTAAAAAAAGGACAAACGCTTTTTATCTTACAATTACCAGAAGTTGATGCGAAGAAAAGTCAAGCAGAAGGTGCAGTAAATTCTGCCGAAGCTCAATATGAAATGGCGAAAAAAGGTGCTACAGATAATCAATTGAAACAATTGCGCGCAAAAGTTGCTGGCTTGAAAGAGCAATTAGATTATGCAGAAAAATCAAATCATCGATTAAAAAATATGCTTCGAGATAGTCTTGTCCCACAACAAAGTTATGATGAAGTTTATGCTAAATATCAAGGCGCTAAAAACCAATATTTAGCTGCAAAAGCGGAATTAGCTGATGCCGAAAATGGTGCGCGTGTAGAGCAACAACAAATGGCTTTGGGACAAAAAGAGCGTGCTTTGGGAGCTTTGCAAGAAGTAGATGTTGCTGAGGCGGAAAGACACATCAAAGCACCACAAGACATGACGGTTGAAACAATTAATCTAAAAGTTGGAGAATTAGCTTTGGCTGGATATTCTATTGCAAACGGGATTTTGGAAGAAACTACATTTTTTAGATTTACAATTCCTGAGAATAAAATCGGACAATTGCAAAAAAATCAAATCGTCAATTTAAAAGTTCCTTATAAAAATAATATGGTTTTGAAAGGTAAAATTGTTTCGATAAAAGTACTTAATTCATATGCAAATATTTCGACTGCTTATCCTGATATTGATCAACAACAATCGCAATATGAAGTGAAAGTTGTTCCTGTTGACTATAAACAAGCTGCTCAACTGTTGACAAAAGCAAATGTAGTTTTAGATCTTAACGCTAAATAAATTCTGATGAAAACGATTTTTCATTTAATTATACGAGAATTCAAACTTTTCTTCAAGAATCCTGTTTTACCAATTTTATTCTTGGGAGCGCCTATTATGTATGGTGTTCTGATCGGAAATGTTTATAAAAAAGGGAATGTAACCGATTTACCAATTATTGTTGTAGATGAAGATCATACGACGACAAGTCAGAAAATTATTCAGATGTTAGATGAAAATGAATCGGTTAAAGTTGCTGAAGTTTTACCTTCAACATTTGATTCTAAGAATAAAGCTTTAGCAATCGGAGCTGAAGTTGTGGTTGTTATTCCTCGAAACTTTCAGTCTGATGTACAGCAAAAAAAAATACCCGAAATCGCTTATTTTGTAGATGCTTCAAACACGTTAACTTCTAATACAGCAGCAATCGCAATTACGACAGTTCTAACAACAATGAAAGCCGGAATTTCAATAGAAACAGCTAGAAAACAAAGCGTTCCTGAATATATTGCTACACAAAGCTACGAACCATTCAAATCAACGATGATTCGCCAAAATATCAGAAGTGGAAACTACTTATATTTTATGCTTCCAGGTGTTTTATTAACCGTATTACAACAGGTTTTATTATTAGGTTTAGCACTTTCATTTGCTTCAGAATTTGAGAATAGGACATTTAATGAATTGATCTCAAAATCATCCAATCCATTTACCATTTTATTCGTCAAAACTTTTCCTTATTTATTTATGTCAGTATTTATATATATGCTGTATTATTGGTTCGGAATGTTTTATGACATGAAATTAGAAACCGAATTTTGGCCATTCTTTACGTCTTCTCTTGCATTTATTTTAGCCGTTTGTTTTTTGGGTTTTTTAGTCAGTATTCTTCTTCCAAGCCAACTAAAAGCAACCGAAGTTTTGATGGTTGTCGCAACACCAAGTTTTATTTTAAGTGGATTTACATGGCCTTTAAGTCAAATGCCAAAATGGATTCAAGCAATTGCAGATTGCATTCCATTAACACATTATTTGAAAATATTCCGAATACTTTTCATCGAAAAAGGCGATCCTGCGTTAATTCAACCACATTTAAATAATCTAATTGTAATAGGAAGTATTTGCTTTGTCTTATCTTTGGCCATTCTAATCGTTAAAATAAGAAAAGCTAAACAATCGATGAAACAAATCGAAACAGAAAAGATTTAGCATCTTTTTTAACTTACAAAACAGATAATAAACCATGAATTTTCTTACAGTTGAAAATCTAACCAAATCATATGGAATCCGAACTTTATTTGAAGATGTAAATTTTCATGTAAATGAAGGAGACCAAATCGCATTCGTCGCAAAAAACGGAAGTGGAAAATCTACTTTACTTAAAATTTTAGCTGGATTAGAAACGGCTGATTCTGGCGAAGTTCGTCCAAATAAAGGTGTTAAAATTTTGATGTTAGATCAAAGTGATGACTTTGACGAAAATTTAAAAAGTGAAGAATATATTTTCAATCATTCGAATGAAGTTTTAGATATTGTTCGTCAATATGAAAACATGATCGAAAATGATCCAACAAATCCTGATTTAATTGATTTAATGGGAAAAATGGACGTTTTGGATGCTTGGAAAGTTGAACCAACAATCAAAGAAATTTTATCTAAATTGAAGATTGATTTCTTGGATCAAAAAATTGGAAAACTTTCTGGTGGTCAGCGCAAACGTATTTCTTTAGCAAAATTTTTGATTGATTTAAGTTTCGAAACTGGATATGTTCTTTTGATTTTAGATGAGCCTACCAACCATTTGGATATTGAAATGGTAGAATGGCTTGAATATTTCTTGAACAAAGAAAACAAAACATTGATTTTGGTTACGCACGATCGTTATTTCTTAGATGCAATTTGTACCAAAATTCTCGAAATGGAGGACAAAACATTGTATGTACATTCGGGAAATTACGAAACTTATATTACGAATAAAGCATTGCGTATCGAAAATCAAAATGCGACAATTGACAAAGCGAAAAACCTTTATCGTAAAGAGATTGAATGGATGCGTCGTCAACCGCAAGCACGTACAACAAAGTCTAAATCTCGTATTGATGCGTTTTATGATACTGAAAAAGTGGCTAAACATAAAATTGTCGATCAACAAGTAAAATTAGAGATGGTGATGACGCGTTTGGGTCAAAAAATCATCGAAATGGAACATGTTTCGAAAGCATTTGGTCAAAAGAAAATTTTAGATGATTTCTCTTATATATTCGCTCGTGGTGGAAAAATTGGTTTAGTCGGAAAAAATGGTGTTGGAAAAACCACTTTCTTGAAAATGTTAGAAGGAATCGAAACTATGGATTCTGGAACAATTGAACGTGGAGAAACCTTAAATATCGGACACTTTAAACAAGATGGAATTGAATTTAAAGGCGACGAACGTGTCATTGAGTTTGTGAAAGATATTGCAGATTTTTTCCCTCTTTCTAATGGAAAAGAAATGCGTGCAGAACAGTTCTTAGAAATGTTTTTATTCACGCCAGAACAACAACATACTTTTATCTCAAAGTTAAGTGGTGGTGAGAAAAAACGTCTGCAATTATTAGCAATTTTGTATAAAAATCCTAACTTTTTGATTCTTGATGAGCCAACAAACGATTTAGATTTACCTACTTTAACGGTTCTTGAAAGTTTCTTAGAAGAATATCAAGGTTGTTTATTAGTTGTTTCCCACGATAGATATTTTATGGATAAAGTGGTCGATGAATTGATGATTTTTGAAGGAGAAGGAAAAATTTCTCGTTATATGGGAACATATACAGAATATCACATCGAGAATAAGAATAAGCCCGTAACTGAGGATAAAAAGGAGGAAAAAGAAATCGTGATTCAGGAAAAAGTAGAATCAAAAGAAAAAATAAAAGAAGCTAAACCAAAAAAATTATCGTTTAAAGAACAGCGAGAATTAGAGGAAATTAATAAATCTTTACCAATTCTTGAAGCTAAAAAAGAAGAATTAACAAATTTACTTTCCGACCCAAATTTAGGTTATGACAAAATCGTAACTATTGGAGATGAACTACAAAAAATTGTAGACGAATTAGAAGAAAAAGAATTTCGTTGGTTAGAATTAAGCGAATAAAAATATTGAAAAGGAACTTTTTTTGAGTTCCTTTTTTTGTTTTAAAAATTTATTTCTATATTTACTCTATCAATCATCAGGAGTTTCTGAAAAATCAGAACACCAACCGAGCCAAAACCGCGCTACGGTGGTATAGAATGAGGGCAAACGCCAAAATAAAAGGTTATTCTCCACTCTATCCTGTTGTTTTTATCATTAAAAATTGAAACAATGGAAAATCTAAAAAATGAATTTGTCGTATTATTCCGTGAATTAACTGACAACGAATTAGTCGATCGCTTTAATCAAAATGTAGGAAACAGTTCCTGGAATTCTGCCAGAAGATGTTATGTCAAAACATTATTTGACGAATTACAATACCGTAATTTTGATTGCGCAACCATAGAAAGAGGAAACACATTTTCGCTTCAACATTATGTAGTATTAATTGAAAATAGATTAGAATATTTAGATCAAACATAAAAAAAGGAAAACTTGAAACAAGTTTTCCTTTATATTTTATGGTAGACAATATTACTTACTCTGCTCTTTTATAAAATCATTAATCGTAACATTTAATCGTTTATTTCGGATATCTTTTTCAAAACGAATTGGTTCTGCAACACGTTCTGCACAATCTTTCATCCCGCAATTTTCGCATGTAACCGCAACTTCTTTTACTGGAATTGATGGGTCATTCATAAATTTAACTTTACGTTGTGCTGATTTATACAACACACCTATCGTTACGCTTCTTAAATAATTTGGATTGAATGGATCTTTCGTTCCTGAAGAAATCACATAATATTTTTGATTATTATTGAACGGATACAACGAAATTTGTGCAGAAATCTCATGATGATCATCTTGATGTTTTTCCAATTCTTTCAAAACATTTAACGAAACCCAACGACGACAATAATGCTCATCCGTTTCATTTGCTTGTGGCGATTGTTGTTGATTAAGGTGAAGTTCTTTCGTTAATTTATATGAATTTGAGCCAACTTTTGCTGACAAACGCAAGAAAAACAAATCACGAATATTAAAATGTTTGGGTAACAAATTTGTCATTCGTTGATAAACCGTCTCAGGAGATTCGGTATATTTTCCAAGAATTTCTTGAAATTTAGACAAATCATGATGCTCTATAGCAAACAAATTCTGCATATCCTTCAACAATTTTTCTTCTGGTAACAACAACGCTCCAGCAAAATAAGATGCATAAAAATTGTTTAACAATTGATCAAAATTATCAAAACTTGCCCACGAAAATGTATACAAACGTTCCTTCAAATCAAGGTAATTATAGCCTAATTCTTTCGCTAAAATAAATCGTTTTTGATCATTGTCAGAATTGATATTGATATACAAAAGTTTTTTATCTTTGATAAAAATAGAACGCAATTTCGCTAAATCCTTCCCTCCTAAAGAAGTGAAATCTTCATAAAGAATGGTATAATTATATTCTTCTTTCAGAATTTCCTCCATCGTTTCATTTTTCACAAAATCTTCTGATTCAATCAAATATTCTTGTAAAAAACTCTTTGCCGATTTCTCAATTTCAGGAAAATAATTATCATTTGCTTCCTGAAAAGACCTCAACGAAGCCAAGAAAAAACTTTCGCGTGTAAGATTGTAATTATTACCTATTTCAATCAACGTAGAAATAAACGCATTTACCTTCATTGGGGCGTTAGAAATGATCTCAATTAAATCTCTTTCTTCTATTCCGAAGAGTTCCAAAGGAATTTCTTGTAATAAATTTGATTGTAAAATCTCAGCGACTGGCGCCAAATTTTTATCCAATTTTAATGAAACTATCTCATCGTAAGGAATTTCCAACGCTTCGGCAAGAGCAACAATTTTATCAGTTTTTGGATATTTTTTACCTTTTTCGATCTCATTCAAATACGATTTCGAAAGTCCAGTCAACTTAGATAACTTAAACAATGACAAATCCTTAGCCGTTCTAACTTGTTTTAGTTTTAACCCAAAAATTAATTTAATGTATTCTTCTTGCATAATTTTTTCAAAAATATTTGGTAAATGTAAACGAATTTTTATAATTTAGCGAACGTTCGCTGGAAGTAAAATTCCGCTCGAATAACCAAAACCAAAATTACAACAAAAACACAAAAAATGGATACTATTACAAGTGAATTAAAATTATCGCAGAATAAGCTGGATAGTTATCCAGATGTTTTGACAACCGAAGCGGTTAAATTTTTAACAGCTTTACACAAAAATTTCAATGAAAGACGTTTAGAACTTTTAGCGAATCGACAAGAAAGACAAATCTTTTTTGATTTGGGGAATTTTCCAACTTTTTTGTCAGAAACAAAGGAAATCAGAAATGGTGATTGGACAGCAGCTCCAATTCCAGCTGATTTACAAGACAGACGCGTTGAAATAACTGGTCCAGTTGACCGTAAAATGGTAATTAATGCGTTAAACTCTTGCGCTAAAACATTTATGGCCGATTTTGAAGATAGTAATTCTCCAACATGGGATAACAATCTTCAAGGACAACAAAATTTAAGAGATGCAGTAAATGGTACTATTTCATTCGAAAATAATGGAAAAAAGTATCATTTAAACGAAAAAACTGCTGTCTTGCTTGTAAGACCGAGAGGTTTACATTTGAATGAAAAGAATATCATAATAGATAAACAAGAAATATCAGGCTCACTATTTGACTTTGGTTTATATTTTTTCCATAATGCACACACGTTACTTTCCAAGCAAAGTGGGCCTTATTTCTATCTTCCTAAATTAGAACATCACCTAGAAACACGCTGGTGGAACGATGTTTTTGTTTTCGCACAAAATTATTTAAACATTCCACAAGCTACGATTAAAGCTACAGTTTTGATCGAAACTATAACAGCTTCTTTTCAGTTAGATGAAATTATTTACGAATTAAAAGACCACATCGCAGGCCTTAACTGCGGTCGTTGGGATTATATATTTTCTTATATCAAAAAATTTAAGAAACACCAAAATTTTATTGTTCCAGATCGTTCACAAGTTACGATGACTTCGCCTTTTATGGCTGCATATTCGCAAGCAGTTATTCAACGTTGTCATAAACGAAACATACATGCAATTGGTGGAATGGCCGCTCAAATTCCGATTAAGAATGATGAAAAAGCCAATGAAATTGCCTTTGAAAAAGTGAAGAATGATAAACTTCGCGAAGTAAAAAATGGACACGATGGGACGTGGGTTGCGCATCCTGCTTTGGTAAAAGTCGCAAAAGATATTTTTGACGAATATATGCCACAAGCTAATCAAATTGACAATAAGCGAGAAGATGTTGTAACAACTGCCGAGGCTTTGTTAGAATTGCCAAAAGGAACAGTTACAGAACAAGGAATTCGAGACAATATTAATGTCGGAATTTTATATATCGAAAGTTGGTTATCTGGAAAAGGAGCCGCAGCTTTATATAACTTAATGGAAGACGCAGCAACAGCAGAAATCTCTCGTACGCAGATTTGGCAATGGTTAAGCCAGTCGATTACGTTAGAAAACGGATGCGAATTTAACAGTGACAAATACAAAAAATTAAGAGCCGAAGAGGTTCAAAAAATAAAAGAATTAGTTGGTGAGGAAAACTATTTGAATGGAAGATTTGAAGAAGCTATTTCAATCTTTGACGAATTAGTTTTATCACACAAGTTTACCGAATTTTTAACATTAGAAGCCTATAAGTATATTGATTAAGCCCTTATAACCAGACACACACAAAAAGAAATACACACACAACACACATTCATAAACAAAACACAAAAAACACAATTATGAGCAACCAAGAAAGAATTCAGAAGATTCGGCAGGATTGGGAAACTAATCCACGCTGGACAGACATTGTTCGTCCTTATTCAGCAGAAGATGTAATTCGATTAAGAGGTTCTTTGGACATCGATTACACTTTAGCAAGATTAGGTGCTAAGAAACTTTGGGAAGGCTTAAATTCGAAGCCATTTATGGCGGGTTTAGGTGCTTTGAATGGTAATCAAGCCATACAAGAAGTGCAAGCTGGTTTGGATGCAATTTATCTTTCGGGATGGCAAGTTGCTGCAGATGCAAATCTTTCGGCAGAAATGTACCCAGATCAATCATTGTATCCAGCCAATTCGGTTCCCATGGTTATAAAACGTATTAACAATGCGTTGCGTCGTCGCGATGAAATACAATCTGTTACCGAACAGGGAAACATTGATTATATGGTACCAATTGTTGCCGATGCAGAAGCTGGATTTGGAGGAAACTTGAATGCTTATGAATTGATGAAACAAATGATAGAAGCTGGTGCTGCTGGCGTTCATTTCGAAGATCAATTATCATCAGCCAAAAAATGTGGTCATCTTGGAGGAAAAGTTTTAGTTCCAACACAAGAAGCAATTAACAAATTGGTTGCAGCTCGTTTAGCGGCAGATGTTTGCGGCGTTCCTACTCTATTGGTTGCAAGAACTGATGCAGAAGCTGCGAATTTGATTACTTCGGATATCGATGAAAGAGATCAACCTTTTATTATACAAGGAAGTAGAACTTCTGAAGGTTTTTACAATGTAAGAAATGGTTTGGAACAAGGAATTAATCGAGGTTTAAGCTATGCGCCTTATGCTGATTTAATTTGGATGGAAACATCTAACCCAGATCTTGGAATGGCAAGAGAATTTGCACAAGCGATTCGAGAAAAATATCCAAATCAGATGTTAGCTTATAATTGTTCGCCTTCATTTAATTGGGCAAAACATTTAACAGAAACTCAGATGGAAACATTTCGCGAAGATTTAGCTGAAATGGGATACAAATTCCAATTCATCACTTTAGCAGGTTTCCATGCGATGAATACCTCTATGTTCGAGTTATCACGTGCTTACAAAGCTAAAGGAATGGCGGGATACTCGGCATTACAAGAAAGAGAGTTTGCGTTACAAGAAGAAGGTTTTGCAGCTGTAAAACACCAATCTTTTGTAGGAACACAATATTTCGATTACGTACAAAACACAGTGCAACAAGGCATTTCGTCTACTACGGCTATGGCCGAAAGTACGGAAGCCGCACAATTCTAATACATACTTTTCAATTAAAAAGGACGTACCGCAACTACGTCCTTTTTTTATTTCATTATATCTACCAAACAGATTTTCAGATGAATAAAAAAAATTCGAAGAAATTTCTTCCTTCGAATTTTTTAAATGTTTAGTTAATAATATAATTTAGTTATTAGTTCCAATAACTCCATTGTACTCCATCAAAAATAGCCACCGTTTTAGACGCTAAGTCGTAACACATCATACCAGGATAAGGGTTTACAACATCTGTAGATAAATTATTTACTCGTGGTAAAACAAGCGCTTTATCTGGAGACTCTAAAACCAAAACTCCATCTGCTGTAGAGGTTTCAGCTCCAATGATTACACCTTCCCCAATATCATAATCATTATAACCATATGGGTAATTACCTCTATCAGTTAGGTTAACCCATTGTCCATTTTCATACATTTTAACTTTTATATCGCTCATATCAAATACAAAAGTTCCATTTGAAGGGTTTTGAGGCGCACTATCATTTGCTGGAAGAATAATCCCTTTTGAATTATTATCTTCAAACTGCAAAAGTGTAGATTCTGTTATTACTGATGTCGGATAATTTCCTTCTTCAGCAATTATCATTTGAGCATTAACACTTGTAAAAAGTAAGGTAGAAAGTAATGAAGTAAAAATTATTTTATTCATCATTATATTAGTTACATGCATTATTTAAACAATCCCAATTATCTCCATTATATAATTTGACACATTTATCTGTCTCATCATAAGCAATCATTCCTTCTATAGGTGCCTTTATATCTGTAACAACATTTTTCACACGAGTAATCACCATTCCCTTCGTATTAGAATCCAAAACAAGTGCTCCATTAGGAATTTCGGATGGCCAATTAGGACTAACAATTGTATTCGTAGATATTCCTACTTTAGTAGTTCCAGTAGGTGTTCCTGTTTGCGGCGCTTTAGTACACGGACAAACTACTTTTTTTAATCCACTTCCATAACCAGACATACTAGTAGCTCCAATTACTTTCTGTGTAGCTTTAACTGTATTATCTATATTTGTATTCCATGTGATTGAATTAAATGCTGCATTAATTGTTGTACTACCAGATATTTTACCAAAGAATCTCATCTCATACAACTTCTTATCAGCATTAGATTTTCTAGCTAATAATGTTAACACTCCAAGCTCCGAGATCTTCACTCGAATAATTGGGAAATTTTTATCTCCAATAATATCGTAAATCTGTTCAACACCTGAAGTTACTCCGTGTCTACTTCCATCTAAGAACTCAACATTTTGTTTCGATCCACTTACCTGAAAATCTATTTCTTCATTTGCTAAATCAGTACCGTTAATAGTTAACATAAATGAATTATCTAATGTGTAAATATCAAATTGAAAACCATAATCTGTTGCAGGCATTGTAAAAGTTTGAGCACCTCCATTTGCGACACTAAAATCTGATCCTTTTACAGTAGTTGTACAAGGCGGAATATTAATTTTAATTGTTTTAGGAAGCGATGTCCCAGGTGAAGCTACACCGTTTAAAGTATAATTATCTTGTATAGTATATTCTATTGTTGCTTGTCCTTCAAAACCTAAAGAAGGCATAAAAGTAACAAAGCCATTAACATCAGCAGTCCACGTTCCTTTAGCATCTGTATATGTACTTTGTATCCCTGGCGTATTAACATCCAAGTCAATTGTGTTCTTCTGTATAGATTGTTTATCATCATATTCTACAGCTTTGCTAGCTACATCAATTGTAACTGGTTGATCTTTTAACCTTCCAGATTCTACAAAATTTTCACCTACAGGTAATGTATTTAACGCATTCAACGTCACAGAAATATTTACCGATTCATACGATGAAGTACTTGCATTAAAACCAGGATAAAATTTAAGTGGCATAGATCCAGCTTGTATGATTATTGGGAGGCAAAGGAAGCGGGGACTTACTCCATGCTGCTCCTCCACCAGCGGTATCTGTTCCTGCTACAATTGTCGCTGTAGAGATATCTGGTGTGCCTGTTATTAATGTCCAACCACTTGGGACGCAAATACCACAAGGAGTGGGTTTGGTGGAACTTCCATTTGAAGCAGGTATTCCAACTTGGGCATAAGTAGTCCCAAAGAAAGCTAAGGTAAAACCTAAACTTACTAACCATTTAATTTTCATAAAATTCAATCTATCATCAATTATCAGGTAGTAGTAAGTTCGAAAGAAACGCAAATTTATTCAAATAAGGATAAATCGATCCTTCTATATTAATTATTTTTCTAAATAATGCTAATTTAAAAGCATTCTAAAATTATCAATAAACCTATGTAAGAATGATTTACTCTTAAAAAATAAATTCCACAATCACCCTAAATGTATCATTAAAGAGATAAAGAATTTGAGATTTTTGGGTAAGTTAAATATAAAATTCATCAATCAACTTTCGTAATCTGAAACGACTTTCCATTCATTTCGAACGAATCTTTTTCCGATTTTCCAACCAAGATTTTAGCCAAAGGGGTTTGAGTTGATAGAATAAATATCTTTTTATTCTCGAAAATAATTTCTCCAAAACTACATGCCATACAGAAATTTCCCATCGTAGTTTCAACATAACTTCCTAAACCAATGGTTTTGTTCTCCACAATTTTTATTTTAGAAAAGATGTCTTGCTGAATCAAGACTTCATTCAATTGGTTTTGAATTCGAGTAATTTCCTGTTGCATCATTTCGCGCGATGTTTCATATTTATCGCCCATACTACTTTTGGTATCATTGTTAGAGGCGCGTAAATCGTCAATCAAACCATTCAAATACGTTATTTTATCTTCGATTTGTTGTGCTATAAATTGATATAATTCTGCTTTCATTTCTTTCAATTAAATTGTTTGAGGCTTATTCTTAAATTTCAGCATGTAAATGGTTCCCAAAAGACAGATAAATGCCGAAACATAAATCACCATCGGAATGCGATCCAAATAATCCTGAAAATACCAACCTGCACACAATGCTCCAAGTCCTATCCCCGCTTCCATCGCGATATACATAGTTGCCATAGCTTTTCCACGTTCATCAGGTTTACTAAAATCTATCGTCCAAGCATTTAGTGCAGGAGAAAGAATTCCGGTTGAAATTCCATACATCAAACCACCTAAAATCAACCCTATTTTTGCATCAATAGAAGCTAAAAGTACCAATGCAACAATCAATAAAACCAATCCTAATTTTATCACCAACACACGCCCTTTTTGGTCAGATATCTTACCTGCAAAGAAACGAACCATCATCGATGATATTGTAAATACAATAAAGAAAACACCTTTATTTTGAAAACCTAAATGTTCGGTCCAATCTGGAATTAACGTCAATATAGAACCATAAGCGACATAAGAAAGAAACGTAATCAACGCCGCTGGTAAAGCTTCTTTTGCAAAAACATCTTGTTTCGAAATCTTTAGTAATCCGAACGAAAACTTCTGTTTGTTTTGTAAGGTTTCTTTCATATTGAATAAAATCAATATTGACAATAATGCAAAAAACGAAGACGTAAAAAACATCACATTAATCGATGAATATAATGTAATTGTACTTCCCAATGCAGGTCCAATTGCCATTCCGATACTGAAACAAATTCCGTGCAAGCCCAATGCTTCGCCCCAACGTTCGCGCGGAATAATATCCGCAATGTAAGCTGCTGTTGCAGTAGGTTTAAAACCTGTCGAAAAGCCGTGTACTAATCTCAAAAATAAAAAGCCTGAAACGGTTGTTAAAACAGGATACAAAATTCCGCATACAAAACAGACAATAGAACCAACTGCCATGATAGGCACACGTCCCACTTTATCTGTTAATTTCCCACTAAAAGGTCTCGAAATTCCCGCAGTCAGTGTAAATAATGCAATAATAAATCCTTTGTATTCTGCTCCTCCCATACTACTTAAATAAGCTGGTAACTCGGGAATCATCATATTGAAACTCGCTGAAAACAACAACGAACTCAAACACATTAAAATAAAATGGAGATTATAAACGGGATCTGAATTTAATTTTTTCTTGATGGCAGAAAACATAACGGATTTTTTGCAAAGGTAATTTATCTCAACCGAAACAAACTACACAATTAGAAAAGTATTACTTGTTACAAAAAAACGCTTAAATCATTCAACATTGTTACTCGATAGTTCACTGATTATATTAATTAAATTTCCTATTTCTGAACTACTAAGATGATGTGAAAATAACTTCTACATTAGAATACAGTTAAAATACCTTATTGTATTTAATTACTTACTAAACAATTCTTATTTTAGCTTTATCAATTCTACTACCCTAAAAAACGATCTAACCAACTATTATTTTCAAGCATGAAAAACTATGAAAATCTAAAAGAGACCTTGTCTTTTTATGGCGTAAATTGTAATAAACTATATTATATCTCATCAGGAAATCCAATTTTTGCGTTTCCTGAAAGATCATTTCGAATCGACTTTTATGCATTTTGTATTTGTTTATCTGGCTCAATAGAAGTTGAGATAGATTCTCAGAAATATTGTATTACTCAAAATGAATTCTTAATTTCTGCTCCATCTACTGTTTTGAAAATTTTAGATACCAGCTCTAATTTCAGAATGAAATTGTTATTTTTTGAGAAAAATTTTCTCCTTAAAAACATTTCTAATCCTTTCTTTATTGATAAACTTAATTTGTTTACACATCAAAACTTTACAGTTTGTAAGGCAAATAAAAAAGAAGCGAATAATCTTTTTATGCTAATCAATTATCTTCAAGAGCAACGAGAAAGAAATGTTTTGTTCTTAGAAGATATTATTCGATCGATTATTTTCACTTTACTACTTGAATCTGCCTCTATAATTGCTGAACAATATTCAAAAGAAAATAAAAATCATTCTCGCGAAATCAACACTCTATTTTGTAAGTTTACACAACTTGTACAAGAAAATGTTATCGCTCACAAAGACGTACAGTTTTATGCAGATCAATTATTTATTACAAATAAATATTTGATTCACCTTGTAAAAAAAGCAACTAAGAAAACTCCACATGTTATTATTGACGAATATTTATTAAAAGAAGCATATGTTTTACTTGGCTATTCAGAGAAAACAATTGTCCAAATAGCATTAGATCTAGGTTTCAACTCTTCTTCATCTTTTGGTCGGTTTTTTAAAAAATACACTTCTATTTCACCTCAACAATATAGAAAACAACAACATATATAAAAAAAGAAATTTGGGATACAAATGACGAATTTCGGGATACTTTAGAAAAATAATAAAGCGTAATTTTATTCTAGAATCTTAAAATAAATAATTATGAATAAAGTTACTTCAAAATTTGACAACGTTTTAAATCATTCTACTATCTACGGAAATATTGATCATCAACCAGATGCGAGTAAAGAAACACCAAGAAACACTCCAGAAAAATCTTATCCTTTCTCTGATCAAATAGGAAATTACCAACGCAATAAAGGAATTCCTACAAAATCTTATAAGGACAGTAAGGTATATATTGTAGGAAGTGGTATTGCAGGTTTAGCTACTGCTTATTATTTTATTCGAGACGGACATTTCACTCCAGAGAACATCACATTTATAGAACAACTTCAGGTCGAAGGAGGTTCGTTAGATGGAGCTGGAAATGCAAAAGATGGTTACATAATTCGAGGAGGTCGAGAAATGGATTGTACCTACGAGAATTTATGGGATATTTTCCAAGACATTCCTGCATTAGAGTTACCAGAACCTTATAGTGTTTTAGACGAATATAGATTAGTAAATGATAATGATTCTAATTATTCTATTGCACGTTTAATTCATGAAAAAGGGAAAGTAAAAGACTTTAGTAAATTTGGTTTGAATAAGAAAGATCAATTAGCTATTATCAAACTTTTGTTGAAGAAAAAAGAAGAATTGGACGACATAACGATTGAAGATTATTTTAATCAATCTTTCTTAGAAAGTAATTTCTGGACATTTTGGCGTACAATGTTTGCCTTTGAAAATTGGCATAGTTTACTAGAGTTCAAATTATATATGCATCGCTTTTTACATGCGATTGATGGTTTAAATGATCTTTCTTCATTGGTATTTCCTAAATACAATCAATACGACACTTTTGTTACGCCATTAGGTAAATGGTTAAAAGAAAAAGGAGTAAAAATTCAGTTAAATACACTAGTTAAAGATTTAGATTTATTAATTAATACAGAAGGAAAAGTAGTCAAAGGAATTATAACAGAACAAGATGGACAAGATGTAATTATTCCTGTCACACCAAATGATTATGTTATTGTAACTACTGGTTCCATGACAGAAGATACTGCGTATGGAGATAATACAACAGCTCCAGTCTTAGCGATAGATAATAATACAAGTGGTCAAAGTGCAGGATGGAAACTATGGAAAAACCTTTCTGCCAAATCTCCTATTTTTGGTCGTCCAGAAAAATTTTGTGGGAATATTGAAAAATCTTCATGGGAATCTGTTACTTTAACTTGTAAACCTTCTGCGTTAGTAGAAAAACTAAAAGAATATTCTGTTAATGATCCATATTCAGGTCAAACGGTTACAGGCGGAATTATTACCATTACAGATTCTAATTGGTTAATGAGTTTTACGTGTAATCGTCAACCACATTTTCCTACACAACCAGATGATATTTTAGTTCTTTGGGTTTATGCATTATTTATGGATAAAGAAGGAAACTACATCAAGAAAACAATGCCTACTTGTACAGGAAACGAAATCCTAACAGAATTATGTTATCATTTAGGAATTGAAGACCAAATAGACGACGTTATAGAGAATACAATCACTCGTTCTGCTTATATGCCTTACATCACATCTATGTTTATGCCTAGAGCAAAAGGAGATCGCCCACAAGTAGTTCCAGCTGAGTGTAAGAATCTAGGTTTAGTTGGTCAATTTGTAGAAACCAATAACGATGTAGTTTTCACAATGGAAAGTTCTGTTCGTACCGCACGTATTGCAGTTTATGAATTACTTAATTTAAATAAGCAAGTTCCAGACATTAATCCATTACAATACGACATTCGTCATTTATTAAAAGCAACTAAAACGTTGAACGATGATAAACCATTTATGGGTGAAGGTTTATTGAATAAAGTTTTAAAAGGAACTTATTTTGAACATATTCTACCTATTGGATCAGATTCATCACAAGAGGAAGAAGAAAAAGAATCTTTTCTATTAGAACAATTTGGTAAATTCAAAGAATGGGTAGGACATTTTAGAGGTTAAAATCACCCTCAATTCAATCCTGAATACCAATACTATAAAACCAATAAAAGCTTCTAAATCTTTAGTGATTTAGAAGCTTTTTGAGTATTACTATATTTTTTTCTATTTAAAAACTATACCAGCTTTTATTAATAAATAATTAGCTATAGTGATATTATTATTGAATTATTAAAGGTTTTATTTCAAATTTTGATTCAATATTTTCCTTTAATTTTAGAAATTCTGTTGTATTCATAATATGCAAATCAACATCAGTTAATCCAAATGGTCCATTTTTCTCAGTAATATATAGTCCATTTTCAAGCTCAATTATTGCTTTCTCCATTTCATCAAGTTCATTTTCGAAATATTTAAAATGATAATTAATGATTTTTAAATTTAAAATTAATTCTATTGCTTTAGATTCAACTTTCCTTGCTAATTCAAACTTTTTTAAAGTTTTACTTTCATTCCATTCTTCTGTTGGAAAGTAAGGAATTTGAATTACTTTATCATTATCAATTTTTATAAAAGACTCAAACTCCTGTAATCCATACTCATTTTCTGGGTTATAGCAATATTTTATTTCGGTTATAATTTTTCCAATACTATCAGTCAGGGTCATTTTACAAAATTAAACTTAACAATATTTCTTTACAAAAATAAACAAAATCAGTTTTACAAAAAAGTTGTCATTTCTGCATTTCATTCAACAATACCCCAATATACACACTATCTCAACCACTCCCAACACCTCATAAAAAAAGCTCTTATCAAAGAGCTTTTTGGGATATTACTAGCTATAATTTGTAAAATTATTACGAATGTTATCGGTTTGATATTGTTTTCTTACTTCTACCACGATATAAAATCAGTAATTTATTCAAACTTCTTATATCCGTATTATAATCGTCAATTAACAAACGTTCTGCACCATCTGGGTGATAATAACTTAAGTAATAACTCGTATGTTTTCCTGAACTTTTGCTAATGGCTTCTTCATTATAAATATCGTCCCAACTATAAAAATCTGTTGATATTGTTTTAATTCCTTTGTCATTAATTATGATTTGAGGTTCTTTGTTAGTTGCCTCTTTATAGTTCTTGTAAGCACAAAACGCACCTGCAATAGAAAAAATAGAACCAACAGTATAACTATGATCTATTAGAAGCAAATAGACACCAAAACCAAAAGAGATACACATAATCGCCATCTCAACAAAATTTTTACCTTTTGCATAATAAATAATTGTTTCGTTAGAAATCGTCAAATCATCTTGAAAAACATCTTCTTGATTGAATTTATTTGACAGCGTATTTAATTTTTCTACGTCTTTTGTAGTACGAATTTCTGTCTTTCCGAAAATACTATTGTCTGAGCAAATTAATTTTTCTTGAATTGCTCGTTTCTTTAGTTCATGAATATTTCTAACATTCTCAAAAGCCCAAATTCTCCATTTCGTAATCATAAAACTCCACCATAACCAACTAACAACCATTGCAAAGATAAAACCAACAGGAAATCCCCAAGTAGGAATAAATTTTTGGCTACCTAAATAAAATGTAATTCCAAAAATCCCAATGGTAATTGCTAAAACAGGATAAGTAATCATTCTATGTCCTTTTGAAATAGCTTCGTCAACTGTTACAGTTTCGTTCATAATTTTATCTAAATTTTATCTACAAAACTAATAAACAATATACCAAAATACAAAAACTACCCCCACAAAAAAAGCTCTTATCAAAGAGCCATTTGGTTAAAAAACTGTTTTGGATAATAGAATTTATTTCCAAACTTAATATAAGGAATCTTATTCGCTTTCCTCATCCGATACAACGTTTTGTCACTCACGTTAAGCAAACTTTTTAGGTCTGCATTATCATAGAATTTCTGACTTTCTTCTAACAGTAGAAAAGTTTTTTGGAATTCTAGTAGTAGGAGTTTCATATCCTTTAATGCCTCTCCATCATTTTGTGAAAATAAATCATTTTTCATATATTTAGTTAGGGTTAGGACTAACCAATTTACAACATAAACATATAATAACCAAATATTTACAAAACAATAAACATTCCTCTACGCATAACCAAACTATCTCTTTTCCTCTCGTAGAGTACTCAAATCGATTGTGTTAGATAATAAACCAGTGGATAATTGGACAGTTTTAGGATTAAAACCATTAATATAAGTAAGGTTCTGTCAGAGTTTTACACCAAGCATAAAGTTCAAAAGATAATATATATCCACTTTCCAAAAAAATAACCACATAGAGACATAGAACCAAATGATTTTGCGTTGAAATTAGTTGCTTATCTATTTGTATTTTCAACTAATCTTTACAAGTCATCATTGTCAAAACTATGTCTCTATGTTGTTAAAATAAATTTGAACAACATCTATAAAACTCTATTTTCGATACAATTTCTCTTCACTTTTCTACGCCGTTAATCAGAGTATTGTACCGAAAAATTACTCCAATCAACGAACTGCATTTCACAACTAAACTTACACAACTGTATGCTCGCCAAGATAGATACTAGTACTCGCCATTGTCTTCGTTTCACTATTCAGAAACGCCCAAAAGTTAACCTTTTTGCCATTGTAATACGTTGGTAAAGCAATATCTATAATCATAGAATTACGAGTCTCAATATTTTGAAACACTTCGAACGAATTTAGTTCTTCGCAATAGCAAACAACATTCACAAGATCTGTTGGTAGCGCATTACCTTTTCCAGAATTATCTTCCCAATTCATTTGGAAAGTATCCCCACCAGCCGTATCTATCGTAGGTTGAAAAAAGCCAACCAAATCACCTTTTGATACCAATACACGCTCCAATACAATAACAGGCAAATCATTCACCATTTCCAATGCATTGCTCAGCGTATAAGACGTTGCAATGTTGTAGCGCGATTTTAGCCCAACTCTATTCCCAAAATACAGATTAAGAATAGGACGAATTGGTTGCAAGAAACCAATCACTTTTTTGAATTTGATCTGTTGCATCAGCTGCAAATCAGTAGGTCGCCTTTTCGATTTTTTTGGTAAACTGCGAATAATGTCCTTACCGCGCCAATTAACGCCTACTACAGTTCCCACTTTTCCTGAGAATCCACCAAGGATTCCTTTTTTAATTTCTGCCATAACTGGAAGTTTTTATTGTTAATATTCATAAAGTTAGCAACAGAAACAACACCATTTACAAAAACCCAATTTTGTGTCCACATTTGTCCGCTTCTGTCCACATTTGTCCACTTTTGTCCGGTTGCTTTTTATTCAATAATAGTATTGTAGCAAAATAAAAATCTCGCTAAACCTCTATTCATCATAGGTAGATAAGATTCGTATTTTTAGTCAATTTTTAGCTTGTTCGACCATCGTTCGACCATTGTTCGACGAATCTTCGGAAAAACGGCATTCTCGTCGAAGAACGGTCGAAGAAAACACGAATGAAACTGGGAAGAAATTTGTGAAATTGTAGTTTTACAATAATGGGTTTGATTGTGATTTTTTGATATATTTGAGTAGATAAATTTTGATAAACAAAATAAAAACTATGAATAATAATTCTAAAAAACTATTTTGTCGTAATTGTAAAGGAGACAGAAATCACACATATTTACATAAAGTTATAAAAAATGGCAACTCGGAAGATGGATACTTTCAATGGTCTAATAAATATTTTATTACACAATGTGAAGGTTGTGAAACAATTTCATTTCTACATTTATATGGTGATTCAGAAATGCATTATGAAAACGATTATAATGAAATTGAATATTTTGAAGATGAATTTATATATCCCCCTTATTTAAAAAATGGTTCTGAAATTTCTTATAAAAGATATCTACCTAACAAAATAAAAGAAATATATATCGAAACTATAAACGCTTTTAAAGTAAATGCTTTAATACTAACAGCAGGAGGATTAAGAGCTACAATAGAAGCTATATGTAATTTTTTAAAAATAAAAAAAGGAAGTTTGGAAGAAAGAATAGATTTATTGAATCAAAAAGGGCATTTAACTATTAGTGAATCAAAAAGATTACATTCAATCAGATTTCTTGGAAATGATGCTTTACACGAAATTGAAACTCCTAAAAAAGAACACCTACAAATATTGCTTGATATAATCAACCATTTATTAACAAATTTATTTATAAATGACAAAATCCTTAAAGATAAAATTGAAACTGTCATTGATGAATATGATGATTTTATTAAATTAATTCAGAATAAAATTGAAAAAGAAATGACTAATAAAGAATTGAAACTAAATAATATTTTAGGTAAATCTAAAAGAGTTATTCAAAAAAATAAATTAGCAGAACTAGAAAAAAAATTAATAGAAAACATAAATAATGGTTCAGTAGATTTTTTAATATATAATGAAGATACTTCGTCATATAAAATAACTAAATTACCATCTAATTATTTTAACTTTATTTCTTAAAACTTATATTTAAAAAAAGCTCCTTCACAGGAGCTTTTTGGGTTATGCGACATTATTGATAAACTCTTTTTCGAGGATGCCGTCTACTATTTTTTCTACCTCATCGATATTGGCTTTCAATAATTCGTTGTTTTCTATTTGTTCTATTTCATGAAACTGCACATGTTTGTTAAACTCTTGCAGTTTGGCGTAATAACGTTTCAATTCTGCTTTATTGAACAAGTTTCCGTCCTTCACATAAATCACATGTATCTTCGATTTGATGTATTGTGAAACTTGCAATATATCACCTCTATTGCGTGATATATCTATAGAATAGAAAATAGATTTCAGGTATTCGCTTTTGGCAGTTGGCTCTTTTACCAACCAATCTGTAGTCTTAGGACTTGCTGCTATCGGAATAATATTCAGCACCTTATTCGGGAACAAACATGCCATTTCCCACGCTAATCCTCCACCTAAGTCTGCACCAATAATGGCAAAAATCTCGTCTACTTCCAATTCAAATAACGTCAACCAAAACAACACCGCTACATCGCGTGCTGTAATGTGATCGCGTGGAATATAGTCGTACTTTATGGTTTGGGAAACGCCATTTCCAGGAATATCTATACAGATTACCGTATACTCATTAAGATCAATTGCTTTGTTTTTTCCCATGACCCCATCCCAATGATAGGTACAATCTGAATCTCCGTGTAAGGAATGGTTAATCAAAATGACTGGAGCTGTTCCTAATGGAAGTCCAAAAAGTTGAAATGTTACCGAAACATTGTTTAAGATTGTGTTGTCCTCTAAGGGCCAAACTGGGATCGTTAATTGTTGTAAACTTTGCATTGTTTTTAATTTTATATGGGTAATTGTTGTTTTTGTTCAAAAAAAATCCCCATCGAAACTTGACGGGGAAACATAAAATATATTAAAAAATAAAATCTCTTTTTAGTATACATGACTTTCCCACGTCTGGATATTCCAAACCTGTTTGCGAATCGACATATATAAGCACGTAAACTTCATTTTTTAATTACTTTGTTATTCAAATGTATAAAATAATTTTCGGCAAACAATTAAAATTATCTTAATTATTTGTAAAATTTTCTAAATCTCTATTTATAATAGCGAATTCGAAATATCTCTTGTTGAGAAAGCTTAGATTCTTCATTCCGCTAAAGCTCCATTCTGAATGACATTTACTGTCATGTTGAGCTTGTCGAAACATCTTCTGTCACCCTGAACTCGTTTCAGGGTCACATCTAATTTAAAATACAAAAGTTTTAACCACATAGAGACATAGGTTTATAGTTTACAACTAGAGACGAATAGATATACAATAGTTTTCATCTACGATGAAAATACTATGTTTGAAATACTGACTTCTATATAAAATCTTCTATTACGATCTATCTATGTAATAGAATATTAAAAAACAAATCAAGTAATTATTCAAAACTTTATTCTTGAAACAAAACCCTATTTAGAATAAAATTCTAAATAATCGTTTTAAAATAAAATTATTAGAATAGATTACTAGATATTCAATTTTTTATGTAGTTTTACATCGTATTTCGAATCGTAGAAAACGATACCAACCGAGAGGAGTCTCCACGGTGGTAAAACAATACGGGAGTTCATCCAAAAACAACGAAAAATCCCCTATTATCGAAATACAATAATTGTTTTATTTTAACTATTTATTGTATGTCACAAAACATTTCTGAGCTTAATTTAGCTCCTATATCAGATGAAAAACTGGTCGATTTTATCAACCAACAATTGCCTATTACAGTTCCTGCGCTAAAAGATCATATTATCGAAGAATTCAAGAGAAGAGGTTTGGATTATCGTCATCTATACAATGTAAAAACAGATGAATTGAATATCAAACTTCCGCTTAGTTTGATTGATGGTTGCTTGTTCGAGCGTAATATTCCCAAACCGCCTTTGGTAGGTAATTTCTACGCTGTTGTACATAGATTAAGAAACTTTTTGCAACATAGCAAAGAATTGAACGGAAAGCGTCTTAAAACGTTTCATTATATCTTCGATCAACTTTATTTACCTTATGAATTGATTGATATTATTTCGGAAGATGATGTCAAAAATCTAACTGAAGATGATGTATTTATTACCTTCAAAAACTCGAAACAACATTTCCCGAACGATAAGATTATCAATAAAATTCCGAAAAATAATTTATTGATTACCGTCGACAAAGGGAATTATTACCGCGGTTTGGATAAAGTAATTTTGTCGCATCAAAATACAATTATCAGAGAAGAAAACTTGAATAACGTAACTGCATAACTGAAATTGCTTTCGACAAATCTCTATATTTGTTGAAAGCAATTTTATATGACGCCAGAAAAAAGAGAATTAGTAGAAGCAAGTTTTAATCGTTCGGAAACCTTAAAATTTTATAACGCATCACTTATTGAATGCGAAACAGACTATGTTTCGATTAAGATTCCGAAACAAGAAATGATGACACGTAAACATGGAATGTTTAATGGTGCTATGATTGCTTCTTTAGTTGATGTTTCATCTGGTTATGCTGCTGTTTCTCACTATGACGACGATTGTTATGTGATAACAGTTGAGTTAAAGGTGAATTATTTGCGACCTGCTTTGGGTGATTATTTACTATCAAAAGCCTATGTGATAAAAGGCGGAAAAAAAATTAGTACCATACGCACAGAGATTTTTGTAGTTGACGAAACAACGAACAAAGAAACGCATGCTGCTACTTCTTTGGTAACTATGATGAGAATAAAATGATGCAAAATTTTCTTACCATTGATTATTTAGAACACGGAAATGAAATACAACACAATGTGTTTCATTTGTTGCGCAATCATCAAATTTTAGAAAAACTTGACGAATACAAACCTATTGTAGTAGGTACAATTCCCATTGAAATCAATATTGAAAATAGTGACATTGATATTATTGGTGAAACGTCTAATTTTGAAAAGGCCGCAAATCATTTATCAAAGAATTTTTCTCATCATATTGAATTCAAAATCGATCAATTAACAAACAATAACGAAATTTGTTTGACGTGTAATTTTAGAATTGATACGTTTGAAATTGAGATTTATTTAGAGAATAAGATTCCAACCGAACAAAATGCCTATCGACATATGCTCATTGAGGCGAAACTACTTGAAAAATTTGACGAGTCATTCAAAAACAAAATCATCGAACTTAAAAAGAATGGTTACAAAACTGAACCTGCTTTTGCAAAAGTTCTTGAGTTAAAAGGTAATCCATATCTCGCCTTATTGGAGTATGAAGTAGATTAAACAGTTTTCTTATAACGCGATTAATTAAATCAATTCAACTTGTTACTTTCTTCTTTTTTGTTGATTTACTTTTATAAAAAATCGCAGAATGAAAATAAGAGAATTACAATTGTTTACAAATGAGTTAGAAAAAACGAAATCATTTTATACGACTATTTTAGCTTTTGATTTAATTGAAGAAACCGAAAATCAGTTTAGCTTACAAGTTGGTTGGACAAGATTAACTTTTATAAAATCGGACGAAGAATATATTTATCATTTCAGTTTTTTAGTTTGTAAAAATCAATTCGAAAAGGCATTTGATTGGATACAAAATAAAACTAAAATCCTAAACACCAATACTGATCAACATATTGCAAACTTCGAAAATTGGAATGCACAATCTTTTTATTTCTATGACGGAAGTAGAAATCTTGCTGAGATGATTACACATTATAATTTAGCTTATGAGAACGATGCAGAATTTGATCAACATTCTATTTTAGGAATTTCTGAAATTGGTTTACCTACAACTGATATTGAAGCTACCAATCTGGTATTAGAAGAGAAAACAACATCTAAATTCTGGAAAGGAGATTTTGAAACTTTTGGTACTAATGGCTCAGATGAAGGGAAAATATTATTACCAAATTACTTTATTAAAACAACTTGGTTTCCTACAACTGATACAATAACTCCTACTCCATTTACAGCTATTTTGGAAAATGAAAATTGTTATTCAAAAGTAATTTTCAATAATAATAAATTAAATATATCTAATCTTGCCATTTTATAAAAAATAAGCATTGAATAAAAAGTGATATCTTAAGGGTAAAAAAAAATGGGATTGTAACTTTGCATTCCAAATATCTAAAAATGGTAAACTTTATATTAATCGCAGTCTGCATAATCGCCGGAATGGTGTTTAAAGCAACAAAATCTATACATCCTGATGCACATAAAGGGATCAATACGTGGATCTTATATTTGGCTTTACCAGCAGTCTCGTTTAAGTATTTACCAAAAGTAGAATGGTCGCAAGAGATGCTATTCCCTATCTTTTCGACTGTCATTATTGCCGTTGGAAGTTTGTTTTACATGAAATTCTACAGCAAAGCAAAAGGCTATTCGGAGCGTTCGAGAAGAACATTGGAATTGGCAAGCGGCTATAGCAATACATCTTTTATTGGTTTCCCTTTGATCTCAGCATTTTATGGAGAAAAATATTTAAGTATTGCGATTATTTGTGATCAAACCATGTTTTTGTGCTTATCAACCATCGGAATAGTTTCTGCATTAAAAGGAGGAAGCAATGGATCTGGAGCAATAGATTCTAAATTTATCTTGAAACGATTATTTACTTTCCCTCCATTTTTAGGTTGTATTAGTGCATTGATTTTATCTCAATTTATCGACTTATCTCCTGCAGAACCATTCTTCGACAAATTAGCTGCAACCGTAGGTCCATTGGCTTTATTTTCGGTTGGATTGCAATTAAAGTTTAATGGTTGGAGAAAATTATGGTCACAAATTTCGATGTCTATGGTTTACAAATTAATGATTGCACCTGCAGTTGTAATGCTTTTAGCCATCGTAATTGGAATAAAAGGTGATGTAGCTAAAATCTCTATTTTTGAAGCTGCTATGCCTACTTTAGTGACATCGAGTATTATTGCGGAACAATTTAAACTCAACACCAAACTAACCAATTTGATTATTGGAATCAGTATTATTGTAGGCTTTTTTACAGCTGCTTTTTGGTATGAAATGATACAATTGTTTATTCAGTAGATTTACATATTACGGTTTTTATTAAAATTGTATCGAGAATTAAGATAAATTTTATCTTCTAAAACCTTATTCTCGATACAAAACTCTAAAAAGAATCTCACTCGAATTGACGGTTTTATTTCAATACTTCTTCTAAAAACAATAATGTATGTTGCCAAGCTCTATCTGCCATTAATTTATTGTAATCAGGTGATTCTGGATTGGTAAACGTGTGTTTTGAATTTGCGTAAGTTATCATTTGCCAATCAGTTTTTCCTTCGTTCATTTCAATTACTAAATTCGAAATATCTTCGGGTTTTACAGATTCATCTTCAGCAGGATGTTCAATCAAAACTTTTGTTTTAAGAGGAATATTTTTTCGAGCCGAATCTTTTGCTAATCCACCATGAATAGAAACAACGCCAACAACAGCTAATTGTGCACGAGCAGCTTCTAATGCGCCTGTTCCTCCAAAACAATAACCAATTACAGCAATTTTACTTGGATCTGCACCAGCTTTGATTAACTCTTTCAACGCCAAATCAATTCGTTTTTGATAAGCTGCATGATCAGACTTATATTTTCCTGCTATTTTAGCCGCTTCCGCATTATCTTTCGGATTGTTTCCTTCTCCATAAATATCTGCAACAAACGCAATATAACCTTCTTTTGCTAAATCTATTGCGGCTTTTTTTGCTTCGTTATCAGCTCCTTTCCAAGCAGGTAAAATCAAAACTCCTGGACTTTTCTTTGTTATATTATCGGTTATTAAACCGTTCAATTTTTGCGAACCATCTTTATAAGCAACTTGTTTTAGGTTTTGCGCATGTGTCGTATTCATCATCAATACAATTAAAAATAAACATTGAATTACATTTTTCATCTACTAAAAAATTTAAGACATTAAGATAAAAAGAACTAATTTTATATCGGATATTGAATTGAATATTTAACACAATTAGCATGGAACTTATTACATTAAAAACATTTGAAAACCCTATTGAAGCACATATTTTACGTTCAAAATTAGAAAGTGAACAAATTGATGCTTTTGTTTTTGATGAACATTCGGTTGGGATGAATCAGTTTTTATCGAATGCAATTGGTGGTGTGAAAGTAAAAATTAAGAAAGAAGATACTGATCGCGCCATGAAAGTTTTAGAAGAAATTGATGCTTCAAATTACACCAATGATTTGGATGAAATTCTTGTTTGTCCAAAATGTGGAAGCAATGAGTATTACAGCAATTACAAGTCAATGAAAGGTGGAAAAGGCTTACTTTCTTTATTATCTTCTATCATATTTTGGGTCTACCCTATTTACTATAAAAATGTGTTCAAATGCAAGAAGTGCGGTGAAGAATTTAATGGTTTACAATAAAAAAAGAACGACAAGAAATTGCCGTTCTTTATGAACAAAAATATATGATTTTATTGATTAAATTGTCCAACGCAATAAGCTTGCTCCCCAAGAGAAGCCTGCGCCAAAGGCTGTCAACATCAATAAATCTCCTTTCTTTAATTTTGATGTATTTTCCCAAATACACAACGGAATTGTCGCTGCAATTGTGTTTCCGTAATTCTCAATATTGATTAAAGTTTTACCTTCTTCAATATTAATTTCATTACCAACAGCGTCAATAATTCGTTTATTTGCTTGATGCGGAACCAACCAATTTACATCTTCTACAGAAAAATCGTTGCGTTTCAAAACATTAACACACGTATCACTCATCGATTGAATTGCATTTTTGAATACAATTTTTCCATCTTGTCTAATGTAACGTTTTTCATCAACCAACAACTGTGAACTCGCTGGATACAAAGAACCACCTCCTTCTATATTCAAAAATTCTTTTCCAGTTCCGTTACTTTGTAACAAAGCATCTAAAATTCCTTCTTCGTTTGTAGGCTCTAACCAAACCACTCCTGCTCCGTCTCCAAACAAAATATTTGTCGAACGATCTTTGATGTCTACATACGCACTGATTTTATCAGCTCCAATGACCAAAACATTTTTGTAACGTCTACTTTCAATCAACGAAGCGCCCATGTCCAACGCATATAAAAATCCAGAACAAGCTGCATTCATATCAAATGCCCAAACATTCTCTATTCCTAACTTTTCGCATACAATATTTGCTGTAGCAGGCATCAACATATCTGGTGTAGAAGTCGCAACAATCAACGCATCAACATCTTTGATGTCTTTTTTGTATGTATCAATTAAATTCTGAATTGCACTAACCGCCATATCAGAAGTCGCTAAACCTTCCTCTAAAATACGACGTTCTTTAATTCCCGTTCTTTTTACAATCCATTCATCAGAAGTGTCTGTAATCTTTTCTAAATCGGAATTAGTTCGTTTATTCTCTGGCACATAACCACCGATTGCTGAAATATGTGCAAATATTTTTTTTGTAAAATCTACCACCATAAAATTCTTTTCATTCAAATTTCATGTATCGATTATCTACTAAAAGACGCATCAATTAAAATTTGAGCAACAAAGGTCTATCCAATTTAACAAATTAGTTAGCGAAATAAACGTAATAATATGTCAAAAAGACGTTTTTAGAAAGTTTTCACATTTGCATTGATTTACATCAATTATTAGTTAGAAGCGATGAAAGTTGTAGGCGAAACACCTGCATAATTTTTGAAAAATTTACTAAAAACTGAGGTGTCTATAAAATTTAATTCTGTCACAACATCAGAAACACTATATTTTGGGTTCTTTAGCAAGACCTTTGCTTCTAGCACAATGGCTTCGGCAATGATTTGTTTGGGTGATTTATTAAAGACTTCAACGATGATTTTGGTTAAATGCTTACGACTTATAAACATTTCATCTGCATAAAACTGTACATTACGCTGACGACGAAAATGAGTTGAAACTAAATACAAAAACTGTTTAGCTAATTCCTCCTTTCTGACTTCTTTCGTAGTACTTTTCGCCATTACAGCTTGGTTGTAGTAATTTCCCATCTCGTACATCAAGACTGAAAAATGATGTAAAACCAAATCTTTTGCAAAGATATTTTCGTTCTTGATAGTATATTTACTAATCTTGTTCAAATTGTAGCGCATATCACGTACAATCTTTTTATCTAAAGAAATGATTTTAGGATATTTAGATGACAAAAATTCTACTAAATTATTGGATTTCACGTGAAAACCAGCTTCAATAATCAAATCTGAATCAATGAAGATTGCTTGAACGGCAAAATCAGCCGAATGCTCTATAATCTCGAACAACTGACCTGGAAGAACCACAATAATATCATCACGTTTGATTAACGTTGGTTCTAAATTCACCGTGATTTCACATGTTCCTGCAGTAATTAAAATCAACCCAAGCGACGTAAACTTATAAGGTTTTCGTTTTACAAAATAATAATTGTTTTCAGGACCTACGTCAAAGATTGCTAACCGACGATCGGTTGCTTCTTCTTTGTAAGTTCTTAAAATATTATCAATTGAATAAAGTTGAATATAATCACTCATTTTTAGCTTTTATTTTTTCGAATACAATGTTAAAAGATTTTTTTGACAAGTAAAAACACAAATGCGTCTTTTTAACAAAATCTTACGTCATTTTGGTATATCTAATATCCTCTTTCTAATGAAACTTCATTCAATAAAGTCTCGTTATTTTTCATTTTATTGTAGTTATCTGCAACTTGTTTTAGAGCTGTTGTTGCATTTGTAACACTCGCAATATGAGGTGTTACATAAACATTTTCATTCGTCCAAAAAGGATGATTTTCAAGTAAAGGTTCTTCTATAAAAACATCTAAATACGCCTCTTTTATTTGTTTTTCTTCGATTGCAATTAATAAATCCTTTTCGAACAAATGTGCTCCACGACCAACATTAACCAAAACTGTATGAGCTGAACATTGTGCAAAAAAGTCTTTGTTCAAAATACCTTCTGTATCATCTGTCAAAGGCAAAATATTGACAATAAAATTAGTATTAGAAATCGCAGCATTCAAGCCTTCTTTTCCTGAAAAAGATTCTACTCCATTTATATTTTTAGGCGAATTCGACCAACCTTTGACTTGAAAACCTAAAGCAACAAATTGCTCCGCTACTAACTTTCCGATTTTACCTAATCCTAAAATAGTAATAGTTGTTTCCTTGATATTTTGATAAGTAGTAGGCTTCCACTCTGTACGAACTTGATCTTTATAATACGTCAACAAATTTTTCATTGAAGTCATAACACAAGCCAAAACATGTTCAAACATTTCTTGCTTCAATGCAGGATCAACAATACGTGTCACTTTTATTGAATCTGGAATTTTGGTATGCAATAAATGGTCAATTCCTGCTCCAACAGATTGTACAACTTTTAGATTTGGAAATTCAGCCACATAATTTTTGTGCGGTTTCCAAGTTGCAATAAATTCTACATCATCTGGATTTGAGATATTTGGATAAACTTCAACTTTCGTATCTGGCAACAATTCTTGTAAATTTCTTTGCCACTCTTCTGTTGGTTTTTGATTGAATATTAACGCTACACTCATAATTGATTACTTTAAAACAAATGTAAATAACTCTAAATTAATCACACATTAAATTTGACGATTTGTCAGATTTCTTACATTTGGATTAGAATTTGAAAGAGTTCAAACAAATATATTTTAACTAAAAAAATACACTATAAATGGCAAATCCGTTATTAGAAAAATTTGAAACACCTTTTGAAAGTGCTCCTTTTTCTAAAATCAAAAATGAAGACTACAAACCTGCTTTTATCCAAGCAATTGAAGAAGCAAAAGCAGAAATAGATGCAATTACTGCGAATCCTGAAGCGCCAACTTTTGCAAATACAATTGAAGCAATGGAACTTTCTGGTGAAAAATTAGGACGAATTTCTTCTATTTTCTTCAACCTTAATTCTGCTGAAACGAATGATGAAATTCAAGAAATTGCACAAGAAGTTTCGCCTTTATTATCTGAATTTGGGAATGATGTTCGCTTAAATCAAGATTTATTTGAACGAATTAAAGTCGTTTATAATCAAAAGGATTCGTTGAATTTAACCGATGAACAAGCTTATTTATTAGAAAAAAAATACAAAGGTTTTTCTAGAAATGGTGCAAATCTAAACGAAGAAGACAAAAATAAATTACGCGAAATTGACAAACAACTTTCGATGTTATCATTGCAATTTGGACAAAATGTATTGGCAGAAACTAATGCATACGAATTGATTATTACTGATGAAAATGATTTGAAAGGTTTACCTCAATATGCGATTGATCAAGCGAAAGCTAATGCTGAACAAAAAAATCACGAAGGTTGGTTGATTACGTTGCAAGCCCCAAGCTATATTCCGTTTATGCAATATGCAGAAAATCGTGAATTAAGAGAAAAATTGTTTAGAGCAAATGGTATAAAAGCTTATCAAAATAATGAATTTAACAACGAAGAAAATGTCAAAAGCATTGTAAAACTTCGTCACGAACGTTCTAAAATATTAGGTTATAAAACGCATGCTGATTATGTTTTGGAAGAACGTATGGCAAAAACACCTACGACAGTTTTAGATTTCTTGAATGATTTATTAACGAAAGCAAAACCGTTTGCAGAAAAAGAAATTGAAGAATTAACTGCATTTGCAAAAGAAATTGATGGGATTGAAATATTGCAACGTTGGGATCATGCGTATTATGCTGAAAAATTAAAACAGAAAAAATTCAGTCTTTCTGACGAAGAATTGAAACCTTATTTTCAGTTAGAAAATGTGATTGAAGGAGCTTTTGATGTAGCAACAAAATTATATGGAATTACGTTTAAAGAAATTCACAACATAGATAAATACAACGATGAAGTAACAACTTATGAAGTTCTAGATAAAAATGGAGCGTTCTTAAGTTTATTGTATGCAGACTTTTTCCCGCGAGCAGGAAAACGCCCTGGTGCTTGGATGACAAGTTATAGAGAAGCTTCTAATGTGAATGGAAATACCAAACGTCCGCACGTTTCGATTGTTTGTAATTTTACAAAACCAACGAAAGACACGCCATCTTTATTGACATTTCAGGAAGTAACAACATTGTTCCACGAATTTGGACATGCGCTACACGGAATGTTACCAAATACAACGTACGAAAGTCTTTCTGGAACAAATGTTTATTGGGATTTTGTTGAATTACCCTCTCAATTTTACGAAAACTTCTGTTACGAACCAGAAGCTTTAAAATTATTTGCAAAACATTATCAAACAGGAGAAATTATTCCGCAAGAATTAATTGAAAAAGTAAAAGCTTCTTCAAGTTTTATGGAAGGTTATCAAACTGTTCGTCAATTGAGTTTTGGATTATTGGATATGGCATATCATGCGAATGATTTGGCTGAAATTAATGATTTACAACAATTTGAAAAAGAAACGTTCAAACAAACAGAGTTGTATCCAGAAATTGATAAAAATATGATGAGTACTTCATTCTCACATATTTTTCAAGGTGGATATTCATCTGGTTATTATTCATATAAATGGGCCGAAGTTTTGGATGCAGATGCCTTTGCATTTTTCCAAGAAACTGGAATTTTCAATCCAGCAACAGCTCAAAAATTCTATAAACTTTTATCATCTGGTGGAACAGTAGAACCGATGAAACTGTACGAAGAGTTTAGAGGTCATAAACCAACAGCAGATGCTTTATTAAAGCGTGCTGGATTAATATAAACTGAAAATCCGACTACTTAAAAGTAGTCGGATTTTTTTATAATACTATTGTTTAATTAATGCAAACTTTCCTCGTGTTGCGACAAATCTAACCCTTCGAACTCCGCTCTATCACTCACGCGCAAGTGAATCATTTTATCTGTAATATAAAATAAAGCAATCGCACCGAAAAAAGTAAATAACGAAACGAGCAACAAAGCAATCATATGATGTGCAAACACGTGTACCCCGCCATGTAACAAACTCGCATTTTCTCCATGTGCAAAAATAGCTGTCAAAATCATTCCCATGATTCCCCCGACTCCATGACATGCAAAAACATCTAGAGTATCGTCAACTCTTTTTAATACTTTCCAATGAACCATTACATTTGAGACAATAGCAGTTATAAAGCCAAAAAATATACTTTCAGGAATTGTAACAAACCCACAAGCTGGAGTGATTGCTACTAATCCAACTACAGCCCCTATACAAGCTCCCATAGCAGAAACGCTACGACCATTAATTCTATCAAAAAGTATCCATGTCATCATTCCTGAAGCAGAAGCAATTGTTGTTGTTCCGAAAGCTAAAGCTGCTGTGGCATTTGCTCCCAAAGCTGAACCAGCATTGAAACCAAACCATCCGAACCATAACATTCCTGTTCCAAGCATAACAAATGGAATATTTGCAGGTTTGTGTTCTCTGTTTTTACGTTTACCTATCACCAAAGCTCCTGCCAATGCTGCAAATCCTGCACTCATATGAACAACAGTTCCTCCAGCAAAATCTTTAACTCCAAAATATTTATTCAATAAACCTTCTGGATGCCAAACCATATGACAAAGCGGTGTGTAAATGATTAAGCTAAATAAAATCATAAACAATAAATACGAAATAAAACGTACTCTTTCGGCAAAAGAACCAGTTACAAGCGCTGGTGTAATGACTGCAAATTTCATTTGAAACAATGCAAATAGAACAAATGGAATTGTAGATGCCATGTCTTTGTGTGGAAATGCTCCGACATGATTAAAAAATGGATAACTTAAAGGATTACCAATAATTCCGTAATGTTCTCCATTTATTGTGAAACCAATTGATTCACCAAAAGACAGTGAAAACCCAACTACAACCCACAAAATCGAAATCACACCTAAGGCAATAAAACTTTGCAACATGGTAGAAATAACATTTCGTTTACCCACCATTCCACCATAAAAAAAAGATAAACCTGGCGTCATCAATAACACCAATCCTGCAGCTGCTAAAATCCAGGCGACATCTGAATTTACAATATTTTCTTCACTAAGGAATTCTCCTGTATTTGGAATATCTACAACTGGTTTCCAAAATAATCCAGCTAATGCAACTAGTGTTATAATTGCAAAAGCTACTTTCCATTTTAATCCAACTTTCATAAGTTTTTAATTTTAACCCTATCAAAATTAGATTATTTTTAAATAAAATCATTTATTTTCAATCACACCCTATAAAAATTAGGGGTTAAAATATTAATTTTACATTTTAAACATAATTACCCTATGTAAATTCATAAAAAAAGATTCCTTTTTTGGAATCTTTTTATCAATTTGATTATTTAGTTTTTGTAAATTCTATCTGAAATCTTCAATCATGTTAAATCCTGAATAATTTTCTGAAAAGCTTTTCTTGGACTTCCATTAAAAAAAACTTCGCCACAATAGTGATAACCTAACTTTTCAAAAACACGCAACATTCCAATATTATCAAAGTTGGTATCAACTTTTATATTCTGTATTTTCTTTGTAATTGCTATTTTTTCAATCTCATCCATCGTCCAAGTTCCTAAACCTTTCATCTTAACATCTTGTGCAACAGCCAATCGATGTATGACGATATATGGATCATCATTCAGCCATTTTCCTTCAATTGCTGTATAAGCTGGTTCTATTTCATCAATAATTGCGACGTAACCAATGATTAGATTATCATCATTTTCAATTACATAACCAAAACCATTTGAGATATCATTTTTCACAACATCTAGATTTGGATAACCATTTTGCCATTGATCACTTCCTTCCTCCTTTCTTTTCTGAATCGCTTGTTGCAAAATTTCCCAAATTCTATCTGCATCATTCAAAATAGCTTGACGTAAATTTAATCCAGTCTCCATATCTTATTTTTATTTTCAATATAAGAGATTTTTAAGCAAATCATAAGTTTTGATATTTAATTTTTTAATAAATTGAAGTAATAAAACTAACTATCCCAACATGAGATTTCCAAAATCTATAAAATATGTAAAAATACCTTGGCAACAAGTTTTAGCAATACTTATTTTATTACTCGCATTTGTATTTTTTAGAAGCGAACGCAAAGAAATGATGCAAATTATTCCGAGTATCCAAAGCGCAAAACCTATTTGGCTGTTGATCGGTTTCGGAATTACGCTTCTCTATATTTCGCTACAAGCTGCAATGTATATCACAAGTTTCAAAGCAGTTGGTTTACCTCTTAAATTTTGGGACGCTGTCAATTTATTTCTCAAACGAAATTTTATCAGTGTTTTTTTACCAGCGGGCGGAATTAGTTCTTTGGCTTATTTACCCAAACAAATCAAAAAACAACAATTTGAAACAAATAAAATCATTCAGGCAAGTTCTATTTATGGTTTTATTGGATTATTAACGGTTTTCATCATTGGCGTTCCCATCATTATTTATAGTATTTACGTCAACAAATACTTTAATGACTCATGGATATCATTAGTTATTTTGGGCATAATTTTAATTTTGGTTTATTTCATTTATAACTCATTCAAAACCAAAAATAAATTCTATCAAATTATAGAAAATAAATTTCCAAAGATTACGAAAGAAATCAATCCAATTTTTGAAGCTTCTTTGAACAGAAAAAATATTAATCTCACGATTCTAATTTCGACAATCATCGAAATTACTGGGATTTTACATGTCTACATCGCAATGTTAGCGTTAGGCATTCAACCCACTTTTGATGCGGCAGCTTTGGCATATACGATTTCTGTTTTATTGATGATTATTTCGCCATTTTTGAGAGGTTTGGGCGCTGTAGAATTTACGATGGTGTATATTTTAACACAATTCGGTTATTCTCATAACCAAGGTTTAGCTACAACTTTATTGTATCGCGTTTTCGAATTTTGGCTGCCTTTAGGTTTTGGATGTTTAAGTTTTATGTGGCGTGGAAGAAAACTATTTGCGCGAATTTTTCCTGCTGTTATGATTTTTACATTAGGAATGATTAATATAATTTCAGTCATCACTCCTCCTCTTGCAGAACGTTTGCATTTCGAAAAATTATATTTACCAACCGAATTCATGCATCTTTCAAAATTGATGATTCTATTTGTTGGAATCGCTTTACTGATTACATCATCTTATCTCATCAAAGGATTAAAATCTGCATGGATTTTTGCTTTAATATTTGCTATACTTTCCTTTTTCGGAAATATTTTCAAAGCATTGGATTACGAAGAAGCTGGATTCGCATTTTTGACCATCGTACTATTAATTTACAGCAGGAATCAATACCCATTGAAAACAAATTTGAAACGATTAAGACAAGGATTCTCGATTTTCTTATTGGCATTTTTTGCGATTTTTATTTTCAATGTTTTAAGTTTTTATTTCATTGATAAACGACATTTTGGTGTAGATTTCTCTTGGAATCAAGCTTTTTATTATACATTTCAAAACTTCTTATTATTCAGCGAAAACAATTTAGTTCCGAGAACAACCTTTGCCAAAGATTTCAAAGACATCAATATCTTTTTTGGATTTAGTTCTTGGATATTATTGATTCTAGCATTTTTTAGAGCTAAAAATTATAACACAAAAGATATTCAGGATTATGAAGAAGCAGAAGAAATTGTCGAAAAATATGGAAATTCAGCATTAGATTATTTTAAATTAATAGATGATAAAACACTTTATTTTTCTTCAACCATTGATGGTTTTGTCGCGTATAAAATCGGTTTAAATTTTGCTATTGTTTTGGATAATGTTGTTTGTGATGCAAAGTATAAATCAGATTTAATTTCAGAATTCGAAAATTATTGTAAAACAAAAGGTTTGAAAACTGCTTATTATCGAGTTTCGGAAAATGATTTAATTGATTTCAAAAAGTTTAAAAAACAACATTTATTAATTGGACAAGAAGGAATTATTGAGGTTGATTCCTTTAATCTTCAAGGAAAAGAACGTAAATCGATGCGAAATGCATTGAATACTTTAGAGAAAAAAGGTTTTAAAACAGAGGTTATTCTACCCCCTTTGACAGAAGAATTTTTAAATGAAATTGAATTTGTTTCAAATGAGTGGTTAAAGGAATTTGATAAAAAAGAAATTGTATTTGCTGAAGGAAAATTTGAACGTGAAATTTTACAAAATCAGACTATTATTACGCTGAGAAATGAAGAAAATAAAGTAGTAACATTTCTGAATGTGATACCAGATTATGCAAAAGATGAAATGACTTACGATTTGTTTCGAAGAACTGTCGATTCGCCAAATGGTAGTATGGATGCAGTAATAATTGCATTAATTAATCACGCCAAAGAAAAGCAAAAGAAATACATCAACATTGGTTTAACTCCATTAGCTGGTTTAGATAAACCAAATAATATTGCAGAACAACTAATGAAATTTGCTTATCAACGAATTGGGACGTTTAAACAATATCAAACAATGCGCGATTTCAAAGAAAAATACGCCAATTATTGGATAAATAAATACATCATTTATGCTAATGAAGTGGAACTTCTTCAACTTCCACAAGCGTTAAATAAAGTTATGAAACCTCAAGATGAAAACTAAATATTTCATATTATTTGGATTGATTATCACTACAATTGGTTTGTATATCATACGTACAAAAGGAGATGATATAGATATCAAAGATCCTTTACCGCTTAAAATATGGGAGAATAAAAATGAAACTAAACCTATCTTGTTTTATTTAAGTGGAGATGCTGGATTAGGACCTTTTTCAAAATCAATTTGTAAAAATCTTTATCAGAAAGGTTATGATATTTATGCATTAAATTCTAAAGTTTATTTTTGGAACGAGAGAGATCCTAAAAAAACGGCAGAAATATTAAGTCAATTTTTAGAAGAAAAGTTCAAACATCACAAAAATCAAGAAGTTGTATTTATTGGCTATTCTTTTGGCGCTGATGCAATTCCATTTATTATCAATCAGTTTCCTACAAAAACTAAAGACAGAATTCATCAACTTATTCTTTTAGATCCGTATGAAACTGCTGATCTTGAGATTCATTACAAAAATTTAATTTTTGAAAATGTAAGCGGAAAATGGAATACAATTCCAGAAATTAATAAACTACCTAACTTACATTTATCTATTATTTTAAGTGATTATGGAAAAAATTATCCCTTTAATAAAATTACTTTAACCAATAAAAATATAATTTCTTTGGGTGGTAATCATCACTTTAACCGAAATTATCAAAAAGTAACTGAGACTATTATCAAGCAACTAAGTAATTAATCATTAAATAAGAAAATATTCATTTAACATAATTACATCTTAAAATGTTCGGAATTTTTTTGATTTAAAATCTTCAAGCTCTCTTTTAATTTGTTAATCGTAGAATAAGAATGAAACTTAATCCTGATATTTAGTTGAATGATTTAAAAATTATCATAATACTTTCTAGTTAACTAAAAATTTAAAACATAAAAAACCTCAAGAAATAAATCTTGAGGTTTGAATAAAAACTGGCGATGACCTACTCTCCCGCAATAGCAGTACCATCGGCACTGAAAGGCTTAACTTCTCTGTTCGGAATGGGAAGAGGTGAGCCCTTTCGTAATAATCACCCTAATATTTTTGTATTTTTAATTAGGTTTACATCCTAATGATTCGATAAAAAAGCCTCAAGAAAATAA
>NZ_DKSU01000002.1:0-183301 GCF_002472945.1 Empedobacter sp. UBA7248 | reverse complement strand
AAAAATCCCTTCAAAAATTTTTGAAGGGATTTTTTAATTCTATAATAATCAAGTTTTAATCTCGTCGTCCGCCCATTGCCATCATGACAAAATAAAGTAGTTGAGCTAATGAACCAATCGCAGCGACTACATAAGTTCTTGCAGCCCATTTTAATGAATCTTTTGCACCTTCATATTCGTTTGGCATCACCATATTGTTTCCTTTTAACCAAGCTAATGCACGGTTAGAAGCATCGTATTCAACTGGTAAAGTAACAAAAGCAAAAACGGTTGTTACTGCAAATAAGAAAATACCAATCCACAACAAAGTTGCATTTTTAGATGAAGCCATCACGATTAATCCTAACATCAAAATCCATTGATTTAAGCGAGATGCTACATTTACCATCGGAACCATTTTCGAGCGTAATTGCAACATATTATAACCAACTGCATGTTGTACTGCGTGACCACATTCGTGCGCTGCAACAGCAGCCGCTGCCGCATTGCGTTCGTGGTAAACAACTTCCGATAAGTTTACCGTTTTATCAGCAGGATTGTAATGATCTGTTAATTGTCCAGGAGTAGAAATGACACGTACATCGTGAATGTTGTTGTCAGAAAGCATTTTTTCTGCAATCTCTTTTCCTGACATTCCATTTGCCAAATGTACTTTCGAATAATACTTAAATTTACGTTGTAATTGGTTGCTAACAAACCAGCTAATTAACATAAACAGTCCAATAATAATGTAATAACCTGTCATCTATTTCTATTTTATTTTTTTAATCAATTTTAATATTCATTCAAAATTCAAAAAGTATTCCAATAAGTGAATAGAGACAAAAATAGCAGAAAAGTTGTTTTTTTGGCAGAGTTCTGTATTAAATCATATAAAAAATGAACAAAAGCTGACATTTTGCTCAAAAATTTTTGAGTTGAAATTACAAAACTTATTACCTTTGCAAGCTATGAGTATTCGCATAAAAGAAGTACAATCAAAAACCGATTTGGAAGCATTTATTAAGTTTCCGATGAATTTGTATAAGGATAATCAATATTACGTTCCGCCCTTTATTAATGAGGAGAAGGAAACATTAGATGTTTCTAAAAACCCCGTTTTCAAAGATGCAGAAGCGCGTTATTTTCTTGCCGAAAAAGAAGGTAAGATTGTGGGGCGTGTTGCGGCAATTATCAATTGGCAAGAAGTCAATAATCAACAAAAACGTAAAATGCGTTTCGGTTGGTTTGATATGATTGATGATATCGACGTCACAAAAGCACTTTTGGCAAAAGTTGCGGAAATAGGTAAAGAAAATCAATTAGAATATATAGAAGGACCAGTTGGTTTTTCGAATTTGGAAAAGGCAGGTTTGCTAACTTTTGGATTTGATAAATTGGCTACAATGGTTGGTTTATATAATTTTCCGTACTATGCGCAACACTTAGAATCGTTAGGTTTTGAAACAGCGAATGAGTGGGTGGAATATGAATTGCCTGCACCAACAGAATTACCAGAAAAAGTTATCAAATTCAATAAAATTATTCGAGAACGTTACAAATTACGAGAATTGAAGTTTACAAAAACTTCAGAGATTATTCCGTATGTTGACGAGATGTTCGATTTGTTAGATAAAACTTACAGCGAATTGGATACTTATGTACCAATTGCGGATTATCAAATTGAATATTACAAAAAGAAATATATTCCGTTTATTAATCCAGATTTTGTGAACTGTATTGTTGATGAAGACGGAAAAATGGTTTCGTTTGCTATTACGATGCCTTCTTACTCGAAAGCGATGCAAAAAGCGAAAGGTAAAATTTTTCCTTTTGGTTGGTGGCATTTGATGAGAGCAAGTAAAAATAATGATTCTGCTCAATTTTATTTGATCGGAATTGATCCAAAATTTCAAGGAAAAGGTGTTACAGCATTGATTTTTAATGCAATGTTTGATACGTTTAGAAACAACGGGATCAAATTTTTGGAAACAAATCCTGAATTAGCGGACAACGAAAGCATTCAAGTTTTGTGGAAAGCTTATGATCCTGTAAACCACAAACGTCGCAAAACTTTCAAGAAATCAATTCAGTAAAATATAAATAATAATGTTATATATTTTGAATTAAAATTCTTCAATTCGAGTGATTTTTAGAAAGATTATTTCTAAAAATTGTATCGAGAAGTAAGATGAATTTTATCTTCTAAAACTTTATTCTCGATACAAAATTCTAAACGAATTTCACTCGAATTGACGGTTTTATTTATTTGATAATCAATATTTATAACATAAAACTTATAAACGTATAACTTAAAAAATATGTTTGATATTCATCAATTAGAGAAAGAATATTCAACTTTCAGACAAGAAGGTTTTGATTCGAAATGGTTAAATTTTGAAGCTTTAAATCACTATTTTTCATTAAAATCAATTCAAAAAGAACAAATTGGAACATCTTTTTTAGGAAACGAAATTTATAAATTAAGTTTCGGAACTGGAGAAAAACGTTTATTGATTTGGTCTCAAATGCACGGAAACGAATCATCTGGTACGCGTGCAATGTTTGATGTGATTAATTTTTTTGAACAAAAATCTGAATTATCTCAAACCATTTTATCTCAATTGACGATTGATTTTATTCCAATGCTAAATCCTGATGGTGCAAATGTTAATACACGAAGAAATGCGGTTGGAATTGATATTAACCGTGATTTTTTAGCAAAAGAATCAACAGAAATTCACGTTTTGTTAGATCAAGTGGAAAAAGGAAATTATCAAAACTTATTCAATTTACACGATCAACGTACGATTTTCAATGTTGGGCAATCAGCAAAACCTGCAACGCTTTCTTTTTTGGCGCCTTCTTATAATGTTGAGGAAGATGTAAACGAAGTTCGCGAAAAAACGATGGGAATTATTCAAGCAATGAATACTGAATTACAAAAAGTAATTTCTGGTCATGTAGGTCGTTATACATCAGAGTTTTATCCGATGTCAACCGGAGATAATTTCACAAAAATGGGTTATCCTTGCGTATTATTTGAAGCGGGACATTTTCCGAATGATTATCAACGTAATACAACAAGAAAGTACAATGCATTGGCTATTTTAGCAGGATTGAATGTTTTAGCTACGCAAGAAAATTTTCCGTTTGATGAGTATTTATCGATTCCTCAAAATGGACAAAAATATTTGGATATTGTGATTCATAATGTTCAAATCCAAAATAGAGAAAATTCTTCTGTTGTTGATTTGGGAATTTATTTTGAAGATGAATACAACGAAGAAAATAATTCGGTAGAGCAAATCGCGAAAATTATTGAAATTGGTGATTTACGAAAATTTATTGGTCATCTTGAAATTGATGCTGAAAAACAAGTTTATAAAGGAGCAACTAAAAATTATCCTTTATTGAATCAATTAGCGACTTTCGAAATTGGCTCAATTAAAGTTGAAAATGGTCAAATCATTTCATAATTATTTATACATTTAACCTATAAACTAAAAATACAATGAAAAAAATATTGGCAATTGCACTTGTGGCGATGTTGGGATTTTCTACACAATCGTTTGCTCAAAATAAAGTGTTGAATCGTACGATTACAGCTGAAAATGGGAAGAAAATGTTGACGGGAGAATTCAATAGAAAAGCTTTGGAAGAAGATGATTTTAAGGATTGGTATCATCATGAATATGACACTTACGAAGTTGAAAAAAGTAAATTGAAAAGTTTAAAAGATTTACGTAATTATCGTTTGGAAGTTTTTATGGGAACTTGGTGTTCAGATTCTCGTCGTGAATTGCCGCGTTTATATAAGATTTTAGATGACATTAAATTTCCTCAAAATCGTTTGAAAGTGATTGGTGTAAACTATCAAAAGAAAAGTTTTAACGGAGAAGAAATTAATAAAAACATTACTCACGTTCCGACAATTATCGTATATAATAATAAAAAAGAAGAAGTTGGTAGAATTGTAGAATCTCCAGTTTCGGGCTATTTAGAAGAAGATTTGGCACAGATTGTGAATGGTACGCCATTGACTCCAAATTATGCAAATGAATAATTTAAAGAAAATAATTCTTGTCGTTGTAGCCTTCATTTTTGGTGTGATGATAACGTATTTCATCATGGATAAATTCAAATCTGAAAGTTATACCGAACAATCTCATGTGATTGCGTATCAAATCGAACGAATGAATAAAATGATTGTTGCAGAACAAACCTATTCAGATTTATACAATCACACGTCAAAAAAATCGTTGCCAGGTTTAACTGATATTTTTTCTGCGGATAAAAAGGTGACACTTTTGGTGAAAGCCAAAGCACAAGCAACGTATGATTTGAAAAAAATGGATATTGAATTGGATTCGGTGAACAAAAAAATTATCATCAAATCTATTCCTCCAGTTGAAATTCAAGTGTATCCAGATGTTAGTTTTTATGACATGGATCAAAGTGTTTTCAATAAATTTAGTAAAGATGATTTGAACGGAATTAAGAAACGTGCTGTAGAGCATGTAGAAAAAACCGTTGATCAAACCAAACTAAAACAAGAAGCACATCAACAATTAATTCAAAATCTTGGCGATTTGTATTTCCTTGCCAAAACCTATGGTTGGAAGATAGAGGATAAAACGAGTTATGCCAACGAATTGAATAAATTATACGATTAATAAATAATTAAAAACCTGTTCCGATAGAATAGGTTTTTTTTCGCTGAATAAAGAAATGAAGTGTTTCTTTTTTTAGAATTAAAATTGAAAATAGTATTTTCGCTTAATATTAAAAATAAAAATGAATTGGCGTAGATTTTTACTTCCATTTTCTGGTTTATATTGGATTGGGACTTCGGTTCGAAATCTGTTTTACAATATAGGAATGATGCGTTCATCATCATTCAAAATTCCAATTATTAATGTTGGAAACCTGTCTGTTGGCGGAACGGGAAAGTCACCTCATATCATGTATTTAATTGATTTGTTGAAAGACGAAAAATTAATTGCAACATTGAGTAGAGGATATGGACGAAAAACAAAAGGTTTTTTGATTGCAAATTATTCATCCAAAGTTTATGATATTGGAGATGAACCAATGCAGTTTTTTCAACGTTTCAAGAATAGAATTTTGATTGCGGTTTGCGAAGATAGAGCTTTTGGTGCGCAAAAATTAATTGATCATTACAATGCAGAAGCAATTTTGTTAGATGATGCCTATCAACATCGTGGAATAAAAGCTGGTTTCAATATTTTGTTGACTGATTACAATAATCCATATTATAAAGATTTTTTATTGCCAGCAGGTGATTTGAGAGAGAGTAGAAGTGGAGTTCGTCGTGCAGATATTATTATTGTAACAAAATGTCCAGACAGAATTTCGGAGGAAAAGCACAAAGAAATTTCGAAAAAGATTAAGTTAAGATCTCATCAGCAATTATTTTTCTCAAAAATTGTTTATGACAACAAATTGATAGGGAAATTGGATAATGTTGAGAAATCGACTTGGAAAAATCTGAATGTTATTTTGGTTACAGGAATTGCAAAAACAGATGGTTTGGTAAAATTTGCGGAAGAAAATTTTGCAAATGTCTTGCATTTAGAATATCCAGATCATCATAATTTTAGTCAATCAGAAATTGAGTATATTTACAAACGATACGAAGATACGGAGGGTAGAAAGCGTTTTGATAAAATTATCATGACAACTGAGAAAGATTATATGCGTTTGATGGAAGAATCCATGATAAAAGACGATTTATACTACATCCCAATTAGTATCGATATTAACGATAAAGAAAAATTTAATCAAACTATTTTAGAGTATGTTGGACAGAATTAATGAGGCTGTAAAGTACATCAATAATTTATTGCCAGATCAACCAGAATTTGTAATTGTGTTAGGGTCTGGATTAGGAAAATTAGAAGACGAAGTAGAAAATAAAGTTGTTATTAGCTACAAAGATATACCAAACTTTCCTCAAGTAACAGTAGAAGGGCACAAAGGTCATTTAGTATACGGAACTATTTTAGGTAAAAAAGTTTTGATGATGGCTGGTCGTTTTCATTATTACGAAGGATATTCGATGGAAGAAGTAACGTTTCCAATGCGTGTTTTCAATGGATTAGGAATTAAGAAAGTTGTTTTATCGAATGCTTCTGGAGGTGTTAATCCAAGTTTTAGTGTAGGAGATATTTGTTTGGTAAAAGATCATATCAATATGATGCCAGAACATCCTTTACGTGGAAAAAATATTGATGAATTAGGACCTCGTTTTGTGGATATGTCAAAAGCATATGACAGAGAAATGTTGAATGAAGCAGCAGAATTTGCAAAAGCAAATGATATTTTGGTTCATCAAGGAGTTTATGTAGGATTACAAGGGCCAACTTTCGAAACGCCATCAGAATACGGATTGGTTCGTTTTATTGGTGGAGATTGTGTTGGTATGAGTACAGTTCCTGAAGTTATTGTTGCTCGTCACATGGATATGCGCGTTTTCTGTTTATCTATAATTACAGATTTAGGTGGACCAGAAATTTCATTTGATGTATCGCACGAAGATGTATTAAATGCTGCAAACACAGCAATGCCAAATGTAATTCGTGTGGTAAAAAGCGTAATCGAAAATTGTTAATTTTTGATTTTGAGTATAACAGAAAAACCAACTGAAAAGTTGGTTTTTTTTATTTTATAAAAATCGGTGAATTCGAAAGAATAATAAGGTCAAATAACAAGACGAATTCACCGACAAGCTTTGAAGCGTTCGATTGATTAGATCTCAACTTCTCGTTCAGAATTTGTGCAATTGCTATGAACGATATAATCGATTAGTTTTCCATTTTCAAAACACAACATCAAATCTTCTTCATAAATTGATGTATGTGTCAATTGATTAAATTGTAATAATTTTCCTTGAGGAATTTTAATAATTCCAGAATACCAGCTCGCAAAAACTTCTTCTCTTTTTGGAAATAAATAATTCAATTCAACTTCATCCAAACCATCCAAATATCCTCTGAAATTAATTAAAAACAATTCGTCATTTCTCAATTCCCATTTCCCATAATATCCTCTCCAGCATGTTGGCGAAGGCGGAGTAAAATAAGGTGGATGATTTAATTTTCTAAAATAATGATGTAATGGTTGTTCGGCTATAATATATTGTTGGTTGTCGATTAATAAAATTTCTCCTATTTGCGCGGTCATTTTTTCTTATGGTTTATTCAAATGTAGAATAGCCACACGAATTAATGAAAAATCAATAGTGCTAATTTATCAAAATAATAAAAATTGACCGACTAAAATAAAATGGTTAAAAATTATCTTGTCTTTAAATGATAAATTCGTAATTATTATTTATTTTAGAATTATTCTTTCACCTTGTTGAGGGAAAATATAATTGATTTTATATGGATTATCTTTTAATAATTCGTCTTTAATTTTTTGCTCATAATCATCTTTTGGTTTGATATGAGTAACGATGATTGTAAAACCTTTTAACTTACTTTTTCCAACTTCTTTCGCTAATTCTCCTAATTCTTCGTTCATCAATTTTGGCGTTAAATGTCCAAATAATAATTTTTCGGGTTGAGAATTCGGAAAAGAAACTTCCAACATCATTGTTTTTAGTTTACCTGATTTTATTTTAGGTGTAATTGCTTTCCAAATAGTTGCTAAATTTTTAGTTTTTTCGATACGATCAGCTCCTGTATCACCAAAATATAAAACTGCATTTGAGCCATTTTCTACTAATATTGCCGAACTTTTCAAAGGATTTACATGACTCAATTCGTAAATAGTTCCAGTAAAATTAGTTCCTTCTATTGTGAAAGGTGTTCCAATTTCAGCGTATTTGTAGTAATATTTATTCAAAATTGGCGATTCGCCTTCATTGGCAAAATTTGCCCAAGCATCATTTGTAAAATATTTATTTTTTAAAACTGAAATTGTTTCAGAAATACCATAAATAGGCTTGTTTGCATCTTCTGGAGAATTAATAATCATGCCTGAAAGATGATCCAAATGTCCATGCGAAATAAAATATCCTTTGATATAGTTTTTAAGAATTTTACTATTTTGTTCTTCAAAAGTACCTTTCTCTATTGCTTTATTGATTCCTGAAAGAATTGTCCCAGCATCCAATGCCAAATAGCTATTTGTCGTTTCTTCACCAATCAAATAAGAAGAAAGATTACTTTCATTGCTACCACCATAAACACCAAGTGGAACAATCTGAATATTTTGTGCTGATGCAATCATCGAAATTCCAAATCCAATACTTAATAGATATTTTTTCATAAAAAGAATTTTAACAAAAATACAACTGAAAGTATTATTAAACTAAAATATCCTCATAGTTTCTAAAAACTTTAGTATTTTCACACTTCTTTAAAAATTAACGCATAAAATTAGTTAGAATGAAATCGAAATTATCTACTAAAATATTTAAAAATTATGCGACTCAACTGATGACAAAAAAAGCAATGTATGCTGCGGCAATCGCTTTATTGGCAACAAATGTTGATGCGCAAAAGAAACCATTAGATTTGACTGTTTTTGATGAATGGCAATCAATCGGAATGAAAGAATTATCGAACAATGGTTCGTGGGTTGCTTATCAAGTTAATGCACAAGAAAGTGATAATACATTGAACTTTTTTGGTTTGAAAACGGATAAAAATCTTAGTTTTCATCGTGGTGAACAAAGTGTTTTTACAGCAGATTCTAAATTTGCCGTTTTTAAAATTCGACCTTTTTATAAAGATTTGAAATTGGTACGAATTAAGAAAAAGAAAGAACATGAAATTGCTAAAGATTCAATCGGAATATTAAATCTAGCAACAAATCAAGTTGAGAAATTACCGAATATAAAATCATTCAAAACATCAAAAAAAGGAGGTTCTCTTTTGGCTTATTTATTAGAAAAAGAAGAAGCGAAGAATGATAAAAAAGACAAGTCAGATTCTACAAAAACGAAAGATAAACCTTCAAAACCAGCGGGTAAAGATAAAAAAGATGCGCCGTTAGAATTGGTGTTGAGAAATTTGATTTCTGGTCAGAAAAAATCTTTCAAAAATGTAATGAATTATGAGTTTAGCGAAAATGGTAAACAATTAATTTTTTCGACAAAACAAGAGAAAAAAGATAGTTTAGATAAAACTAAATATGGCGTTTTCTTGGTAAATACAGTAACTTTTGCTCAAAAACAATTGGTTGATACAATTGGAGATTTCAAACAATTTGCGTTTGATGAATTAGCAAATAAAGTTGCTTTTGTTGGAACTTCTGACGAAGAGAAAAAGGAAAATAAAACATATTATTTATATTATTCTGCAACAAATAATCCACAACAAATCAAGAAATCTGAATTGTTAGGATTGAAAAAAGATTGGCAAGTTTCAGAAAATCGTCAACCAAAATTTAGTAAAGATGGAAATTCTTTGTTCATTGGTTTGATGCCGAAATTAGCAGAAAAAGACACGGCTTTAATTGCTGATGATTATGCAAAAGTGGATGTTTGGAGTTACAAAGACGATTTTATTCAGCCGCAACAATTAAAGAATCTTGAGCGTGAAAAAAAGCGTTCGTATTTATCTGTAATTGATTTATCGAATCCTGTAAAAGTGACACAATTAGCGGATTTGGATATGAATCAAGTTGAAATTTTGAACGAAGGAGATTCAAACTTTGCTTTAGGAACTTCTGATAATGCGTATCGATTAAGTTCTAATTGGGACGTAACAGGTCGTAAAGATTATTATATCATTAATACGAAAACGGGACAACGCGAGTTATTTGCAAAAGCTTTGGCTGGAAAAGTAGAGATGTCGCCAAATGGAAAATTTGCTGTTTTTTATAATGCCGAAAATGGTTTGTGGTCAAGCTATAATATCGAAACAAAGGAAACAAAAGTTCTGAATAAAAAGCTAAAAGTGAAATTCTATGACGAAGAAAATGATTCGCCAACTTTAGCGCAAGAATACGGTGTTGCTTATTTTACGGATAATGATGAAACGGTTTTAATCAAAGATCGTTATGATATTTGGGAGTTTGATTTGGTTGGAAATCGTCGTCCAGAAAATATGACAAATGGTTTCGGCCGTAAACATAACATTACGTTTGATATCAATCAATTAAATGATGATATTAAAACACTTAACCGTGATAATTTAGTTTATTTAGGTGCTTTTAATAATCAGAATAAACAATCTGGAGTTTATCAAACTATCATTTCGAAAGCAAAAAATCCTGAAGAAGTTGTGATGTCGAATACTTGGGGAGCACAAAAAATGACAAAAGCGTTGAATGCGAACGAATTTATTTATACAAAAGAATCGTTCCGAAATTCGCCTGATGTATATGTTTCAACGAATTTTAAAGATGAAAAAAAGATATCTGCAATCAATCCGCAACAAAAAGATTATTTATGGGGGAACGGTGAATTGGTAACGTGGAAAACGTATTCGGGTAAAGATGCAACTGGAGTTGTATACAAACCAGAGAATTTTGATCCAAATAAAAAATATCCAATGATTGTTTATTTCTACGAAAAACTTTCGGATAATTTAAATCGTTATCAAGCGCCTGCGCCAACGCCTTCTCGTATAAATCATACGTATTTTGTAAGTAACGATTATATTGTGTTTACACCAGATATTTCGTATACGATTGGTCATCCTGGGAAATCTGCCGAAGATTATATCAATTCTGGAGTAGAAGCATTGAAGAAAAATACGTGGGTAAATGGTAGTAAAATTGCCATACAAGGACAAAGTTGGGGAGGATATCAAGTGGCACATTTGATTACAGCAACCAATATGTATGCTGCTGCTTGGACGGGTGCGCCTGTTGTTAATATGACTTCTGCTTATGGTGGAATTCGTTGGGGAACGGGTATGAGTCGTCAATTTCAATACGAACAAACGCAAAGTAGAATTGGTAAAACCTTGTGGGAAGCGCCAGAATTATACATCGAAAATTCGCCTTTGTTCAATATGCCAAAAGTTACGACGCCAGTTGTAATCATGCATAACGACGAAGATGGTGCTGTTCCTTGGTACCAAGGAATTGAGATGTTTATGGCATTGCGTCGTTTACAAAAACCAGTTTGGATGTTAAATTATAATGGTGATGACCATAACTTATTAAAACGTGCAAATAAAAATGATATTCAACAACGTCAAGTGCAATTTTTTGATCATTATCTGAAAGATAAACCTGCTCCAAAATGGATGACAGAAGGAGTTCCTGCAATTTCTAAGGGAGTTGATTGGGGCTTAGATCTTGAGAAATAAGCAGACTAAATAGTAAAAGCGATCAAATTTATTTGGTCGCTTTTTTTGTCAAAAGAATTTCTTACAACACAATTATATTGTTAAATTTACAATTCATTTTGATTAACTTATTGAAAAAGTTTAATTTAAAGGTTTAATTGCACTAAGTATGAATACAAATAATCGACAAATTGTTTATATCCATGGACTAAATAGTTCGGCAAATTCAACTAAATTCAAAACTATTCTAAAAAAATATCCTTCAGCGATTTGTATTGAATGGAAAAAGGAGGAGAATATTGCAACTATTTTATTTGAAGCTTACGAACATTTAAAAGGTTTGGTAAATGATTTGACAATTATAGGAAGTTCTACTGGAGGAAATTTTGGTTGGCAATTGCAACAAAAATTAAAGGAAAATGGAAAATCGAGTGAATTAATTTTGTTAAATCCTTTGGTTGATGTTTCAATGAAAGTCGAAAATAATTTTCCTGAAAATCTTTCGCAGTATTTAGTCGATATGAATCGTTTCGAAAATACAACGGTTTTTCTTTCTGTGCATGACGAAGTTTTGGATTATGAAAAACTAAAAACTTTCTTCGAAATTCAACAAAATATTTTTCCACAACAAATCAAAATCATAGAAATTGATGACAATCATCGAATACGTAACTTCGAGTCATTGTTAACGTTAATTTAATTTACGCTTTACAATTATTTAATTTTATTAACTGCATTTTTGCACACGAATCAAGAAACAAATAAACATGAGGCAATTTTTAATATTAATACTTATTGTATTTTCAATCAGTTCGTATGCGCAAGTAAAAGATTCTACAGAATCTAAAAAGAAAACTGTACAGGATTTTAAGAATATGATGTCGCCCTATTATAGCTATGGTAACGGATTGGGAATTACTTCTCCAGATAGTCTTTATCAGGTCAACATTAGATTTCGTATGCAAAATCGCATTAGTTATAATCATAATGATGGAGAAGAAGATAATATTGATGGACAAATTCGTCGTTTAAGATTGCGTTTTGATGGATATATCGGAGATCCAAAATTTGGTTATTCGATGCAATTATCTTTTGCAGCAGGTGATGTAGGAAAAGCAGAAGAGGGGAAGAATACGAATATTATTCGTGATGCGATGATTTTCTATTACCCAAATAAACATTGGAGTTTAGGATTTGGTCAAACAAAACTTCCAGGAAATAGGCAACGTGTTAATTCTTCTGGAGCATTACAATTAACGGATCGATCTATCAATAATGCAGATTTTAATATTGATCGCGATTTTGGATTTCAGGTCTTATACAATAAAAGAAATCAAGAAAAATTCTCATATATTTTGAGAGGCGCGATTTCTACTGGTGAAGGACGAAACTGGACAAATTTTAAAGATACTGGTTTAGCTTATACAGGAAAAGTTGAGTTGTTTCCACTTGGAGAATTTACAAAAGGAGGGAGCAATTATGAAGGTGATTTAGTTCATGAACAAACACCAAAATTGATGCTTTCGGGAGCTTATAGTTATAATGATAGAGCGCATAGAACGGCGGGAATGTTAGGAGATGATATTGTAGGTGGAGGAACAGCTAATATAAAATCATTGTTTTTGGATGCGATGTTAAAATATCGTGGATGGAATTTGATGTATTCTTATATGAATCGTAATTCGGATAATGTATTATTTTATAACCCTGCGGATATTTCTGATTTTAATTATATTTATAATGGAGAAGGGATGGATTTTCAAGGTTCGTACACATTTCCGAAACATTGGGAAGTGATAGGACGTTATTCAACTCAAACAGTAGATAAAGATATTTTTGAGTTTACGCCAAATACAAACCAATTCACATTAGGTTTGACAAAATATATTTGGGAACATGCGTTCAAATTACAAGCAGAGTTCACGTACGAACAACAAAAATTCTATAATTTGGAAAAGAAAAACAACTGGTACGCGCGTTTTCAGATAGAAATTGGAATTTAAGATATCTTATTGTAAATTAAATATCTTAGAATAAAATAAAGGTTTGATATTTGATAATATTTAATAAATTTGCAGTCTAATATCAACCCATGCAAGCCAATAAAAAAAGAAAAAGTTTAAACCGAAACGTAGAGTTCGGAACTAAAAAAGTACAATTTAAAGATGTAATTATTGTCGCAATATTAATCTTCGTAATTGTTTTAGTAATTTTGAAATTTATAAATTAATCATAAAACAAAAAAAACCACTTCAAACGAAGTGGTTTTTTTTGTTTTATTTCTTTTTGATGGAAACTAATTTCGAATCTTCTTTACAAATTTCTAATACAAAATCATAATCTTTCGTATTGTCTTTGCTTTTATAGTTTGCCAAATATTCTCTACAAGGAACTTGATCTTTTTTCGAGTGATCAAAATCAACTTTACTTCTTTTGAATAATTCTTTTTTCAAGAATGTAGAATCTAAATTTTCTGCTTTTAAAAATGCTTGAGCTTCTGGTGAAATAGCTAATCTTTTTGAAAAAGCTTCATCCAAAACTCTTGCATTTGGAAAGTAATTACATGAGAAAGCACGAGGTCCAAACGCCATAGCGACGAAAACTAACCCAATTCCAACTCCCATCAAATACTTCATAAATCTTTGCGTAAACGTCATATGATCAATAAATTAATGTCGTGAAATGGTAAATCAAACCAATCACATAAGTTCTTTTTTACAATTCTTCCTTTGTACAAATATACGCCATTTCTTATAGTTTTATCCGATTGTACCACATTCGCAAAACCAGATTCTTCTGAAATTTGGAATAAATACGACAAGAAATAATTGCTCAACGCTTTGGTAGAGGTACGTGCGACGCGAGAAGTGATGTTAGAAACCGCATAATGAATTATATCATTCTTAATAATGATAGGGTGATCGTGAGTTGTTAATTCAGATGTTTCGAAACATCCACCTTGATCAATACTTACATCAATAATCACAGCGCCAGCTTTCATATTCTGTACCATCATCTCAGTTACAACGCAAGGTGTACGTGTTTCTCCACGAAGTGCTCCAATTGCTAAATCGCAACGTCGCAAAGCTTTTCCTAATTCTTTTGGGTCTAATGTAGAAGTAGAAACTCGTTGTCCTATATTTTGTTGTAATCGTCTTAATCTTGTTAATGAATTATCAAAAACACGAACCGAAGCACCTAAACCTAAAGCTGTTCTTGTCGCATTTTCTGCAACCGTTCCAGCTCCAAGAATCACAACTTCTGTTGGTCGAACGCCTGTTACGCCGCCCATCAAAATTCCGTTTCCTCCGTTTGTAGAAGACATCAATTCGCTCGCGACCAAAATTGCCGTTGTTCCTGCAATTTCACTTAATAAACGAACGACTGGTAAATGATTTTGTTCATCACGAATAAATTCAAATCCAACTGCGTTTATACGTTTTGTAATTAATTTCTGAAAATATTCGCGTCTTAAAGTATTTGTAGGAACAGATGAAATAATCAACGCATTTGGTTTTACCCAATCAATTTCATCTAAAGTAAGTGGGCCAACTTTTAGAATAATAGGTTTCTCGAAAACAGCTTGCGTATTGTAAGAAATTTGCGCACCAGCTTCCGAATATTCTTTATCCGAATAATTTGCACCTTCTCCTGCTCCAGTTTCTATCGTAACTTGATGTCCATTATTGACTAAAATTTCGACTGCATCAGGAGAAAGACAAATTCTTTTTTCTTGATTATTTGTTTCTTTTGGAATTCCAATATCAAAGCGTTCTTTCTTATGAGGAATCTCTAAACGCTCGGGTTGAGGAATAAGATCTTCTTGAGAAAAAGGCGTGAAAATATTTTTTCCGTCCATATACGATTAACTAAAATTTAAATGACGAACGCCATCTACATTTTCCAATGTAATTGTATGGTGCTCATCTGGTATAAAGTTAGCAATTTTATTTGGCCATTCCATTAAACAATATTGATTAGAATATAAATATTCTTCAATCCCAAAATCTAAGGCTTCATCTTCGTGATTTAGACGATAAAAATCGAAATGATAAACTTTTCCTTTATCTGTTTCATATTCATTTACAATCGAAAAAGTAGGACTCGAAACTTCATCATTTGTTCCCAAAGCTTTTACAAACTCTTTGATAAAAGTTGTTTTTCCAGCTCCCATTTCTCCTTCGAAAGTGATTAATTTATGTTGAAGTTGATCGATTATTTTTTGAGCAACTTCTGGTAATTCGTCTAAATTATTGATGATAAATTCCATTTAATTTTTTGGTGTTAAAACAACCATTGGGATAATTATTTCCTCCAACGAAATTCCACCGTGTTGGTAAGTATTTTTGTAATAATTAACGAAATGATTGTAATTTTTTGGATACGTTAAAAATAAATTTTCTTTTGCAAAGATATACTTTGACGTAACATTAACCTTAGGTAAAAGGAATTTTTCAGGTTGTTCAACTGCCAAAACATCTTTCGGATCGTATTGCAATTGTTTCCCCAATTTATAACGCAAATTTGTACTCGCTTCTTTATCGCCAATCACTTTTGTAGGTTCCTTTACGTAAATTGTTCCGTGATCGGTTGTTACAATAATTTTCATTTTTTCTTGCGCCGCTTTTTTCACAATTTCCATTAAATATGAATTCTCAAACCAATGTTTTGTGATCGAACGATACGTTTTATCATCACGAATAATTTCACCAACAATTTTGTTGTCCGTTTTCGCATGCGAAAGAATATCGATAAAGTTGTAGACAATTACATTTAGATTGTTCTTTTTGTAATTATTAAAATCATCTGCAATTTTTTTCTCGAAATCAGAATTTAAAATTTTGAAATAATTATACGATAAATCGCCAAAACCAAGACGTTTTAATTGTTCTCCTAACAATTCTTTTTCATACATATTTTTATTTCCTTCGTCGGTATCATTCAACCAATATTCAGGATATTTTTTCTCAATTTCTAAAGGCATTAAACCCGAAAAGAACGCATTTCTAGCATATTGAGTTGCCGAAGGTAAAATACTATAATATAAATTTTCGGCTTCCGAATTATAATAACGATTGAAAATTGGCTCAATAACTTTCCATTGATCGTAGCGTAAATTATCAACCATAATCAATAAGACATTTTTATCTTTTCCAAGATGAGGTCGAACTAATTGATTGAAAATTGTGTGCGATAAAACGGGACGATCTTCGTCTTCATGCAACCAATCTTCATAATTACGTTCTATAAATTTGAAGAAAGCTGCATTTGCTTCACTTTTTTGATTTTCGATGATTTGAGAAAGAGCTGTATCTTCGATATTTTCAAGCTCAAGTTCCCAAAAAACTAATTTTTTATAAATCTCTTGCCAATCCTCATAATCGCGCGCATTCATCATATCCATTGTGATATTTCTGAATTCCTGTTGATAATTGATAACTGTTTTTTCTGAAATAATTTTCGAAGCATCCAAAATCTTTTTCAAACTCAATAAAATCTGATTTGGATTAACTGGTTTAATCAAGTAATCTGCTATATGCGAACCAATTGCGTCTTCCATGATATGCTCTTCCTCACTTTTTGTGACCATAATAACAGGAAGGTTTGGACGCAATTCCTTAATTTTTGGTAAGGCTTCCAATCCACTTAAACCTGGCATATTTTCGTCGATTAAAACCGCTGCAAAGTTTTCTTTTTCTATTTCTTCTAATGCATCAGTCGCATTATTTATCATTGTTGTATCGTATCCTTTTTTCTCTAAAAAAAGCTGGTGTGGTTTCAATAAATCGATTTCATCATCAATCCATAAAATTTTTATAGCCATTTGTTATATTTTTATTTTTTTATCTTGATTTCTACATTTTAGAATTATTCCAAATATAGCGATAACGGAAATGTTAAAATCAAAATTGTATGTTAAACAAAATTGTAGTTTTCCCAAAATTTGCGATGATTATTTAGCATAAATAATTCCAAAAATGATTTTTATCTAAAATATTTTATAAAAACCATTCTTAATCAAAAAAGTAACGCGCAGAATGAGTAAAAATTCTTATCTTTGCTGATAAAATAGTACGTTTGAATCCATTAAACAATAATAAGTTGAAGATAGTAAATGATCCAGTTCATGGATTTATTACGATTCCAAACGAGCTTATTTATCAGATTATTCAACATCCATATTTTCAACGACTTCGTAGGATTTCGCAAACGGGTTTAACAGAATTAGTTTATCCAGGAGCGAGACATTCTCGTTTTCATCACGCTTTAGGTTGTATGCATTTGATGCAAAAAGCCTTAAATATTCTCAAAAGAAAAAACGTCGATATCACTCCAGAAGAAGAAAATGGAGCTTTAATTGCAATTTTATTACACGATTTGGGACATGGTCCTTTTTCTCATTCTCTTGAACATTCTATCATTAATGGTTCGCATCACGAAGAAATTTCGCTTCGTTTGATGGAAGAATTGAATCAAATTTTTGATAATCGATTAGCTTTAGCTATTCAGATTTTTAAAGGGAATTATCCGAAAAAATTCTTGTCGCAATTGGTTTCGAGTCAGTTGGATTGTGATAGAATGGATTACTTGAAACGCGATAGTTTTTACACAGGAGTGGTAGAAGGAAATATCAATCCAGAACGAATTATCTCGATGATGAATGTCTCGAATGATGAGTTGGTGATAGAAGCGAAGGGAATTTCGTCGGTCGAGAAATTTTTGATGGCGCGTATGTTTATGTACATGCAAGTGTATATGCACAAGAAGTCGTTTACAGCAGAGAATTTTTTGATTAGCGTTTTGAGAAGAGCTAAAGAATTGACAAAAGCGGGAGAAAATCTTTTTGCTACGTTTGCTTTTAAATACTTTTTAGAAGAAAATGAAGCAGGAAGTTTATCAAAAGAAGGTTTAGAAATTTTTACTCGTTTAGACGATTCGGATGTTTTATCAGCGATAAAAGAATGGCAGTTTCATGATGATTTAATTTTGAGTAAATTATCAAAAAATATTATTCAGCGTATATTACCAAAATCATATTTGATGGATACAAAATTATCTGAAGAAGAAATTTTGGTAGAAAAAAATAGAGTAGAAAAAGCTTTAGGAATTGATGATGCAAGTTATTTTGTGGAGCAAACAACGATAAAAATTGTTCCGTACGAGAAATCAAAAAGTCCGATAAAGGTTTTATATAAAAATGGTGAGGTAAAAGAAATTTCGAGTTCAGAAAAAAGTTTGTTAACGCAATTTTTGCAACAAGAAATTACAAAATATCATTACCACAGCGTTTAAATAGTGATTTGAAGAATTTGACAAAAAAGTTAAATAACTTAAATAATCATTTTATAAATTTAAGAATAATTATTAGTTTTGCAGACTATGAAATTTAAAGCTGCAGAGATTGCGCAATTATTGCAAGGAACCGTAAAAGGTGATGCAAATGTAGAGGTTTCCACATTATCGAAGATAGAGGAAGGAAAAGAAGGTTCGATTTCGTTTTTGGCTAATCCGAAATACGAGCATTTTATCTATACAACAAACGCTTCTATTGTGATTGTGAGTAAGGATTTTGTGGCAACAGATTCTATTTCGTCTACATTGATTGTGGTTGAAGATGCATATCAAGCCTTTACACAGCTATTGCAGTATTACAATACGATAAAAAATAATAAAGTTGGGATAGAAGAATATACGAAAGTAAATTCTACTGCGCAACTAGGAGATAATGTATATGTTGGAAGTTTTTCTTATATTGGAGCTAACGTTTCGATTGGGAATAATGTAAAAATATATCCAAATGTAACGATTGGCGATCATGCTAAGATTGGTGATAATACCGTTTTACATTCGGGCGTACAAGTGTATGAAGAGTGTGAAATTGGTCAAAATTGTATCATTCATTCTAATGTTGTGATTGGTGCTGATGGTTTTGGTTTTGCGCCAAATCCAGATGGTTCTTTCGAAAAAATTCCTCAAATAGGAAATGTTTTGATTGAAGATAATGTTGAAATTGGAGCAGGATCAACAATTGATAGAGCAACAATGGGATCTACAATTATTCGTAAAGGAGTAAAATTAGATAACCAAATTCAAATTGCTCACAACGTTCAAATTGGTGAGAATACTGTTATTGCTTCGCAAAGTGGAGTAGCAGGTTCTACAAAAATTGGACGCAATTGTATGATTGGAGGTCAAGTTGGTATCGCAGGTCATTTGACAATCGGAGATTTTGTACAAGTACAAGCTCAGAGTGGTATTAATGGTGATGTAGAAAGTAAAACGCAATTGTATGGTTCGCCAGCAATGGAAGCGTCAAGCTTTAGAAAATCGTACGTACATTTTAGAAAGTTTCCAGAAATTGTGAAACGAATCGATAAATTAGAAAAAGAGAACAAACAAAAGTAAAAGTTAATGTCTGATAAACAAAAAACTTTAGCGAATGAAGCCGTTCTAAAAGGTGTTGGCTTACATACAGGTAAATTTGTTACCTTAACATTTAAACCAGCTGAATCAGATACAGGATTTGTATTTGTTAGAACAGATTTAGAAGGTCAACCTCAAGTAGAAGCTGATGCACAATATGTTGTGAGTACAGCTCGAGGAACAACTTTAGAGAAGAAAGGAGTTAAAGTACATACAACAGAGCACGTTTTAGCGGCTTTGGTAGGTATGGATATTGATAATTGTTACATTGAAATTGACAATGCGGAACCACCAATTATGGACGGTTCTTCTCGTTTTTTCGTTGAAGCAATAGAATCTGCTGGAATTGTAGAGCAAGATAAAGACAGAGAATATTATAGAATTAAAGAAATTGTAACGTACGTAGATCCAGAAACAGGATCAGAAATCACTGCGATTCCTGCAGATGAATACCAAGTTACAGCAATGGTAGATTTCGGAACGAAAGTTTTGGGAACTCAAAATGCAACTTTAACATCTATCAAAAACTTCAAACAAGATATCTCTCAAGCAAGAACATTTTGTTTCTTACATGAGTTAGAGCAATTGTTGGAAGCTGGTTTAGTAAAAGGTGGAGATTTAGACAATGCAATTGTTTATGTTGACAAAGAAATTACGCCAGAAACAAAAGAAAAATTATGTAAAGCATTCAATAGAGATGATGTTTCTATTCGTCCGAATGGAATTTTAGATCACTTGACTTTACATTATCCAAACGAAGCTGCTCGTCACAAATTATTAGATGTTGTGGGAGATTTGGCTTTAGTAGGTAAAAAATTGAAGGCTAAAATTATTGCAACAAAGCCTGGACATCATACCAATACAAATTTTGCAAAGAAATTAAGCAAACAAATTAAATTAGCGCAACGTAACAAAGTGCCAGAATTTGATTTGACAGCAGAACCAGTTTATGATATTAATGATATCATGAAGTTATTACCACATCGTCCACCATTTTTATTGATTGACAAGGTAATTTCAAAAAGCGCAACAGGTTTAATCGGTGTGAAAAATGTAACGATGAACGAGCCTTTCTTTGTTGGACATTTTCCTAAAGAACCTGTAATGCCAGGTGTATTGCAAATTGAAGCAATGGCGCAATTAGGAGGTCTATTAATTTTAGGAGAATTAGAAAATCCTCAAGATTATTCAACTTATTTCATGAAAATTGAAAGTGCTAAATTTAAACGTAAAATTATTCCAGGTGATACATTGGTGTTTAAATTAGAGTTGGTTGAACCAATTAGAAGAGGAATTGTTCATATGCAAGGAATTGGATATGTGAACAATCAAATTGCTGTGGAAGCAGAAATGATGGCAGTTATTACAAAAGAATAATTAAAGAAATGGAAGTTATGAATCATCCGATGGCATATGTTCATCCAACTGCAATAATAGGTGAAAATGTTACAATCAGCCCTTTCTCTTCTGTTTACGAAGATGTAGAAATTGGTGATGGAACATGGATTGGTCCTAATGTAACAATTATGTCAGGAGCGCGTATTGGGAAAAATTGTAAAATTTATCCAGGTACAGTAATTTCTGGTGAGCCTCAAGATTTGAAGTACGAAGGTGAAAAAACTTTAACATATATTGGTGACAATACAACGATTCGTGAATGTGTTACTGTAAACAAAGGAACTAATGCATTAGGTTATACTAAAATTGGTGACAATTGTTTGATTATGGCAACTGCGCATATCGCGCACGATTGTGTTGTAGGAAATAATGTCGTAATCGTAAATGCGGTTGGTTTAGCAGGACATATAGAAGTTGGAGATTTCGCTTTTATTGGTGGTTATAGTGCGGTTCATCAATTTACAAAAATTGGAGAACATGCTTTTGTAGCTGGTGCGACACAAATTCGTAAAGATGTTCCTCCGTACGTTAAAGCAGCAAAAAATCCTGTTGCTTATGCGGGAGTTAATGCAATTGGATTGAGAAGAAAAGGTTTCACATCAGAAGAAATCTTCGAAATTCAAGGTATTTACAGAATCTTATATCAACAAAAAAATAACGTATCTCAGGCTGTAGAACAAATCTTAGAAAAATTCCCAGATTCACATTATCGTGAAGTAATCCTTGATTTTATCAATACAAGTGATCGTGGAATTATGAAAGGATATAGCTCGGGAGTTTAATAAAATAACAATAGAATAAATGGCAACAACTTCTGATATCAGAAAAGGTTTATGTATTATTTTTAATAATGATACGTATAAAATTATCGAATTTTTACACGTAAAACCAGGTAAAGGACCTGCTTTCGTTCGTACAAAATTAAAATCATTAACTAACGGGAAAGTATTAGACAATACATTTTCTGCTGGTCATAAAATTGAAGAAGTTCGTGTAGAAACACGTAACTACCAATATTTATATGAAGATGATAATGGTTTCCACTTCATGAATAATGATGATTTCTCTCAAGTTTATTTAAACAAAGATTTGATTGATAATTCACAATTTATGAAAGCTGGTGACGAAGTAAAAATCTTGTTCCGTGCTTCTGATGAAACAGCTTTAGCAGCTGAGTTACCAACTACAGTTGTAATGGAAATTACATACACAGAGCCAGGTCTTAAAGGTGATACAGCTACAAATGCTACAAAACCTGCAACGACAGAAACTGGTGCTGAAATCCGTGTTCCTTTATTCATCAACGAAGGTGATAAAGTAAAAATTAACACAGAAGATGGTTCTTATGTAGAAAGAATTAAAGAATAATATATTCTGAAATATAAATAAATAAAGCGACCTTTTGGTCGCTTTATTTATTACAATTTTATTGCAATTTTTTCACTAGAACATGTGGTTTCTTTATCTATTTTCTTGACATAAATTGTAGAACCTAAGAATTCATTTTTGATTGTGATTGATGATGAATCACTACCTTTATAAATCGTTTTATTCTCTTTTGGATCGAAATTATAAAGTCTATTTCCTTTTTCATCCAACCATTCGAATTTATATTTTTTATCGTCAGTATTTTTTAAAGAAAGTATAATTGTTCCGTCTTTTTTATTCTGTTTGACACTAACTTTTTCAGAAAGATTAATTTTTTCTAAAACAGAAATTTGAATCGCTTTTCCTTCAGATTTTTTGTTGTTCCAATTACTTTCTACGTAATAAGTCTTATTCTCAGTAATAGTTGGACTAATAATGTTATTTCCTTTTGCAAATGGTTGTGTAGAATTTAGCTCATCATACCAAAAATATTCAACTTCCGCTTCTGGATTTTTTACCGTTAAAGCCTGATGTCCATTGTAACAACTTTCTTGATTTTCGCCCCATGCCAAAATTGGTGAAGTTAAATTCACATTATTAGGTTTTGAAATTTCCCATTGCGTTGCGTACATATGATTCGTATGACTTTCTTTTCTCACCAATTGCGTTGTATCAGTTACTTCTGCTCTCAAAATATTTTTCTCAAGGTTGAATTGACCTCTATTTAGATGAATAGAATCCAAATTTTCTGCAATCAGTTTATTATTCAAAATCCATTTTACTTTCAATGTATTTGGAATAGGTTTAACTAAATTAAGTGTAAAAGCATTCATGTTTTCTGTGTTAAGAGGAATATCAACAGCAGGTTTTGTAGAAATAATTGGATTTGTTTTTTGATGAATTATTTCAATAAATTCTTCTTGACAAACATTACAAAAAGGTGCAATTAAATACTGCATTTTACAGAATTCGTGCGGACGAAACCATTGTGCTCTTGCATCTTTTTCACCATACGCATAAATTCCAATTCCATTTGTCCCAATCCAATTTTTCCAAGGAACATCTTGCATATTTTGCGTTTTATTTGGACCAGGAACCGTATACAACGGACCAGACCAATATTCGTCAGACAACTTTGCAAAAGAATGTCCAATTTCGTGAACAGCAATATCATTACTTTTAAAATTAACTGTTGTCGTCGCAAATTCTCCTCCAGAACCACCATAAAAAGGAGAATTAACAAGAATTACAACTTGACTATAATTAGGGATGTTATCTTTCAGAACTTGTAATACTTTTTCATTTTTCGTTGGCACAACCAAACGATGAATTCCAGAAATATCAAAACTACTTCCGAAAATTGTATTTGGATTAGTTTTCGGAACTTCATATTTCTTTACAAATTTATTATAGCGTTCAGGTAATTGATCCCAATCCACTTTTTCTGTAGGACATTCTTTGGTAGAATACGGATGAATTGCACCAGATTCTTCAGAAATACTATTTACAACAAACACATTAAAGTAATTGGTATATTGATTTAACGGCTCCGTTTTGAAAAAATAATCTGTAAACCTTTTCGCATCTTCTTTGTAATATTTTAACTCATCTTTTGTATAACCATCAGCCAAAACAACAAGGTTGATAATGTTTTTATCACTTCCTTGATATTGCAAGGTATCAATGTCAAATTTTTGTGCAGATAGAATTGAAACTGTAAATAGAGTGGTGGCTAGAACGAATAATTTTGCTCTCATAGTTGTGTTTTGAAAAAATAATACGCAATATAGTAATATGGATTTTTTTAATGAAATTTTGCTTTTAAATATTTATTATCAGATCGAAATTCTTAAATCATTATAAAACTGAAGAATATATTGTATTTTTAAGACAAGAAATAATCTTGAACCAACTATGAAAATTAAAACCAAAAAGTTTCTGAAAAAATCTTTTTACACTTTACTTATTTTAGGAATTGTAAGTCTTTTGTTTACAGCTTTTGCGAATTATAAAATAGAAAGCTCAACAGAAGAATTTGTTACAGATAAATTAGAAATTTTACCTAAAACAAAAGTTGCGGTTGTATTAGGAACTGCGCCAAATTTGGTGAGTGGTTATCAAAATTATTATTTTACGTATCGTATAGAAGCTGCAACAAAGTTGTACCACTCGGGGAAAGTGACGCATTTTATTTTGAGTGGAGATCATGGACGAAAAAATTACAATGAACCTGAAGCGATGAAACAAGCGTTGATAAAAAATGGAGTTCCAGAAAATGTGATTTATTTGGATTATGCAGGTTTTAGAACTTTAGATTCGATGATTCGTGCAAAAGAAATTTTTGGTCAGAATGAATTTATTGTAGTTTCGCAAGAATTTCACAATCAACGAGCGGTTTACATTGCACGTCAAAACGGAATTAATGCATATGGTTACAATGCAAAAGATGTCAATAAACATGCTGGATTAAAAACAAATATTCGCGAATATTTTGCTCGAACGAAAGTTTTTATTGATAGTTTTTTTGGTATTCAACCAAAGTTTTTAGGAGAGAAAATTGAGATAATTTGAATAAAAAAAGGAGAAACCAAACAAATTGATTTCTCTTCTAATATTTTTACTTCAAACTACTAAAATATCCTCTTAAAATAGCATCGTTAGCAGAATTTCGTGTATCAATTTCTAAAATCTTCGGACGATTACTTTCTGCATAAAAATCGTTGAATGAATTTTCTAAATCTGTTAAATTCGAAACAACATTATATTCAAAATCATACATTTTAGCCAAATGTTCGGCAGTGAAATGGTGTTTTGTTTCAAAATAATCTTCAACAACATCGGTTTCAGAAGGACCAGGAATAAATTTGAAAATATTTCCGCCTCCATTATTAATCAAAATAATTCTGAAATTATTCGGCATATTGACATTCCACAATGCATTCGAATCATAGAAAAATGAAATATCTCCCGTAATCATTACCGTATTTTGACCAGAAGCGATACAAGCACCAATCGCTGTCGACGTAGAACCATCAATTCCACTTGTTCCGCGATTGCAAAAAACAGGATTCGAATTGTTGTGATCGAATAATAATCCGTAACGAATAACTGTCGAATTTCCGTACTGAATTTGCCAATTTTCTGGATAATTTCTGATAATAGAATCAAATGCTTTCAAATCACAAAACGGAATCATATTGATGTAATTTTTGTGTTTGATATTATTTGCTTCTCTTGTCGAATTCCATGTGTTGTAATATTCAGATTCTTTTGGATTGACAAACGGGACAAACTGTTCTAAAAATAATTCAGGTTTCGTTTCTATTTTATCTGTTAATGCTTGGAAAGTATCTGGTTGCCAATATTCGTCCAAATGCCAATGTTGTGTTGGTTTTTGATCACGTAAGAATTTTTTAATCTTTTTTGAAACAACATTTTGCCCAATTGTCAATAAAATATCAGGTTTCAACGCTTCTAATTCTTCTTCCGAATAAGGAAAAATAACTTGATCTATTTTATTGAAAAATCGCTCATCATGAATATTTGACGTTACTTCTGTCAACACAACAACCGAATCATCTTGAGCTAATTGTTTTGCAAAATGATCAAATTCGGCATCAGGATGATGTAATCCGACCAAAATCATTTTACGCGTCGAAGCATTCCAGCGTTTCATCAAATCAATCACATCAATTTCTGGATAATCTTTTGCAGGAATTGTAATTGAATCAATTTCAATATCTGGCGTTGTTACAGATTCGTACAAAGGTTCAGAAAAAGGCATATTGATATGAATTGGCGCAGATTTGTGCATACAATCAATCAACGCATATTTCGTCAACAACATATTTCGCGTTAAATCATCTGTTTCTTCACTTTCGGAAAGCTGAACATTGTGAACCGAATGTTGTTCGAATAAATTATTTTGACGAATGGTCTGTCCATCAAAATTATCAACTAAATGTTCGGGACGATCGGCAGAAAGAACGATTACAGGAACATTTTGAAAAAAAGCTTCCGTAATTGCTGGGTAATAATTTGCCGTTGCCGAACCAGAAGTACAACAAACCACAACAGGTTTCTGAATTTGCTGAGCCATTCCCAAAGCGACAAATCCAGCCGAACGCTCGTCGATTACACTATAAGTTTTGAAACGTTTGTCATTCGCAAATTGCATCGTTAATGCTCCGTTTCGAGATCCTGGCGATAATACGATATGATCAATTCCGAAAGCCAAAAAAGTTTCGGCAATCAATTGAACATTTAATTTATTTGATATTTTTCTCAACGTAGTTGTCTTAAATTATAAAAGGTTTTGATTAGCAAATTTACTAAACAAAACCTTTCAAAAAGTATGATATTTTTAAGAATTAAGTATGTAAACCTCCGTCTACACTCAAAACTTGTCCTGTTACATAACTTGATAAATCTGAAGCTAAGAATAAACATGCATTTGCAACGTCTTCTGGCTGTCCTCCACGTTTTAATGGAATTCCATTGCGCCATTCTTCAACCACTTTTTGATCTAAAACTTCTGTCATTTCAGTTTCGATAAAACCTGGTGCAATTGCATTACAACGAATGTTACGAGAACCTAATTCTAACGCAACAGATTTAGAGAAACCAATTAAACCAGCTTTAGATGCAGCATAATTTGCTTGTCCTGCATTTCCCTTGATTCCAACAATAGATGACATGTTCACGATAGATCCAGAACGTTGTTTCATCATTGGTTTGATCACTGCTTTTGTTAAGTTGAAAGCCGAATTTAAATTTGTTTGAATTACTTTTTCGAAATCCTCTGCAGACATTCTCATCAACAAATTATCTTTCGTAATTCCAGCATTATTAATTACAATATCAACTTGACCAAACTCAGCAATTACATCTTCTACTAATTTTTGAGCAGCTTCGTAATCAGAAGCATCAGATTGATATCCTTTTACTTTACCGAATTGTCCCAATTCTTCTTCCAAAGCTTTAGCTTTTTCTACAGAAGAAGCATAAGTAAAGGCAACGTTAGCGCCATTTTTTACAAAAACTTCAGCAATACTTTTTCCAATACCGCGAGTTGCGCCTGTAACGATTGCTGTTTTACCTTGCAATAAATTCATGTTTATAGGTATTATATATTGCTTCAAAAATACGATTTTTTGTGAGAGTTAAAAATGTTAAAAAATACTTTATCAATTTTATTTAACATTTTATGGTATTATAATTGAAAATATTGATTGTTATAACCAATAAAAAAATAAAAACATGAAGAATCTATTGAAATTTTTGGCGGTAACATTTTTCGCCTTATTTGTATTCACAGCTTGTAATGATGATGACGATCCAGCAAATAACGATTTTTTTGCAGGAACTTACAAAGGTAGTTTAAGTTATAAAGACGCGAATAATTCATTATCAACTCAAAGTGGTAGTGTATTTGTAACAAAAATTGCAAGCGGAACAAAGTATAATTTTGCTTTTTCTGATAAAATTCCAGATTTAAACGGTGTTGAGTTTGAAAAGAAAGGTGACAATACTTTGGTGAGTGTTGGAGCAGATGAATTATCTTATATTAGAATTGATAATGCTAAATTGACAATTCTTTACACAAAAGACGGTAAAACTTGGACTGCAAATGCAACAAGATAATTTTTAGGAATAATAATAGAAAAGACGTTCAGTAGTGAGCGTCTTTTTTTATACAATATTTTGAGCTGAAAATTGTTAAATATAAAATGATGTTTTATGAGAACGATTGTATGTTTTGCTTCATTATTAATGATGATATTTTCTTGTAATAATGAGGATGATAGCCAGAATACTATTTATAAAGAAAAATATGAAAGACGATTTATTATTTTTCAAGATTCTTTAGGAGGAATTGTACAAGATAGTGGAGTAGTGCAAGTTTCTCAATCTAAGAATTTATATAAATTTGATTTTATCACATCTCAAAAAATTGATCCGATAGAAAATATTCAAATGGAAATGACAGGAAGCAATTCGTTAAGAAATGTGGGTTGGACACCAACAAAACTGATTATGCTTTCTAGAGATAGTATCAATATTTCTTATAAAGAAGGAAAACGATATTGGTTAGTCAATTCGATTAGTAAAAATTAATCATAAAAAAATCCACTCAATATTGAGTGGATTTTTTAGTATGATTTAAAATTTCAGATTATAATCCGAAAGCTGTTTTAATTTGATCTACGAAGTCTAATTTTTCCCAAGTGAATAATTCAACTTCAACTTCAACAACATCTTGACCATTAGCAGATTCAAAACGTTTTGAAACCGTTTTTGGATCTCTACCTAAGTGTCCGTAAGATGCAGTTTCTTTGTAAATAGGATTTCTTAATTTTAATCTTTGCTCGATAGCGAAAGGCTTCATATCAAAGATTTCAGAAACTTTTGTAGAAATTTCTCCTTCTGTTAACTCAACTTTTTGAGTTCCGAAAGTATTTACTAATAAAGAAACTGGAGCAGCGACACCAATTGCATAAGAAACTTGTACTAAAACTTCGTCAGCAACACCAGCTGCAACTAAGTTTTTTGCAATATGACGCGCAGCATAAGCAGCAGAACGGTCAACTTTTGATGGATCTTTTCCTGAGAAAGCACCACCTCCGTGAGCACCTTTACCACCATAAGTATCTACAATAATTTTACGACCAGTCAAACCTGTATCTCCATGAGGTCCTCCAATAACGAATTTTCCTGTAGGATTGATATGGTAAGTAATACTATCTGTAAATAAATCGCGTAAATGAACAGGTAGTTGCGCTTTAACACGAGGAATTAAAATACTTACTAAGTCATTTGTAATTTTATCTCTCATAGCTTCTTCGTTTGCGAAGTCATCATGTTGAGTAGAAATTACAATTGTATCGATACGAACAGGTTTGTTGTCATTATCATATTCAATTGTTACCTGAGATTTAGCATCAGGACGTAAATATGGCAATAAATCTTTCTCGTATTTACGGATATGCGCTAATTCTTTCAATAATCTGTGCGATAAATCTAACGCCAAAGGCATATAGTTTTCAGTTTCATTTGTAGCATAACCAAACATCATTCCTTGGTCACCAGCACCTTGCTCTTCGTCAGATTGTCTGTCTACACCTTGGTTAATATCTGGAGATTGCTCGTGAATTGCAGATAAAATTCCACAAGAATTTGCATCAAACATATATTCACTTTTCGTGTAACCAATTTCAGCAATTGTTTCTCTTGCTACACGTTGTAAATCAATGTAAGAATTAGATTTTACTTCACCTGCTAAAACAACTTGTCCAGTTGTTACTAAAGTTTCACAAGCTACTTTACTTTTTGCATCAAATGCTAAAAAGTGGTCAAGAATTGAATCAGAAATTTGATCGGCAATTTTATCAGGATGCCCCTCAGAAACTGATTCTGACGTAAATAAATATGACATTTCTATACTTTTTTTAAATGATAGAGGGAAGGAGAAAACTGAAGTCCTGTTTTAGCAATTGTTTTATGAGGTTGCAATCAGTCAAATCATTCCTCTCGATTTTTTTCGAGCTCAAATATACAATGAATAATATGAATAATGAAAGATATTTAACATTTATTAGTATATAAAAATTATAGAGTTTAACTTTTTATCTTTTTTAGAATAGAACAAAAACGGTGTGTTTTAATAAATTATAAATATATTTTCTGTAAACGTTTATTTTTTTTGCTCTATATAGATAATTATTCAAAATAATATTGTTACTTTAGAAAAAAATTAATTGAAATGAAATTTGACACTCTCGATCAACAACTGCTAATGTATCTACAAGAAAACAGTAAAATTACCTATAAAGAATTATCTGATAAGTTAAATTTATCGTCAACCGCAATTCATGAAAGAATTAAGAAATTAGAAAAGTCAGGAATTATTTCTAAATATGTTGCGCTTGTAAATAGAAGATTAATTAACAGAGAGCTTTTGGTATTTAGCCATATTAAGTTACAACAACATTCTGCTGATAACATCAAGATTTTCGAAAACGAAATTGTGAATTTAAAAGAAGTTCAGGCGAGTTATCATGTAAGTGGTGATTACGATTACATTATCAAAATGTCTTTCGAAAATATGGACGAATACAGAGATTTTATGGTAAATAAACTAACAACAATAAAGGTAATTGGTAGTACTCACAGTACTTTTGTTATTGGTGATGTAAAAGATGATACCGCTTTCCAATTGGTATAAAAATATAAGAATGGTTCTGATAAATTAGAATTTTTTTTGATTGAATAAGTAAAAATAGAGAAGACATGAGCAAGGAAATAGCAGTTTTAGGAGCTGGTTGTTTTTGGTGTGTGGAAGGAATTTTTAATTCGATAAATGGAGTAGAACAAGCTATCTCTGGATTTGCAGGAGGTAATGTAGAAAATCCTACTTATCGTCAGGTTTGTGATACAGATACAAATCATGCGGAAGTTGTTGAAATTACTTTTGACAATGAAGTGATATCGTACAAAGAATTATTAGAAATTTTTTGGAATATTCATAATCCAACACAGATAAATAGACAAGGAAACGATGTTGGTACACAATATCGTTCGAGTATTTTTTACACATCAGAAGAACAAAAAAAGCAAGCGGAAGAATCTTTAAAAAAATTTGATAACGGAACTTTGTATGAAGATAAATTCGTTACAACAATAGAGCCTTTAGATAAATTTTGGCCAGCCGAAGATTATCATCAAGGTTATTACAATGAAAATCCGGATCAGCCATATTGTTCGGCAGTTGTTGGGCCAAAAATTGCAAAATTTAAATCTAAATTCAAACAGATTTTAAAATAAGAAAAGCGACCAATTGGTCGCTTTCATTTTATTTTCCTTTTTTGCGTGCTTTCGCTTTTTGTTTTTGCTGACCACGGTTTTTAGGTTTAGATTTTGGTGGTTTACGTTTTGTAGGACCTCCCAAATTCACCTTTTTATTTTTATCTTTTTTCTCGTGAAATGCTGCACCACGTTCTTCAATTTTTACAGTTGTAAGCTGTTTCATTTTTACAACATCTTTCTCGAATTCACGTTTTACAGGATTGATTTTTACTTCATCTTCAGGGAAAGGAATCTCTTCAATCTCTTTATCCATCAAGGCTTCGATATCATCTAAACGCTCAATTTCTTTTTCAGAAAAATAAGAAATTGCTTCACCTTTTTTATCCGCACGTCCTGTACGTCCAATTCGGTGAATATATTGTTCTGGAATATCTGGAATCTCGAAATTGATTACATGTGTAACATCTGGAATATCTAAACCACGAGCCATAATATCAGTTGTAATAATTCCTCGGTATTCATCTCTGGTAAAGGCTTCCATTGTTCTCAAACGATAATTTTGAGATTTATTAGAATGAATTACACCAAATTCATCTGGATAAATTTCATCTAAATGATTGAAAATTAAATCAGCGTGTTTTTTATTGTTTGCGAAAATTAAAACTTTCTCAAATTTAGCTTTATCATCTAATTGATGAACAATTAAATTCAATTTTGTATTGAAATTCTCAACAGAAATAGCTGATTGAGAAATTTTTTCTAAAGGAGTTCCCGAACGAGCCAACGAAATTTCAATAGGATTTTTGAAATATTCGTGCAACATATCATCAACCTGATCTGTCATCGTTGCAGAAAATAAAATGTTTTGACGTTTATCGCTCATCATTGTAAATAAATGAATCAGTTGCGGACGAAAACCTAAACTCAACATTTCGTCAAATTCGTCAACTACTAATTTTTTCATTTCTTTGAATGATAAAACATTGTCAATCGCCAAATCTAAGACACGACCTGGTGTTCCAACCAAAATATCAACGCCTTCATACACCAATAATTTTTGTGTATTGATGTTTACACCACCATAAATTCCTAAAACACGAACATTGATAAATTCTGTTAATTGCTCTAAAATATCGGTAACCTGAACAACTAATTCGCGTGTCGGAACCAAAATAACAATCTTTGGTTGATTCGTTTTAGAGTATTGATATGTATTTAACAAAGGCAATAAATAAGCCATTGTTTTACCTGTACCTGTTTGGGCAATTCCCATTATATCTCGTCCAGAAAGAATCGGTTTGAATGATTTTTCTTGAATTGGAGTAGGGGTTGTGATATTCAACTTTTCTAAAGCCGAACTCAATTGTTTTGTTAATTCGAAATCCGCAAATGTAGCTTTCATTTTGCAAAGATAAGTTTTCTTGATGACTTCTTAAAAACTCAATGTGCAATCCGTTCAAATTCGTTGAAACTTCGTACTTTTGCATTTCGATTAAGTAAAAAGGAATAAAAATGAGTTTAAAACAATACATCACGCAGAATGTTTTAGAAGCGATTCAAAACGTTTATCAAATTAACCCTGAATCTGTTGAAATTCAGTTTACAAGGAAAGAGTTTGAAGGTGATTATACATTGGTTGTTTTCCCATTAATCAGAACTTTGAAAGGTAAACCAGAAGAAATCGGTGCTAAAATCGGTGAAAATTTGGTTGAAAATAATAAAATTACAGCGTTTAATGTTGTAAAAGGTTTCTTGAATATGAGTTTAAGTTCAGTAGAATTTTTAGAAAATTTTACTCAAAATGCACAAAATTCAACTTTTGGAATTACAAAAGTTGATGAAAATTCGAGAACGGTAATGGTAGAATATTCATCGCCAAATACAAACAAACCTTTGCATTTAGGACATGTTCGTAATAATTTGTTAGGATTTTCGGTTTCTCAAATCATTGAAGCAGCAGGAAATAATGTGATTAAAACACAAATTATCAACGATCGTGGTATTCACATTTGTAAATCGATGATTGCTTGGGAAAAATTTGGAAATGGTGAAACGCCAGAATCTGCAAATATGAAAGGCGACCATTTGGTAGGAAAATATTATGTGGAATTTGACAAACATTATCGTCAAGAAATCAAAGAATTAGAAGCACAAGGAAAAACGGAAGATGAAGCGAAAAAAGAAGCTCCAATTTTCTTAGAAGCACAAGAAATGTTGCGTCAATGGGAAGCACATGAACCAAAAGTTATTGAGCTTTGGCAAAAAATGAACGGTTGGGTGTATGATGGTTTCGCGAAAACGTACAAACGTCTTGGTGTTGCTTTTGACGAATATTTATACGAATCAAATACCTATATTTTAGGAAAAGATATTGTTGAAGAAGGTTTAAACAAAGGTGTTTTCTACAAAAGAGAAGATGGTTCTGTTTGGATTGATTTGACTGCAGAAGGTTTGGATGAAAAATTAGTTTTACGTTCTGACGGAACTTCGGTTTATATCACACAAGATTTAGGAACTGCAGTAGAGCGTTTCAAAAATAATCCAATGTTAGAAGAATTAACGTATGTTGTAGGAAATGAGCAAGATTATCACTTCAAAGTTTTGTTCTTAATCTTGAAAAAGTTAGGTTATTCTTGGGCTGATGCTTTACATCACTTGTCTTACGGAATGGTTGATTTACCAAACGGAAAAATGAAATCTCGTGAAGGAACAGTTGTAGATGCAGATGATTTGATGCAAGAAGTTTACAATACAGCAAAAGAGATTTCTGAAGAATTAGGAAAATTAGACGGAATGTCTGATGATGAAAAAGCTGAATTGTACGAAACAATTGCGATGGGTGCTTTGAAATATTACATTTTGAAAGTAGATCCTAAGAAACGTATTTTATTCGATCCGAAAGAATCTGTCGATTTTAATGGAAATACAGGACCATTTATTCAATACACTTTTGCGCGTATTCAGTCATTATTGAGAAAAGAATCTCCAAAAGAATTTGATGCAAATGCAATTGAATTGAATGATGCTGAAAAAGAAATTATTCGAGCATTATATGATTTCGAAGATACGATAGAAAAAGCAGCAACAGAAATGAGTCCAGCTTTGATTGCAAATTATGTGTACGAATTGGTGAAACTATTTAATTCATTCTACCAAAATAATCCAATCTTAAAAAATGAAGATGAAAACGTGAAAAACTTCCGTTTGTATCTTTCTCAATGGGTTGCAAATACAATTCAGAATTCGTTACGCTTGTTAGGAATTGGTGTTCCGGAAAGAATGTAATTGACTTATAAAATAAATAAAATGCCTCATCAATTTGGTGAGGTATTTTTTTAACTTTACAATATGAAAATAGGAGATTTACTGAAACAAAAAGATCCTCACGATAAATTTAATTTGAAACGATTTCACGATGCGCAAAGTTTTGTGTATGATGAAATCTTAATGGAAGTTCATGCAGGAAAAAAACAAACGAATTGGATTGTTTTTATGTTTCCTCAATTAGTAGGATTAGGTTCGAGTGATTCGTCATTAGAATTTTCGATTTCTTCGAAAGAAGAGGCGAGAGCTTTTGTGAAAGATGAAGAACTTTGGGGAAATTATTTAGAAGTTTTATCTGTATTATTAATGCAACATAAAGGCGTAATTCCGCAATTAATTTTCGGAAAAAATGATGCGATGAAACTGAAATCAAGTTTGACATTATTCAACTTTATAGTTCCGAAAGAAAAAATTATTAAAGACGTTTTGAAGTTTTTTTATGCAGATCAAGTCGATAAAAAAACATTAAGTATATTGAAACAAATGAATAAATAAAAAAATCTCGCAATTGCGAGATTTTTTTGTGAGATTATTTTTTTACAATAACTTTTGTTGAGGTAACTTCATCATCAGATTGAATATTAACTATATAATTTCCATTATTTAAATCAAAATTAATATCTTGAGTAGCATTTAAAGATTTAATTAAATTTCCTGAATAAGTATAGACATTAATTTTAATATTCGTGTTTTTTAAGTTGGAAATAAAAATCTTTCCATTAGAACTTATAACTTTTACAGAATTTTTTGTAGATACGTTTTTTGTAGATAGGGTAGAGGTTGTTCCTAGTTTTCCGTCATAAACTTCTATTTTATAAATGTTTAAAGCTTGATCGCCTCCTAAATAAATAGTTCCTGCACCTCCTTTATACTCAATGTAATCGGTTGCGATATTATCATTACCATTTACATCAACTTTACTAATAACTTCTTTTCCATCAGTTATATATAATGTTCTCGTTCCAGAAGAGCTTCCTGATTTAAACCAAACTTTTATTTTAACTGGTTCTGTTACAGAAAAGAATAAATATCTTTTCGATGGAGATATATAAGAAGTTTCAGTAGTTTCGTAACTTCCTCCGTTTAATTTTAATCGTTTGCTTCCTTTCCATGTGTCTGGAAATGTAGCATTATTGCTTTCAACAACTCCCATATTTGTAACACTTGCGCCAGCAAATAAGCCTAGGTTATCAATAATTTTAGTTTCAGAATAACCAGTTGATTCATTATTCCATGTACTAAAGTCCCATGATTTAGTTAATGTTTGAGCATTAACACTAAGTGACATTATCGTTAAAGATAATGCCGAAAAGATTAAAGATTTCTTCATAATTTCAATTTTTTTTGTGATTTATATTAATGTAATCGTTTGCATAAAGTTAATCTTATTGTTCAATTTATCAAAAAAAATACACTTTATAATGTAAATATGACGCTTTGAAATAAATGTGTTAATAATTATATAAGTTATTGATTAATAAGATGATTGTTTTCAACTATTTTTAAGAAATATTTTAAAATAATTATTAATATTGTATATAATACACGATGTATTTTTGTGTGAAAGTTAAAATTTAGATAAAGTAATGTAATCGATTACAATTAAAACACTATTTATGAAAAAAATTTTATTAAATGCTTTTGGAGTTTTAGGTATAATTAATTTATCCGCTCAAAAAGTTAATGTTACAGAATCAGCAGGGTGGTTAGAATCTGCTTATGTTAAATGGAATCCTCCTTCTGAAGCTGTTGACAGTTACAATGTATATTATTCAGGGAACGGAATCAATAATAAAAAAATAGATACTCAATTAATAAGGAATTACGGATCTTTTTTCAGAGCTGATATTTTAGGATTGGCTTCTGGAGAATATACATTTAAAATAGTATCAGTTGTAAATGGTCTTGAAAAAGAGAATGTTGTCACAAGTAATGTAACTGTATTACCTTATGACCGTAAAGGTTTTGCACATAGTAACAATAGAGCACCAGGAGCGTATAATTTTGACGGAACATTAAAAAATGATGCTGTTGTTTTGTATGTTTCAGAGGATAACAAGAACTCTATAAGTTTGAATGTTACTGGGGCAAATAGTAATCCTTGTGTTGGTTTACAAAATATCTTAGATGGTTTTAAGAAAGGAAAAGATACTAGACCTCTTGTTGTACGTCTTTTAGGAAATTTAACTGATTTTTCATACATGTTGAATGGAGATATTGTTATAGAAAATAATAATAATAGTGGAAGTTATATCACATTTGAAGGTGTTGGAATAGATGCTGTAGCAAATGGATGGGGAGTACGAATTAAAAATGCTTCAAATGTAGAAATTCGTAATCTAGGTTTTATGTTAACTGATGCAGCTGAAGGAGATAATATAAGCTTGCAACAGTCCAATGATTATATCTGGGTACATAATAATGACCTATTTTATGGTTTTCCTGGAAAAGATGCAGATCAAGAAAAAGGAGATGGAGCTTTAGATGCAAAAAAGTCTGGCTATATCACTTTTTCGTATAATCATTTTTGGGATAATGGTAAATCAAGTCTGCTTGGTTTGAGCGAAGCGAATACAGTTAATGCTTATGCAACTTATCATCACAATTGGTTTGATCATTCAGATTCTAGACATCCTCGTGTAAGAACTTATACAACTCACATTTATAATAATTATTACGATGGTAATTCTAAATATGGTATTGGAACGACTATGGGTGCTTCTATTTTTGCAGAAGGCAATTATTTCAGGAATTCAAAATATCCTATGTTGATTTCTAAGCAAGGAAGTGATATCGCATCTAATTCAACAGGAACTTTTTCTAATGAAGATGGCGGAATTATAAAAGCATTTAATAATTATATAGAAGGAGCTAATTCATTTTTGCCTTACGATGCATCTTCAAATCCTATTCAGTTTGATGCTTATGTTTCAAAAACAAGAGATGAAGTATTAAGTTCTTCTATTAAAGCTTTGAAAGGAGCTTCGGTTTATAATAATTTTGATACTAATTCTTCATTTTATGTAAAGAATTTGATAGTTGATGAACCAAGTATAGCAAAAGATAAAATTATGAAATACGCAGGTCGAGTAGAAGGAGGAGATATAAAATTTACGTTTGATAATTCTGTTGATGATAAATCGTACGCAGTAAATCAGGCATTGATGAGCTTGTTGAAAAATTACAAATCTTCATTAGTTTATGTTCAAGGTATCGATTATACACCTGTAAGTACGCACACATTAGTAATACCAACTAATAATGATCAGACAGTAAAACCGAATACAGCAATAGAACCAATGAATTTTGTTTGGGGAGGAACAGCTAGCGATATAGAAATAGTTGGACTTCCTGCAAATGGAGTAGATTTTACGAAAGATATTTCGAAAAAAACATTATCGGTATTTGGTACACCAACTTCAGATACAAGTTTTACAGTTAAAACCATTGGTACAGGAACACCAATTTCAGCAACAGGTACCATTACAATTGATACAGATGAAACAAGTGCAAGTGTAGAAACACATAACTTTACAATAAACGGTTTGTCAAGTAAGTTTTATACATTTTCTGGAACGGCTAATATTAATTCGACAGATGGAACGGCTACTTATGATGAGTTGACTTTTACAAAACGTCTGAAAATAGAATCTGCAACAGTTATTAGTTATACGACTAAAAAGAAATCAACTTTAACATTGGTTCTTGATCCAAGTTTTAATGGTAAGATAAAGCTTAATAGCGTAAATTATGTGGCAAAAGATGGTATTGTAATTATAAATGACGTTCCTATTGGTGAAAATAAAATTACAAAAGGCGATACGGCTAACTTATATTATATCAAAACTGAATTTGAAAAAGAAAATCTGATGACATCAGAAGTTAGCATCACTAATTCGAATATTTCTATTTATCCAAATCCAGTTCAAGATAAATTTGAGGTGAGAACTAATTTGAATAATAAGATTAATAAAGTTACGGTTTTAAATACTTTAGGACAAGTTGTAAAACAAGTGAACAATCAATCAACAATTGGAATGAAAGGATTGAAATCTGGTATTTATATTGTTCAAATCGAAACAGAAAATGGTATTGAAACTAAAAAAATTATAAAGAAATAATAAAATAGCATTATAATTAATTAACAAAAAGTCTACTCACTTTATATGAGTAGACTTTTTTATTTACAACGAATTACGACTCTCTATTCCCAGAGTATTGTAAATAACCTTCAAATGATATTTCACTGTATTCTCAGAAATATAGAGTTCAGTTGCAATTTCTTTATTTGTAAATCCTTTTTTTACTAATTCGATGATATCCAATTGCCTTTCCGAAAGATTATAATCACTTAAAATAATTTTCTTTTCAACTTGATTTGCATTATTTGAATGATTAATCAAATTAGAAAGTTTATTTCTCATCCGTTCATTTTCATTTTCAACAAGTTTTCTTTTTTCGATGTTTATCTTGTAGAATTTATAAAGAACAATTAATAATATGATCAAAATTGCAGAAATAATAACCAGAAATAGTCGGATATTTTTCTGATTTCGAACTTCTAAATCGTTTCGTTTGTTAATGATTTCTCTTTCTAAATTTTGCAATTTTCCACTTTGATTAATTGCATCATAATCGGTTGCAAGATCATTCACAATTAATCTTGTTTTATATGCTTTTTCCCAATCTTCATTCTGAGCATAATACCAAGTAAGAGATTCATACATATTCAAAATATAAAGTTTTATACCAAAATGTTTTGCATAATATAACCCTTTGCTAAAAGCTTCTAAAGCCTTCTTATTGTCTTTTGTTTCTGTATATAAGTGTAAAAGCTTTCTATAAATATTAGGTAAATGTTTGGGAGATTTTTGCTTCAAAATTTCTATACCTTCCAAATAATCTTTTTCTGCCTGGATATAATTTTTATTTATACTATTCATTGTGCCTAGAACAGAAATATAAAAGCCATACGTTTCGGCATCCAAATATTTTAAATTAGATTTATTTACTTTTTGGAGCAATTCCTCAACCTTATCATATTTTAAATAATCAAATTGGATAAAGATTCGTTCAATCAAAACTCTTGTCTCAACTTCGGATTTGTATTTAGCACTCTTTAAACCATATTTTTCAGCAACGTTTAAATTTTCTTCTGCTTCTGGATAATTTAATAATGTTTTATATGTAAGATATTTTAACAAATACAGATTATATAAATCGTAATTCGTTACGTTTTTAGAATGTATAATACTATCTAATTTGATAATTGATTTATCAAATGAACCGATTTCATTATAAGATGAAATTTCTTTTTTTAGAATTTCGGAATTTATTGTATTTCCTATCCCTACCTGGGTGAAAAATAGAGTAAAGAATATTAAAAGTGTTTTGTTATTCATTTTTATTATATAACTGATATTTAGTAAAGTAACTCAACTACCCATAGGTAGTAATCATTAAACTACCTCATAACTACTCCTGCAAAAGTAGGAATTTAAGTACTGAATCCTAAAATTTGCAAAGAATTTATTTACACATAAATCTAGTGTTAATAGCTAATTATTTATAAAAATGAAGATTATTTTATCTACTTTATTACTATTGTTGTGTAGTATAGGTTTCTCTCAAAATTTGGATTATAAAAATTTAAAACAATTTATTGGAAATCGAGTAAATGAGTTAGAGGATTTTTATAAAGTTTCTTCTGCATCTGTTGAAGATAATTTTGGAAATCAAAAAGTAATGTACAACTCAGTAAAAATTGAACCATATACGTTGAATATTGAGGTAGAAACTGAAGGTAAAAATATAAAACGTATTGTGGTCAAAAATTCTGAAAATAGAACTAGTTTCTTTAAAAATATTGCAGAAGAAATAGAAAAAGAAGCTCCAATTAAGAAAAACTATAAGACGTATTATATTTCTTTAGTTAAGAGCTCAACAAAAAAGAAAATCTATCAAGAATCAATTGATCACTTAATTGATTTATTGAAAAAACCGACCACCAATCTAAAAGAAAATTATGGTTTACTGGAATCTAGTCCTCTAAAAACCACAATTACAATCAACGAAACTGAAAGTATTTTAGAAATCAATTAAAATTAAGTCAATATTTAAAACAATTAACAATGAAAAACATTTTTATTTTAGGATTAGGTCTTATGGCTTCGCTAGCATTTGGACAAGTAGATAAAATTTACAAACATTCTGGTGAGATTATCGAAGGTCAGATTAAGCGTGTAGGAGAATTTACGGTAGAGTATACGTATGATGGAGAAGATGCTATACAGTCTTTGAGTAAATATTCTGTTAATAAAGTATTTTACGGGAAAAGTACACGTATTGAAGATGTTTCTGATAAAATTGAAATTACTGACGATAAAGATTGGGGGAAAGTGATTATTTTGGAAGATAAATCTTTGGTTGCAGGTTTGAAAAAAGGAGATGATTTAAAATCTAAAACAGGTATGATTAACTTCAGAACTGGAAATGGAAAAGATGAACGTGCAGAAAAAGTTTTGAAACAACAAGCTGCAGAAGTTAGATGTCCATTTATTCTATTATTATCTGATAAAATGACAGGTAAATCGGCAAAGAAAACAGGAAGCTGTTACAAGTACCAATAATAGAATTACTAAAAACTTTTAACTATATAATGTACTATTAATTATTTGACAAATAAGTCGTGGTAACTCGCGGCTTATTTTCTTTTAAAAAAATGAACAAAGAAATAGTGTATTCACGAAAACGCAAACGAACAACAAATTTTGGTTCGAAAAAAATAAATTACTTAGATATTTTGATTGTTGTTTCAATTATCATTGTTACAATTTCAATTATAATTAACTATTTAAATTAATTTTCTAGAAATGCTCGCTACTACTTCACTTTACTTTTGATCCACTTCGCAACGGGTTTCTCAAAATATTCAAACGTTAATGCACTTAGAATTAAAGCAATTACAAAATAAATTCCAATTTTCTGAAAATCATTGATTTTAGGTAAATATTGATTTCCATATTTTATCACAATCATATGAATCATGTAAAACGCAAAACTGATTTCACCTAAATAAACCAAGGTTTTGTGTTGAAGAATTCTCGAAAAGAAACCTTTTTGTAATGCAAAAATTAGAACAATTCCAACCATCGGAATCCAATAATAAATTCCGTAACGAAAAGCTCTCGCAACATCATTGTGGAAGTAAAAAAAGATTGCCAAAACTGTAATTGCAATGATTTCTATTAAAGTTCCTTTTGAAAAATTGATAGGCGTATCTTTTATCTTTTTATAGATTTGACAGGTAATAATTCCTAAAATAAAATCGAAACTGCGAACAATTGGATTGATGTAAAAAATTGCTTTTTCCAACTTCATATTTGTTTTGAAATAAGGTTCTGCAAAAATGATAATCGGAATAATTAGTAATAAAATATATTTCAGTTTCGGAAATTTATGCAACCAAATCACATAAAAAGGAAACATTAAATAGAAAAATAATTCGGTCGAAATACTCCATGAAACGTTATTAATAGAGAAATAAAAGTCTTTTACCGGAATGTAAGATTGTAATAAAAATAAGTTTGCACCTGCAATATCCCAATGAAAATAACCTTGCCAAACATTGATGATAACAAACGGCAACATAACACAAAAGGTTAGGACATGAAGCGGATAAATACGAGCAATTCGCGCGATATAAAACTTCTTTTTGTCAAAATTTGGATTGTCGATGACTTTCTTTTCGTAATTAAGCGCCAAAACAAATCCGCTCAAAATAAAGAAAAAACCAACACCAAGATAACCTTCGAAAAAGACGTTATTTTTTAGATAATTATACCAAGCTAAATCGGTTTTTACAAACGTTAAATGGCTTAAAAAAACGACAAAAGCAAAGAAAAAACGTAAAGAAGTTAAGCTGTTTAGCATCAGTCAATAATTTTAATTTCCATTTGATAATATTCGTCAAACATGCGAATAAATTCGTCCAATTTACTTTCTCTTACCGAAATTGTAAACATACATTTATCAGAAAAATGTTTGTCTTTAATTTCTCCAGAAATACGATCGACATTGCGCTCTACAATTCCTTGTTGATCATAATTGAAAACCATTTTTACACGCTTCGAAACAAATTTTTCTACAATATTCGCTTCTTCTAACACAACTTGCGCTGCATATTTATAGGCTTTTACCAAACCAGGAATTCCCAATTTTGTTCCGCCAAAATAACGTACAGAAACAATCAAAATATTGGTGATTTCACTTGATAAAATTTGATTATAAATAGGTAAACCAGCCGAACCGCTTGGTTCTCCATCATCATTTGCACGATGATTTTTACCATCAATTCCAAGTGCGTACGCGTAACAATGATGATTGGCGTCGGGATGTATTTCGTGCAATTGATCCAAATAAATTTTGATGTCATCTTCATTTTCAACTGGATAAGCAAAATTAATAAACTTACTACCCAATTCTTTGAAAATTACATCTTCCACCGCTTTCTCGATTGTACGATAATTGTCCGTCATGTTGTATTGAAAAGTACCGCAAAGATAGTTTAAATACTACTTTTAAAGAAAAAAGGTTTTATATTTATGAGTGATGAAAAAGAATAAACTTTCAAAATCAATAAAAATTATTTTAGCAATTCTATTAATTGGATTGGCGTACTCGGTTTTTCAATATCATTCTGATCATGAAAAAAATGCAGTCATAAAGCAAATTTTGGTTGATACAAATATTATTTCTGGTTATAATATAGCAGAGGCTGAAGATAATATAGAATTTGATTCAGAATATTTAAAATCATTTCCATTAATTGACAAGCCTTCTGTTTATACACAATTACTATTTTCAAATTTAAAAGAATTGGTAAATTACAAAAGTAGAAATGCGTTTAAGAATCTCTCTAATAAGAATCAAAAAACAACTTTTTATTATTCAGTTTCTGAACCAATTTTATCCTCAAATTCTGATTTAGCACTTATCAAAATAACAGAACATTGCGAAATGTTATGTGGAGAAAGTTCAGTTTATATTTTTGAAAAAGTGAATGGAAAATGGAAGATTAAAGAAAAAATCTTAATTTGGATAAGTTAATTATGTAAAAAAGAACCTTAAAATCTAAGGTTCTTCAATTTCTATTCTATTTTCGAAAATATTTAATTCGTCATTCAAAAAACGATGCTTTTCAGTTCGAGTTCCTTTCAGTCGAGGAGCTAAAATACCTTCATTCCAAATAGTATCCGAACTCAAAATTCGTGCTTCATCCCACAAATCAGCATCAATAAAATGTTGTATGGTATCACTTCCACCTTCAATAATCAAGGATTGAATATTGTTTTCGTACAAATAATCCATTACTTGCGGCAATATTTTTTGCGTAAAATCTAATTGAACAAGTTCTAAATTTTCTTCAGAACAATTTTCAATCGAATTGAAAATTACAGTAGGTTGCGTTTGATCAAACAAATGGAAACTTCTCGGAATAGCTAAGTTTTTGTCAATAGCAATTCTTAACGGATTATTTCCTTCCCATAATCGCGTGTTAAGCTGCGGATTATCAATTAAAGCTGTGTTTTTTCCAACCAAAATAGCTTGTTCTTCTGTTCGCCATTTATGCACTAACTGTTTTGTATATTGGTTTGTAATCCACAATTGTACATCATCACGCCCCATATATCCATCTTCAGTTTGCGCCCATTTTAAGATAATATACGGACGTTTTTTCTGATGAAAAGTGATAAAACGTTTATTAAGTTTGATGCATTCTTTTTCCAAAACGCCTAAAGTTACATCAACACCATTTTTCAGCAAACGCAAATAACCTTGTCCATTTACTTTCGCAAAAGGATCTAGAGTTCCGATTACGACTTTGGGAATTTCTTTTTCTATAATCAAATCCGCACAAGGAGGCGTTTTTCCGTGATGTGAACAAGGTTCTAACGTAACATATAACGTAGATTCTTTTAATAATTCTTGATTTTTAACCGAATTAATTGCGTTCACTTCGGCGTGTGGTCCACCATATTCTGACGTAAAACCTTCGCCTATAATTTTGTTGTTATGTACAATAATAGAACCAACAAACGGATTAGGATATGTTGTTCCTAACCCGTTTGTTGCAATTTGTATACAACGAGCCATATATTGCTCATCGATAGATTGTTGTGTCATGCCCAAAAATTATGCATTAAAATCAATATTGAATAATGTTTTCAGTTTGATTTCTGCTTCAATTAATTTTTTACGTTTATCGTCAATTTGCTTGTAAACATCTTTTAATAAAGGATTGTTCTCATTTGCATTCGAAAAGAAATGTACATTATTATCCAATTGATTAATCTCTTTTTCTAAATCCTCAATTATTTTACGTGTTTTTCTAATCTCATCATCCAATAAATTTCCATTATTTCCAGATTTTACTTTATTGACAAATGATTTCAACTTATAATCGCTCAATTCATTTTTAGAAAGATTTAAAGCATCTAATTTTTTGTGGTAAACATCTGTAAATTCTTGATTGATTGAAATTTTTTCTGATGGAACTTTTCCTAAATTTGTCCAATTATGTTGAATTTCTTCTAATTGTTTCAACGCCTCATCTTTGTCTTCAGAAATCGTTTGATTTTTGAAATCGTTTAAGAAAGCTTGTTTCTTTTCGAAATTTAGTTCCAATTTTTGATTCGCTTGTTCGTGACGTTTTTTGTAACGATCAAAGAATTGATTACATGTATCTTTGAATTCTTTCCAGATTTTATCTGAATTTTTTCTCGGAACATGACCAATTTTTTTCCAATCATTTTGGATTTTTTTAATCACTTGTACAGAAGCATTCCAGTCTGTGCTTTCCGTATGTTGTTTTGCGATTTCTAACAAAGCCAATTTCTTTTCAAGATTCAGTTGTTGTTCTGATTTTAGATTTTTATAGAAATCATTTTTGATGTGATTAAATTGTCTTGTCACTTCTTTGAAAGCTTCCCAAGTTGCAGAATTTTTATCTTTCGGAACACGTCCAATTGTGATAAAGTTCTCACGCAAAGAGTTTATTTCAGAAATAGCTTTTTGCCAATCGCCATGCGATTTTGTTGTTGCTTGCTCAGAAATTTCTTTGATACGAGCGATAATTTGATTCTTCTTTTCTAAATTATCTTTTTGCTCTTGTTTTATTTTTTCATTCAATTCACCTTTACGGTCATGAATTTTATTTGTTAATTCTTTGAATTTTTGCCACGTTGGTTCGCGCAAATCTTCTTGTACAGGAACGGCTTCTTCTTTCCATAAACGATGCAAATATTGCAATTCATTCAAGGCTTTTTGCACGTTTTGCTCTCCAATTAATTCTTCTGCACGTTTGATAATCGATTGACGAACTTCCAGATTATGTGCATAATCCAATGTTTGCAATTCCTTATTCATATCCAAATATGTGTAGAAATTATCTAAGTGGAAAAAATAATTTTTGAATACATTTTCAGCATTTTTGCTCGGAATTCTTCCTGCATTGTGCCAACGAGTTTTTAACTCACGAAATTTCTTGAACATTGCCGCCGAAGAATCACTTGGTTCTTGATACAAGGCTTTCAATTCGTCAATAATTTCTAAACGTTCTTTTAAATTATCAGATTCCTTTTTTTCGTTTTCTTTATGAAAAACTGCTAATTGATTTTTAAAATCGTTGTAAACAGCGTTAAATTTTGCTCTAAAAGATGTTTCGTATTTAAAATCTAATTCATCACCACCTTCACTTAAGAAAGCTTCTTTTTTCGCAGCTTCATCTTCTTCTAATTTAGCTTTGAATGCATCACGAATTTGATTAAAATGCTCGCGAATCTCTTGAACATCATATTTACTTAATAGATTTTTTGCTTCGTTAATCAAAACATCAAAACTAAATGTTTCGTAATCTTTGAACGAAATATCGCTTATTTTTTCTTGGTTCGTTAACTCTTCCGTTTTATAAGATTCCGTGTTAGAGTCGTTTGTAGTTGCAGGTTTAGGTAATTGTTCTCCGTCTGCATTTTGCAGGTTATCCATTTCAGTATTCATAAGAAATTAAGTTTTGTTTCTCAAATCTAATAAAATTTGAGGACAATATCAAGTCTATTTTGTACGATTATTCCAAATTTTCCAAGATTTTTCGGCTTGTAGAACCAACATTTCGTGGCCATTTTTTATTTTGGCTCCGTTTTGTTGACCATTTTCTAAAAATTTTGTCAATGGTGGATTGTAAATCAAGTCGTACAATAGATGATTTTCGTTAATAAATTGATAGGGTAGAAGTGGAGCGTTTTCAATAGTTGGAAAAGTACCAACTGGCGAACAATTCACAATAATTTGATGATTATGAATGATTTCTTTATTTAATTCATCATAAGAATAATGATTTTCGGTTTTTGTTCTCGAAACAATTTTATAGTCAATTTTCAATAAATCAAGAATATAAAAAACCGCTTTTGCAGCGCCTCCATTTCCTAAAACCAACGCTTTTTTGTGATGAGGTTCTAAAAGAGGTTCTATCGAATGATGAAAACCGTAACAATCTGTATTATGTCCGATTCGTTTTCCATCTTTTATTAAAACCGTATTTACCGCACCAATTGCTTTGGCTTCTGGCGATAATTCGTCCAAAAATGGAATGATTTCTTGTTTGTAAGGAATTGTGACATTAAAGCCCACTAAACCTTCGGTTTCGAATACTTTTTCTACTTCATCGATTTGCTGTAAATCAAAAACATTGTAGACAGCGTCTACAATGTTCTCGTTTTTAAATTTTTCAGCAAAATAAGATTTAGAAAATGAATAAGAAATATTTCTTCCGATTAATCCAAATTGTCTCATTCTTCTGTTTTATTTTTATTGAATTGAGCTTTCATGATTCGGATGATCAACGGCATATTCGCCAATAATATAATTCCGAAAATGAATTTCTCTAAATTATTTTTTACAATGTCAAACTGACCTAATGTGTGTCCCAAAAGCGAAATAACGCCAACCCAAAGCACCGCGCCTATAAAACTATAGGTAATAAATGTGCGATAATTAAGGTTTGTAACACCACAAATAAACGGAATTATAGTACGAACAACAGGCATAAAACGAGCAATAATAATTGCTTTTTTACCATTTTCGTTAAAAAATTCTGTTGCTTTTTCGATATGCTTCTTTTTAAGAAACCATGAGTCTTTTCGTCCTAAAATCCAACCGCCAAATTTGCGTCCAACATAATAATTTACGTTATCACCAAGAATTGCTGCAACCATCAGTAACGGAATAATATATTCGATATGCAAATGGTTTTGGTCATCGCTTGCTGCAATCATTCCAATCGAAAAGATTAGTGCATCTCCAGGTAAAAAAGGCATTAAAAATGACATGATAATTAAACCAGTTTCGGCGAAAATTATCAGGAATAAAATAACATATATCCAATAACCGTAATTATTGATAATGTCCATTAATACCTTGTCTGGGCGTTGAACAAAATTGGTGATAAACTCAATAATAGATTGCATTTTTTATTTTTTAAGCTCTAATTATATCAGCTCCAATAGCACGTAAACGTACATCGATATCTTCGTAACCACGGTCAATTTGATCGATATTATGAATAACAGTTTTTCCTTTCGCAGAAAGTGCAGCAATCAATAAAGACATACCGGCACGAATATCTGGCGAAGTTAATTCAGCTCCTTTCAACGGTGTTTCGTGATTAAGACCAATTACTGTTGCACGGTGCGGATCACATAAAATAATTTGCGCACCCATATCGATTAATTTATCAACGAAGAATAAACGAGATTCGAACATTTTTTGGTGAATCAAAACACTTCCTTTTGCCTGTGTTGCAATTACCAAAATAATTGACAATAAATCTGGCGTAAATCCTGGCCATGGCGCATCAGAAATAGTTAAAATAGAACCGTCAATAAAACGCTCGATTTCGTAATGTTCTTGAGCTGGAATATAAATATCGTCATCGCGTCGTTCTAATTTGATTCCTAATTTTCTGAAAACATCTGGAATAACACCTAAATTTTCCCACGAAACATTTTTGATTGTTAATTCAGATTTTGTCATTGCTGCTAAACCAATCCAAGATCCAATTTCGATCATATCTGGTAAACATGTATGTTCAGTTCCACCTAATTTATCAACTCCTTCAATCGTTAAAAGATTCGAAGAAATTCCAGAGATTTTAGCACCCATTCTGTTCAACATTTTACACAATTGTTGAATGTAAGGCTCGCATGCAGCGTTGTAAATAGTTGTTGTTCCTTTCGCCAAAACTGCAGCCATAATAATATTTGCAGTTCCTGTTACAGAAGCTTCTTCTAATAACATATAAGAACCTTGCAATCCGTTTTCGTCCACTTCTACACCGTAGAAATCTTCGTCTGGATTGAAGCGATATTTTGCTCCTAAAGCAAAGAAACCTTCGAAGTGCGTATCTAAACGACGACGTCCAATTTTATCTCCTCCTGGTTTTGGCATAAAAGCTTCTCCGAAACGAGCTAAAAGTGGTCCCATTAACATGATTGATCCACGTAATGCAGCACCATCTTTGCGAAATTGTTTTCCTTTTAAATAATCTAATCGTAATTCGTCAGCTTGAAAAGTGAAATCTCCTTTTCCATTTTTTTGTGTTTTTACGCCTAAATCACCCAAAATTTCAATCAAACGATTGACATCACGGATGTCTGGAATATTTTTAACACGAACTTGTTCATTGGTTAATAAAACCGCACATAAAATTTGTAGTACTTCATTTTTAGCACCTTGCGGAGTAATTTCTCCTTTCAAAGGTTTCCCTCCCTTTATTTGAAATGTAGCCATTTAGTTGTATTAAATAGTTTTGATTTAACCTTTATTGTTTCGAACGTTTTGGTTTCGATTGTTGTTATTTTGATTATTTCGGTTATTGTTGTTTTGACGATTATTCGAATTTTGGTTATTATTTCGATTGTTGTTATTTTGATGATTACGATTATTGTTTTGGTAACTTCTATTGTTTTGATTATTGTTTGAATGATTATTATTCGAATTCAAACGATCAGGTGAAACCAAATGATCATCAACTTTTCTCAAATCAACTTTACCATCAGATAATTCGTACAAATGATTAAAAATAACTTGATCATCAACTGTATCTTTATTCCAAAGTAAATAACATTTTTTCATATGATTGGCAATAGCAAAGTACAAACCTTCGCGTTTTTCGCCTTCTTCCCACGTTACAGCAACATCAATCATTTTACGAATATTATTTCCGTAATATCTGTATTTATAGATACTTTTTGGATATTCTACTTTATTTGGTTTACTATTTACCGTATCTTTTTTTGTCGGAATTGGATAAGGAGATTTTACATCCAAATCAAATTCTGCCATGATAAAAAGTTGATCCCAAAGTTTGTGTTGAAAATCTGGTACATCACGCAAGTGAGGATTTAATTCTCCCATTACTTCAATTATAATTTCGGCAAATCCGTTGCGTTCTGTTTCGTCTGTTATTGTTTTGCAATGATTTACCATTTCTTGAATATGACGACCATATTCTGGAATAATCAATTGCGAACGAAGTGTATTATATTCCATTAAATTTTCTAATGTATTGGTTACAAATTTACAAAATTCTATCCGATTATTTGGGTAGAAAAGGTGTATTGATTGCTAATTTTTTATTAAATTTTATTCCTTAAAAAACGGTTATAGTCGGAAGAAGATAAACCGTAAAACAAGATTTTGTCTATTTTAATTCAAAATAGTTGAAAATCTTTATCAGCAAGGAAAATTAAGTTAAAACCTTTTGGTTGTCAACAAATATAGTATTTTCTTTTAATAAAATGGAAATTTGGTTATTGTTTGAATGATTTAAGGAATATATTTTTAATCTAAACTTTATCCTCAAATTACACGATTAAATGTATCTTTAGGGCAATTAAACAATAAATTATGAAAATAAAGTCGATAATAGCACTTTTTTTTCTCGCTACCACTTTTACTTTTGCTCAAACAAAACAGATTCTGATTGAAAATGTTAGAATTTTAGATCATGAAACTCAAGCATTAACATCACCGATGAATGTTTTGGTTTCTGGTCAAAAAATTGAAAAAATTAGTTCTGCAAAAATTTCTTCACCTAATCAAGATGTTGTTAAAATTAATGGAGGAGGAAAAACGTTGATGCCAGGTTTAATCGATGTTCATGTACACATGGTATTTGGTTCATTGACGATGGCGCAAATGATGTCGCCAGATATGTCAGAAGAAATGTTAATGAATAAAGTTGGCGAAGCTTCCCACAAAATGTTGATGCGTGGTTTTACGAGTGTTCGTGATGCTGGAGGACCAATTTTTCCTTTGAAACTAGCCATTGATAAAGGTAAAGTTGCAGGACCTAGAATTTGGCCTTCAGGAGCAACGATTAGTCAAACGGCTGGTCACGGAGATTTTAGAACTCCTGATGAACGTTCGCGTCGTTTTTTTGGAAAAGCATCTCGAGCAGAGGAATTAGGAGCTACTTTTATTGCTGATGGAAGAGATGAAGTTTTGACAGCAACAAGAGAAAATTTACGCTTTGGTGCGAGTCAAATCAAATTAATGGCAGGTGGTGGAACATCTTCTGCTTATGATCCGATTGATGTTACGCAATATACTTTTGACGAAATGAAAGCTGCAGTTGATGCTGCTGAAGATTGGGGAACGTATGTAATGGTACATGCTTATACGCCAAGAGCTGTTCAACGTGCTGTGGAAGCAGGAGTGAAGTCAATTGAACATGGTCAAATGTTAGATGAAGAAACATTGAAAATTCTTGCTAAAAAAGGTGTTTGGTTAAGCCTTCAAAATTTGATGGATAATAATGAAAACATGGACGAGAAGCGAAAAGAAAAACGTAAACCAGTTTTGGATGGTCAAGATAAAGTTTGGCCATTAGCAAAAAAACTTGGTGTGAAGCTCGCATGGGGAACGGATTTCTTGTTTGAACCTGAGTTGAATGATGAGCAAAATAGTTATATTTTACGTCTTCAAAAATGGTTTACAAATGCTGAAATTCTGAAAATGATAACACAAGATAATGGAGAACTGTTGCAATTATCTGGTTTAAGAAGTCCATATCCAGGGAAATTAGGAGTTGTAGAAGAACAAGCTTTAGCAGATTTGATTTTGGTTGATGGAAATCCGTTGAAAGATTTATCATTAATAGCTAATCCTGATAAAAACTTTTTAGTGATTATTAAAGATGGTCAGATTTATAAGAATACAATTAAAACGAAAAAGTAAAATTATCATACATCATAAAAAAAACGAGGTTAATTTTTATTTACCTCGTTTTTTTAGTTATAAAAATTAGAAATTTTAGATCTTATTTATCGGCTTGAAATTTGTTGAAAAAGTCAATGGTTTATTTATAAAAATGTTTATTTTGAATAAGTAAAACTGTAATTTAATAATTAAATCTTAATAAAAATGTCAATACCAGAGAATGTTTATTATAGAGTAATTCTTCCAGAAGATGAGATTAAAGCTACTTTACTTATTGTCCATGGTATGCAAGAACATAGTGGGCGATATGAAAATTTTGCAAAGTATTTAGCTGACAAAGGAATTCTAGTTTTGTTATATGATCATTTAGGACATGGAAAAACAGCTAAAATAGAAGAAGATTACAGTTTTTTCTGCTTAGATAATCCAAAAGAAAATTTAATAAAGACGGCAAAAGAGTTAGCTAATTTGTTAGAGAATGAATACCCTTTATTACCACATTTTATTTTGGGGCATTCAATGGGATCGTTTATAACACGTTGCCTACTTCAAGAATATGGAAATCACTTTGATGGTGCTATAATTATGGGAACAGGAGGTAGAATTCCTGGAATTAAATTATTGAGTAGTTTTTTAAGTCTTCTAAATAAATTGATTCCTCATAAAAGAAGTCAATTACTTAATACTATTTTTTCAAAATCGAATAATAAACATTTTCAAAATGAAGAAAATTTTCATGAGACTAATTGGCTTAGTTTAGATGAGTTAAATCGTTTAAATTTTCTGAAAGATCCTCTTTGCGGAATACCTTTCACTGTTAACGGTTTTTATACTTTGATTAATTTAAATATACAAGCAACAAAAAAGAATTGGGCAAAAGATATACCTCAATCTTTACCTATTTATTTTGTGAGTGGAGCAGATGATCCAATTGGTGATTTTGGTAAAGGAGTTTTGCAATCGTATAAAGATTTAAAGCAAAATGGATTTCAATATGTAACAATGAAACTATATCCAAACTTGAGACATGAAATATTGAATGAATCTATCAAAGATGAAGTATATCAAGATATTGTAGATTGGTTAACGGTTTTGATAAATCATAAAAAAATAGAGCAAAAAGACATTTAATAAATCTTTTTGCTCCAAAAAAATTATTCTCCTAAAAGAACACCAGAAACATTCCAATAACTGAAACTATTTCCTTCAGGTTTTCCTTGCGGAATTTTTACTTGTATACTATGTTTTCCGGCTTTTAAATTGCCCAAATCTATAAAATAAGGATTTGTAATTGTTCCTGGACACCAATTAGAACGACTATAATCAGATGATGATAAACCATTGTCAAAATTACCAGAAGCTGGATTGTAAGCGCGATAAGAACCACAATCTTGTCTCCAAGGAACTATATTAAATACTTTTTGTCCATCAAGAAAAATACTATTTTCTTTCGGCACAAATTCATCTCCATTTTCCCAACCACCATGTCCAGTTGTTGTAAAACGTAATTTAGCATTATTGTAATCTTCTTTCAACGTGAATTCTACTGTAAAATCATTCGGATTTTCGAACAAAGTAGGGTATTCTTGTCCAGCCATTTCCATCACATTTGCAGTATTGAAAATTGGTAAAGCCTTTTTAATTGGCATTGTTGTAGAACCTGATGGATGAACAGAAATATTGGCAGAAATAATATGTCCACCTTGATCATAATTTCCAATGAAGAAACCAATCAAAACTTCTTGATTAGATAATAAACCTTGGAATTCTGTGATTTCTTGACGATATTTTGCTTCGGTTTCCCAAGTTTGATTTTTTAATTGAATATGATTGAATTTATTAATTCCAAAAGGTGTGAAAAATCGCATTAATTCTATCGTTGGCGAATAATTTTCTGTCAAAAAATAACCTTGGTATTTCTTGTTATTTGCTGATGTATAAATTGGTAATTCATTGATTCCTTTTTGCAAACCATCCATAAATGTAATTTTAGAATCACGCGGGATCAAAAAAACAGAACCTGTTCTGTCGTAAGCATCACCATTTGATTGTTGCGAAACATTTAAGAAAACTTGGCTTCCTACTTTAATTTGAGGAATTTTAATTTTTCGAACTACAACAGTTCCATTTGCAAAACGATAAATTGAATCATTTGAAGAAAAATCTTTACTAAAATTAACTTGTTGATGTGATAAAAGTGGAATATCAACGAATTTACTTTTCCAAATAATGTCTTTATATGTCAACAAATCAACTCTATTTTGATGCAATTCTTTTTGGATAAATTGACTTGGAATCAAATCTTTTTCGCGTTCTATTTTCGAAGCTCGAATCGTTGAATTATTATTTCGTGTAAGTTCTAACACAAAACCTAAATTCATTCCAACCATTGTTGGAGAGGCATTCAATTCCATATTGTCAACAAACCAAACGTCTATTGTATTCGAATTAATATTTGTTGTTGCTTTTTTACAACGTAAACCTAAAATTCGTTTTGTTTCTTTAGAAATCGTGAAAACAGATTTATTAAACGCGACAGAATCATTTGTAATAATAGAATTAGTCGGGTCAAATTGTGTAATCAAGGAAATAATTGATGGATTTGTTTTGGTATAATAAAACATTTCATCAGGATAATTTGAAGAATTACTAAAACTTTGTTGCTTTCCAATAACGGTTTCTTTTGTATTCGCAATAACTTGTATGGGGTTATTTTCTTCGACTTTCTTTCCATTCGAAAAGCGTTCATACGTAATTTTATAGGTTTCTTGTGCATCAAGAAAAATAGCCTGAATACAAAAAATGATAAGTAGAATTGATTTCAATTTCATGTGTGATAAATAAAAAAGGTTTACAAACGAATTGTAAACCTATAAAAATATCTGATTGTATGAAAAAATATCTTATACAAAAGCATTAATTCCTGTCACATCTGCTCCAGTAATCAATAAATGGACATCATGCGTTCCTTCGTATGTAATTACAGATTCAAGATTTGCAGCATGTCGCATCATAGGGAAATCGCCTACAATTCCCATTGCTCCAATAATTTGACGAGATTCTCTCGCAATATCAATAGCCATTTTTACATTGTTGCGTTTTGCCATAGAAATTTGTTCAGGAGTTGCTTTATTTTCGTTTTTCAACGTTCCTAATCGCCAACATAACAACTGAGCTTTCGTAATTTCTGTAATAAATTCAGCTAATTTTTTCTGCTGTAATTGATAAGAAGCAATCGGTTTTCCAAATTGTGTTCGTTCTAATGAATATTTCAAAGCAGATTCATAACAATCAATTGCAGCACCAATTACACCCCAAGAAATTCCGTATCGAGCCGAATTTAAACACGATAAAGGTCCACGTAAACTACTTACTTCTGGTAAAATATGAGATTCTTCGATCTTCACATTTTCGAAAACTAATTCACCTGTTTTTGAAGCTCTTAATGACCATTTATTCAAAGTTTCTGGTGTTGTAAAACCTTGCATATCGCGTTCTACAATTACACCACGAATTTTTCCTTCTTCATCTCTTGCCCAAACAACTGCAATATCACAAATTGGTGAATTTGTAATCCACATTTTTGCTCCATTTAAGATATAATGATCACCATTTTTAGTCAAACGAGTTTCCATTCCGCCAGGATTTGAACCGTGATTTGGTTCAGTTAATCCGAAACTTCCTACAAATTCTCCTGAAGCTAATTTTGGTAAATATTTGCGTTTTTGTTCTTCTGATCCAAAAGAAAAAATTGGATACATCACTAACGAAGATTGTACAGATGCAGCAGAACGAACAGCCGAATCGCCGCGTTCTAATTCTTGCATGATTAATCCATACGACATTTGATCTAAACCAGCGCCTCCATATTCTTCAGGAATATAAGGTCCTAAAGCGCCAATTGCACCTAATTTTTTCATTAAATCTGGAATGTCTTTGTGATGTTGCGCAGCATCATCTATAACAGGTTTTATTTCGTTGTCCACAAAATCTCGAACAGATTGACGAATTAATTTATGTTCTTCGGTTAATAAATCATCAATCTTAAAATAATCTGTAGTTGAATTCATTTTATGCGGTTTTATTTTATTAAATCTAACGATTATTCACTAAATTAAAAATTATTCTGAATAATATTTATTAAAAATTTTAATTTATGAAACTTTTGACTAATTTAGGTAAAAGTTAAAAACACAAAATAACACAAAAAAATGATAGAAAACGAATTAAAAGAATTAGGTATTTCTTCCGAAAATCTCGGAACATCGACAGGAAATACTTGGTTTGGAAAAGGTGAAGAGCTTTCTTCTTACTCGCCAGTAGACGGAAAATTGATTGGAAAAGTTAAGTCATCAACCAAAGATGATTATGAAGAAGTGATAAAAAAATCACAAGTTGCTTTCAAAGAATGGCGAATGATTCCTGCTCCGAAACGAGGAGAGATTGTGCGTCAATTTGGAGAGAAACTTCGTGAGAAAAAGGCTTCTTTGGGAAAATTAGTTTCATATGAAATGGGAAAATCTTATCAAGAAGGTTTAGGTGAAGTGCAAGAAATGATCGATATCTGTGATTTTGCGGTTGGATTATCTCGTCAATTATATGGTTCGACAATTCATTCTGAAAGACCTTTGCATCGGATGTACGATCAATATCATCCGCTCGGAATTGTAGGCGTGATTTCTGCGTTCAATTTTCCAGTTGCGGTTTGGTCTTGGAATACGTGTTTAGCGATGGTTTGCGGTGATGTTGTTATTTGGAAACCAAGTGAAAAAACACCTTTGTGTGCGGTTGCGTGTCAACATATTTTAGCAGAAGTTTTAAAAGCAAATAATGTTTTAGAAGGTGTTTCTTCTTTGGTAATGGGAGATAAAGCAATTGGTGAATTAATTGCGCAAGATGCTCGTGTGGCTTTGGTTTCTGCAACAGGTTCTACGCGAATGGGAATCGAAGTGAATAAAGTTGTTGCAGCACGTTTGGGTAAAACAATTTTAGAATTAGGTGGAAATAATGCAATTATTGTCACACCTGATGCAGATTTAAAAATTATGTTAACTTCAGCTGTTTTTGGTGCGGTTGGTACGGCTGGACAGCGTTGTACAACAACAAGACGTTTGATTGTTCACGAATCGATTTACGATAAAGTAAAAGAATCGTTGGTAAATGCTTACAAACAAATTAAAATAGGTAATCCGTTGGATACAGCAAATCATGTTGGCCCATTAATCGATAAATATGCGGTTGAAATGTACTCAAATGCTTTAGATAAAATCAATCAAGAAGGAGGAAGTATTATTGTTGAAGGAGGAGTTTTAGAAGGAAATGGTTTTGAAAGTGGTTGTTATGTAAAACCTGTAATTGCTGAGGTTGAGAATCATTATAAAATTGTTCAACACGAAACTTTTGCTCCAATTTTATATTTAATCAAATATTCTGGAGATGTGTTAAATGCCATCGAAATTCAGAATAATGTAGCGCAAGGTTTATCGTCTTCTATCATGACAAATAATCTTCGCGAAGCTGAATTATTCTTGAGTCAACAAGGTTCTGATTGTGGAATTGCAAATGTAAATATCGGAACTTCTGGTGCTGAAATTGGTGGAGCTTTCGGTGGAGAAAAGGAAACTGGAGGTGGACGTGAGTCGGGTTCGGATGCTTGGAAAGCGTATATGCGACGACAAACGAATACAATTAATTATTCGACAGAAGTGCCATTGGCGCAAGGAATTAAGTTTGATTTTTAAAAAATTACAGAGATGAGTACAGTACACGAAAGATTAGCAAAACATATATTGGCAGATGGATATCCGATTGTAATGGATATGGATAAGTCGCATGGTTCCTATGTTGTAGACGAAAATGGTGTTGAATATTTGGATTTATTTTCAATGTTTGCTTCGACGGCGATTGGTTATAATCATCCACATTTGATGGCGAAAATTGATTTTTTAGGTCGAAATGCAGTTAATAAACCTGCGATGTCAGACATTTATACAAAAGATTATGCAGATTTAATTGATACATTTGAGCGTGTTGCGATGCCGAAAGAATTGCAATATTTATTCTTTATTTCTGGAGGAACATTAGCAGTAGAAAATGCATTGAAAACGGCTTTTGATTGGAAAACAAGATTAAATTTTTTGAAAGGAATTGAAAAAGAAGCAAGTGATGTCATTCATTTTAAGCAAGCGTTTCATGGGCGTTCTGGTTATACATTATCGCTGACGAATACGAAAGATCCTCGTAAATACGAATATTTTCCAAAATTTGATTGGCCAAGAATTGAAAATCCAAAACGAATTTATCCTGTTACAGAAGATAATTTATGCAAGGTTGTTGAGGCTGAAAAACGAGCGATTGAACAAATTGAAAATGCTTTAGAAACACGCAAAAATAAAGTTGCTTGTATTATTATTGAGCCGATTCAAGGTGAAGGAGGAGATAATTATTTTCGAAAAGAATTCTTTCAGAAATTGAGAGAAATTTGTGATCGAGAAGAGATTTTATTGATTTTTGATGAGGTACAAACAGGAATGGGAATGACTGGTAAAATGTGGGCTTTTCAGCATTATGATGTGATTCCTGATGTGATTTCGTTTGGAAAGAAAACGCAAGTTTGTGGAATTTTAGCGAATAAAGAAAAGTTAGATCAAATTCCGAATAATGTTTTCAAGGAATCAAGCCGTATTAATTCGACTTTTGGTGGAAATTATATTGATATGTTGCGTTTCAAATTAATTTTAGAAGTGATCGAACAAGAAAAATTAGTAGAAAATGCGGCAGAAAAAGGAAAATATATTTTATCAAAATTGAATGAAATCGCAAAAGAAACGAAGAAAATTCATTCGGTTCGTGGTTTGGGATTGTTCATTGCGTTTGATTTTTCATCAGATTTGGATCGTTCAGAGTTCATCAAAACATGTTTCGAAAATCACATGATTATTCTTCCTTGTGGTGAAAACTCTGTGCGAATGCGCCCTCATCTCAATATTTCTGAAGAAGATACCAATAAAGCAATAGAAATTATTAAATTAGCGTTAAAATAAACAGCAAAAGCAACCAAACAAAGGTTGCTTTTTTAATTTTGTAAAAGATAAAACTAAAGTATGATAGATTCTTTTTTCTTCGATTTTGACGGAACATTACAAGGTTTTGAAAACCACGAAATCAGTGATTCGACAATCGAAGCGTTGAAATTATTAAAACAAAAAAATAAAAAAATATACATCGCAACTGGACGAAATATGGTGGATATGCCCGAACATATTTTTGATTACGGTTTTGATGGTTATATCAATAATAATGGTGGAATGTGCTCGGATGAAAATCGTCAATCATTTTTTGTAGATTACATTAATCCTAATGATATAGAGGCTTTGTTGCAATATGATGATGAAAATCCATTTTCATTTTCGTATATGACGAAAGAAGCGTTTAGTATTAATCGTGTGAATGATAATGTAGAAAAATCGTTTGCTTATTTCGGAATGCAAGTCCCAGAAGTTGTTGATCCTCGAACTTTACCGAAAGATAATATTATGCAAATGAACTTTTTTGTGAACGAAGAACAAGAAGATTATTTGATGAAAAATGTGTTGACAAACAGTGTAGGAACACGTTGGATAGAATATTTCGCCGATATAAATCCGAAAGATATTAGTAAAATGCGCGGAATAGAACGAATGGCTGATCGCGATAATTTAGATTTATCTAAAACAATGGCTTTTGGTGATGGCGGTAACGATATTAGTATGTTGAAAGGCTGCAAAATTGGTGTAGCAATGGGCGATGCGAAGGAGAATGTTCGTGAAGCCGCTGATTATTATACAACTTCTGCGGATAATCACGGAATATGGAATGCGCTGAAACACTTTGAGATAATTTAGAAAGCTATAAAATCTACAATGAAACCAATTTACATAACCAAATTTAATTTAGCCAGTATATTACTGGCAATTTTAATTATTATTGCTTCATTAGGGGCTGGTGTATATTTTCTTTTAGAACTTAAAGGAGAAAATTTTTTCATAAAACTATTTATCTCATTACCAATATCTATTATGATATTATTTTATTTTTTGATTTTTGAAAAAATTTATAAAATTAATATCTACCATAATTATTTCGAGTTAATTAGTAGGTTTGGTTTTAAGAAGCAAAAAATCTATAATCACGAAATTTCAGGTTATTTTATTCATTACACTAAAGATCGTTTTGGTAAAGTACAGTCTAATTTTTTTTTACTTTTGAAGAGTAATTTACGTATAGGGATTTTATTTGATTACTATTTAGATAGAGAACAATTGCTATGTTATTTAACACAAAACTTACAATTGTTAGAAGATCCATTTATAGAGAAATAAATTAATGTACTTGTTGTGCATTTTGAATTAAAATTCGTCAATTCGAGTGATTTTTAGAAATGAAATGAATAAAAATTCTTACAGAATTTCACTCGAATTGACGGTTTAATTGCTAAAATTATCCAAATGAACAACAGGTATTAATGTAAGATATGATATTATTTTAGGAGATAAAAGGAAAGATGATTTGTTAAACCTATAATATAAAAAGATTGATATTTATTTAATCGTTTTTCATTTTGAGTGAAATGATTTATCAAGGAAACTAAATTTAATTCTTAATTATATCACTTATTTGGAATTGGGAGTATAAGCATTTACTAGGAGTTATATAAAAGTTCAACCATTTAGTTGAATTTTTTTCTTTTCACAATGTTGTGTTAATTATGTATTCTATTATTGTAGAATTAAAAAATAAAAATTATTTTAGAGTATTAATTTTAAACTACAACATAATGAAACAATTATTACTAGCTGGATTTTTACTTTTTTCGAATTTTGGTTTTGGGCAAGAAAAGTTTATTGTCGATTATAAATACGATATAAAGCATGATGAAGAAAAAATAAAGGAGTTTGAAAGAGAGCAAGCACAAAAAGGAGGAGGTACAATAAAAATTGGAGGGTCTCCAAATATTTATTATCAATTAGAATATAGTGATCATCAGTCTATTTACAAAAAAATAGAAACCATTAATAATGATCAAAATGGTAATTCTATGAGTACTTTTTCAATTAATATTGGAGGAGAATATAAAGATCTGATTAATGAAACAAGTAAGAAAGCCTTTCGTCAAGAAGTCGTTTTAGATAAACAAAGTTTTATTGTGGTTACGCCATATAAAGATTATGAATGGAAAATTACAGATATTGAAGATACGATTTTGGGTCACAAAGTAAAAAAAGCTATTGGTAATGATAAAGGTAAGCAAATAGCAGCTTGGTTTGCGCCAGACATTAAGGTTGATGCAGGGCCAAATCAAGTGAATGGATTACCAGGTTTGATTCTGAAAACGGTGAGCGAAACGGGTGGTAAATTTGGTTCGATTATGACTTATGAAGCGGATAAAATTACCTTAAACCCTAAGAAAATGTCTAAAACTAAACCTATAAAAGGTGAAGAAATAACACAAGAAGAGTTTAAAAAATTGCAAGATGAATCTCGTCAAAAAATGAGAGAATCTTTTTTGATAGGAGTGGACAAAAAATAAAACAACATGAAACAAATTTTACTTTACGGATTTTTACTTTTTTCGAATTTTAGTTTTGCACAAGAGTCAATTGTTGTTGAGTATTTATATGAAGCAAGGTTAAATTATGAAAAATTAGATTCAATAAGAAAATCAGAAGGGAAACAAAGTAGTTTTAAAATGGAATCAATACCTGTTTTGATGAAAATGATTGTAACTAAAAACGAATCTACCTCATATCCAGTCCCTAGATTGGTCAATCAAGGAAATCAAAACACAATTAGTATTGGAGATAGTAAAAATATCTATTACAAAAACTATGTAGAGAATTATTACTTAGATGAAACAAACTCGATTTTTGGGCATTATGTAATAAAAGATAGTTTGAAAAAGTACGATTGGCAAATTACTGATGAAACAAAAACTATAAAAGATTATAAAGTAATAAAAGCAATTGCTTTTTTGAAAGGTAAAAAGCTAACTGCTTGGTATGCTCCTGATTTGCCTTTTCAAGGAGGTCCACGTTTGATTAATGGTTTGCCAGGTCTAATACTTGAAGCTTATTATCCTCTTGGAAATGTAACTAATACCTACCATGTTTTTGTAGTAGATAAGATTTATAGTCCAAAGAAAAAAGATGTTATTGTAAAACCAGATACAAATGTAAAGATTATAAGTCCTCAAGAGTTTGATCAGATTAAGTCTGATAAACGTAAACAAATTAATGAAGAATTGTCAAATAAAGTGGATCGTAAGTAAACCAATAAACATGAAATATTTAGTAATTTTCATTAGTTTTTTTTGTAGTTTAGTTCAAGCACAAGAAGCTCTAGAGATTGAATACGAAGAAGTTTCTATTCCACGAATAATAGGAAAAGATGGAAAGGAAGAAAGTCTTTCTTCTGAGGTTGTGAAAGTTTTTGCACTTCCCAAGAATTATTTGCTACAAATAAATAAGGGCAAAAGTGTTTTTACATTGATAGAAAGAGTGAATAATGAACAAGGATTAGAATCTGTAATTATGCTTGGATTACTTTCTTATAATATTTCATTAGATTTTAATCAAAATAAAATGAAACAAGAATGGATGATAGAACATAAGAAATTTATTGTTTCGGATACCATTTCTACGCATTATAAATACGAGTTAACGCAAGTAAAATCTACTTATTTGGGTTTTGATGTTAAACAAGCAGTTGTAAAATATGATGATAATAACAAATCAATTATTTGGTATGCACCAAGTTTACCCAAACGTTTTGGTCCAAAAGAATTTATTAATCTTCCAGGTTTGGTATTAAAAGTAGAATCTATTCGAAATGGAATTATTGATCCATCTTATTCTTTAAAAGCAACTTCTGTTACAACAAAAGATCATTTAGAATTTAAGAAATTATTCAAGGCTAAGGAAATTTCTAAAGCAGAATTTGAAAAGCTGAAAGCTGATTATAACCAACAAAGTTCGAATGAATATCAAGGAGTAGATAAAGATTAACTTTATAGTAAAATTTTATAACAGAATAAATAAACCAAGTAGAGGAAAAGAGATAAATCAGTCAGATTTCGAAAAAATGATTGACGAAGAAAACCGAAAATTTAATTAAATCCTTTTTGATATTAAGTAATAGTTATTTGTAATCTATGAATATTTTTAATCAATATAATTACACTTTTTCTAAAGCAAACAATTCTTATCTTTGTTAAAGAAAAGTTGAATTAGATTTTATTCTAACAGAATACTTTTTTTTTTAATTAAGATTTTTTGATAAATGAAAATATTACTTTCTCCAGCGAAGATGATGAATTTGGAAACGAATGCTAAATGGAGAGCAACGACACCTCAATTTTTGGAACATTCGAAAGAAATTATGGATGTTATGAAAGAAATGAGTACAACTGATCTTGAAAAATTAATGAAAATTTCGAAAGACATTGCAGAAATGAATGTGGAGCGTAATCAGGTTTGGAATGTTAAACCTACTGCGAAACAAGCTATTCCAGCAGCTTTAGCTTTCAAAGGTGAAGTTTATAGAGGTTTGAATGCTGAAACTTTAGATGATGAAGCATTTGATTACTTTAATAAACATGCATTTTTGTTATCTGGACTTTATGGGATGTTGCGTCCTTCTGATAAAGTAATGTTGTATCGTTTGGAAATGGGTTCTAAATTAGATGTTCATGGTTCGAAAAATTTGTATGGTTTTTGGAAAGAAATTTTGACACCTTTTCTAAATTCAAAATTGAAGAAAGGCGAGTTTATCTTAAATTTAGCAAGCAATGAATATGCAAAAGTTTTGGATAGAAAATCGTTAAAAGTTCCGATGATTGATGTAGAGTTTCAAGATTACAAGAACGGTGAATTGAAAAAAATCATGATGTATTTTAAACATGCTCGTGGTGCAATGGCGCGTTATTGTGCAGAAAATAAAGTTGAAACTTTGGATCAAGTGAAAGCATTTGACGTGGATGGTTATCGTTTTGATGAGAACCTTTCTACCGAAGAAATTTTGGTATTTACAAGATAATGACTAAAAAAAATAATAACTCGAAGACTGCTTTATTAGTAGTCTTTTGTTATTTTTAAATAATATATGAAAGAAAATTTTATCGATAAATTACCCATCAAAATTATTTACTCGTTCCAATCTCTGATTGAAGAATTAGAACGATCTGAATACAATTTTGGAGAGTTTAAAGCTTTTATAGAATACCTGAAAGCTACTCGACCAGAGTTGATTGATGGTGTTGAAACATTTGAAGATTTTCAGAAAATTATCAAAGATGTTGAGCCAATTATTGAGAAAATTATTCCAAAACCATTTGTAAAATATAATTTAAAAGCGATAACTTTTCCCTTTTCAGATAAATTTATTTTTGCAACAGATCGACTTAAAGAATTGATTAATAATAATGAATCGCGATTAAAATTCAATTTCGAAGATTTAGATTATGATACATTATATAAGTTTTGTTGTTGCTTCATCTTATCAAAATATTATCATAAAAATTTAGATTTTAATCTATCAAATCAGTTGGTGATAGACAATCAAAATGGCTACAGAACTTATCTTGGTACTGATATAAACCATGATTATTTTCGTATTTATCCATCTGAAGATAAATTTAAATTGACTGAAGATGAAATTGAAGAGTTGTTGAATAATTATGAAGATACAGCTTTGTGGATGAGAAAAATTCCAATTGGATCTTGGATTGCAAAAGGATTTAATCTTGTTTCATTTTTTGATAATACGACTGAAATTGCACTTTCTAACTTAAAATCTAAATTATTATCTTATGGAGAACCTTTTAATATTGTTCGAAATGATATTATTTCTGCATTAAAATCTATTTTTAGAATCAATAATTTAGAAGTCGGTTTTTCAGCTTATAATTCGGATAAAAATCAATTAGAAATTAGTCATTTATTACAATTGAATGATAGTTTACTGATTGATAATCATAAAAAAATAAAACTGAATGAAGTTTTTTGTGCTGATTTAGAGAACAAAATATCGAAATCAGATTATTATGTTGTTTCTAATATTGACGCAGCTTTGGAGAAGTTTCCGCAAGATAAAATGTTGAGAATGGCAAATGAATCTGGTCTGAAAAGTTTGATTCTTTATCCATTGAAAAACGGAAAATCTCATTTAGGTATTTTAGAAATAGGCTCGAAAGAAGCTGGAGTTTTCAATCGAATTAATGCAAACCTTTTACGCGAAATCACGCCTCTTTTAGAAGAATCTATTTATCGATATACAGTAGAATTTGAGAATCAAATCAATGCTTATATACAAACCGAATATACGTCGTTGCATCCAAGTGTAGATTGGAAATTTAGAGAAAAAGCTCGCGAACATATATTGCATCCGGGAAACACAAAACAAAAATCGCAGATTTCTTTTCAAAATGTATATCCAATTTATGGTGAATTGGATGTGAGAAATTCGTCAGTGATTCGAAATCAATGTTTAAAAAAGGATTACACGAATCAGATTAATTACTTGATTTTGATTTGTAACGAGTTATATAATCGTACAAAAAAGAATAAATTTTTGGATTATATTGACGATTTGACTGATTTTTTGCAACGAATAGATAATGTAGATAAAATCTATTTCGAAAGCGAATTATTTGATTACATTACGTTGCATATTCATCCTGAAATTCCCAAATATGTAAAGGAGGATGAGAAATCAATTATCGAAGAATATCTAAAAAAATTAGATTCTACAACGGGATTGTTTTACGTAGAACGTAAAAAATTTGACCAAACAATTGTAATGACAAATTCACTTTTGTCGAACAAATTAGATACTTTTCAGAAAGATGCTCAAGATGTATTTCCGCATTACTATGAGCGTTTCAAGACAGATGGAATTGATTATAATTTGTACGTAGGACGGAGTATTGCGCCTTTCAAGAAATTTTCTTATCAAAATATTCGTGAAATTAGATATTGGCAACTACAGGCGATGATTTCGATGGAACAATCGTACAAAGAAATTCAGAAAAAAACACCGCTAAAAGTTGAGGTTGCTTCGTTGGTTTTTGCAACGAATACAACTTTAGATATTTTATTCAAATTAGATGAGAAACGTTTTGATGTTAATGGATATAACAATGCAAAATATGAAATAATTAAGAAAAGATTGAGTAAAGCTTTTGTGAAGGGAACAAATGAACGAATCAATTTGCCACACAAAATTTGTATTATTTATACCGAAGATATTCTAAAAGAAGAATATACAAATTATATCAATTTATTAATTGATAAGAACTTTTTGAAAAAAGATGTTGAATATCTGGAAATTGATGATTTGCAAGGTATAAGTGGTTTGCAAGCAATTAGAGTTTCGATTAATTATAAAAATAAACTCGAAAAATATACTAAAATAGAAGAATAAAGAATGGAAAAAGATGATGTATTGCTTAATATTTCGATAGATAGTACTGCCGAAAATATTTGGAAAGTTTTGACAGATGAACAAGCGTTTAATGAATGTTTTGAAAACATAAAAATGACTTGTAACGAATGGAAAGTAGGAGAGAAGATAAAGTTTGTATCGCAAAAAAATAATGAAACGTTGGTAGATGAAGCTTTGATTACATCTATTATGGAGAATGAACGTTTGCGATATAATTATAAAAAACAAAATACAAACCATGAGATTGAAGTGATTTTTAATCTAAAATCCTCAGGTAATTTTACTTATCTATCAATTGAAGGAAAAGATTTTGCGGATGATTTTGAACGCTCACATTCAGAAAATGTGTGGATAAATATGATGCAAGCAATTAAGAAATATGTACAAAAAAAATAACCTTCAANNTTGAAGGTTATTTTTTTTGTATGTTAAAATCCGAAATTCAATCCAAAAACGATTCGCCCTGGATCTTCACCTTTAAAGTATGAAACTGTTGCGGTAATAGATTGTGCTCCGTTTATCCAAAGTCCGCCACCCATAGATGAATGCCATTTATTTGAGTCTTCTCCGTTTAACCAAACTCGTCCATAATCAGCTCCAACAAAAACGCCTAATCGCAATGGAACAACGGCTTTGAAACGTAAAGCATCAAATCGTAAATCAGACGTTTGTAAGAAAACTTTGTCTCCTGCAAAACGACCTAATCGATAACCACGTAAATCTTGATCTCCACCTAAATTAGCCATTTGGTAGAATTCCATAAAATTACCCCAAACTACTTTACCTTTTAGCATAGAAGCAACTGTTAATCTTCCATTTGCAGAAATTTTGTGCGTAAAACCTAAATTAAGTTCTGTGTAAAAATGATTACGTTCAAAATCTGTCAAGTTAGAAATCCATTTCGCATTAGCTAAAAATGTCATGCCTAATTTTGGTAATGATTCGTTATCGTAATTTTTGAACAAATATTTGGCTCCAATTTCTCCGAAATGTTGTCCTTTGAAAACGTCTCTATTAATTGATGGTAAATCTTCGACGATACGATCTTTATTCTCTTCAATTTTTTTGTAACTATAAATCGCAGAAAAATCTAAACGACCATTGTTATTCATAATTTTGAAAATAGACGGTCCAATACTATAACTTTCTAATCGAACACGGTTATAATCCATTCCAATTTCTTCTTGATTATTCACGGTTTCGTTTCCTAAACCAAAGAAATTTGTACTATAAGTCGGACTAGTGTAAGCTGCATTAAGATCTAAATTCCATTTACCCAACGCTTTTGTAAACGTTCCTTTGTATTTGGCATCCCAACCGCCTGTCGCAAAATAATAACTTAATTGCAAATTGTGACGTTGCGAATATGGTTTACGATCAAAACCATTGACAGTGTAGGTTGGCGATAAACCAATTTTTATTCCGTCATCAGGATTGTAGCCAATATTAGGTAACATAGTAAAGAAATTATACATTGGTTGTTTGTAATCGTATGTATTAACCTCGTAATCGTTGACAAAATTTTTCGACGTTAAAAAGGTAGATTCCGATGCATCGCTTCCGTTTGCGTAATCATATACTTTTACTTTTGCAGAACGTTTTACTTCGTACATATCGTCATCTATTCCACCAATAATACGAACTAAAATAGCGTTATTTGGTTTTCCTTCAACCTTGAATTTATCTTTTCCGTTTAATCCATATAAACGAATTTCTTTCGTTTCTTTTTTATCAAAATCTTCATCAAGAATTAAAGTTCGATCTTGTCCTGAATAGATTTTTACATTTGTTTTTCCTTTTGGTAAACGAGTTATCACAAAATCTTCATCTTCGTCTGTTCCTTTTAGAATGATTAATTTGCGAAGAACTTTATTATATTCTTCAGCAAATTTCTCTAATTTAGATTTTCTAGCAATAAGATTATTGATTACCTCTTGATCGTATTCTTGTTTTGTTTCTTCAGGAATTAATTCAAATGATTGTTTGATATAATCATCACTCAAATTATCTTGAATATATTTTGCTTCTTTTTTCCATAAATCAAGATCGGATGATTCTAAAATGGCTAAATCCAACGGATAAGGTTCTCTGTTGAACCATTTTACATTTTTGATATCATCTTTGTAATCTTGCATATGTCTAAGCGGAGGAATTTTCATAATCAAATGAAAGAAAAGTCCGTCATAACGTGGAAATGCTTGGTCTCTATCACGTGGAATTGGTTTGTAAACAGTTTGATTATTTTCTTTGTAAACGCCCCAACGCCATTGATCAGAATGTCGATCCCAATCACCAACTAACATATCAAAAAGTCGTGCACGAATGTAGGCTTGTTTATCTACAACAACATCTTTGTTTTTGTGAATTGCAGCCAACATATCATCTGTACTAACAATATCTTTTGGTTTTCCGAAAACACCATCTTGATATCCAGACATTGGTCGCTCTTCTATCATGTATAATTCATCACCAAAATTCTCATTATATTCTTTCAAGGCTTCTTGTTTCGGAACATAATATAATTTTGGTGTAGAATGCATAATATTGATCGGTTTCATCAAATTAGCAACTGTTAATGGATAATATGGATGATTGGTTGTATAGAAATCCATCAAAAATTTCTCTGTGAACGAATCTTCAAACTCATCTGCAACATATTTATTTTTAAATGCAACTTGCTGAATAAATTGCGTGGCACTTTTCTTCACCGATCGCATATTGTATTCTTCACCTTTTGCGTTTGCCAATCGCAAACTTTGCGTTTGATGTCCACCACCCATTCTAACTGGGGTTAAACCTCCATTTAGCTGACTTAAATTAACGGTATTAGCAGTAATTGTTTGTCCGTATGTTCGACGATAATGACGACCAAAAAAGAATTTATACGGATCAGATTTACGTGTAACTTCTAATGGATATACACTTGTTTCTTTCGTTTTTGGCATTTTTTTATCATCATAAACTTGAGCCAAATATTCCTTTTTCTTTTCTGTAATTTGTTTTGCTAATAATAATTCGATTCCACCGTCTTTAAAACCATAGAAATTAGCTTTAGAAGCACCATTATCATACAAATCTAAGACAACAAAACCATTATCTCCGTAAGAAAAATCGTTTTTGCCAACCGCTTTTGCCGATTCTTTTTTAGAACCAGAACCACTGATAATTTGTTTGACATTGTTTTGCTGAATGTATTGCAAGTTGTGATCATGACCAGAAACAACAATTACATTATTTCTATTTTCAATAAGTGTTGCAATACGAGAAGCCATTTCTCTGTATTTGAAATTATTAACGTCTTGAGGGCTAAGACCTGTTGTGCTTCTTAGTAAATTGATAAAAGATCCGATTACAGGTAATGGAACTTTGAAATTATCTCCTAATGGATAAAACTGTTTTTTGAAATCAAATTGTCCACCATGTGTTCCGTTCGAATATAACGGATGATGCATCGTGATAACAGTTGTTCTGTTTTGATATTTGTTCAATTGCGATTCTAGTTCTTCGAAGAAAGCTTCGCGCGATTTTATATCACATTTTTCATTTAGACCAGGATGTTTATCCCAATCTTGCAAATACCATTCAGAATCTATCGCAATAATTCCGATGCTATCATTTACATTTATTTTATCAATTGGACATGCATCTTTTGGTAAAAAAGATTTTTTATTACCCAATTGTTTTTTGACTAATTTTTCTTGTTCTTTTAATCCTTTTACACCATTTCGCCAATCATGATTTCCTGGAATAAAAAGAGTTTTTCCTTTAAACTCTTTCGCTAGATCAATCTGAAATTGAATTTTTTCTCTACTTGTTGTGTATTCAGCTTTTGTAGAATCTGTTACAATTCCATTTTCGTAAACATTATCACCTAAAAAGAAAAGGTAAGAAGAAGAGTCAGCTTTCGCTAATTGATTCTTTAAAATTTCTAAATTTTGTTTATTTTTTGGTTGATCAAGATCTCCTGCATCGCCAATTAAATAGATAGATTGAATTTTATTTCCTTCTACATTTTGTACTTTTTCTGTCTTAATGTTTCTCCCATATTGAGGATGTTGCGTAGCGCAAGATGTCATATAAAGGCAAGAACCTACTAAAGCCAAAAAAGGATAATTCAATTTTTTGTTGTTCAGTGTTGGTAATAATTTCATACATTTAAGCGTTAAAAACTTGTGATGAACCAATTGTTATTAAATATAGAAAACTATGTTTTCAATCTGTTCAAAGATAATCTTTCTTTAGATTTTACGTATCATAATTTTATGCATACCGTAAAAGTTGTAGAAGCAATAAAAACGTTGTCTACCGAAGAGCAAATATCTACAGATTTACGAGAAAAACTATTAATAGCGGGTTGGTTTCATGATACGGGTTACACAAAAATCGTGCAAGGACATGAAAGTGAGAGTGCAAATATAGCAAAGGAGTATTTGACTGAGCATAATTTTGACGAAAATTACATCAAAGAAGTCCAAGATTATATTTTAATCACGACGTTAAATAGTGTTCCGAAAAATATTGGAGAAGCAATTGTAAAAGATGCAGATAACTATCATTTAGGACAAACTGAATATCCTAAAATTTCTGAATTATTACGTGATGAAATTGCTAAAATATGTCATAAAGAATTTTCTGATTACGAATGGCATGTAGAGAATAGAAATTTCTTTTTAAAGGTTCATCATTTTTATACGGATGCTGCAAAAAAGCTTTGGCAGAAAGGAAAAGAAGAAAATTTGATCTTTACACAAAATAAAATCAAAGAGATTGAATTGATTGGTGATATTCCTAATAAGTATGAAATCAAGAAAAAGAAAAACGATAAGATTCAACAACCAGATCGTGGTGTTGATACACTTTTTCGTGTAACATTAAATAATCATACTCGTTTAAGCGATATTGCTGATAGTAAAGCCAATATTTTGTTGTCTGTAAATGCCATCGTGATTTCTATTGCACTTTCTACTTTGGTTCCAAAATTAGGAAGTCCAAAGAATGAATATTTACTTTTACCTTCAATTGTAATGCTTTTATCAAGCGTTGTTTCAATTATTTTTGCAATTTTAGCAACTAAACCAAATGTAACATATGAAAGTTTTAACGAAGAAGATATCAAAAACAAAAAAGTGAATTTGCTTTTCTTTGGTAATTTTTATCAAATGTCGCTTGATGCCTATGAAGATGCTATGCAAGAGTTGATGAAAGACAGAGATTATGTATATACTTCTTTGACAAGAGATTTGTATTATTTAGGAAAAGTATTGGAACGTAAATATCGTTTGTTAAGCATCACATATACAATTTTTATGATAGGAACAATTTTATCTGTTCTAACGTTTGCCTATGCGATGATCACAAATGTTGCTTAATTATTTCTTTACTTTTTCGAAATCGAACGCAATTTTACTTGATTCATCATTACTGATCTCAGCTTTTAACTGATTACCAACTTTCCAATATTTGATAAGTTTAGGAAAATCATTCTCTTGATTTTCTAATGTAAACGAATTTTTATCAGAATTGATCAATTCAAAATCAGTTGTCTCGTTTTTAGTTTTGTCCAAGTTAACTTTCAATATCCATTTATCATCAATCTTTGTGATAGTAAGATGTTCCTGCGAAATTGTATCATTATTTTTGATTGTAAACCCGCAACCTAAAAAAGTGTTTTTATCAACTTTTTTCCAGTTTTCATACGTTTTTCGATCAGGTTTTTCATTCGTCCTAATCCATTCTCCAACCAAAAAATCAAAACTTGGTTTATCAGCAGAAGTTTTGGTTAATTCGCAAGAATTCATCGAAAAAATAAATAAAAGAAGAAAAATAAATTGTCTCATATTGGTGGGTTTAATAGTAAAAATAATCAATTTGAAATAGTTAAAATGATAAAAACGATTTTTTCTTAAAAATTTTATTCTTTTATGTATTATTGGTTTACTTTTTGTGTAATTCGTGGCAGTTAAATTAGGCAATAAACAAAAGGTACACTATTTTTGAAGTATGCGACTTTCTACAAAACAAAAGTTTTTTCAATACATTAAAAAATCATTTAATTTTTTTCAAAACTTGTTGAACCTGTTAAAATTGGTTTTATCAGAGCGACAATTTTTGTATTTATCGTGTATTTTGGTAGCTATTTCATCTGCTTTTGCAGTGATTGTGCTAAAAACTTTTGCGCATAATGTTTTTCAATTTACTATTTATATTAATAATTTAGTCAAACTGCCTTACATCAATAGTATATTGCCAATTATAGGTATTTTGTTGACTGTTTTTGTGGTACAGAAATTTTTGGATGGTTCGATAGAAAAGGGAACTTCTCAAATCATGATTGCTGTAGCTAAAAAATCTGGAATAATGCCTAAAAAACAGATGTATGCTCAGATTTTAACGAGCTCCTTAACAGTTGGTATGGGTGGTTCGGCTGGTTTAGAATCCCCAATTACAATTACTGGTGCTGCTTTTGGTTCTAATTATGCACAATATTACAGATTCAAATACAAAGAAAGAACACTTTTGTTAGCTTGTGGTGTTGCAGCTGGTATTGCGACTGCATTTAACGCGCCAATTGCAGGTGTTTTGTTCGCGATAGAAATTGTATTAGCAGATATGAGTGTTACTGCTTTTATTCCTTTATTGTTATCTTCTGCAACAGGGGCTTTAATTGCTAATTTAACTTTAAAAAGCAATATGTTATTATCCTTTCGTTATGCGTTAGGATTTGATTATCATAATGTTATTTTCTATGTTATTTTGGGTGTTTTGGCGGGGTTTGTTTCAGTTTATCATGCTCGATTATTTCGTAAAGTAGAACATTTGATAGGAAATTATTCGGATAATGTATATTGGCGAGCGATTGTTGGAGCGGGAAGTTTAGCTATATTGATTTTCTTTTTCCCAACTTTATTTGGTGAAGGTTATGAGAGTATAAAGTATTTAGCAAATGATGAAGCGGGTTTTATTTTAAATAACTCTTTGTTAGAGAGTTTTAGAACGAATCAATGGATAGTTTTAGGATTTGTTTTTGTCACAATTTTAATCAAATCTATTGCAACAGGCCTAACTTTAGGAAGTGGAGGAAACGGAGGAAACTTCGCGCCATCGTTATTTGTTGGATCTTATCTTGGCTTTGTCGTTGCAAAATTCTTTAATTTAATCGGTTTCAAAGAAGTTCCAGTTGGTAATTTTACAGTTGTAGGAATGGCAGCTGTATTAAGTGGATTGTTTCACGCTCCATTAACAGCGATTTTCCTAATTGCTGAAATTACTGGAGGTTATGGATTAATTATTCCATTAATGATTGTTTCTTCAATAAGTTTTGCAATTTCAAAACGATACGACAAATATTCGATGGATATATACGCAATAGCAGAAAAAGGAATTGTTTTTACATCTGATAAAGACCGAAATTTGTTCAATAAAATTGATTTGTTTTCGATTTATATCAAGAATATCAAAACATTGACAGTTTACAATTCAATTGAAGATATAAAAGAAATTTTTTCTACTACTACGCAATACTTTATTCCAGTTCTAAACGAAGATAAATCGATTCATGGAATTATAGTTTTAGATAATATTCGATCATTTATCTTTAATGATAATATTGATAAAAGCTACTTAGAATGTATTACAGAAGCAACTTCGACATCTATTTTTACGAATGCTGCAAACGTGATGAAAATGATGGAAGCAAAAAAAATAGATTATATTTTACTCACTAAAAAAGGTAAATTTGAAGGTTATGTAACGGAAAGTTTATTATTAGAAAGTTATCGAAGTAATTTGAATAAGTTGAGAATTGAGTAGAAATATTTAATATAGTAAAAAGCCTCTAAAACAGAGGCTTTTTACTATAATTCTTTTTTCATTTCGTATTGTTTGTCGTACAATTCTAATCCCATCGATTGAATAAAATCATTTGTAGAGATTTCTCTTTCGTCAACATTAATCATTTTAATTTCTTTGTTCTTCAAATCGCTGAAAAGAATTGAAGCTAAATAACGATTTCTATAATCGTGATGAACACCAAATTGATAAATACGTGTATTATTTTTGTTGATAATTTTGTAAGCAACTAAAATTCCATCTTCATAAATTCCATTTATTTGACAATCTTCGAGGATATTTTTTACACTTTGAATATCATTTTTCCAAGTAGGTTTTATGTCCCAAAAGTTTTCACTTGTAATCAAATCTAAATCACTAAATTCTACAATTTCATGTAATGGATTTACGACCAAAATAGGAATTCCTTTGTAACTATTTAAAGTTCTTGTTTTTTCAAAACCACAAGCTTCGTAAGCGTTAATTGCAAAATCATTTTTAGTATTTACCTCTAAAAATATGTTTTTCACTTGTTGTTCTTTCAATTTGGGAAAACTAAAATCTAACATTTGTTGTGTTATTTTTTTTCCGCGATGTTCAGGACAAACGCCTGTGCCACCAATATAAGCTGTTTTTACATCATTATAATTTCTAATTCCATAAAGTAAAAAGCCAACTAATTTTCCATCAATACTAGCACCTACAGAATAATCAAGATTGATATCTTCCATTTTTAATTTTCCCTGAAATTGTTCAGTCGAAAGGTTGATAGAAACGTAATAATTTTGATAAGAAAGATTATATAAGGCTGATAATTCTTCCAAATCAACATGAGTTAATGAGTGTATTTCAATGTTTGTTTGCATAGCTGTAATTTGCAAAGCAAAAATAGCCCCAACATTTAAGTTTTTTCTAAAAAAAATCTTAAAAAATTAGTAAAGATTGAATTTTATTTGAAGTATGTAATCCGAATTTGATAAAAATATAATTTATTCAATAATATTGACTGAATAATTATACATAAATTTTAAAAATAGTGTAGAGGATGGTAAATAGAATTAAGAAAACTTCTTTTTTTTATGATTTAACATAAGCTTATTATTGATTATGCTGAAGAAAATTCTGTAATCGATAAATTTGCATACATTTTTAAAACTAAAACTACGAGAGAAGTCTAACTTTCTCCTCATTTGTTGAAACAATTATTCTTCTCTCGATTTTTTTTGAAAAATACTCCTCGAAGAATTCAAGTTAAGTGTATTTCGTACACTAATTAAAATGTCAAATTCTCAAAATTTCTTTCCAAAACTTATTTCAAAATATCTATTTCTCAAAAATTATTTAAAATTTTGATGAATTTAATAAAGCTTTAAAAATTTATTAAAAAATGATTAACGAACATTTGTTAGTTTTTTTCTTTTGATTATTTTAGTCGTTCAAATTATCACAAAAAAATGAGTAAAAATTTAACAAAATTGGCTTGTCTAGCTATATTTTGCAGCTATAGCTATGTCTCTGCTCAACAGAAAACGACAGATAGTGTGGTTGTAGAAAAAGTAGAATTAATACAACCAAAAGAAAACAAAGACAAAGTTGATGTGCAGTTTTATGGATTTATCAGGAATGATATTTTTATGGATACTCGTCAAATGATTGGAGCAGGAGAGGCTTTAGTGCCGCTTTATCCAAAAGATCGTTTATCGGATGTAAACGGTGCTGATATCAATGCAGCTTCTAAATTTCACATGTTGTCAATTGTTTCGAGAGCTGGCGTTAATTTGAAAGGTCCAGAATTACTTGGGGCTAAAACTTCTGGTATTTTAGAGGGAGAATTTTTTGGAGCAACAGAAGGTGGAATCAATGAATTTCGTTTGCGTCACGCATATGTGATGTTGGATTGGGAGAAAACGCAATTAGGGATTGGACAATATTGGCATCCTTTCGTTGTGTTAGAAGCTTTGCCAAATGTTGCAAATTATGGAACTGGTGCGCCTGTTTATGCTTTAAATCGTAATCCTCAAATTCGTTTAACGCATAAATTTACTGACAAATTTAAAGTTATTGCTGCTTTACATTCTCAAAGAGATTTTACTCCAAATACAGAGCCTTTCCGAAATAGTGGAATGCCAGCGGCTCATCTTCAATTTCAATATAAATCACAAGTTTTTACTGCCGGAATTGGTGCACAATATGAAAACTTGAAACCAAAATTATCTTCAGGAAATCCTCCTGTTAAGTCTAATGAACGAGTTGAAAATGTTTCGTTTATGGCTTATTCAAAGTTAAATACAAAACCTTTACAAGTAACTGTTGCTGGATATTTGATGCAAGATGCGTCGTCTTTTGTACAACTAGGTGGAATTGTAGGTTATCAAACAAGTCCGACAGCTGTTGAAACATACAAACCGATGAATACACATAGTATGTGGATTGATTTGCAACAAAACTCAACAGGTAAAATTTCGTTCGGATTATTTGCAGGTTATGTTAGAAATAATGGTGTGAAAAATCCAGTAGAAGGAGCAATTGCATCAACATCTTATGGTGTAACGACAAATTGGGGCGCAATTTCGGCAACTCCAGGTACACGTACTGTAAATTATTTGTACAAAGTAGTTCCTCGTTTAGATCTTACCTTAAGCAAAGCTTTAAAATTTAGATTCGAATATGATCGTAGTACAGCGCAATGGGCAGATGCGACGATAAAAGGTACGGGAACCGAAAACAAATATTTAGCAAATAACAATAGATTTCAACTTACAACATTATTTAACTTCTAATATCACACAAAAAACATGAGTACAAATACTTTAGATACTTCGCAAACAGTAGCGAAGAAGGATAATATTTTCCAAATTATTTTAGCATCATCTGTCGGAACTTTAATCGAATGGTATGATATGTTCTTGGCAATCATCTTGGCTAGTGTATTATCAACACAATTATTTCCTAATGATGGTTCGTCACATTTCTTAGAAACACTTGCCGTAGTGGTTTCATCATTTATGTTCCGTCCGATTGGATCATTAATTTTTGGAAGTATTGGGGATCGTATTGGTAGAAAATATTCATTCTTAGTTTCTTTAATTATGATGGGAGCAGCAACATTCTTGATTGGTTGTATTCCAACTTTTGATAGTGTAGGTTGGTTTGCTCCTGTTTTATTATTGTTTTGCCGCATTATGCAAGGACTTGCAATTAGTGGAGAATATGCAGGTGCGGTAATTTATGTAGCAGAACATGCGCCAGCAGAAAAGCGAGGATTTTATACAGGATTTATTCAAGCAACTGTTCCAATTGGATTATTATTATGTTTGACAGTTGTTTTCTTAACACAATCATTCTTATCAGAAGAAGCTTTTGCAAGTTTCGGATGGAGAATCCCATTTTTATTTAGTGGAATATTAGTGATTTTGAGTTACTTTATTCGTCAACGTTTACATGAAAGTCCAATTTTCGAACAATTAAAAAAAGAAGGAAAAACATCTAAAACACCAATTAAAGATGCTTTTACAACACCAGGAAATGTAAAATTGATGTTGAAAGCAATTTTTGGAGGAAATGCTGCGCAAAGTACAATTATGCAAACAACATTATTCGTAACTCTTTTCTTTTTGCAAAGAGCGGTTAATTTACCTTACGAAACAGTTTTAATTGTTGTTTTATGTTCTACATTATTTAGTTCATTTTTCTATCAATGGTTTGGAGCATTAAGTGATAAAATCGGGCGTAAACCGGTGATGTTAGGAGGAATGATTTGTAGTTTTATCTTAATTCCATTATCATTTTTCTTGTACATGAAATTAGGAAATCCAGAAGGATTGAAAGAAGTTCATGATATTTCGAATTTAGCAGTTTTCGGAATTGTAGTTGTAAGTTTAATTACTTCAATTGCAGGAGCAGCAACTTACGGACCGCTTGGTGCATTTATGTTAGAAATTTTCCCAACTAAAATTCGATACACAAGTATGGGATTTGCTCAAAATATGGGAAATGGATTTATTGGTGGAGCGACGACTTTTGTCACAGAATTAATCAAAAGTACGATTATCGTTTCGGCAGCTATGTCGCCTTATATTGGATTAGCTTATCCATTGATATTAATCTTTATTGCGATTTTAGTGAATTACTTTACAATTCCAGAAACGTACAAAACAGATTTAACAGAAGATAATTAAATCAATATTAGATAAAATGTAAAAATCCTTCAAGTATTCTTGAAGGATTTTTTTTTGAGGAATTAATTAAATTTCAAGGCATAAAAAAATCCACTCAAACGAGTGGATTTTTTATTGTATCAGAAATATTATTTTTTCTTTTTTGTATCAACTGCTCCTGATAATTCAGATCCAGCTTTAAATTTAGCTACTGTTTTAGCAGCAATTTTAATTTCTTTTTTAGTTTGTGGGTTGATACCTGTTCTTGCAGCTCTCTCAGAAGTTGAGAAAGTACCGAATCCTACTAAAGCAACTTTGTCTCCTTTTGCTAAAGCTTTAGTTACATTTTCTGTAAATGAGTTTAAGGCTTTTTTAGCAGCTTCTTTAGAAATTCCAGCGTCAGCTGCAATTGCATCGATAAGTTCTGATTTGTTCATAGTTGTAACTTTTTAAATTAATTTATACACAAATATACTCTTTCCCTTTATTTGTGCAAGTTTCAACGCAATAAATTTCAAGAAAAATGCAAAATTTTATGAAATTTGTGTCAAAAATCAGTAAATAAGTACTTATTTTACGAATAAGGTATCCTCGTTTTGATGTCCATTGATAAAATCTTTGGCTGTCATACGGCGCTTTCCTTCAGGTTGAAGTTCTAAAATTTCGTAAACTCCTTGAGGTAGATTGATATAAAGGTTATTTTTTTGTAAAATTAATTGATAATCTTCTCCATCAACAACAATATCCGTTTTTAGACCAGCATATATTTTTAACGATTTGTAATTTTCGCCATTTCCAAAAGTTGTCCACGCACATGGATAAGGAGAAAGTCCTCTAATTTTGTTGTGAATAGCATTGATAGAATCGTTCCAATCTATTTTACAATCTTCTTTAAAGATTTTTGGAGCATGTTTCAATTCTGTTGTTTCGTCTTGTGGATGCGGTTTTAATGAATCATTTTCTAAACCATCTAACGTTTTCACAACTAATTTTGCACCGATATGCATCAATTCATCATGAATTTTTCCTACATTATCATTTTCTCCAATTTCTACTTTATCAGAAATTAAGATATTTCCAGTATCAATTTTTTCATCAATCAAAAAAGTTGTTACTCCAGTTTCCTGATCACCATTCATTACAGCCCAATTAATAGGCGCTGCACCACGATATTGCGGAAGAAGTGATCCATGAAGATTAAAAGTTCCTTTTGATGGAATGGACCAAACAACTTGTGGCAACATACGAAAAGCTACGACAACAAAAACATCAGCATTCCAGCTTTTTAATGTTTCGATAAAAGCTTCGTCGCGTAATTTTTCTGGTTGAGCCAAAGGCAAATTATGTTCAACTGCATATTTTTTGACATCAGAAATATTCATTTTTTGTCCTCTACCAGACGGTTTATCTGGAACAGTAACAACTCCAACTATTTCGTGATGACTATTTGTATTGATTTCATTCAAAGATGTCGCCGCAAATTCGGGCGTACCCATAAAGACTACTCGCATTTTTATTCTATTAGTTTATAAGAATCGAATCCAATTGGTTGAACTCGCATTTCGTCTATCAAATATTGCAATTCTTCGACGATTTTATCTTTTGGCGAATTTATGAATTTTGAAAGAATTTCGGCTTGCGTTTTTGTACCTTCTTTCAAATATTCAATTAAATCAGATGAATTAAAGCTTTCATTTTGTTTTTTGGATTGACAAACATCACATTTACCACAATTTTGATTAGATTTTTGATTAAAATAGCCAAATAACAAACGTTCTCTACAAATAGTATTTTGTTCGGCATAATAAGCCATTGCTTGCAAACGTTTCCAATTATTCACTTGAATTGATTCGAAATCTTTCCACAATTTATTTTTAAACGCATTCGAATCGCGTGGAACAAGAAATCTAAATCGTGCTAAAAATCGATCTGAATAATCAATAGAACCATTTTTTGAATATTCGTGTAAGCTATTTCTAATGTCGCCAATACTCATGTGCAATTCAAACGCCATTTTACTCTCAGAAATTTCTCTATTATAAGTATAAATTCCAGGATAATGACGTTGTAAATAATCAAAAATTCGGTTTTCATTCAAGTTAATCGAATATGGTAACGCTAAAATTTGAATACTACTATTTTGTGAATAATTTTTTTGCTGAATGATTTCTTTCGTATTGAGAAATTCTAAAAATTGAAGAACCATTTTAAGATTTAAACCAAATTTTTCTGCAAATTTTGGAATATCCAACTGATAATTCATTTCCGTTAATTCGCCTTCCGCCAATTGCAATTGACTAAATAAACAATTTCCAATTTTGATAAAATCTTGTTGCGAAGGTAAATTCGCTTTGAAAATATTTTCTGCTTGAATTCGATCATCAGGATTGTACAAATAAATTCCATGCGATTCCTGTTCGTCACGTCCAGCGCGACCAACTTCTTGGTAATATGCTTCAATTCCTTGAGGTAAATCGATATGAAAAACGGTACGAACATTTGGCTTGTCGATTCCCATTCCAAATGCATTTGTAGAAACCATAATTCTCGAATTATTCAACATCCAATCTTGCTGCTTTTGCTCTTTTTCGTCTTTCGTTAATTTGGCGTGAAAAAAATCGGCATCAAAACCATTTTGACTTAAAAAACTAGCAATTTCATAAGTTAATTTTCGATTTCGAACAAAAATAATACTCGAACCAGGATATTTTTTTAAATAATAAATCAAATCATTTTTCTTGTCAGCAGAAAGAAAAACATTGTATGAAAGATTCTCCCTTTTTAAAGAAGATTTAAAAACATCGGGATTATTTAACTCTAATTTTTCTACAATCTCTTGCTGAATTTTTTCTGTTGCCGTTGCTGTCAATGCTAGGATTGGAACTTTAGGAAGAATAGTTTTTAACCTCGAAATTCGATGATATGCAGGGCGAAAATCGTGTCCCCATTCAGAAACACAATGTGCTTCGTCAACTGCAAGCAAACTAATATTGATTTGTTTCAATCGCTCGACAAAAATTCTACTTTGCAAACGCTCTGGCGAAACATATAATAATTTGATTTTGTTGTTTTGACAATCGTCCAAAATTTTCCCAATCGTATTTTGATCAATTTCATTGGTAATATATGCCGTAGAAATTCCTTTGGATTGTAAATTTTGAACTTGATCTTTCATCAACGCAATAAGCGGCGAAATGACCAATGTTAATCCATCAAAAATAATCGCTGGAACTTGATAACAGATAGATTTTCCGCCACCAGTCGGCAAAATTGCCAACGTATCTTTCCCTTCCAAAACACTTGAGATGATTTCCTCTTGCGGCGTTTTGAAAGAAGGATAATTCCAATACTTAAAAAGAATTTCTTTTGGTGTCAAATTACAAAGCTTTGTTGTAAATTTAAGTAAAATCTGCGATTTATTAGAAGAATTAATCGATTATACCTTTTTTGTATTTTACAAAAAGTGAAATTTCATTCACTAATAAAACAATATTAAATCCTAAAAATAAAAGAATTTCCGAACTCATATTGAAGTAAGCCAATTGATCTTGCAAAATCATAAAAGGAACTGCAATTGCGGCTGATAAAAAAATACTGAAAAAAGCAGATTGAATTAGTGTTGCAATGCGAATCATATTTCGTTTTGAAACTTGTGATGGATTAATTATCAGAATAATGGAATTGAAAAAGATAAATGCAATAATTCCTGTATTTATCGATAGAAATGATGATGAATCAAATGATTGAAAGATAGATTTCAAGCTGAAATAAATTCCTTTATCGTAACAAAATTTACAGAAAATAATGAATGATATTAGCGTAACGCTTATGGTAATTACTTTATTAATTCTGCTTTCTTTTGGTGTTGCAACTAATCTTTTTCCGTTGAAAATGGAAGGAATATAGTTTTTGTTTTCGTCTAAATAATTGTACAACAAAATAATAATGGAAAATCCTGTAAATATAAAAAGTGATAATAGTTGTAAAACTAAATCTTGTTCAATCAATTTATAATTTAAATCAGATTCATAAACTTCATTTGGAACAAAAATATAAATTCCAATCATCGCAACGACATAGAGTTGATAAACAATTCCCCAAGCAGGATTTAGATAAAAAGGCTGATTATAATCTTGGACAATTTCACTGTAACTTTTTTTGCGTTTAAAACTGTTTGATTCTTCATCAAAATTGGTAGAATTTTGAAAAATTATACCAGTAACTGCAATAAAGAATATTGAAGCTATTGCTCCAAAAAATACAAAAGCTGTGAGTTGATCGTCGCAAAAATAATCTGTAATAGTTATTAATAGAGGGGTTATAAGGAATAAAATCCATTTTGGACGAAGGTTTACTTGCCAAATTTCTTTAAATACAAGCGTTTGAAATCCAGCAATTGCTAATCCAAAGATTAAGAAAATAAAGGTCATAGAGTAGGTTTGGTTAAAAATACAAAAAGCCAACAAATTTGTTGACTTTTTGGTTTGAAATTTATTCTGTAATCCCTTCTAACATAAATAAGAAAGCATCTTCTTTCGCATCTTCTTTTAACGATTCGAATCGACCAGAAGCACCGCCGTGCCCTGTATCCATATTTGTATCTAAAAGTAGAATGTTATCATCTGTTTTTAAATCTCTTAATTTCGCCACCCATTTTGCAGGTTCCCAATATTGTACTTGAGAATCGTGTAAACCTGTCGAAACATAGAGGTTCGGATAGGCTTTTGCTTCCACATTATCGTAAGGCGAATACGATTTCATGTAATCGTAATATTCTTTTTCATTCGGATTTCCCCATTCATCATATTCCCCTGTTGTCAATGGAATAGAATCGTCTAACATTGTTGTGACAACGTCTACAAAAGGTACTTGTGCAATCACTCCATTGAATAATGTTGGCTCGTAATTAATAACAGCCCCCATCAACAATCCGCCAGCAGAACCACCCATTGCATATAGATGTTTTGATGAAGTGTAATTCTGTTGAATCAAATATTTTGCTGCATCAATATAATCGAAAAATGTATTTTTCTTTTCTAACATTTTCCCATCTTCGTACCATTCGCGACCAAGATATTGACCACCACGAATATGCGCAATTGCATAGATAAAGCCTCTGTCCAAAAGACTTAATCGAACCGAACTAAAATAAGGCTCTATCGTGTAACCATATGAACCATAAGCGTAAAGTAGGAGAGGAGTTTCGGCAGAAAGAGGTGTATCTTTTCGACGAACCAATGAGATTGGAACCATTTCTCCGTCTCGTGCTTCAGCCCAAATTCGTTCAGAAATATAATTTTCTTTGTCAAAATCACCTATAACAACTTGTTCTTTTTTGATTTCGAATGTTTTATCATTCATGTTAAAATCAATCACAGAAGAAGGAGTTGTCAATGATGTATATCCGTAACGTAAAATATACGTATCAAAATCTGGATTTGTCCCAACATTTGCTGTATAAGTTTCTTCGTTAAATGGCAAATAATAATCAGTTGAATTGTCCCACGCTTTGATATTCATCTGCAATAAACCATTTGTGCGCTCTTCGATAACCAAATAATTTTTGAAAATTTCGAAACCTTCAATCAATGTTTCTTCACGATGAGGAATCACATCAATCCAATTTTCTTGTTCTGTTTTTTCGACAGAAGTTTTCATTAATTTGAAGTTAAACGCATCATCTTTATTGGTTTGAATATAAAATGAATCACCAAAATGTTCGATTGAATATTCTAAATCACGTTCTCTTTCTTGAAAGATTTTAAACGCTGCATCTGGTTGATTAGAAGGAATATATCTAAACTCATCTGAAACAGTACTTGAAGATCCAATAATGATATAATCTCTTGATTTTGATTTGTAAACAAACACATTGAACGTATCATCGGCTTCTTCAAAAACCAAGACATCATCTTCTTGTTTTGTCCCTAATTTGTGTTTCCAAATTTGATAAGCACGCAATGTTTCATCTTTTCTTGTATAAAATAAAGTCTGATTATCAGCCGCCCAAACAGAACCTCCAGTTGTGTTTTCTATTTTATCAGAAAGAATTTCTCCAGTTGTTAAATCTTTGATTTGAATCGTATAAATTCTTCGCGAAACATTGTCAACTCCAAAGGAAACCAATTGATTATTTGGCGCCATCGAAATTCCGCCCAATTGATAATATGAATGACCTTCTGCCATTGTGTTGACATCAAAAAGAATCTCATCAGAATTCTCTAAACTGTCTTTTCGACGTTTGTGAATCGGATATTCTTTCCCTTTTTGATATTCTGTCAAATACCAATAACCATTCAATTTGTAAGGAACAGACGAATCATCTTCTTTGATTCGTGCTTTCATTTCCTCAAAAAGCTTTGTTTGTAATGTTTCCGTTGGTTGTAGAATAGCTTTTGTATATTCGTTTTCTTGGTTCAAATAATCGATAACTTCAGAGTTTTCACGATCATTCAACCAATAATAATTATCGATGCGGATATCTCCGTGTTTTTCTAATTTTTGTTCTATTTTTTTCGCAATAGGTGCTTGCATTTTCTAAAATTTAAGGTGCAAATGTACTATAAAAACTTACTTTGAATAAGTTGTAGTTGACCAAGATTTATCACCTGTTTTATATTCGATGATGATATTATTTTCGTTCAAATAGCCAATTGTTTGGTAATTTCCGTTTTGAGAAATCACTGTCACATGGAAAACATTTTGTTGAGCAGCTGGATAAAATTGCGCAATAACTTTTGAATTTTCTTGATCGATTAATACAAATTCGTTGTTATTTGTACTTGCTGTCGTGTAGTTTTTTCCGTTCGATTTGTAAACGTTTTTGTTTTCTGCAGTTTTATTTGATTCTTGCGTAACGACTTTATTAGTTGTTTCTTTAACGGTTGGAATTGTTGTATTTTCTGTTTTAGTTACAGGTAAATCTTTCGCATTTTGTTTTCCAACTTGATTCATTGCTATCGTCAATGATTCTTGATAACCTTTTGTGAAATCTTTTGTTTTAGAGGTTCCTTCGAAAGTACCAACAGTTACATTATTGCAATCAGTAAACTTAACAATTAATTTATTTTTAAAACTTGAGCTACTATTTTCAATGTTTGCTTTTGTCGCTAAACAAGGGTTAATTTGCACCTCTAACGGAATAGAATTTTCATTGATTACTTCATAATCTTTTTTTCTCAAAGCGGTTTTTAGACCAGTATTCAATTGAAAATCATCTTTCGCAAAATCTTTAAAGAGTTGAGGAACGATAACATATTTGTAATCTGTTACGTTTTGAGCCTGAAGTGATGATAGAGCAATAAGAAATATACTTGATAATATAATTTTCATAGCAAGATTATTTAGCAGATAATTTAATTTCTTTCCATGTATTATTTTCAGAAACTTCATACGAAATTGTATTTCCGCTAATGTAACCCACCGAAAAATAATTTGAATTTCCTTTGGTAACAATTACTCTATAAATTCCACTTTTTAAAGTCGGTTCAAATTTCGCAATCACTTGATTTCCGTTTTCGGACATCAACATAAAACCACCATTTTGCAGTTCAATTTTTTGATAAGTAGTTGTTCCATCTGTCAGCAAATTAGTAGCTGTTACCTGAGTTCCTTTAGGTTCAGGTATATATGCAGTTGTTGTTTCTGTTTGGGCTTTTTCTAATTTTACCATCGGAACAGAAGCTTTCGCATTTTGAGATTTTAAAGGATTTAAAGCTAGTTTTATAGCTTCTTGGTAACCTTTGTCATATTCTTTAATCTTAGAAGTTCCTTCAAATTTTTCAATATTTTTATTAGAACAATCCGTAAAACTTACCTCTAATTTATTATTCAGAAAACTTTTAACTTTTAAAATATCAGCATTCAATGCTAAACAAGGGTTTTGCAAAACTTCTAGCGGCCAAGAAGATTTATCAGAAGGTAAAACTTCATATTTTTTCTGTGTTAATATATATCTTAATCGATTATTTAATTGATATTCATCTTTATCAAAACTAGAAAATTTTTCAGGAATATTGATGTACTTATAATCACTTGTTTCTTGTGCATTTATAGTAGAAAAACTACATAAAAGTATAGCAGCTATTAAATTTTTCATTTAAAAAGTTATTTGTATCAAATATAAAAAAATAGAATTGTTTTATCCTAAATATATTTGTTATGCTGAATTTTTCATTTCAAAATAGTTAATAAAATTGAATCATTTCAAATAATATTATTTGAAAGAAATGATTTATAGATCTGATTATAAATTATTAACTTTATTTAAATTAAAATCATAAAATTATGTCAAGTTTAAAAGATAAAGTTGCGATTGTAACTGGAGCTAGCTCTGGAATTGGGAAAGCTGTTGCTGAATTATATGCCAAAGAGGGTGCGAAAGTTGTGGTTTCAGATATTAATGAAGAAGGTGGAAATGAAGTAGTAGAAATTATCAAAAAAAATGGAGGAGAAGCGATATTTTTCAAAGCTGATACTTCTTCGCCAGAAGATAATGAAGCATTAGTAAATAAAACGCTTGAAGTTTATGGAAAACTTGATATAGCTTGTAACAATGCTGGAATTGGAGGTCCTGCTGAGCTGACTGAAAATTATCCATTAGATGGTTGGAAAAAAGTAATAGATATCAATTTTAATGGTGTTTTTTACGGATGTAAATATCAATTACAAGCAATGGAAAAGAATGGAGGAGGTTCTATTGTTAATATGGCTTCTATTCATGGTACTGTCGCTGCGCCAATGAGTTCGGCTTATACTTCTGCAAAGCATGGAGTTGTAGGTTTGACGAAAAATATTGGAGCGGAATACGGACCAAAAAATATTCGTTGTAATGCAGTTGGACCAGGTTATATTATGACGCCTTTGTTGTCGAATAATTTGAGTGCAGATCATTTAGAATTGCTTGTTACAAAACATCCAATGGGTCGTCTGGGGCAGCCAGAAGAAGTTGCAGAATTAGTTTTATTCTTAAGTTCGGACAAAGCATCCTTTATGACAGGCGGTTATTACCTTGTTGATGGTGGATATACAGCGGTTTAAAATATTTTTGAGCGAATCTTTAAGATTAAATGGTTTTCTATAATTTAATCCTTAATTTTGCCTGAACGAAATACAAACAAACAATGAAATTTTTTATCGATACAGCTAACTTAGCTGACATTAAAGAAGCCCAAGATTTAGGAGTTTTAGATGGTGTAACAACAAATCCATCTTTAATGGCAAAAGAAGGAATTACAGGTCAAGAAAATATTTTGAATCACTACAAAGCAATTTGCGAATTAGTTGACGGAGATGTTTCTGCTGAGGTAATTTCTACTGATTTCGAAGGAATGGTAAAAGAAGGTGAAGCTTTAGCAGCTTTAAATCCTCAAATCGTAGTTAAAATTCCTATGACGAAAGATGGTGTAAAAGCGTGTAAATACTTTTCTACAAAAGGAATCAGAACTAATGTTACTTTAGTTTTCTCTGTAGGACAAGCATTATTAGCTGCAAAAGCTGGTGCAACTTACGTTTCTCCATTCATCGGACGTTTAGACGATATTTCGACAGATGGTTTAAACTTAATCGAAGAAATTCGTTTGGTTTATGATAACTATTTGTACGAAACTCAAATTTTAGCTGCTTCAGTTCGTAATACAATGCATATTGTAAATTGTGCAAAAATTGGTGCTGATGTTATGACAGGACCTTTATCATCAATCTTAGGATTGTTAAAACACCCTTTAACAGATTCTGGATTAGCACAATTCTTAGCTGATTACGCAAAGGGAAACCAATAAATTGAAATAGAATTTTCTATATATGAGTCGCTTAATTTTAAGCGACTTTTTTTATGAATTTATATTAATGAAAAGCTTTTAATTATCAAGTTGATAAAAATAGTGTTAATAAATAAAAAAAGATGTTTTGTTATGAATAATTTAAAATTATTAATCGTAAATTGATAAAAGTATTAGAAACTAAAATATTTCTTATTAGTATGTTAAAAACATTTATTTTATTATCAGTCACGCTTGGTATCCCTTTTTTATTAATCATGTTTCTATATGGAAGCACATTTTTTAAGAAAAATATCAATAATGACTAATAATTTTTTCCATTTACTAAAATAAAAAATCCTTCACTTGTATGAGCGAAGGATTTTTTTATGATGGATTGATAAATGATTATTTTATTACAACTCTTTTGTTGATTTCCATTTGTTTTCCAACAACTTTGATGATATAAACACCTGGAGTTTTGAAATTAATTTCAACTTCTTTTTGATTTGACGAATTTGAAACTTCATTAATTAATTGTCCATTGAAATTAAAAACAGAAACTTTCTGAATTGATTTCGAATTATTTTCAAGTTTAACTTTAATCGAACGATTTGTTGCATTGTAAACTGAAACATCATCACGTTTTTGATATTCGAAATCTCCAGTTCCTAAATCCGAACCCCAAATTTTTTCTGCATATTCTGGATGATCGATAAATGGATTTCTATTTCCTTGGTATCTGTATACTAAATTATTAATGTCTTTTTCTCGATCAGAAACAGGATCATTTAAATGCCAAGTCATTAATATTTTCAAGAAAGTATCTGTAAAAACTTTATCTTTTGTTTTATTAAACATCTCATAACTCCAACTTTGAATATCATTTTCTTGATAACGTGTAGCAAAATAAAAATAAGCACGAGCTATATCACCTTTGAATTCATCAATAGGTTCGAAAACTGTTCCAGAATATCCCGCAGAGTATCCCGAATTTAAATTACTTCCTAATTTAGATCCATTTTGCGAAGTATAAGTTACATTTCCAACAACACCATAAGGAAAATTATTTCTCATACCATTTACTTTACCATCAGTAGGCCATATATGAAAGGCGTCAGATACCATTGGTTTATTTTCACTAAAAACATTTTGGGGAATGATATGTTCTCTATTATAACAATCTCCTTCATTTTTATAGTTTCCACATTGATTTGTGACCTTAGTGAAGTTATATGGATCTTTAGATGTCGGATTTTCTGAATAAATATCTAAAATCGTATTATCTTTTTCGTAATATTTATCTAAAAATCCATTGTCTGAATCTGTACGGCTATATAATGTCCATAATCCTCCATAGGTTAAATCAGTATGATTTTTTATTATATTATATAACTGAGTTTTCAAGGTGAAACTGCTACCAGTTGCATTTTCGTAATAGTTACTTGGAGCTTGAGCTGAGGCTAAAATACTTACTGTAAATATGGATAAAGTGTATAAGATTTTTTTCATAAACAATTAAGTTAAAAAAAGCTGTGATTTTCACAGCTTGTATTTTGTATAAATTTATGAAATTTAAAGTTTACTAATTGTTAAATTACTTACTGTAATTTTGATAAATCACCAATGAATCTTGAATTTGTTTATTTAATAATTTATATAAATCTGGTTGATTTAATGAAACTCCAGCTATCGATTTCAATTTTTTCTGAAAATTCTTAGAACCTGACAAAAATTTTGCTCGATAAGAATCTTTATCCATGACTTTTTTGGCTTGTAAATCTTTAAAATCTTTTCTGATTTTTCGTGCATATAATTCAGATAAGTCAAATTGCAACTGCATTTCTTTTAAAATTTCTGCATGTTGCATAGATAGCCACGAATTACTTTCATCAAATTTATTGGTAACCCAAAGTTCAGGAAGTTCTCCAGTAGATTCTGCAATTTGCCAACCTAATTTTGAATCTAAAAATCCTTGAGGAACCTTTGTTTGAATAGGTTTCTTTTTAAAGTTTTCGTAATTAAGTTTCATATCTTTTTTCCATTCAATTACAGATTGAGCCTGAAGAGAATGGGAAGTGAAAAGAGTAATTATAATAAAAAAAAATATTGATTTATTCATCAGATAATCAAGGTATTGATTTTAAATATTTTCTAACAAATCAAGCCTCATGCCATGAGAACCTTTTATCAAAATATTTTGAGTTTTGATTGGATTTTCTTTTAAACATTCTTCAAATGCAACGCGGTTTTCAAATTTTTGTACTTTCGGATTATTCGTAATTGTTTCACCAAAATTATGTCCTAGAATATAAATTTGATCAAAATCTAAACTTTCAGCTAAATCTAAAATACGTTGATGCTCAGCTTTTGATTCTTCTCCAAGCTCGAACATATCACCAATAATAATTGTTTTAGAACCTTCAAATTTTGCAAAATTATTTAACGAAGCTTCCATACTACTTGGGTTTGCGTTGTAAGCATCCATCACAATTTTGTAATTTTCTTTATTGATAATTTGTGAACGATTATTTGATGGAAAATAATTTTCGATTCCGTTTTGAATAGATTTTTCATCAATACCGAAATGTTGTCCAATTGCAATTGCACACGAAATATTGCTAAAATTATAGTTTCCTGTCAAATGAGATTGAATTTTTAAATCTTGGTATTTAACCGCCAAATATTCAGTTTCACTTTCTATCAATTCGATTTGAACATTAGCATTATGTTGATCAGAAAATGTAATTCGATTAATATCTTCAGTTTTTTCAACTTGAATAGGATCATTAAAATTGACAAAAGCAGTTCTGTTATTTGTTCTCAAAAAATCATATAACTCAGATTTTCCTTTAATTACGCCTTCTATTCCTCCGAAACCTTCTAAATGAGCTTTACCAAAATTAGTGATATAACCAAAATCTGGTTGAGAAATAGAAGCCAATAATTCTATTTCTTTTTGATGATTCGCACCCATTTCAATCACAGCTATTTCAGTATCTTCTGGAATAGAAAGAATTGTCAAAGGAACTCCGATGTGATTATTTAAATTTCCGAAAGTATAATGTGTTTTGAATTTCTCTTTTAAAACAGCTGATATCAATTCTTTTGTCGTTGTTTTACCATTAGAACCAGTCAGTCCAATAAAAGGAATTTTAAGGTAATTACGATAAGTTCTCGCTAAATCTTGTAAGGTTTCTAAAGCATCATTAACCAAAAAAATATTTTGAGATGCATTTTCAAATTCTTTTTCGTCAACAATTGCCATTGCAGCTCCTTGATTGATCGCTTCTTGAGCGAAAGTATTTCCATTAAAATTAGCTCCTTTTAAAGCAAAAAAGATACAATTTTGTGAGATGTTGCGTGTATCAGTCGTAACGATTTTCGATTTAAGAAATTGATCGAATATTTCTGCTGTTTTCATAATGTAAAAATAAAAAATCTCGATGAAATTAATCACCGAGATTTAAAATATTTTGAAAAGGATTTTATCCTCTACGTTTACGTTTTGATTCGAAACTACCAGAGTATTCTTGTGCTACACGGAAACCAATCCAGTTTGTTGCACTTGCTTGGTGTAAGTAGCGTCTTTGTCCTGGATCTATCCAGTAAATAGGATCTTTCCAAGAACCACCTTTTACAACACGTGTTTCATCAGAGATGTCAGAAGTACGTTTAGAAGAATCTTTTTCTAAAATTACACGACCTTTTTCATCTACTCTAAATTTACGTTGAGGAGCGTTGTACATATCTTCTGTCGCTTGATCAGCAGATTTACCTTCCTCATTACGTGGTGATAAAGAAGAATTAGGGTCACCATCACGATAATTTGTTAAATCGTATTCTGTTTGTTTTTTGTAAGCACCTGGTAATCCTCTATAAACTAAACGTCCGTTGTCTAATGTATCATATTCAACATTTGTTTCGTCATATTTTTCAAAACCACCTGCTCCGTTGTCAATTTTTGTTTTTAAAATATTTCCACGGTAGTAGTTGAAATCGTTTGCTTCTTCATCAATAATTGGACGATAAACATCAGAAACCCATTCAGCAACGTTTCCTAACATCCCATAAAGACCAAAATCATTTGAAGGATATTTACGCACATCACTTGTAATTGCTGAACCATCGTTACCAAATCCTCCAATACCAGAGTAATCTCCACGTCCTTGTTTGAAGTTATCTAAATATTGTCCTCTTTGAGCACCTTTTGTAACTCTCAAGTTATTTTGAGCAACATCTTTTCCTTTGTATTCGTTGTATTCACGATTTCCAGGTAAAGCTAATGCAGCATATTCCCATTCAGCTTCTGTAGGTAAACGGAAAGGTTGCACTTCTAAAGAACTAGTAGCACGATTCGCTTTTAAGATACGGGTGTTTTGTGTTTTGATTTGATTCGCTTTCATAATTTTAGTCGAATCAATCGCTTCGTTTACATTAGTATCGCCTAACTTATATTGCTCAGCACTAAATGTCTTATTTCCGTAATTATATTCTTCATTAGCATAGTAATCTTTTGATAAGATTCCTTTGTTCATTAAAGCTTTTTCGTTTGCGCGGTCTGTTAACCAATCACAATAATTAACAGCTTGTAACCAAGAAATACCAACTACCGGATAATAGCTGAATTCAGGCGAAAATAAATAATTTTCTGTAGAGAAATCATCACGAGATAATTGATTGTTAAAAACCGTTTCATCTGGTAATGCTCCATTATAAATATCCTTGTATTGTGTATCTTCTGGAGGAAAAACAACTTTTAACCAAGTTAAATATTCTCTATATTCGTAGTTTGTAACTTCAGTTTCACCAATGAAGAAAGATTTTACTTGCATACGAACAGGAGAATTATTCCAATCGTGTAACACGTCATCTTTCGTAATTCCCATCGTAAAAGATCCACCTTCGATGAAAACCATTCCAGGCCAAGCTTTGATGTTTTCTTTCTTTTTACCTGAAAAAAACCAACCTTTACTATCGTTTGGTTTCCATCCTGTACGACTTGTGAAATTTTTTGTTCCACCTCCTTTTTTCTTTCCTGAACTGCTTGCACAACCCATGAATACACTCATAGTAACAGCTGCAAGGGCAAGAGAAAAAATACGTCCTTTATTCATTTTCATAGAATATTTCTGGTTTTCGAAAATTAAATTTAATGCAAATAAAAGCATTTGACATTAATCTTACAACGAAAAAATGCTTTATTTCTTGTATCAAACGTAAGAATTATTTTTTTATTTTACGATTGAAAATATATTTGTCAAAATAGCGTTATTCAGACATGAAGAAATATTTTATTTTAGTTGCAACTTTGCTTCAATTTCCTCAATTGTTTAGTCAAAATTACAAAATAAATTGGGAGAATAATCAAACAATTTCTTTAACGAATGGAAATACGGTAAATGTGCCGTTTTTTTCGAATAAAGATAATTATTTTGTTGGAGGATATTTTCTTCCAGAATTTGTCGTTGAGTTAAATTCTACAAATCAAGAAGTTGAATTGTCAAATGTACAATTTAGAGAAGTACAGAATGAATTGGCTGATTTGAATATGTCTTCGATTACAGATAAAATTAATTTTTCTTCATATAATATTATCGATAAAAATGGTCAGCAAAAACTGATTGTTAAAGTTGTACCATTTGTCAAACAAAATAATAAGATTTTAAAAATAGAATCTTTCTCAATTGTTCCGAAATCAATTCAATCTCGAAAAACATCTTCTCGAAAATTAATTGATAATTCGACTACAAGTGTTTTGAAAACGGGAGATTGGTACAAAATAAAAGTATCCAAAGATGGCGTTTTCAAATTAGATAAAAGTTTCTTTACTAAAAATGGAATTCCGACCAATTTTAATCCAAAATCGTTAAAGATCTATGGAAATGGAGAAGGGCGTTTGATGGAAAATTTGACGGAAGATAGAATTGGTGCTTTGAATGAAATTCCAATAAAATTTGTTGGAGGTGAAGACAATTCTTTTGATAATTCAGATTACGTTTTATTTTATGCAAAAGGTTCGCATCAGTGGTATAGAAATAATACGACAACATTACAAGATGCAAAGGTTCGTTATAATTTATATGATGATTTTGCTTACTATTTTATTAGTTTTAATGGAGAAGATGGTAAGCGAGTAGGAGAGCAGACACTTACTGCAAGTCCTGTAAAAACTTTTTCTACTTTTGATAATTTACAGTTTCATGAAAAAGATTCGATTAACTTAAATGATCTTGGACAAATTTGGGTTGGAGAAAATATTGGTTTAAATGGAGGTTTCAAGAAAACGTTCAAAGCTAATGCTGTAAATGGTGGAGAAGCCTATTTGCGTTATGCAGTGGTTGGAAAAAGTGCAAACGGAATGTCTTATAGTGTTAATATAAATGGACAAACTTTTACTCATTCTTTAGGAAACTCTTTATTTGATAGAAATGTTCAAGATAAAACAATTTCATTAAGTTCTAATACGATCGACATTGCGGTTTCTTCTAGCAGTACAAATCCTTCTGGATTAGCATATTTAGATTATTTACAATTGCGTTTTAAAGATGGTTTAACCTATAACAATGAGCAATTCACTTTTCAGTTTTTAGAAGATATTAATAATGGAAGTGTGAATGCTTTTTCATTGAATAATGCTGCAAATGTTTCTGTTTGGAATGTTTCTGATATTCATTCAATTTCTTCAATTGTTCCGCAAAGTAATTTGTATAAATTTAGTACAAATAGTTTGAATCAGTTTGTCGCTTTTAAGGATGAAAATGCTTTTACAGATGCAAAATATGTAGGAAAAGTAGCAAATCAAGATATTCGTAGTTTAACTGATATAAATTATATAATTGTCACGCATTCAAAATATTTGGATCAAGCTACACGTTTGGCAAATTTTAGAAAAGAGCATGATAAAATAAATGTTGCAGTTGTTACAACGGAACAAGTTTACAACGATTTTTCTTCTGGAAGTCAAGATCCTATTGCGATTCGTGATTTCTTTAAATTCTTAAAAGATGGGTCAAGTCCAAATTTAGAATATGGTGTTTTGTTTGGCGCAACAACTTATGATCCGAAAAATAGAGTAAAGGATTTTACAAATTATCTTCCAACTTTTACAGACGAACCTTCTCTTGATATTGATGGTGCGATTGCAACTGACGATTATTTTGCAATGTTATCTAATAATGTAAAAATGTTATCGAATAGCGTAGATGGAATTTATAGTTACGATGCCAATTGGTTTGAAATAGCTGTAGGACGAATTTCTGCTTCTAACTCTGCTGAGGCAAAGATTTTGGTGGATAAAATTATTTCGTATTACGATAAAGTTCAAGGAAAAGGAACTTCATATGGGGATTGGCGAACAAAAATTGTCGCGGTTACGGATAATGATAATAATGTAAATACTCCAGGTTTAAACGCCAAAATTGATACAGAATTTTCTAAGTCTGAGAATCAAATTTATACGATTAATAAGATATATTCGGGAGCTCATCAACCCGAAAGTACTTCTGCTGGAGTCCGATATCCAACCGTAAATCAAGCAATTCTGAATGGAATCGAGTTAGGTTCAAACTTCTTGATGTATTATGGTCATGGTGGTCCTCGTAGTTGGGCGCAAGAACGAATTATAACAGCAGAAGAATTAACAAATTTATCCAATTTTAATGCAGCTTATTCACGTTTACCTATCGTAACAACTGTTACTTGTGATTTTACAATTTGGGATTTACCGCAATATAATTCTGCTGGTGAAGCAATGTTGAAAAATGCAAATGGTGGAGCGTTATCTATGATTACGACTAACCGTCCGATTGGAACAGGCTATGGAGATTCGATGAATAATTTTTTGATTGAAGAATTTTTTAAGAAAGTTGGAGTAGAAAATCAAACAATTGGTAAAGCGCTTAATGAAGCAAAATTAAATTATTCTCCAAAACATACAAATAACAAAAGTGTGAGTATTCTTGGAGATCCGATGTTAGTAATTCATCGTCCGCAACAAGATATTGAAATCATCAGCATCAAAAATAAAAAAGATGTAGATGCTCTTGCGGGCGGTAAGATGCAAGCGTTAGATTTTATAACGATTACAGGTAAAGTAAATCAATTATCTAACACTTCTATTGATAATAATTTCAATGGGAAAATTGCGATTAGCTTGTATGAAAAACCTGAAACGAAAACCATTTTATCGGAGTCTGATTGGGCTGGAAAAACTTTCGAAACAGAAAATAAAACAATTTATAAAGGAACAGGAAAAGTTGAAAAAGGTGAGTTTACGATTCAATTTTATGTTCCGAAAGATATCAATTACGAACTAGGAAATCGTAAAATAAAATTTTATGCTTGGGATGAGAAAGATGGTAAAGATGCATCGACTTTAAAAACAATTACGATTGAAGGAATTAATGAAGAAGGATTAAATGATGATGAACGTCCGCAGGGAAAATTATATATGAATAATCTTCATTTTGCGAATGGAGGAATTACAGATCGTTCGCCTTATTTGGTGGGTTGTTTAACAGATAATTCAGGTATTAATGCAACAGGATCAAGTATTGGACACGATATTGTAGCAACGCTTGATGGAAAAGTACAAGATGCTTATGTGTTGAATGAATATTATGATGGAGGTGATGCAAATCCTTGTATCAATAAGAATTTTGAAGATTACCAGAAAGGACAAGTAATGTATCAATTAAAAAATCTTGAACTTGGTCAACATACTGTGAATTTAAAATTTTGGGATATCAACAATAATTCGAATACTGCAACGTTAGACTTTGTAGTAATGGAAAATGGAACAGGGCAATTACATATTGATAAATTGCTAAATTGGCCAAATCCATTTACTAAGAATACATTTTTCCATTTTGAACATAATTGTGATTCTGAGTTAGATGTAATGGTTCAGATATTTACAATTTCAGGAAAATTAGTCAAAACTATCCGAAAAACTGTTTCGGCAGAACCTTATAGAGAAGGATATCGAACAGGTAAATATGCGATAGAATGGGATGGTTTGGACGATTTTGGTGATAAAATTGGAAAAGGTGTTTATATTTACAAGGTCAATGTGAAAGGTGTTGATGATACGGTTTGTAAAGGATCAGCCGCAGCAGTTGAAAAACTTGTCATATTAAAATAATAAACAAAAAGAAAAAATATAATCAATAATATAACGAATGAAAAAAATTACAGCAAGTTTATTGATTTTAGCATCAGGATTTACTTTTGCTCAAAATAAAGATGAAGTTAATAATCCGATAATGACAGGAGCCCCATTTTTAAGAATTTCTCCTGATGCGCGTGCTGGTGGTTTGGGAGATCAAGGTGTTGCTACTTCTGCGGATAATTATTCTCAATTTTGGAATGCGGCAAAATATTCTTTTGCTCCTGATTATTCTGGTGTAGCTTTTTCGTATACGCCTTATATGGGATCTTTGGTGAATGATGTCTTTTTATTGAATGCTACTTATTATACGTTTTTAGGTCAAGATGAGCGTAGTACATTAGGGGCAAGTATTTATTATTTCAATATGGGCGAAATTCAGTTAAATAGACTTGGAGCAGGCGGTATTGATGGAAGTGATATAATTAATGATGGTGTTGCTAAACCAAATGAGTTCTCAATCGATTTATCATATGGTTTACGTTTAACAGATAATTACTCGATGGCGGTAACTGGTCGCTTCATTCGTTCAGATTTATTCAATGGAGTAAGTGATGGTACAGTTCAACCAGCAAATACTTTTGCTGTAGATATTGCGGGTTATTATCAATCAGAAACAATGAATACCAACAATTTTGAAGGAAAATTACGTGGAGGTTTCCAAATCTCTAATATTGGACCTAAATTAGACTATTCAAACTCAGAAGATAATGCATCATATTTACCAACAACATTACGTTTAGGTGTTGGATATGATTTCAAATTTGATGATTACAATAAAGTTGGAGTTACAACAGAATTTTCTAAATTGTTAGTTCCTACACCTCAATATGAATATGATGAAGAAGGCAATGTAACGAATCGTTATATACCTAATAAAGGAGTAATGTCTGGAATTTTCAGTTCATTTGGAGATGCGCCAGGAGGAGGAAAAGAGGAGTTAAAAGAAATTATGTATTCTGTTGGTGCAGAGTATTCTTATAATGACGCTTTATTTATTCGTGCTGGTTATTTCCACGAAAGCCCAATGAAAGGAGATCGTCAACATTTGACATTAGGTTTAGGACTTAAATACAATTCGTTTGCATTTAATGCATCTTATTTAATTCCAATGTCAGATACAAACAATGCTTTAGAAAACACATTACGTTTCGGTATTGCTTGGAATTTTGGAGGAGAAACACAGAATAGCTACGATTACTAGAAATCGTTAAGATTAAGTTATAATTGGCTAACCTTTTGGTTAGCCTTTTTTTATTTATTAACTTAAATCAAGTTTTAAATTAATAGTTAAAACTAATTTTACATCAATTAAAAAACTAAACTAATTATGTCTAACGTTGGATTAATTTTAGAGGAAAAAGCTGCTGATATAGGAAATTTTTTGGTGGGTAGATTATTACCATTTCGTCAAAAAAGACATGTCGGACCATTTGTATTTATCGATCATATGGGACCAACAAAAATGAAAGATTATCAAAATCTTGATGTTGGACCGCACCCACATATTGGCTTATCAACTTTGACTTATTTATTTGAAGGAGCGATTATGCATCGCGATAGTTTGGGAACTGAATTAGAAATTCAGCCTGGAGCTGTGAATTGGATGACTGCAGGTAAAGGTGTTGTGCATTCTGAGCGAACTCCCGAATATTTACGTACAACTGAAAAAACATTACATGGTTTACAAATTTGGGTGGCTTTGCCAAAAGAATTAGAAAATATGGAGCCAAGTTTTGTTCACGTTGAAGCAGATAAATTACCAAATTGGTCAGACGAAAATGCAGATTATAAATTGATTGCTGGTAAGTTTGGTGAACATACTTCTGGCGTACCTGTTTATTCTCCTTTATATTTTATTGAGATTAAAGCTAAAAATGATTTCAAAGTTTCATTAGGAAAAGATTTGTATGGAGAATCTGCTTTGTATGTATTAGAAGGTTCTATCAAAGATGGAGGAGAGACTTACGGCACAAAACAATTATTAGTAGCGAAAGAAGCTACTTTATGTGAATTCGAAATTGCGGCTGGTTCTACCGTTTATATTTTTGGAGGTGAAGAATTACCAGAAGAACATTTTATCTTTTGGAATTTTGTAAGCTCTTCAAGAGAAACGATTGAAACGGCGAAGGAAAATTGGATTAATCATCGTTTTCCTAAAGTTCCTGGTGACGACGATTATGTTCCGATTCCGCAAGCACAACAAAAATCTAAAGTAAAAGAAAACGAAAAATAAATTGATAATGAGTGATATTAATGTAACGTCAACTTCGACGGATAAAAATTATATTTCGAATATTAAAACAGGAAAACACGAATTTAATGTAGATGAACCTTTAGATAAAGGAGGTTTAGATACAGCTCCAAAACCAAGCGAATTATTGGGAGCTGCATTGGCTTCTTGTACTTCGATTACTTTGCAAATGTATATGAATCACAAAGAATTTGTTTACAAAAAAGTTGAGGTTGATGTCAATTTTGATATGATTACAACTGAGCCAATTACTTTTCAACGTCATGTTATTATAGAAGGCGATTTCGATGAAAAGCAACGAACAAGATTATTGAAAGTTGCAAATTCTTGTCCTGTACACAAAGTGTTAGAAAAAGGTCACGAAATAGAAACAACGATAGAGTTTATTTAATAAAAAAAATCCACTTCAGATGAAGTGGATTTTTTTATCTTAATATTTTATCTAGCTAATCCTGGTTGGATATCCCGAAATTCCTTCGATTACAATTTTCGGATTACGTTTCAATAAAATAATTAATTGTCTTAATTTTTCTGCATTATAATCTTCATTAAACATATCATCGTGCATTAAAATTACCAAATGGTTTTTTTCGAATGTTTTATTTTGATCCAAACGATGTACAATTCCTTCGTAAATTTTTTCAGGCGAAGAAAGTTGATGATTTGCAGATTTTTTTCCACTTCTTTCCCATTCATAATCCCAACCGTAAATATAATATTGATTTTTAGCCAATAAATCAGCTGCTGGAATTGAATTTTTTACTGGATCGTCTTTTTTAAGTTTGTTCAAACGCCATGTGTTACGCGCAGGCAAACGCACCCAACGAGAATGTATATCTAATACCACCTCATTTTTGCGAATATCTTCGTAAACATTTTCTGGAACACTGTAAAAAGCTTTGTATTTGTTGCGAGCATGCGAAAAAGTATGGTTAGCAATTTCTACATTTGGATTAGCTTTATAATCTTCTACATGTTGTTTCAAATCTTTTGTAAAAGCATTAAAACCAACTAAGAAAACCGTTCCTTTTACATTTTCTTCAGTTAATATTTTATTGATATTTTTGCTTCCTTTGTATGGACCATCATCAAAAGTTAGGTAGACATATTGTTTTGTCGAATCAATAGGATTTTGCTTTTCTTCTTTTGCAATAGTATCTAATTGCAAAACTGATGAGTCAACTTTTACTGTATAAATAGAATCAACATCATTCTGTAAAATTTCTTTTGGCTCAGAAGAAGTTGTTGTTTGATTTTGAATTGGATTATTTTCGTTTTTACAAGAAAAAACAAAAAGTAAAGTTCCAATTGCTAGAAAGCTTTTTAGATGTTTGTTGATAGCGAACATTGATTGTTTAGGTTTTGTGCGAAATTAATAATTTAATCTGATTTGAAATGTTAAATGATTGATGTTATTTATCAGATTATTAAGTATTTACGGTTTTTAATTGTTGTAAATATTGCTTAATAACTTGAATTACACCATCTTCATCGTTAGAAGGTGCTTTAAAATTCGCTACTTCTTTTACATTTGGATGTGCATTTTCCATTGCAAAACTATATTTTGCCAAATTTAGCATTTCCAAATCATTCATAAAATCCCCAAAAACAATGATTTCTTCCGAAGAAATATCTAATTTGTTCATCAAAGCTTGTAATGCAACTCCCTTGTTCGATTTTTTGTTCATTACATCTAACCAAACTTCGCCAGAAACTACAACTTTTAATCCATATTTTTCAAAATCAACTAATTTTGGAAATACATTAAATTCTGTTCCATCAGCGTGATTTACTGCAATTTTAATGAATTGTTCATTTTTGATTTTAGTTAAATCATCAACCCATATATTTTTGTCGTAATAATTCTTAAAATATTCTAAAAAAATTTCATCTTTCGATTCCACATAAGCGGCATTTTTACCAGCCAAAACAATATTTGCACCTTCTATTTTACGAACTTCTTCTATGATTTTTTTTACAACAGACCAATCCAATTCGTCAACAAAAATTTCTTCACCTTTATAGGTCACATAGGTTCCGTTTTCAGCAATAATTGCCAATTCATCTTTTATATTTTCAAAATAAGAAATGATACTATAATATTGACGACCACTTGCAGGCACAAATGTGATGTTGTTTTCTTTTAATTCTTCGTAAATTTTATTGAATTCTGGACTTAATGAATGATCAGAACGCAACAAAGTTCCGTCCATATCTGTCACGATTAATTTTATATTTTGCATTAATTTTTCTTAAATAAAAAAGGTCTCATAATTGAGACCTTAAAGTTAGTTATAAATTTTTGTTTTGTTCTTCTGCGTTGTTCACTTACTTAGATCTTTATAAAAAAATAAGAATCTTTTAACACTAAAAACACTAACTTTAGGTATTGTCAATTTCTACTATTTATTGGTATTAAATTCAAAAAAAGGAATCATATGGATACATCAAAATTATTTGATTTAACAGGAAAAACTGCTATTGTAACAGGAGGTGGTAATGGTATAGGAAAAGCTTGTTGTGAAATGCTTGCGGCATATGGAGCTAATGTAGTGGTGTCGGATTATAAGATAGAACCTGCAAATAAAGTTGTGGAAGAAATTACATCAAAAGGAGGAAATGCAATTGCACTGGATTGTGATGTGACAAAAGATGAGGCATTAGTAAATTTGGTTGAAAAGACGCTAGAAGCCTATGGACAAATTAATATTTTAGTAAATAATGTAGGTGGCGGTGGAGCTGGAAGAGAAAGTCCATATGAAATTTCTGTTAATGAGTTTGAACGAGTTTTTCAGATGAATGTTTTTAGTATGTGGCGTTTATGTCAGTTAGTAGCTCCGCATATGAAATCTTCTGGCTACGGAAGTATTATCAATATGTCGTCTATGGCATCTATTAATAAAAGTCCTGCTATTAGTGCATATGCTTCATCTAAAGCGGCTATTAATCATATGACGCGTAATTTAGCTTTTGATTTTGGACCAGAAATTAGAATCAATGCTGTTGGACCAGGTGCTATTCGTACACAAGCTTTAGAAACTGTTTTGACTCCTGAAATAGAGAAAACCATGTTAAAACATACACCTCTAGAACGGCTTGGAGAACCTGAAGATATTGCAGGTGCTGTATTGTATTTTGCGGCTCCAGTTTCGGTTTGGGTTAGCGGACAAGTACTTTTTGTAAATGGTGGAGGAGTACAAACATTAGATTAATTTATATTTGTGATGTAATGAAAAAGGAAACATTTTTAACTCTGTACAAAATGTTTCCTTTTTTAATTATTTAAATACTGGAAGACCACTTAGAACCGAACGTTACGTTACCTTCTTGAAGCACAATATCTGAATGTAGAAATTTGGCTGCATCTGCTGACTTTTTCACTTTAACACTACTTCGTTCCATCATCTTTTTTTCATATTGTTGTAAAACTTCTTCACGCAAATTAATCTGTTTATTTTGAATATTATTATAAGCTGAAGTAATTTTTTGCGCCAATAACAAAGCATCTAATAAAGCTTGATTTGCACCTTGCCCTTTAAAAGGACTCATAGGATGAGCCGCATCGCCTATTAAAGTAACTGGACCAGCTTTTTCTAATAAGTTTGACTTTAATAAATCTCGATCATAAACTGGGTATCCAGTGATTTGTTGGGATTCTGTAGCTGTAATAATTTCAGGAATAGGAGAGTGCCAATGCGTTCTTTTAGCGACTTCTATCTTTAACGCCTCTGAACCTTTTTTACTCAAAGCTATCGCTTCATTTTCTAACATTGGAAAACTAAATTGCCACATAACCGAATCTTTATCATAAGGCATCATATACATCCGTTCAGTTCCATTTGCAGTTTGAAATACCGTTGCACCATCCAACAAATGATTTTCTAAATTTGCTAAAGCATCCAGTTTACAAATGCCTAAAATAACAATACAACCCAAATAACGTAATGGACTATTTTCCTCATTTATAACCAATCGACGAACTGTACTTCGTATGCCATCTGCACCAACAAGTAAATCAGCTTTAAAGTTTTTTTGAATTCCATCAACATCAAACGTTAATTCTATTTTATCATCAACTTTAAAATCGATTAATTGATGATTCCATAAGACTTGATTATCGCCACCTAATTGATTCAAAAAAGCTAAGCGTAAAGATTGCCTCGCAATGTGAATATTGGTATGTTTATTCTTGTTTTTAGCTTCAATTGCTTCTTTATCTTGCAATTTTCTTATTCCCCATTCGCCAATCACATTTCCTTCTATAGTATGTGCTAAATGCAATGTAGAAACGATTCCTTCCTCTAAAGTTTGGATTCCAAATTTTTTTAATTCTTTACTTGCTTGTTGTAACGTTAGCCCATAACCTTGCGAACGATCATTGAAAGCTCGATCACGCTCAAAAAGTGTAAAAGGAATTTGACGATGTAAACACGCTAATGCCAATGCAATTCCACCAATTCCAGCTCCGACAATTGCAACATGAGGATATTTTTTTTCGTTAGATGATAGGCGTTCATTTGTAGTGATCAAACCAGTTCCTGAGCAAATAGTACAGATCTGCATCGAACTTTTTGGTTTATTCGGAGTAATAAAATTTTCATTCTTTTTAGATTGAGCAACAGCTGATTCATAACGCGATAGTTTCCTTTTCGAAACTCCTTGACTTTTTTTTCCAAGTCCATTACAATTCTTGCAGCTTATCCAATTTTCTCGAGTACTCAATTTAAAAGTTTTTGTAAAAATAAGATTAAAGTAGCTATTTAGAAAAATCTAATCGTAAAAGATAGAATTAATAGATGAATAATGAATTTTTCTGCAATAATAGTTTTCATTATTCAACTTCTTTATAGTGATGATTCTAAAACTTTTTCAGAGATTCTAAAATGGGTTTAACACGTCCGGACTATCATATATTACAAAAGTGGAGTATATACATGATCCGTTTGGCTTATAATTTTGGTCAAAAATAAAATCAATTGAAAAATTTATTAAATCATATTGTTTTAGAACCAAAATTACATGTAAAGTGGCTTAATACACTTTCGTTTATGGAAAATGCAGGAGCACGAAAAATTTCGGCATGTGAACACAAAACTTTTGTGAATCTTATTCAACTGAAACATGCAGCCGAAGAACATCGTCATGCTTATTATTTGAAAAAGCAAATTATAAAATTGATTCCAGATGCTTGTATCAATTATGAGCCTATTTATCTTTTAGCTCCAAAAGCAACAATGTATTATTTACATCAATTAGATATTCAGGTTTGTCGTTTGTTGAAGAAAGAATTTAATCTTGATGGAGAAGACTTAAAATACGCAGCTTATTTGTTTGTGACTTACGCTATAGAAGTTAGGGCAGATGAATTGTATCCAATATATCAAGATGTTTTGACAGCACATCAACAAAAAGTGATGGTGAAATCTATTATTGTCGAAGAAGAAGGACATCTTGAAGAAATGATTTCACAATTAAAAGAATTTCATAATGAATGGGAAATTTATGCAAATCAAGTGATACAACTAGAGGAAACGTTGTTTGCGCATTGGATTTCTGCAATTGAAAATGAACTGAATAATGTCGAAATTTTTTAATTCATTGCGGCTATCTCTATTTGAAAGAGAACAAAAAGGAATTAAAAGAACATTAAAAGTTCGCTCTTCTGGAATTGATTTTTATAGTAATGATTATTTAGGATTAGCTAAAAATGAAATTTTACATCAGCAAATTTTAAATGAGTTTATAGCACAACCAACCTTACTTTATGGTTCTACTGGAGCACGTTTGATTAGTGGGAATTCTGATTATCTAAGTGAAACGGAAGAGCTGATTGCGAAAGAACATAAAGTAGAAGCTGCAATACTTTTTTCATCTGGATATAATGCTAATTTAGCACTCTTTTCCGCACTTTTAACTCGACATGATACTGTTATAGTTGATGAAAATATACATCGTTCAGTGTATGATGGGATTAAATTATCCAACGCAAAAAAATTAAAGTTTAAACATAACGATTTAGATCATCTAGAAAAACTATTACAAAGAGTAGAAGAGCGTTGTTTTATTGCGGTAGAAAGTTTGTATTCGATGGATGGTGATTGTGCTCCATTAATTGAACTAGTTGAATTAGCCCATAAATACAATGCAGCATTAGTGGTAGATGAAGCTCATGCTTTTGGTGTTTTTGGTCACGGATTGGTTCATCAATTGGGGTTACAACACAAAGTGTTTGTAACGGTTGTAACCTATGGAAAAGCAATGGGCATGAATGGTGCTTCGGTTTTAGCTAATCAGTTAGTGATTGATTATCTCATTAATTATGCTTCACCTTTTATATACACCACAGCTATTGCTGATTTTCATGTGACAGGTTTACGAAAAGGTTATCAGTTTATCAAAGAAAATAAATCGCTTCAAGAAAGTTTACAACATAATATATCACATTTTAGAAATAGTGACTTAACAAGTTCTTCGAATAAAAATAGTCCAATTCAAATTCTAAAGTTTGAGTCTAAAAACCAATTAACCAAAATCAAAAATAAATTGGAAGAGGTTGAAATAAACACTTTTGCGGTATTTCCACCTACAGTAGCAGAAGAGCGCTTACGAATCTGTTTGCATGCTTTTAATACACAAGAAGAAATTAATCAATTAATAGAAAAGATAAAAGAAAATGTCTAAACAATTATTTGTTACAGGAATAGGAACAGGAGTTGGGAAAACGATTGTTTCAGCAATATTAACTGAAGCTTTACAAGCTGATTATTGGAAACCAATACAATCAGGAGATTTAGATTCATCAGATAGTTTGTTAGTGAAATCGTTAACTTCACCAAAACTGAAGCTTCATCAAGAACGTTATGCTTTACAAAAAGCTGCTTCACCACATCAATCTGCAAAGGAAGAAGCAATTGAGATCAATTTAAATGATTTTGAAATTCCCAAAACAACCAATTCTCTTATTATTGAAGGAGCAGGCGGATTATTTGTTCCTATTAATGAAGAAGATTTTATGATTGATCTTATTCAGCAATTTAATCTTCCAACAGTTGTGGTTGCAACGAATTATTTGGGTTGTATTAATCATACATTATTAACGATTGAAATATTGAAATTAAGAAATATCACTATCGAATATTTTGTGTTTAATGGTGAGTTTGATGAAGACACTTCTCGTGTTATAAAAAATCATTTGCCTTCGGATATTTCTATCATCATTATACCAAAACTCAATTCAATAAACTCAAGCGAAGTGAGAAATATTGCAGAAACAATTAAGCATCAATTTAATATTTAAAATACAATGAAAATATCAAACAAAACACGTCATGATTGGACGAAAGAAGAAATCGAAAAAATTTATCATCAACCTTTATTGGATTTAGTATATCATGCATCCAAAACACATCGAGAATGGCACAATGCAAGAGAAGTACAAGTATGTACCTTGTTATCTGTAAAAACAGGTGGTTGTCCCGAAGATTGCTCATATTGCGGACAAGCAGCACGCTACCATACCGATATTAAAGTAGAAGCATTGTTACCAACAGCAACGGTATTAGCACATGCAAAGAAGGCAAAAGAAGCGGGCTCATCACGTTTTTGTATGGCAGCTGCTTGGCGAGAAGTACGAAATAATCGAGACTTTGATCGAATAATCGAAATGGTGAAAGGTGTAAATGAGTTAGGATTAGAAGTATGTTGTACATTAGGAATGTTGACAGAAGAGCAAGCAATTCGTTTACAAGAAGCAGGTTTACACGCATATAATCATAATTTAGATACTTCCGAAGCTTATTACGATGAGATTATTTCTACACGTAAATTTGATAATCGAATCAATACGATACAAAATGTACGAAAAGCTGGGATTACAGTTTGTTCGGGCGGAATTATTGGTTTAGGAGAAACACATCAAGATCGAATTTCTATGCTATTAACTTTGTCAACAATGCCAAAACACCCAGAATCTGTACCTGTAAATGCTTTAGCAAGAGTAAAAGGAACGCCTTTAGAAAATAATCCGAAAGTAAATATTTGGGATATGGTTCGTATGATTGCAACAGCTCGTATTATGATGCCTTCTTCGGTTGTTCGTTTAAGTGCTGGTCGAATAGAAATGACAGAAGTTGAACAAGCTTGGTGTTTTATGGCTGGTGCGAATTCTATTTTTACAGGAGAACGTGAAACCTTACTGGTAACACCTAATCCTGGTGTAACAGAGGATATGCAAATGTTTGAAAATTTAGGTTTACTACCAATGGTTAAACAAGAAACAAATCAGACATGTACACATTAAAAGAGCGCGATCAGTTGGTGAATTGGCATCCTTATACGCAGATGAAAAAAGCCAATAATATTATTCCAATTGTAAGAGGAGAAGGAAGTTATATTTACGATGAAAATAACAAGCAATATATTGATGCGGTTTCATCGTGGTGGGTAAAGTTGCATGGGCATGCGCATCCGTATATCGCACAGAAAATGCACGAACAGCTAACAATTTTAGAACATGTTATTTTTGCAGGATTTACGCATCGACCTGCAATTGAATTGTCTGAACGTTTATTGGCTCTTTTACCAACCAACCAAAAGAAAGCATTTTACAGTGATAATGGATCAACAGCTATTGAGGTTGCATTAAAAATGTGTTTACAATATCATTTCAATAAAAAAGAAGATAGACCTGTGATTTTAGCGTTCAAAAATGCCTATCATGGCGATACTTTTGGCGCGATGTCGGTAAGTGGAAGAGGAATTTGGACAGAACCTTTTAGCGAAAAGCTTTTTGATGTCATTTTTATTGATACACCGAATGCAGAAAATATAGAAGCTATTAAATCGCAAATAAAAGAAGTTGCAACTAAAGTAGCGTGTTTTATTTACGAACCTTTGGTACAAGGAGCTTCGGGGATGTTGATGCATCAGGCTGAATATTTAGATCAATTGATGAGTTGTTGTAGAGCACATCATATTTTAATGATTCAAGATGAAATTTTTGTTGGATTTGGTCGTACAGGTAAATTATTTGCAGCAAATCATTTGACAGAAGTTCCAGATATTATGTGCTTTTCAAAAGGCTTAACAGGTGGTACTTTGCCTTTGGGTGTTACAACTTGTACAGACCAAATTTACCAAGCTTTTTATGCTGATGATTTGAATAAAACATTATTTCACGGACATTCTTTTACGGCAAGTCCATTGGCATGTACTGCTGCATTAGCCAGTCTTGATTTGTTATTACAATCATCTACCCAACAGCAAATTGAAAATATAGTTCATCATCATCAACTTTTTGTTGCCTCTATCCAAAATCATCCTAAAGTAAAAGTGATTAGACAATGTGGAACTATTATGGCGTTGGAATGGAATACAGACGAAGAAACATCTTATTTTAGTGATATTCACGAAAAATTGTACCCATATTTTTTAGAGAAAGGTATATTGTTGCGCCCTTTGGGCAATATCATTTATTTGGTTCCGCCTTATTGTATTTCGACTGATGATCTAAATTATATTTATGATACGATTCGTCAGGCTTTAATAGAGTTGGTTTAAATTTAAAAACCTCCAAAAATGGAGGTTTTTATGTGTTTTCAGATAGGTTTGAAAAAACTTTTTATTCGTTATAATATTTGAATTCCTCAAAATTTGACGGAATGAAACTTTCATTAATATTTTATTATAAGGTAATTAGCTAATATTACTCAACATGAATGTTATACAAGTTTGGTAAATAGTATTGATTAATCCAATAATAAGTTTCACCATTTTGCTTGATAACGATTTTCTTATTGTTTTTATTTTCTAATAAACGATCTGCTAAAACTTTGTAATTCGCAAAATACTCTTTTACAATTGTAGGGTCGATTATTTTCTTTTTTCTCCAATCGTTTAAAGTGTATTTTGTCATGATATCTTCGTTGTAAGTATCATATCCAGTACTTGTTGCAATTGCATAAGCCATCGTTTTTTTGCTTAAATCTTTTGCTTGAAATTCTTTCAAAGTAGTATAATTATCTTTTACAATCTTCATATAACGTTTGATCGCTGTACTTTGATTAAAATCTCTGTTCTTGATAATTGTTTCGTGATAAATTGAAAGATACAATTGACGAAGATTTTCATATTCTTCCGATGAGATTAAAATTCCGCGATCAATAAGTGGACTATATTTTAAATCATTTTGAATTTCTCCTTTAATTAAAAAAGGATGATCAATTGTGACAAATTGAGAAGAAAATTCTGCTGGCATTGGGGATGGAGCGCCAGGAAATAAACTTCTATATCTTGGTTTTATTTCTGTTTTTGCAACTCCAACATTTGATTTGAAATATTTTGTCAAAGAAGCATCAATTTCTTTGTTCTCTTTTGTGATTTGTGTTGTAATACTATCAAGAGCTTTTGCTAATAAACTATTAGAAGCCAATTCTCCTTTTCTTGGATAAATTACAAAACCTTGAGTCATACTTGTTTTAGGATAATCTAATGAGTATAAGCCATCTTCATTTCCAACTAAATTATAATTGTTTTTATTGGTTACTTCATTTTGATCAACAATTTTTTCCATCTTTAGTTTTGCAACATTTTTTGCAGATTGAGTAATTATACCTTCTGAAGCTAAAACAAAATTATTAAATTCATTTCCAGCACCTGAAAAACTTTGGAAAGCAACAATTCTAGCACGAGATTGAGATAATGTTCTAATAGCATCTCCAATACCTGTTCCAGAAGCCGCTGTAGAGCCAATAGCTACAACAATATTAGATTCGTCAGGAACATTTCTTAATAAATTACCTGCTGATGCTAAAGCTAATTGATAGGGTTGACCACTAGGACCGTTACATTTCATTTCTTTAGAACGATCATCAATATATTTAGAAATCACTTCGAAACTATCTGAAAGTTCTGAAACAGCCATATTATCACCACAGTTGTTATTTTTGTATAAAACAACTCCGTATTTGATGTTTTTATAATAACTTAATTTGTCTATTTTGACTTGAAAATCTTGGAAAATAGATTTTGCAATGGCAATACTTTTAGAATTTTCGGCACTTATATCAAGCGCAAAAACAATATTTAAGTTTTTATTATTGGTAATGATTTCTTTGTATTGATCAAAATAAATTGGCTTTCCAGCTACATTGAAAACAAAATTTTTGTTGTAATCTAAAATATTAGCCGAATATTTCAGTTTATTTTTTTCTACTTTATCCGCATCTTTTAACGAAACAGGTATAATATTATCTAATGCATTTGATGAATAATTATTTTTCAGATACTTTTTATCATTGGATTCTGGAGATTGTAAAGGTTTTGTTAATCCAATTTTATTAATAATTGAATCATAATTTTCTTTGTTAGGAATTCTAACTGCATACTTTTCACCCCAATACGAAATCATATTCGAGCTTACCCAACCATATACATTATCTTCGTAGCTGTCTATTTTGATTTCTGGAGATTTACCAATCAAATAACGTTTATTGTTTTCAGATTGTTTGTAAATGTAAACTAAGTGACCAACTGGTAATTTTTTCTTTCTAGCTTGAGTTAATTGAGGAGAAGTGTAAACTAAAACAGAATCATTCTGAAGATATTTATCTCCTGTTTTCATGACATCTATATTATTTGGTACAAGCGCAGCTTTGATGGTAAAACCATTTTCTTGATTTTTCAATGCATTTGTCCATAATAACAACTGATCCTCTGGTATCCAACCATAAGATTTGATTGCTTTTTTAGATGTTTTTCTTAATAAAGCATCCGAAACATATTCTGCAACTTTTACTAAACCAGATGATTTTTTATAATTCAGAACCAATAAAGGTTCTAAAAATTTGATTTCTTTTGGAGATTTTTGATCACTTTTATCGACATAAACAGTGTTATTTTCGCGATCAGAAATTACCACCCAAGGACTATTTTTCTTAGGATAGCCATCAATTACTTTAGTTTCTTCAATAAAACCATAAATAGATTGATTAGGCGTTCGTTGAGCTGGCAGTTTTACACTACAGCTTGATATTAAACAAGAAGCTGTTAAGGCAAGTGTAATAGGTAAGATATGTTTTTTCATAAGTTAGTTATTTGCTTTGTTTTACTTCGACTTTTATAACGCAACTTCCTTCGTTATCAAGTGTTACTTTTACTTCGTTAATTGCATTATTTTTATCAAATTGTAATCCTGTAGTATAGTAGTAAAAACTGTTATTTTTGTCGTTTACAACTACTTGAGTATTATCATTGTTACATAAATATTTTCTTAGTAAATAGTTATAATTAGAATTAAAATCCAATCCATTTGCGATTGCTTGAAGTTTTATTTTGAAATCATTATTAATTGCAATTGTAGGGTCTACTTCTATTTTAGGAATTACAACTTCATCTTTTAAAGGTTCAAAAGATTTTGTGATTCTAATTCGGTGTGTAGCAACAGGTTCTAATTGTTCATCTGTGTATAATGTAACCATATAATCTCCTGGTTTACTATAAGAGTAGGTAGGATTTCTATCAAATGCATCTATTCCTCCTGATTCTCCAAATTTCCATCGAAATTCTTTTGCTGTTAAATTATTGGTAGAGAATAATACATTTGTAAATTGTTGAGCTGTTGGTGGAGCTTGTATAGTTGTAACTTCAATAACAGGGTTAGAAATAACTTTAGGAGAAACAAGAATCGGAAAAGTTTTCGGATACTTATTATTAATCAAAACTGTAACTTGATAATATCCAGGTTTGTCAAAAAAATGAACACCCGATTTTTTATCTGAAGTTTTTCCATCTCCAAAATCCCATTTGTAAGTTTTTGCATTTTTTGTATCATCTTTATAAGTTAAAGAATCACCAACATTAATAGTATTAGGAAAAGCTTGTGCATTAATGTTTTGCGCATTAATATCATTTCGACTTTGAAACCATAAATAAAGCAAAATTCCAATAACGGAAAGCGCTGTGATTCCAATCATTATATTGGTTTTGTTTTTCTGAATGTAATTCATTTCGTTAGATTTAGTAAGATTATTTTTTGCTTGTTAAAGTAATAAGTTGTTGTTGTTTAGTTTGGTAAGAAAGTGTACAATCTTCAAATTGTTTTTTATAAATGCCTACATTATCTTTTCTGTTCGATTCTATTTTTTTATCATCGAGATACATTTTATAGAATTTTGCAATTTTTAGATAAGATTCTTTTCGTGGATCTTTAAAATCACCCATTTCAAATAGATTAGCTACATCACTGATGCTATTTTCTATTTCATAACCTTTCATCGAATTTCTATTTTCAAAATTCAATTTATTGATTTTAGAAAAAGTACTATCTAAAATAGGTTGAACCATATTTTGCTGAACATCAAATTTATTTTTTTCGTTTAATGTTTGTATTGAGATATAATCGCTGTTATCAAAAGGTGATTCAAAATTTTTGACAAAGACAATTGTCAAAAGAGCGGATACAAAAAGTAACATTGCTAATAAGTAAGAAAAATAGTAACGTTTTTCTTTCTTAGATAAAGTAATCTGAACTTGCATAAGTTTTTTGATTTTTTAGGTTATTGTCTATATCTAGCTAAAGCAGCATTCAATTCATTCACTTTTTTCGTGCATTCATTCAGATCACGTAAAGCAATTTTTTCTTGATGAACGGTCATCATCATCTGTCCTTTAAATTCAATAGTTTGTTTCAGATTATTCATCAAAGCAGCATATTGTTTAAACTCTCTGATACTGTCTTCTCCCATTACAATTTGACATTCTTTAATATCACGAACAATAGAATTTCGTAAGAAAATCTCATTCCCAACTTCATCTTTCGATAATTTATCTAATTTGAAATAGATTGTATCTAGCTTAGTTTGTAAAATATTATTTCGGTTGATGATTGTTCGGTATCGTTCGATATCTCCTTGTATATCATTTTTTTGAACTTCAGAGCTTTTAAAGAAAAGGAATATGGCAAAAAACGAAAAAAGACATAAAACAATAAATGATAGAATAAAATTGAATGTTCCTTTCTGAACATCTTTTTTATTCAGCTTTTGCTGTCCGTAGGTAGTTGTAATCATAGTTTAGAGTTGTAATAGTTTTTTAGATGCTTGTGTTGTAATAACCATGTTCGACACAAAATCGAACCAGATCTATTTTATTTTTTAATCCTAATCGTTCGGTTAGTCGTGTGATATAAGTATCGATGGTACGCGTGCTGAGGTTAATTCGATCTCCAATTTCTTTGTTGCTAAAACCTTCGTAACAAAGTTTTATAATTTGAATTTCTGTCACAGTTAGTTCTTGTTCAATTTCAGCTTCTTGACGATTCATATAATTCTGAACCGTTTCTGATTGACCTGCCCATTCTTTCTTATATTCATTGTAATCAGAATTGTCAGAAAGCACACAATTGCTCAAAATATCTTTGATAATGATACTATTTTTTTGACAATAATAAGTGTTGGGAATTTCGTCTAGCGTTATAGAAATATCTTCTTGGTAAGTGGAAGAATAGGTTAGTATTGGAGTTTTTTCGTCTGTTTTCCTTATTAATTTTATAGCTTCTAAGCCACTAATAATAGGCATAAAAAGATTGATTAAAAAAACATCTTCTTGTTTTTTATACAGCCTATTTATCAATTCGCTTCCATTGTTGCATTCGTTTACGATCTCGTAAAACGGATTTTCTTGGAGCATCTTGACTAAGAATTGCTTAAAATAATAATCATTTTCAGCAATAGAAAATCTGGTTATTGCAGAAGATTTGGTATTCATGTTTAGGTAGAGAATAAGTTTGGTACTAATATATAAAACTTATTTCAAAATGTAAATAATTGATTAATAATATTTTTTTTCTTTAAAAAAAATTATAGCTTTGGACTAATATTATAAATTCAGTTTTTCTGAAACAGATTTTATAATACTTTCTACTAACCTAAATATACTATATGAGTGTTTTAATAAGTAATGATACTATTAAACAGATTTTTCATATTGCGCAATCTATCGCAAGAGAAAATTACAATTCTACCTATGGTGCATCGCATTTGCTAATGGCATTAATGCACAAGGATATAGGACTTCGTGAGTTTTTACAATCAATAGATAAGGATCCAAATTATATTTATGATTGGGCGGATGTTCGTGTGGAAGAATATCCAAAAACAGCACATTTACCAAGTGAAGCTCTTCCAGATGATCAAATTGATCAAATTCTTGAAGAAGCAGATGAGATTCGTGTAAAATTAGGTTTAGATGAAATATCACCTATTTGTTTATTAGCAAGTATTACAAAAGCAAATGTAGCTTACACAACACAAGAGCTGAAATCTTTACCACTTCGCGAACATGAAATAATCAACCTTTTCAGAAATGATGATGGTAAAGTAATTTCTGTAGAAGAACAACTTTTAGGAAATCCTACTAAAAATAATTCAAATTTTCCTTCAATTACTAGCTATTGTATTGATAAAACGCAAGAAGCGAAAGATGGTAAATTAGATAATATTGTTGGGCGTGATAAAGAGTTAAGAAATTTAGTCGAGATTCTTTGTCGTCGTACAAAACCTAATGTTATTATAGTTGGAGAACCAGGTGTTGGGAAAACAGCTTTGATAGAAGGTTTTGCGAACGAAATTAATAATGCTAATGTACCAGAAATGTTACAAGAAGCGACATTATTAGAATTAGATACAGGTTCTTTACTTGCAGGAACATCATATAAAGGTGAAATAGAAGACCGATTGAAAAAGGTAATCAACGAATGTAAACAAATGAATAAAGCTATTTTATTCATTGATGAGATTCATTCACTTCTTGATCCTAAAGGAACTGCTGGCAATGTTGCAAATCTATTAAAACCAGAATTAGCACGTGGAGAAATTACTGTAATTGGCGCAACAACACAAGAAGAATACCGCAAAATTATCGAGCCAGAAAGAGCTTTTGATCGTCGTTTTGAGGTTTTAGTTGTTGAAGAACCGGACGATGCAACTTGTGTCAAAATGATTGAAGTTGTTTTAGATGGTTATACAAAACATCATAATATTGAAGTTGAGAAAACTGCTTTACCAGAGTGTATTCGTTTAGCAAAACGTTATGCGAAAGGTAAAAAGTTACCAGATTCAGCTATCGATTTATTGGATAGAACAATGGCTTCTATCAAAATGTTAGATGAATTATCTGAAAAAGAATTAGCAGATTGGAAGTCGAATTATGAAACTTTAAAAGAAGATTTATCAAATGATGAATTTAAGGTGGATGAATTAATTTGGCAATATAAGTTATTGAAGAATAAATTAAGTCCAATTTTATGGGGTTTTCTTGTAGAACAGTACGTTTTGGATGATAAAATGAGCATCGAAGAAATCGAAAAAATTATTGATTCTACTTTTAATGAACTTATAAAACATGCTGCTGTAAAAAGAGAAAAAGTTGGTAAAATGGAAATGGCAGCTGTAATGGCAGCTAAAACAAATATTCCTATTGGTAAAATTCAATCGCAAGAGAAAGAAAAATTACTAAATATGGAAGAATTACTAACGAATCGTGTGGTTGGGCAAGATCATGCCTTAAAAATTCTTTCAGATGCAATTATCGAGAACCGAAGTGGTTTAAACAAACCAGGACAACCAATTGGTTCATTCTTTTTATTAGGACCAACAGGAACAGGAAAAACAGAATTGGCTAAATCTATTGCAGAATTGTTATTTAATGACGAAAAAGCAATGATTCGTTTTGATATGTCAGAGTTTAAAGAAGAACATTCGGCAGCATTATTATATGGAGCACCTCCGGGATATGTTGGTTATGAAGAAGGAGGGATGCTGGTGAACAAGATTCGTCAACAGCCTTATTCGGTTGTGTTATTTGATGAGATTGAAAAAGCACATACTTCTGTTTTTGATGTTTTCTTACAAATTATGGACGAAGGTAAAGTGCATGATAAATTAGGAAAAGAAGGGGATTTTAGTAATTCATTGATTCTTTTTACTTCTAATATTGGAAGTGAAGAAATCGTGAAATATTTCGAAAGAAGAGAAATTCCAGCTTCTTCTAATTTGATGAAAATTATGACTGATTCAGGGCGTTTTAGACCAGAATTCTTGGCTCGTATTACAGAAATTATTCCATTCGCTCCGATTAATGAAGAAATGGCGGAGAAAATATTTTCTATTCAATTAAAATCATTAATCAATTCTTTAACTCGAATGAATATTGGTTTAGAAATTTCGAAAGAAGCCATCAAACATCTTGCTACAACAGGTTTTAGTAGTAAATATGGTGCTCGACAAATATCTGGAGTTATTAGAACACAAATCGCGCGACCAATTTCTAAAATGATCGTTCGTGAAGAAGTAAAAGCTGGTCAAACGATTCAGATTGATATTAATAAAAAAACACAAGAGCTTAAATGGAAGACAATCGAGTCTAAGAAATAATACAAACTCTCTACCAACCATGATAAAATACGCCATAATATTAGCATTTTTTAGCATACCATGTTCACTTTCTGCACAAACTTTAGGTGCAACAGATAAGTCTGAGAAAAGTGTTAATCGCTATAAAAGTGTGATACAGAACAATAAAGATGTTGTTGACTTTATAGAGTATTCTCTTGTAGAAAGAGGACTTCCTCGCCATCTAAAGAATTTAGCATTTATTGAATCTAGCTTTGATTCAGGAACAATTTCTTCCGCAGGAGCTTCTGGGATTTGGCAATTTATGACTGCTCATGCAAGCGAATACGGATTAACAGAGCGCGATAGAAATGATATTTATAAAAGTACAAAAGCTGCAATGAGCTCGTTAAAGAATTTGTACAATAAATATGGAAATTGGGTGACGGTTGTTGCTGCTTACAATTGTGGAGAAGGTAATATTCAGAAAGCAATGGATAGAGCAGGTTCTAAACGATACACCGATTTTTATCAATATTTACCAGCAGAAACAATCAATCATGTTCAGAAGTATTTGAATGCAAGTTATGCAAGTGGACATTTGGATGATGTTTTAAATGATTATAATGGTTTAAAAGCAAATACTCCAGAAGTTGTTTATCAAAAATTTGTTCCAAAAGAAATTGATACGAGTATTTCGACAACACAAATCAATTCTGCTTATAATCTTGATGTGATTGCGAAATTCTTAAAAATAAAGCCGAATGATTTATTAATTTGGAATAAAAATTTAAACAAAGAATTAAGTGATACAGGCGAAGGAATTTTATCATTACCGAATGAATTAATGACCATTTTTTCGTTAAATCAAGATGAAATTTTAAGTCAATCGTTAAAAGTCATGAACTAATTTTTGTCGAATCAAAAAAATATATTAATTTAAGAGAATCAATCTATTACCTAAATGGAAAACTCTAACTACAAACTACCTTTTAGACCATTGAACCTGATGGCAAGCAACGGACAAGTGGAAACTTGTGACGTTTTCGAAAGCATTGCGCAAAATATCATGCTGCTTATAACGACTAAAAAAGGTGAAAATAGATACGATGAAGAGTACGGAAATGACGTTTGGGATGTAGAATTCGATAACGGAATAAGTACAACGATTTGGGAAACTATTTTTATAAAAAGTTTGATAAGGCAAATTAATGATTATGAGCCGAGGCTACAAAATCCGAAAGTACAAGCTCATATTACGTATGTAGAACATAGTTACGAAACCAAAGGTTATACAGAAGTAAAGAAAAAAGTTAAAATTGGAATTAACTCCAGGTTAGAATCCACAGGCGAAAATTTCAATTTTACAACAGAACTTTATTTGAGTCCAATGTCTATTGATTAACAGAATAAATAATGAACCTAAACCAACAAATATATTCTAAAGAATCAATAAAAGCGAGGATGTTGCAAAATGCAACAAAACTATGGGGTGTAAAAAATATACAAGCTTTAGACCCTTTGGTTAAACTTTTAATTGATGCTTTTAGTACAGAAGTTTTCAAAGCGAATAACGAAATACAAAATGTTAATGGACGTATTTTAGAGAAATTGGCGCGTCTGTTAACGCCAACAAAATATACGCATCCAAATCCTGCACATGCAATCGCTTTTTGTATTGCAGAGGAGGATAAAGAATTGTTATTAGAACATTCAGAGTTTTTTTTCAAAAAACATCTTAATTCTTTCCGAAAAGTTCAATCCGATCAACAAATCGAAATTCCATTTACACCAATTGATAATGTAGAAATTATCAATGCACAAACGGTTTTGATGATTGCTGGAAACACAGTTTATGAGATTGATGAGCAATTGAATAAATTACCAGTTAGTAGAATTTCGAATTCAATAGAGAATTATAGAAAAATCAAAATAGGATTAGACTTTTCTAATTTTTCATCTGAAATTTTTCCAGAAAGTCTCAATTTTTATTGCTCAAATCCAACTTTTGAACATATAGATTTTGTGTATCGCTTGTTGCCGCATATCAAAATTACGTGTAACGATAATGAACTAAATATTACTTCAGGAAAAAATTATCCTAAAATTGAAGAAATTCAAGGATATGAAGGATTGTTTCGAGATCAATCAATCTTATTTAAATTGAAGGAAGATATTAAAAATATTTATTCAGATAAATTTATTGAAGTTGATGGTTTTAATCCTAAAGTTGCTGAAAATTTTTCGAATTGGCCAGAAGAATTATATGATCAAATTCAATTAATTCAACAATATAAGGATAGAAATTTAGTTTGGTTGACGGTAGAATTTCCACCACAATATGATCAAGATATTTTAGAGAATTTTTCATTTGTTTTGAATGCATTTCCAATTTATAATCGAGGATGGAAAAAGACAGAATATAATTTGGACATAATGGGAAACAACATTCCTTTAGAAACAGCTGATAACGAATATTTTCTTTATGTAGATGAGGTAATAGATGAATTAGGGAAAAAATATACAGAAATTCCTTTTATGCCTACAAACGATTTGGAACGTGGTTTATATACGGTTCGTAGAGGAGGAATGGAGCGTTTTAACGAACGAAATGCAGTTGATTTATTATCAAATGTAATGGAATTATTGCGTGATGAAGTTGCTGCTTTTTCCGTTTACAATCGTGATAATGTAAAAGATGTTTTAGGCGAAATATCTATAAAAGTGAAAGGCTTGATGATAAAAACCGATCAAGTAAATAGACAGCTAAAAGACGATGTGAATTATGTGATTATAGAACCTGTCGAAAATTCGGGGCATACATATGCTACTTTTTGGATGACAAATTGTTCTATGGCGAATAGTTTGCGCCCAGGAACTGAATTAAGTTCACAAAAAAATCAACAGAAAATCTATTTATTAACCGAAACAATAGGTGGTTTAGAGGAACAAAAACGTTCGGATACAATTTTAGCTTATAAATATGCTTTGACAACTCGCGATAAAATTATATCGAAAGAAGATGTTAAGAATTATTGTAAAATGGAGTTGCGCGATGAAGTTAAAAAGATTAGTGTAAAACGTGGAACAATGATTAGTGATCGACCAAAAGAAGGCTTTATTAGAACAGTAGATGTTGAAATTATTCCAATTAATTATGCGTTTTATGGACAAAAATATTGGGACAATGTCGCAGATGTTTTGAAGAATAATATTAAGCTAAAAGCAATTGATGGAGTTGAATATCGTGTTAATATTAATGAAAATTAAGATGATATGATGGAAGTTGAAGAGCAAATATTATACAATATATCAGATAAAAATTACAACAAATTACAAACCGATTTTAAAGCAGAAGCTGTTGCGGTAAATCTTTTGAGGTATTACAAATCTAATGCTTCGGTGTTTTTGAAACGAGTTGGAATTAATGAACGTCCTTATCTTAAAGATATCAAAAGCATTACTTCTTCCTATTATGGATTTGATGAGGAAAGTATTTTAATTGAATCATATCGCGAAAGTATATACGATTATTTGCCAGAAGGGCTTTTTCATCCGGCATCTTTAGGAATTAGTAATCGAAATATTGAAAAAGTTGTTCTTGAAATTAAAAAACAGAAAGAAGTAGAAGAAAATGCACGTAAGTTTTTTCAACCCTTCGAATTAGAGTTTTTTAATACAGAAGTTCTTGCTTTAATAAAAGAAACTGAGTTTGATATTGCTGATAAATCTGGAGAAATTGTAAAAATTGTTTCGGAGTTGTGGCCTTTATTAAAACAGGTTGATAGTGAAACAGCAAAGATTTTTTATTATATCCTTCCATTTTTACATGAGGTGAGAGGAAATACAAAATGGATTAGTCATTTTTTGAGCGCATTTAACAATGTTCCTGTTTCAATTAGTTTTCAGCCAAATCAAATCGATGAACAAGACGACGAAGAAAAAAGTACTGTTTTAGGTACCGCAAAATTAGGCATAACATTAATTCCGAACGGAAAACACATGGATGGAGAACGAAACTGGGTAGTAAACATTGGTCCAATTCCGTACAATAAAATCTATCGTTATGTTTCAGGACATCCTTTTCGTGAATTATTAGAATCTATTTATGATTATTTGATGCCTGTAACCGTTAAGATTTTTGAAAATTTTATTACAGAAAATAACGAGAACTCCTTTGTTTTAGGAGGAAATAAAAATACAAGCCGATTAGGCTATTCAACATTTATATAAAAAAGTGATGTTTATTTTTTTAACAACAACAACTAATATAGAAATGGAACCAGCTTCTATGAAAACAATTTTTTTTAGGTACTTATTAATGCCATTGATCGTTGCGATTTTGGTTTTTATAATGGGACTTATTAGAAAAGCAAAACCTGCAATCCAAATAAAACATATTATTGTATATGTCTTATTAAGTGGATTATGTTTGGCTTTGCCAGGTTTTTTTGGTTTCTCCGGAAATCTATTCAATCCATTTTGGTACTTAATTTCTCAAATAGTTTACTTGGGATTAGGAATTATTCATGTTAATCTTTTGCACAAATATTTTCGAAAACATATTGATAAAGTTTGGATGAGTATCCTTTTTGAAAGTGTAATGACTTTAACGTGTATTGCATTTGGAGGTTATCTTTTTACAATGATTTTTAAATACATGGGAGATGGATTAGGTAATCCGTATATGGCGGCAACAAGTATATTTACATTTGTTTTGCCTTTAGCGTTTTACTATTGTTATATTCAATTTATTAGTATTCCTTTTGATATTTATAAAACATGGAGATATGATCCAGATCAAAAACCTTTCAATTTTGATGGAGTAGATTTCGATCGATTGATGGTGTTAAATGTAGAGTTAGGAAAAAATATTGATGATAGTAAAAGATTTTTGATAAAAGCAAAAACTCTTCCTACGGAAATCACTTTTGGAGATTGGTTTTTTAGAGTAGTGGATGATTATAATTTCAAAAATCCAAATACGATTATTGAATTAATAGATCAAAATAAAGAATCTTATTATTGGATATTTTATGTAAAGAAATCATTCTTTAGCAAGCGAAGATATGTTGATTTTGAGCGAGATATTACAACAAACAGAATTACAGAAAACGAAACAATTATTTGTAAACGTGTAATTCGTCATCAAGAAGAAGGAGTTAAAAAACTTAATAATACAAACCTATGATACAGACAATAAAACATTATCCTGTCAATTGGGTAGATGGAATGAAGATTTCTCAACAGCATTTGATTGATCAAGAGAATTTTGTGATTGATAGTCTTAGAGATTCTAATTCGATATTAATCAATAATTTTAATTATGGTTTATTACCAATTTCAGATCAACATGCAGATAAATCTGTTTATGAAATCTTGAATACCGCTACCAACGATGCACAGTTAATTATAAAACGTTGTTCGGCAGTAACCAAAGCTGGTTATCGAATAGAATTGGTGGATTATAATGTAAACATCAGATCGTTAACGAAAAAAACAGATGGAGTAGAACAGGAAGAGCAAGATGGAGATTATTACATTATTGCCTCTGTCAATCTGTTTGAGAAAATTCCTTTTGGTGATATTGATCCAGAGGAAATTCCGCCAAGACATCCTCATACTTTACCAAAATATAAGATAGAATTGGTAAATACAACTATTCTTAATAGTAGTTATTCTGGTGGAGATTATTTGGTTTTAGGAAAAGTAATGATTAAATCAAATATTGCACAAATTGATTCACATTTTATTCCGCCTTGTGTATCTGTTCAAAGTCATCCGAAATTGGTTGAGCATTATAATTCGTTTGTAATCTCGTTGAGTAATATTCGTCAATTTGCTTTCCGAATTATTCAAAAATCAGCACATAAAAATCAAAATACAGCTTTAGCACAAAATGTAAAAACACTTTGTCAAACTGTAATTAGTACAATTGGTGAAAATTATTTCGAATTTAAGAATATTGTGATGAATCAACCACCAATATTTATGATGAATATTTTTTCAAAATTCGCGCTTCATTTATACAATAACACACAAATGATGATTCCTGCTGAGTTAGAAGAAATGCTAAATTATAGTTTGGAATGGAGTGAAGTTGCTCCGCATACAATTCTGAATAATTTGACAACGGTTGCTGAAATTAATTATGATCATCATAATTCTGGTGAAGCTTTCATGCAAATCAATCATATGCTAAGAAGTTTGGAAATTGTTTTCGGGAAGTTGAGCGAATTAGATTATATCGGACAACGCAAAGAAAGTATCATTGTAAATGAACAAGAAGTAAAATCGAACATCGATCCTAAAAAAGGATGGAGTGTAATTGATTAAATAAAATCATCATTATGATTCGTAAAATATTTGATTTAAAACAAATCGTTAAAAATTTTATCGATCATTCTATTTTTAAGAAAAATACAGAAAATAAACATAAACAAAACATTAACTCAAAATCAAACACTATGGCAGTATATAATTATGGAGTTGGAGGTAACGAAGTAAAAGTAGATGCTAACGAAGCTATCCAAAATATACAAGAAAATAGAACTTTACTTGTAAGTCAATTAACATCAGACGAACCATTTGTACCAGAAGTAGTAAAAGGTTTAAAAACGATTGAAGATGTATTTCGTCATTTCGAGCCTTCTGTGTCTGTACAACATCAAACAGAAGATGGAACAATTATCGATGAAGAATTTAGATTTCAGAATTTAGGAGATTTTACACCTAAAACATTAACCCAAAAATCTGATTATTTAAAACAATTAAGTATCGAACAAGAGCAATACAATAAGATTTTGAGACAGTTGAAAAACAATAAAATCTTGAAAACTATTGTTGAAAATGAGCAAACGAAAGAAGCTTTAATAGATGTCTTAAAAGAAATTGCTCAAGAACTAGAGAAGAAATAATTTTCTATTAAAATTTTACTATCATGGAAAACAAACCACAACCAATACAAGGACAACAGCAAGAACAAAGTCAAGAACAGCAATTTGCTCAGAAGAAAGGAAATGCGCTTGATGTTTTAAATAAAGTAGGAGGATTTAATTTTGTAGAAACTGTCGTTGACGGAGTTGCAAATATGAATCCGACAAGAAAAGCGCGTAAAGAGATTTTCTTAAATGATCAAAATAAAGAAGAAGAGCGTAAAGATTTATTGAAAAAAATTAATCTTTGGGTTGAATTATTAGAAGATAATAAATCAATCGATCAAATGGCAGATTCTTCTAAAAATAAAGCACTATCAGCAGAAAACAATCTAAAATCAAACTTAAAAAATACATTAGATACTGTTCGCGATTTAGAAACTTCTTACCGTACAATAGCTCAGTTTTATAAAAATACAGAGTTAGATAAAGTTAATAATGTGAGTGTTGTAAATGCAAGTTTAGAGCAATTGCAAGATTTGGATAATCCCTTATTTATTGATGCAATTTCGGAAGAATTTAAACAAAATTATGATCGTTTAGATTTACGCGATAATTACTCAATTTTAGCTTTACCAGGTTATCTAGGATCGAATAAAGTTGTAGAAAAATGGGCAAAAGTTTGTAACGAAAACAAAGTAATGTTGGTTACTGATTTTGCGAATTTAGATAAACCAGATGATGTAGTTGATTTATTTGATTCTGCAAATTTAACAGGAGGAGAGTTGCACAGAAGTAATGTAATTATGACGTGTAATTGGCTTGTAGGACGCGGTAGAGCAGAGGAAGTAGGTGAAGAAGAAAATGTAGATTTGCCACCTTCAACGTCTTTGGCAGGTAAAATTTATAAAACATTGATGTCTCAAGTTGCAGCAGGAAAAAAACATGGAAATATCAACGAAGTTGATGCCGTTAAATTCGATTTGAAGAAAAGTGAAATTTCTCAATTAGAAAAAATGGGATTGGTTCCGATGGTAAACGAATATGGGAAAATCATGGCTTTTTCTGCAAAAACGTTGTTCAACGGAGATAATATTGGTTTACAAACTTATTCTGTCGTTCGTGTTTTTGATTATGTGACGAAAGTATTGTTAGATTTCTTAAATCGTCGTGCTTTTGAAAACTGGAATCCTCGTAATGAAGATGATTTGAGAAGACAAATCGTACAGTTCTTAGATGAAATTAAAGGACCAGATAAATTAATCGAGAAGTTCAAAATTGTACGTTTTGAGCAAGATAAAGTAAATAAAGACCGTGTTTGGTTAGATATTCGTATGACACCATATTTTCCAACAAAAAGTTTTGTGATCAAATTAGATGGTCACAAAGGTGATGATGGAAATGAATGGGAAGCGGAATATCAACAAGAATAATTTTTTTACAAGGATTTTTTATAAGGAATTTGCTTTCGAGTAAGTTCCTTTTTTTAACTTAATCAGAATGAAAAATATCAATTATACTATTATTCTAACAATTTTAATTATTCCGATTTTCTTCTATAGCTGTAAAAAAAGTTATGAAAGACCAGACGAATATGAAGTTGATTTATTTAAGAATGAACGAGTATCGAATGATACTATTCAGATGTTAACGAAAGAAAAATCTTTTGAGCAAGCTGAAATAGTTATTTCTACAAATAAGATTAAACTTCTGGATAGTATGGTAAAACAAGGAAAAACACCTATTTATGTTTATCAACTTACAAACGGAAAAATTGAAAAAGGAATAAAAGATAGTGTGCATTTTCCGATGAATATTCTTTCTACAAGAGCAATTAATAAATCGGATAAATCAACTAAAATCTATTTAGAGAATTTAAAATCATTCAAATTATTAGTCTCCGATTTTGATATTAAGTATCAAATAATTTTTCGTTCTCCACTTTCAGAGGATTGAGAAAAGTATAATTTTTTGATGGATAGAGACAAGAAATATAAAGATATTGCAATCGTATGTTATATTTCGTGAATCTAATTGTGAATTGAATTTTTAATAAGTACTATTTATTATTACGTTTTTCTCTTTAAATACTATGCTTTTCTAATAAAAAAACCAGCAAACTTGATGTCGCTGGTTAATTTTTTAATTTGATATGAATTTTAATTTAAAAAGTGAACTTATTTTTCAACTACAATTTTTCCATCTTTTATGACTGTTTTTACTTTTTGAAGATCTGCAATTTGTTTTAGCGGATTACCATCAACAAGAATAACATCTGCAATTTTACCCGGTTCCAGAGTTCCTAAATTTTTTGCTCCCAAAGCTTTTCCGCCTTCTTTTGTTGCAGATAAAAGAATTGTTTTATTGTCAATTCCTTGACCAGTCATTACTCCTGTAACCATAGGTACTACTTCTGTTGGAGGAATTCCTGGAACATCAGAAGTGAATAAAGGAACTGCTCCTGCTTTCAACATTACTTGAACGTTATTTTGCATAATATCATAATCATTTCTGTCTTTTGGAGTTGCAAAACCAAGTTTCATATAACGTTGCATAAAGCCAAGTGTGATTGCAATTGGAATTTTCTTTTCTCCAATTACTTTCAAATATTTTCCATCAACATCTTTTGTTTTTGCTGGAGGATGAATAAATACATCTACGCCAGCAGCTACCATATTAGGAACATCTTTTGCATCTGCATTATGAACAAACACTTTTAAATTATTTTTGTGTGCTTCATCAACAATAGCAGTTAAGACTTCTTTGTTGAATTTGGTTTGATTTGTTACACCATCATAAACAACAACATCAGCTTTTTGTTCTACTAATTTTTGAACAGATTTACGTGCTTCTTCAGGATTTTCAATTGGTAATCTTACATGTTCGTTACACCATTTTAAATCTTCTCCTTCTAATCCAGCACATGCGTAATAATCACCAGATTTAAGCAAAACAGGACCAGCAGCAAAAACACGAGGTCCGCTAATTTCTCCTTTTGCAACTTTTTCTCTAACATTATAAATATATGGTTCAAAATCTATTGGAGAAAGTATAGATGTTATTCCTTGTTCTAAATGACCTTTTAAACGTTTAGTTAATTCATTTTCAATAAATTTATTTGCTTGAGCATCATTTGTTGCAGGCATTTTTGGAGGCATGTCATACATATTCCAGAATAAATGTAAATGTGAATTAATAAGTCCAGGCATAACAAATTTACCTCCTGCATCAATAGTTTTTGTAGCTTCTACATCAGTTATTTCACCTTTTTGTACTGCTACTATTTTTCCATCTTTGATAGTTACGCTTGCATTAGAAATAGGATCACTTCCTGTTGCATCAAAAACAGTTGCGTTTTTAATTAATATATCTACTTTTGTTTTTTCTTTTTTACAAGCAATTAAAAGGGCTGTTGCGATAGCAATTAAAAAGCATTGTTTAAATAGTCTAATCATAATTTTATTGTTTAAGTTGTTTTTAGTCGCATTGACCATCTATAGAACATGATTGCCCATTTTGTATATCTAAGTTTGTTTTAGTTTGATTTAATTTCCATTCTTCAAATGCCTTTTCAATAGTGTTTGAAAATACATCCGAGGGTTGTGCTCCGGAAATACCGTACTTCCTATCAAGTACAAAAAAAGGAACTCCTGTTACACCTAATTGAATTGCTTCGTTAATATCATTTTTTACTTGATATGCATATATATCATCAGTAAAAGCTGCCGAAATTTCGTTTTCCTCTAAACCGATTTCTTTAGCCAATTGTATTAAAGTATCTGTATCTGATACATTTTTCCCTTCTGTAAAAAATGCTTTGAAAAGTCTTTCTTCCATTTGAGATCCTTTTGCTTTACTTTTAGCAAATTGTATAAGACGGTGTGCTTTAAAGGAATTGGTCATGATTGTTTTATCAAAATGATAGTCTAGACCTATTTGTTTAGCAGTAGTAGATACAGAGGCTAACATTTGATTTCCTTGCTCTTCGCTGATATTACGTTTTTTAGATAAATATCCTGCATATGTATCGTTAACAACTTCGGGAATACTAGCATCCAATTGATAACTTTTCCAAATAATTTCAATTTGGTCTTTATATTCTAAATTCTCTAAAGCTTTTTCTAAATTATGTTTTCCAATATAACAAAAAGGACACATTACATCGCTCCAAATTTCTATTTTCATATTTGATTAGTTTTTTGTTGAAACAGATCATTATCAGAAATCCTATCTTTTAAGTTGTCTTAATGAGTATGATGCTATTTAGCGAAATAACAATTTTTCTCTTAAGCTGCCTTTTAATAGTATAGGTAATCTATTTTGAAATGAGTTTTGTTAATACAGAATTTGTAAAAAAATATTCTATTACTTAATTTCTGTAATAAAATCTTCTTTAGGTTGACGAACTTTTTTTAATGGAAATAACCAATCCTCTTCTATTTGTCTTTTGCCTAGAGCTAAAAGAACAACTGATCTTAATCCTTTTTCCTTTAATTTCAAAAATTCATCTATTCCTTCTTTACTAAATCCTTCCATTGGCGTAGCATCTACTCCTAGTTCTGCTGCTGCGGCAATTGCCATTCCAAAAGATATATGTGCTTGTTTAGCAGTGTGATGGTACTGTTCTTCTTCAGAAAATGTACTGAATAACTGTTTTAGACCTTCTACTGTGTCTGCTGTTTTTTCATTAGAAATTCCTCGTTCTGAATTTGTATAATTATATACTTCATCAACTTTTTTATCTGGAATTGTTGCCCAAGATGTAAAAACAATCAAATGTGATGATTCTACAATTTGAGGTTGATTAAATGCTATTGGTTGAATTTGTTTTTTTACTTCAGGATTACTAATTACAAACAAATGTACTGGTTGTAATCCTGCAGATGTTGGAGCTAAACGCGCTGCTTCAATAATTTTATTTACTGTATCATCATCTAATTTTTCTCCTGTCATACGTTTTGTAGCGTATCTCCAGTTTAGCGCTTCTAATAATTTCATTTAAATATTAAGGGTATTAAATTGGTTTGATTATTTTAATTTATCTAATTTTCTATAAGCATTGAATAAATAGTAAATGGTAGCTAGTTCAAATATCATTCTAAATGCATTTGATACATTCCATATTTTTCCATAAAAACTTCCTTTTTCTGGATTCGCATAAAATCCTGAACCAAACATTTTTGATAATACAAAACCGACTATTAATGATGTAAGTATGGTAACTATTAGAGCTAAAATACTTGCCATTCTGTATTCGCGTTTTACATTATCAATTTTATTTAAAAATGTTAAAATCCAAATTGAAATTCCTGCAATTAATGTCATCGGTATAAAATATAGAGTTGGACTAGAATTGACAAAAAACATATTTAAGTGCTTCAGATGATTAGGATCTTCAATAATCCAATTAGGGCCAAAAACTATTGCTTCATATAGATTGCCAAAAAACCAATAGGCAATACCAAATATGGCAAATAGAGTCCAATTTTTTTGTTTATTCAAGTTCATAAGGCTATCAATATACTATCTTAGTAAAATTTCTCGTATTTCTACACTTCCTCCAGCGACTAGAATAGGATTGGTTGCTGCAATTTTTTTAGCAGCTTCTAAATCTTCTACTTCTATAATTAGAAATCCAGTTAAGAAATGTTCAACTTCTTTAAAAGGTCCTTCTTTTACAGAACCATCAGCAAAAATTGTAGTTGCCATTGGAGGAATGGGAGGCATAGTTCCTCCTAAGTTTTTGACAATTCCCTTTTCTTTAACGTCTTCTAACCATTTAGCTCTATCAGCTACTTCTCTTGGGTCTGTAAAAGCTCCAGGATCCATATTTGTATTAACTCTTAGTAATAAAACAAAGTTTTTCATTTTTTTAAATTTTAAATAGTTCTTTTAAAAATTCTTCGATTGGTGCTGTAGGTCTTCCAAGTAGTTCTTCTAAGAATTTGTTTTCTATTTCGTATTGATGTGTTTTAATGTCAAATAAAGTTCCTGTGTTTAGGTATATAGCGAAATCTGGAAAACCTATTTGTTTTAAATTTTTTTCGAAATCATTTTCAGAAATATCATTATAATTTATTGTTTTTCCACTCAGGTTAGACAATACATTTGCAATATCTTGATAGCTATATTCTTTATTTCCTACAATATCATAGGTTTTATTTTCATGACCTTTTTGTAGTAACAGATTAGCAGTTCCTTCTCCCATTTCTCTACGAAGAACATAAGGAACTTTTCCATTCCCTCCAGGTAAATTTATATTTTGATTTAACGCGTTTTCTCCTAATATTTGATTTAATGCATCCGCATACATTGTATTTCTCAAAATTGTATAGGTTAAACCACTTTTTTTAATATAATCTTCTGTTTGAAAATGACTTATCATTAAGTCTTTTACTCCTGAAGTTTGAATGTCCTTTATTGCTAGACCAGTATAAACAATATGTTTTACTCCTTGGTCCTTTGCTGCATCGATTACATTTTTATGTTGTTCGAAACGGTTTGAATCCATTGTAGAAATCAAAAGTAATTTTTCAATTCCATCAAAAGATTCTTTTAAAGATTCTCTGTCGCTAAAGTTTGCTAATCTGGCTTGAAACCCTTTTGATGTTAGTTTGTTGACTCCTTCTTGATTACTTGATGTAACGACAAAAGTATCTTGTGTACTTTTTTTCAAAAGTTGATTAACGACACTAGATCCTAAATTGCCAGTCGCTCCTGTTATTAATATCATTTTGATTATTATTTCTATAATTTATATCCTTAAAAAATGAATTCGAATTTTTTGAACGATTTGTTCTATGATAGATAAATTCTACATCACTTTGAGATGTATTAACTACTGCTTCAGTACTTTATCGTTCTTAAAAATATTGTTTAATGATTTAGTGTAAAGAAATAAAATCCTTTAGAAATAGTTATTATTACTTTCATGGTAGATACCTGTTTCCATCGAGGGAAGTAATAATGAAATGATGTTTTGTATTTTATTGATTTATAGCGCTTTGATATTCTGTGGTTTTTTGTAGTTTACTTATAAATGCATTAAAAATATTTAAAAGGTAATAAACTACAGGAGATGATTTAGTATAATCAAATTTGTTTATTATTAGAAATCTTTAGAAAAAAGTGATTACACATAAGATTTACAATAGCTTATAAAAGCTGTAATTTTAGTAGAAGATAATAACAAATGTGTTATTGTGTATTTAAAAACAAAAAAGTCCTTATTTACATAAGGACTTTTTGATTTATAAGAAATAATTATATGTTGAATTATTTTCTTTTTACATTGACAGCCATAAGACCTTTTTTTCCTTTTTCAATATCAAAAGTAACTTGATCATTTTCAATTACTTTGTCAATTAATCCAGAAACATGTACAAAAACATCTTCACCTCCGTTTGCGTTAGAGATAAAACCAAAACCTTTTGATTCGTTGAAGAATTTTACTGTTCCTTCTTGCATAGTTGTATATTTAATTAATTTATTTTTTTGATATTTGAATTGCTCTGAATCCTTTTTCAGACATTTCTTTTTTGAACTGCACTTGATCTCCTACTTTAAGTAATTCTTTTGATTCTTTGAAGTGGAAGAAGATTTTATCGTTAGAAGTTGGTACTTTAATAAAACCAAACCCTTTTGAATCGTTGTAGATATCAACCATACCTTCTATAAAAACATCTCTGTTATCAGATTCTAATCTTTTATTATTCAGCAAATCGGCTTCTTTGTCTTGTAAATGAGGTGGTACATCTGTAAAATTACCAAGTACATCAACATAGACAATCATATCTTCTAATGATTTTCCTTTGTTGTTATTCTCTTTTCTGTTCTCTCTTTTGTTTAATTTCTCTAATTTTTTTAAAGCTTTCTTTTTGCTATTTTCTTTTTTAGATGTAGAATCTGCCATAAATGTTTGTATAGATTTTTTATTATTAATACTCATAAAACCTAAGAAAACATGAATTAATTATCCAACAACATTTATATTATAATGTAGTAAAACTTACAAGTATACGTTTTAGAAAACAGAAGTTAAAATTATATTGACTAGGTCAATTAGTGAATTAAAAAAAGTAAAATAAAGAATACAATTGTAAACTATTAAGACAAAATATCTTCTTAAGTACGTTGCAAAGGTAATAAGTTTTAATGAATTAAATGGTATTAATTTCTAGAGAATTCTATATCACTAAAAAGTTCTAACCTAATTGTGATTAGAACTTAGATATTATCATGATTGATATCGTTAAAATTGGTAAATAAATGTGTTTATATTCATACCTGCGCCAACAGATGCAAATAATACCACATCGCCTTCATTTATCTGGTGATTTTCCAAATCATTATCCATAATCATTTTCAAAAGAATTGGAATTGTTGCCACACTACTATTGCCAAGTTTATGAATATTCATTGGCATAATATTTTTTGGCACATCTTGATCATATAAACTATAAAAGCGTTTTACAATTGCTTCGTCCATTTTTTCATTGGCTTGATGAATCACTATTTTACTGATATCGTCAATATTATATGAGCTATCATCAACACATTTTTTCATTGCTAAAGGTACTTTGGATAAAGCAAACTCATAGATTTTTCGACCATACATTTTAATGTATTTGGTATTCGGACATTTTTCTGAATTATATGATTTTCCAAAAAACAGATAATCTTTTTCTTCGTTTGCATAAGAGGCAGATAAATGAGCTTGTATTCCTTTATTGTTTGTAGAAGCTTCTAAAATAGCTGCACCAGCACCATCTGCATATATCATTGTATCTCGGTCGTGTTCATCTACTACTCTCGAAAGAGTTTCAGCACCAATTACCAAACATCTTTTTGCTAATCCAGCTTTTATAAATGCATTGGCTTGTATAACACCTTCTACCCAACCTGGACAACCAAAAATAACATCGTAAGCAACACAATAAGGATTCTGAATTTTCAATAAATTTTTTACTCTTGCAGCAAGACTTGGCACCATATCAGACTGAATAGTGTCGTGTTTTACATCTCCAAAATTATGAGCGAATATAATATAATCAATAGTTTCTGCGTCGATATTTGCATTTGTGATGGCTGAAGCAGCTGCCATATAGCCTAAGTCTGATGTTACTTGATCTTTTCTAGCATATCGACGTTCTTCTATTCCTGTTATTTGCTTTAATTTATGTGAAATAGTAGCATTATTTTGATCTAAAATTTCTCCTTGTTCATTAAAAAATTGATGTTCTTCAAAAAAAAGATTTGATATTTTTTCAGTTGGAATATATTTTCCTATTCCTATAAAGTGATTTGTCATATATATATAGATAACAGAGTTAGAATCTGCTATCGGATACAATCTCGGAATAACTTTAAGAATTATTGCTATAAAGTTATATTTTTAACTTAAACTTTATGTTTATACCAAAATTATATTTTATAAAATATTAAATTAATAAATTTTATGATCATTATTTTTCAATATTATCTTGGAAGCTATATGCATAATAAGTCATATATGTTATTAATTTGGTTTTATAAAAATATAAGGTTAGATAATTCTAACCTTATATTTTTATAAGTATAGTTTGCTTTTGTTTTTAATTTTTACAATCTGTTTTGATAAAAAATTAAATCATTTAAAACATAATAAAGGTCAGTATTTTAGATATCTCCTAATTTAAATACAACAAGTTGAGTTGAATTTTGTACTAAAGTCATTCCATTTGAACAGTTTCCAGAAGATCCTCTTCCTAGCTGAATCACCCATGATGTTGTATTTGCAAGAGTTGTAACATAGGAAATTGTACCACCGTGATTAGTACCAAGACCACTAGCATCAGCTTTATGAGACGCAGTGCTATGAATTCTTTGAGTTCCTACTTCTTTAGGGAAATCAACTAAATAGGAACTAACTGTGCAGCTTCCTCCTACAAAGGCTTCATATATAAAGGTTATTTGGTAAATTCCAGGGGGAAAAGTAATTGTTTCACTACTAGCATCAAAAGTTAAACCTTTAATTGCATTTTTTGTTAGCGACATCGGTACAGTTTTTTTAGCTCCTGCAGCAGTGTTATCCAAAAAATTACTTTGAGCCGTTAATAATGTAAAAATAGCAGGAGAAGGAATAGATAAATCGTTTGCTATTTTATCTGTTACTTGTACATTGTTATTACTATCAATAATTAAAATTTTTGAACCAATGTTAGACGCATTGCCAGTTGTTAAACCTGCTAATTTTAATGTATTTGTTCCGTCTGTGGTAATTGTGGTCGCTTCTGTTAATGTTCCGCCTAGTTTTATATCTCCAGCTGCTGTTTTACTCAGTCCATTTGTGACACTAACAGGAGTGAGAGTAGTCGTCTTTACATTATTATTTCCATCTATCATCAACATCTTAGATCCTGTAACAGTTATATCTCCACTTTGTAAACCTTCTATCCGTACAGGATCGATGTTACTGCTGCCTTTAATGTGAAGTTTATTATTTGGAGAAGAAGTACCTATTCCAATATTTCCCGAAGCACTAATCCGCATTCTTTCAATTAAATTACCTCCATTAGAGTTTCCGATATAAAAATCTTCTTCTAAACCTTTTGTATCTGATATTCCTGTACGAATAGATCCTAATGCCCAATTGGCACCTCCTGCAGTTGGACCATTGTTAGTAAAACCAAGTAATGATAAGTTTCCAATAGCTAATTCAGATATATTTCTTAGAGCCATAATTCCATATTGATTGCTTCCCGAATTTGCATCAATCAAATTGTATCTGCTCAATTTAGGATCTGTAGAAACAACATGAAGCTTCGTTTCGGGTGTTGTTGTTCCTATACCTATTTTGTGATTAGCTGCATCTACAGAAAAAGTAGGTCCATCTACAGAAAAACCATTGGCAACCGAAGAAGTGTACGCTAATGTATGATTTCCTTGAGTAACGATTCTATTTCCAGTAAGACTTCCGTCAGAATTATATATATTTTTTGATAAATAAGGAGACCATTCAGTTCCATTGAAATAGTAATATCCTGAACTTGTTATATTGGTAACCTGTGATAAACTAGGAGTTACTCCTGTTGGGATGTCTGCTGTTGTAACATAGACTATAGTTCCTTCTTGATTAGTATTATAAGTCCCTGAATTTTTTGCTGCTAATTGCTGCTTTGTAACTCTTGGAGGCAAAATACCGTCTTTAGATGTTGTAGCTAAACTAGCCACAACATCTAAAGTTGATTGAGGATTATCTGTATTAATTCCCACTTGCGAATAACTAGTTTGCGTTGTCACAAATCCTGTAAAGATGAAATAAAGTAGTTTATTTTTCATATTCTTTTATATATAGTTTTTAAAAAAATCATATTTCATTACATTTTCAAAAGATGTGATGTTTGTTTAAGTTGTTTTAAATTAAAGTTTTATATTTTTTAATTAAAGAAAAGATGCAATTTTAGAAGTAATTAAAAGTATATCTAATTCATAAAAAATATGTTGTAATAACTTCCTTTTTCTTGAGAATAAAATACTTTTCACTCAACATTATTCTAAGAAAATGTTTAATAACCATCTATTTTTATCAAAACTTATAGAAAACAGCAAATAATTTAAATTTTGTTATTTAAATCTTAAAATTATTCCGAAAATACAATCACTCTATTTAAAAATTGCTCATCCATACCCCTCATTTACTACCTTTTTTTTTACTTATTTGTATAAATAAGATAAATAACCTTTCAATTATTCTTCTTTACATCAAATTGAAGCTAGCGATTCTGAGTTATTTCGAACAAAAAGAATAAGAAAACTATAAAGAAGTATCAATGCTATTATTAACAGATCTATTACTTAGATTATTTTGATCTTTAACTAAATTTTGTCCCAAACCAATTAAAAGAAAATTAATAGTACGTAAGAGGACTTAACTCCTGTTTTTTCAAGAATAGATAAAAAGCAAGTAAGATTATGCTTATATATTAAATTTACTTGTGTAACAATTATTCCTAGATATTTAAAAAAAAAGGAGTATAGTTTAAGATTTTATTTATAATAAGCGCTTTAGGTAGTGATAGGTAAGCTGTTTATAGAAGATAATTTTTTTGGAAAGTTATAAATTAGTTAATTCATAATAATTTTAAAAATTTTCTAAATCATAAAAGCTCAAATCCTGAATTTTAGGTAGCTTATTTACTTTCATTATAATCTTCTTTTTATTTAAAACTTTATCTGAACCTAATTCTTGATTAAATTCTATTTTGGTGTTGGTTAACAAGTTAATATTGGTTTCAGATGTAGTATTTTTTCCGTCCCATTTAACTCTTGATATTTTAGTTAATTCAAAATTGTTTTGTTTATAACGAAATTCATAACGGCTTTTTCGATTCTCGATATCTGTAAGCATTACCAAATTACCATCTTCGATGTAAAAATCAGGGATAGGATTACCATTGTGTTCGCCTTTTTTATCAACTGGATATTGGCTTTCAATTAACTTTTTAGAAGATACTGCCAGTTGAATTTGTTTATTCGGTTTAGAAAGAAATATTTGTAATCGTAATGGACCTGTCTCGTCAATTAAATCCATTTCTAAAACAACTTTATCAATCTGTTTATCATTATTCAGGTCACCTTCTTCTTTTTGTACAAGAAATGTAAAATTGTCTTTTGTTGTCTTTTGCGAATATAAATTTATAGTTACTAAAAGAAAAAACATGATATGATATAAGAATTTATTTTTCATAATTATTTCTACTTAACCATAAGTTATTTAATTAAAGGATTACCAAATAAAGCACTAGATATAATATAAAATGAAAAAAACAAACTTACCAAATACAATAAACTTAAAAATATAATACATCTTGTTAGATACATAACCCGTTTTATCTTTATTTTTTCTATAAAAAAATCAATAAATAGAAATATTAAAGATGTAGGTACACTAATTATTATTCCAAACTGTTTTATTATTTTGAATACTACTGTTAAATCAATAGTATTTGAAGAATTACTAAACATAAGAATAAAGTAGATAAAAAAAAATAAGATTTGCAACCAGTATCATAATATTACTAAAAAACTTTTGGTTTCAATTTTACCATGTAAATTTTGTTTTTTATAGGTCCTAATGAAATAATGATAAGAGATAGTGCTAATTATATATTTTTTGCAATAAGAAAACAAGTAATGGTATACATAAACTTACTAATAAAATTGTCATTGAAATATTTTACAGAAACGCCATATTCTTTTTTTTCTAATCCTTTTGGTTTGATTCGGATAGAGTTTAATCTGTTTCGGATTTTTTTTTGAAAGGCTTATTTCCTTCATGGTAGGTAGTTGAGAGCTATAAAATATCTAAAGCAAATTATTTATAAGAGTCTTTAAAAATCATATCATTCTTAAACAATCTCTTACTTTTTACTTCAAGAGGTTCTCCGTTTAAGAATATTTCGTAATCAGAATTATCAGAAGCAATTTTAAATTCTATTTTGGCATTTGGACCTGCTTTCTTAAAAGCTTCACTCATTTGATCAAAATCAAAAAACACGCGTCCTTCAAATTGCTCGCCTTTACTAGTTGTAAAATAAAATGTCAATTCTCTTGGGACAGCGCGTTCGCGCATATTGCTTCCTTTTAGCCAAGAAAATAACACCTTTTCTCGTTTGCCATTATAATATTTATTTGTAATAAAACCTAAGAAATGAAAATCTTTGTGGGTTGAAGTTGCAATAGGCTCCCAAGTATATTTTTGGCGATAAGAAAGCCAAAGATCAGGCGAAGCATCTGCCAAAAACCTTTTATTATAAATATCTTCTCTTGTTTGTGAAATAGTTGAAAAAAGTTTTTCTTCGTACTCTTTATCATCTTTAATGACTTCTGCTTGGAATTGTCCTATTTCTATCTGTTGTATACCAAAACGTAACCAAACTACGACTACTCCTTTTGGGGCAAAACCAAAAACTAAATCAGACATTTTTCGATAATTATTACATTTTGCTTCTTCTTCCAATACATCTACATATTCTTTTCCTTTGTAACAAGATTCATCGTCTGAATTGGCATAAGCTCTACGTGCCAATTCTTTCACTCTTTCCACAGGAAAATTAGCTTTTAAATGATAGAAAGTATCTTCGTATCTAGAGAAATAAACAATATCTGCTCCTATTGGTGTACCTGCACGTTCTGTAAACATTTTACCAGACATTCCCCAACTACCAGAACTACTACCATAGGGCAAGCTAGCATTGGTGTCTTCTAACGTAATAATTTTATCTACTACAGGTGTTATTATAAAATTATTATCTGGATGGGAAATTTCTATGTTATAAACAGGCATATAGGTTCTTTTTTTTTTCTTGACAACTTACCAATTGAAAAAACAGAATAGAAAACAAAAAATAAACACAGCGGTACATAACAAATTATTTATAAGAGTCTTTAAAAATCATATCATTCTTAAACAATCTCTTACTTTTTACTTCTAAAGGTTCTCCATTTAAGAATATTTCGTAATCAGAATTATCGGAAGCAATTTTAAATTCCATTTTGGCATTTGAACCTGCTTTTTTAAAAGCCTCACTCATTTGATCAAAATCAAAAAATACGCGTCCTTCATATTGCTCGTCTTTACCAGTTGTAAAATAAAATGTCAATTCTCTTGGAACAGCCCGTTCGCACATATTGCTTCCTTTTTGCCAAGAAAATAACACCTTTTCTCGTTCGCCATTATAATACTTATTTGTAGTAAAACCTAAGAAACGAAAATCTTTGCGAGTTGAAGTTGCGATGGGCTCCCAAGTATACTTTTGGCGATAAGAAAGCCAAAGATCAGGTGAAGCATCTGCTATAAACTGAGCAGCTTTTACTTCTTGTCTGTTCATGCTCCATGTTTTGAAAAGTTTTTCTTCGTATTCTTTATCATCTTTAATGACTTCTGCTTGATATTGTCCTATTTCTATCTGTTGTATGCCAAAACGTAACCAAACAACGACTACTCCTTTTGGAGCAAAACCAAAAACTAAATCAGACATCTTTCGATAATTATTACATTTTGCTTCTTCTTCCAATACATCTACATATTCTTTTCCTTTGTAACAAGATTCATCATCAGAATTGGCATAAGCTCTACGTGCCAATTCTTTCACTCTTTCGATAGGGAAATTAGCTTTTAAATGATAGAAGGTATCCTCATAATTAGAAAAATAAACAATATCTGCACCTATTGTTGTTCCTGCACGTTCTGTAAACATTTTACCAGACATTCCCCAACTTCCAGAACTATTACCATAGGGTAAACTGGCATTGGTGTCTTCTAACGTAATAATTTTATCTACTACAGGATCGATTGTATATTTATTATCTGGATGTGAAATCTCTATGTTATAAACAGGCATATAGGTTCTTTTTTTTTTCTTGACAACTTACCAATTGGAAGATTGATATGATAAGAAATATGGTTATTTTTTTAATATTCATTATCCTTGTATTATATAGCGTTTTCTTTTGTCGACTGTTACAATTCCTTCTACATTTGGTCCCATTCCTGTTTTGTCAGAAACCGACCAATGCAAATAATTGTTTCTAAGATTCTTTAAGACATTAACTGGAACAAAATCTAAATAAGAGATTTTCTTAATCTCAGCGATATAACTTTCGGGAGAAACAGTTTTATTACCTGCATTATATTCATCCACATAATTATTTCTAATATTGGTACATTTGTTCATATAAAATTTTAGATAATTATAAACAGTTTCGACCTCTTCACTTTTTATTACTTCTTTTTTTTCAATCGTATTTTTAACATACTCTACACCAAATTGTTTAGAATAATGAAACATTGTATTTAAAGAAATTCTATCGTATTGGTTAGAAAGCTTTCGGGTTCCTCTTAATTCGTAGGTATCCAATTTTTTTAAAATCATCTTTTCTAATAAATTTATTTCTAATTGAGCTTTCGTATACCATCCTTCCTCTTCTAAAATTTTTTTATACTCTTCACACTCTTTTTTGTAACCTTTATAAAGTACTCTTGTTTCTTCCTCTCCTTCTACGTAAGATCCTCCAATATCAGAATGTACTCCTGGCAAAGTAAATTCTAATCCATTAAGACCTGTACTATTAATATTGGTTAAACTAAAATTGTCTCTATATTCATCATCAGATGTGATATGCAAACAAAAATGAGCTTTCTTTACAGCATCTAAATTTAATTGTTTGGCATCATCATCTATAATATCAATCCCAAAAATAGAAGTTCCTCTATGATTTGCCCCAAAAGAAGCAACGGTATCATATACCCCAACGAAATTAAAAAAGATTTCATTTATTTTTATTTTTTCCTTTACAAGACAAGCCCCTAAATAACCATATTTCTCGATAAAAGTTATTTGTTCGTCTGTAAGATTTTCTAATGTCATTCCTTGGTCTGACTTTTCACTTTCTTCTTTTTCTTTTTCCGATAATTCATAAAATTTAGAAGGAGAAATTACCCATCTAATTTTAGCATTATTAGGCTTTTTAGGAGAAGTTGTCGCGACATGAATAAAATGGCGTGCAGCTGTTGCCCCACGACTAAAACCATAGACATTTACTTTTAAGACATTTATTTTTTTATCTTCAAATTTATTATGGACGGCTTTTGCTCCTACCATAGCTAAGAAGTAAAAAAATCTTTTATTCTATTTAGATACACAATTTAAATTAATAGATTCTTGAGATAAATTTATAGTTTTTTTATCCTGATAAATTAATTTTGGATATTCACAGATATAATATTTTTCACCTGGTTGAATATTTTCAATTTTATAAATCACGAATTTATTGTTTACTCTTTTTAAATAGAATTTATCTATTGTTGTATGTTTCGTGTATTGTAAAAGAATTAATTGATATTCATTCTTACTTTTTTTTTCTAAATTAATTTTAAAAGCATTCCTTCCTTGATAGTTTCTGACAATCAATTTATATGGGTATTTAAACATAATAATTGAATTATCTAAAATTATTTCAAATTGATCAACATTATTTTCTATATTATCTAATCTAAATTCTCCACTTTTTTTAAATTTTATTAAATATAAATTATTTGTTTCTAAAACGATATCGGCTATTTTTGAAGATTGATGAGTACTTTTTTCATTTCCAAATACAAAAAAATCTTGTTGAGCTTTGCAAGAAGAAAAAATAAAGACACTTAAGAATAAAAAGCAAATTCTAATGATTCTTTTCATAATTCATAATTTCTTTCATAAGTTTTGTAAATAATTTTCTTTCTTCCAATCCAAATGGATTTTTAACATTACCATTTATAGCTCTAGAAACTTTTAATACATCATCTCCATCAGCTAACAAATTAATATTTTTCCCTACTGAAGGTACTCCTCCTAGTAACCAATTCCACCCAGAACTATCACAAGCGTATGCAATTTCTGTAGATATTCTTTTAGTAAAAGGAATTAGTTTATTTTTATAGAAATCAGTATCCGTTACTTTAAATTTTGTGTTACTTAAATAGTTATAATAGTCTGTATACGAATAATCGTGCGTTAATTGAAGTAATCCTCTTCCTCTAAATTGCGGACCTCCTTCATAATTTTTCATGTAAGAATTATCTTTTTCATAACTTAATCCAAATCGTTGAGTTTCATGATAACATTGTGCTAAAAAATGAATTTTTCTAATACAAGTATTAATTTCATATTTTTTGAATGTATTATTTAATGCAGTTGTAAAAGCATGAAAAGAAGGTTCTTTTATTTTTTCAGGGTTATCTAAATAAAACAATTTTTCACCCAATTCTTCATACTGAGATCGTTCTTTAAATTGTTTTTTCCCATCTTTTAAAATTGGTAAACCTTTATTATCGCGAACAATATTTTTAACAGTTTTACCATTATCATAAACAATTTCTTTTTTCCTAAGTTCAATTATAATATTTTTGAATTCATCAACAGTAAAATCTCTGTTACAATAACATTTACTAGGAGGCAATAAATCCTCCTCCTTAGGCAATTCTATTTCCTCATATTCTCCCACATAAGTATTTGGAGCTAACCATTGATTTTTTAGTCCTGCATTAAATTCTGCACTACCACCATAAACATTAAAAACAATATCTTTATCACTTGTAATTTTAGTAATTCCTTCTACTATAGTAATCTTCATAATATCAAATTTTTAAAAGTCATTTGTTATTTCTCCACTATTTCTTTTAATTGTTGTAGAAGCATTCACTTTTACATGTGTCTCACTATTTACTTTCATTTCTTTAGAGGAAGATTCTCTTCCTTCTACAGCGTGGCTTTGTAAATTTCCTTTGATATATTCTATGAAATTTCCTATCACATTTACCATATAATTTGTTCCAACAGATAGGTTATTTAACAAACCTACTGTTGTTGTTTTATTCTGATTTATAGATTCTATTGAATTTCCAATAACAGATAAATTAGAATTTGCTCCTACAGAAGTAGTCATATTCTGTCCTACAGAAATATTGAGATTAGCTCCTGCATTAAAATTGATATCATTAGGCGCGGTCACAGTGATATTTCCAGCCCCATCCATAAACCAAGTATTTCCACTTGGATCTAAAATTGTGACACTTTTTTCGTTGTCATTCATCAAAACTTTGATACCACTTTTCGTTTGAATAGAACGCATATGGTTATTCGCTCCACCACCCAATCCTACTTTTCCGTGGAACATACCGCCCATGACAAAAGGTCTGTCAGGATGATTGTGTACAAAGCCAACCATCACTTGGTCACCAACTTCAGGAATCGCAACATAACCACGATTTTGCGTCACTTGATCTGTACCTCCAGCATCAGGCGACATCATGCGAATAAAGTTGGTTGTATCATGCAATTGCCAATCAAATTTTACGGTCACACGACCTTGTCCTTTTGGATCAGCATTTGAAATGACAGTTGCAATCTGTGGTTCTGCTTTTGGTATTGTAAACTCAGGTTTTGGTAAAAATCCAGTATCCGAAGCAATCGCCTTGAAACGTCCCGTATAATGTCCTAAAGTATCAATATCATGCTCCACATCCGTAATCATAATTCGAGTGAAATAAGATGTTTTGTTGCTGTTTTGTTTGCGCATTTCTAAATCAGCCACACAACCAGGATATAAAAATGGAATCGTTGTAGAACCGCTTACCGTAAAGACTTCAACACCTTTTTGTCCAGCCTCACTTTCTTGCGCATTTACCACATCTTTGTCTGTATTTGCTTTGATTGGTGCAACTTGTAAAGCTTTAGTTTTAAAAATATTCTCGTTGTTTTTATAAGCTGTTTGAGCCAAATCACTTCTGTGTTTAAGNNACCAAATTAAGCGGTTTATTTTGCGGTGGCAATTGTCCAAAATGCAAAACTTCACCATCATAAAAAAATTGTTCGCCATAAGCAGAAGCCATTCGAGCCAAATAATTATAATGCGTTTCGTTGTACTGTGTGCTATACACGATATCCGAAGCATCTTTTGCATCAACCCGAATATCAAATTTAGAATCACCAAGTCCTTCTTTAATCAATTTATTCGCAATAATACTCATGTTGACTGGTCTATCACCTCCAAAACTCTGTGTATGTGGTGCGCCATCCAACAAAATAGTTGGACTAAACCCCGATAATACGATATTTCCAAGGCTAGAATGTTCTTGTAAATACCCCACTTTTGTAATGACTCCGACAAAAGTTCTTTCAGGACTATCATCAATATCTTTGTATCGAATAACGACTGTTAAGCGGTTTCCGAGGAATTTATTTGAAGTTTCGAGTTTGTGATTTTCATAATTACCAAATGTATCATGATCCAAAACTAACTCGAATTGATGATGAGTTTGGCTATGTTGCGTTAAAGAAAAATGCTTGTAATGCGGAACAATTTTACCATCAATTACGATTAATAATTTGGCTAAACGATTAATTCCAGCGACTTGGCTATCGTCAATAGCCTTAGCACCATTGTAGGGTTTGAAAGGTAGTTGCATAGGTGAGAGGTTTTGATTTTTAATACTTTAAATATACTCTTTTTTCATTTACAAACAAAAAACTCCTGATGCAGCCTTCGCATCGCACCAAGAGTTTTCAAGATTTCATAAGTTAGTTGGTTAGTAAACTTATACGATTTTCGATTGAAATAAATTATCGAGCAGAAGGCCAAACACCGTCGTAAGAAGCTGTTCCGTAATCAATTTTCTCTGCACTCACTACAAATGAAATTAACATATTGTTGTCGTTTAATGCGTCAAAATTTAATTCGTGTTGAATAACGTAACCGTTTTCCCACTTCAAATTAATTAAAACACCTTCTTCGTGTGCTTTATTAAACGTAATATCACCAACAGTTGGTTTATATTTTCCGTTTAATAAACTTTCCAAAATCGTAGAACTTTCAGTTGCCTCTACTGTTACTTTGATTAAAGCGTTAGAAGGATCAGAAGCTACACGCCCCGAAACATCAGTTGTTCTTGAAACTTGATAATCTAATTTGATGATTTTTTGGTCCTCACCACCGTTGAATTTTAAGACTCCTCTTGAATTGTTAGCCATAGTTGTAAATTTTAAGATTGATTTATTTTAATTTTTATCTAGGACTAAATTAGAAACAGATATTTTAATTAATCGTTTTTAACCGTTTACAATCGAATATGTAGTAGTTTTACGACATATGCATAACATAGTAGCGCATTAATTCAGGAAAATATTTTTAAAATGAATATTTATTCTGATAATATTTTAAATGTATTTAATTAAATCAAGCCAAATCATTAACATTTAACTTCTTGTGAAAAATATTTTTTTAAGAAGTTTAGAATTTTTTGGTGAGAGAAGGAGGAAGGATATTATTTCATAAAATAAGCTGAAAGAAGATCTTAATTAAATGAAATTATTAAAAACAGTTTTTAAGATTAAATATTTAGCCAAGAAATACCACAAAAAGTATTTAAACTACTAGTTTATTTAGCCGTTGTTAGGTTTTTATTGTCTGTTATTTTTATATACAGAAAGGGTTAAGTGTTTTATTCATAAATAGTTTAAGAGATTTAGGTGTGTTTTTGGTGGAGTGAATTTATTGAAATTTTAATATTTTATAAGTATTAAATAATATTCTTAAATCTAGTATTAACTATGGCTTGACATACAAAGGAAATACAATCATTGAATAGAATAGGTTTTTTCTTCTTTTCAATGTAATTTTATAGATGAAATAATTGAAACAAAAATGAAAAAAATAGATATTACAACTTTAGATGATTTGGACCAAATTGATCAAGCATCTTTTAATCAACCAAAAATTATTTATAAACACAGTACAACTTGTGGGTTATGCGATATTATTTGGAATATAATAAAGGAAAGCGATTTTGAACTGAATTATTTAGATTTATTAATGTATAGACCAATCTCTAATGAGATTGAGCGTCGTTACAATGTTCAGCACGAATCACCACAAATTTTAATAATAAAAGACGGAAAGTGTGTGTACAATGCTTCACATCGTAAAATAAAAAATGAAGAAATTCAAAAGCAACTAGATCAACTGGTTAATTTGTAATGTATCAATATTGGGATTATTTAAATAGTGCAATATATGGCACTATTTGATCATCCTGTGTTTTGAGCTAATAATCCTGCTCTTATTTTAACTTGATGTTTTCTTTCAGCATTCAATAATTTAATTTTTTCAATGACCTTTGAATTAGATTTCTTTAGCTGAAGATCCATATAATTTTTTGATAAAAATTGAGCGATGCGTTCACTATCATTCTTACCTCTAACTAATTCCATACTTCTTTTCAAATGCAAAGATTGATTACATAAATAGTAAGAAAAAATGGACTAAAACACTATAAAGTATAGCGTTAAATCGACCTGTGTTTTTCATTCCAATCAAAATTTCTTTTTTCTACAATTTAATCTTTTTCAAATCTAAAGGAATTCATTTCAGCTTCACATTATTGTAAGTCAGAGTGACGTTTGCAAAACGTTGTCTCGAAAACTTAAACGATAACTATTATAAAAACTGGCATTAAAACTATCATGGAAAGAAAATGATTTAAGTCCTAGTTATTAAGTTGTTACAAAAACTTTAAATGAAAAAGGATTTTAATGTTAAAAAGTTGAAGTGAATATTTAAAATGTTTTATAGTAGACAATTTGTAACATATTTTAAAGAAAAAATGAAATTTATTAGAAAATTTTATATCGAAACTATACTTTAACCTTCTATTTTTTTTAAGTAAAAGATTTATTAGTATCATTGCAAAAATTTAATCAGCTATAAATGAATTACTTTAGTAAAAAAAACATCAAATTTTTTATTATTTTAGCTTTAGCAAATGTATCTCATGCTCAAGTTAAAATAACAAATACAACTAATAATCTAGTTAATACTGATGCAATATTACATTTAGAAAGCCAGAATAATGATAAAGGTCTTCTATTAGTAAGAGTTGCTTTAACTTCTACTGATTCTTTTTCACCATTATCATCGCATGAAAGAGGCATGGTAGTTTATAATACTGCTACAACAAGCGTTCCACTAGGTGTAACTCCAGGATTATATTATAATGATGGAACAAAATGGATACGCTTATCTAAATCTGAGATACAATTTGGTGACATTAAAAATAGTTATCAAAGTACAGATCACAATGGTTGGTATTTATTAGACGGAAGAGCAACTACAACTTTATCTACTACAGCAAAAGCTGTTGCTTCTTCATTAAGTTTTACAACTTCATTACCTAATGCTAGTGACCAATTGCTAAAAAATAAAACAGGTTCTCAAAATTTAGCTACTTTATCTGGGGTAAATACATTTACTTTAACACAGGCAAATTTACCTAATGTAAACTTCACAGGAACTACAAATACAACAGGAGACCATACGCATACCTATTTGGACAATCCTATTACAACTCAGACTGCAAGTTCAGGAAATAATAATCCATTATTGGGAATTACAGAAGTAACTCGCTCTACGCTTTCTAGTGGAGATCATAATCATACATTTAATTTACCTTTAGGAGGATCAAGTGCACCAGTTGATTTAAAACCTAGAAGTTTAGTCACAAACGTTTTTATTTACTTAGGAAACTAATTATTATGAATATATCAAGAATAACTTATTATTTTATTTGTCTATTTTTACCTATAAGAATATTAGCTCAAGTAGGAATTGGAACAACTTCTCCAACTACTTCTGCAATATTAGAATTAAATAGTGCAAATCAAGGATTGTTGTTTAATAAAATAGCTCTACAAGGGACTAATTTAGCTGCACCATTAACTGCTCACCAACAAGGAATGTGGGTATATAATACTGCTACATCAGGTACTCATCCTAATAATGTTGTACCAGGATTATATTATAATGACGGAACAAAATGGATTATTATTACAGCTAGCGAGTCTTTTCCCAGAATTGGAGATATAAAACCAAGTATGAATATTACTGATCATAATGGTTGGTATGTATTAGATGGTAGATCTATTACAACAATATCATCTACAAATGCTCGACAAAATGCTACTAACATTGGTTTTTCAAGTGTTTTACCAAATGCAACGGATAGAATATTAAAAGGTAAATCTACAACAGAACAATTTGCAGCAATTGGAGGTAAAAATGTTTTAACACTTACACAAGCAAATTTACCTAATTTTTCATTGACAGGAAATACGAATGCTTCAGGAGCTCATAGTCATGATATAGCCCCTATGGGAGATTCAGATTGGAATTGGAATAATACTACATCTCCTAAAGTAACAGGATTAAGAACTGTACAAACTGAAACAAGAACAACAGCTTCATCTGGTAGTCACTCTCATACTATTACGATTCCGAGTGGTGGTACAGCTAGCCCAATTAGTAATTATCCCAAAAATATGACCGTAGTTTATTTCATTTACTTAGGAAAATAAAAAATATGAAAATTTTAAATACAATATTTACTCTTTTAGCAACATCTGTTGTTCTATATGCACAAGTTTTAATTAGTGATGAAACAACTCCTTCGTCTTCAATTAATAGTAATGCAATTTTGGAATTGAGATCACTCTCAAAATCTAGTGGATTGTTATTACCAAAAGTAAGTTTATCCTCTACAACTAATCCAGCTCCGTTACCTAGTCACATTGCAGGAATGATTGTTTATAACACAGCAACTGTAAATAATGCTTTGGTTGCAACCAATGTATATCCTGGATTATATTATAATGATGGTAGTTCTTGGTATAAAATGGATGCAAATATTCCTAATATTGGTGATATAAAATATGCAAGTACTAGCACCGATCACGATGGATGGTATTTATTAAATGGAAGAGCAATAACAACTTTAACTGTAACAGCTCAATCTAATGCTTCAAATATAGGTATAACGGGAAATTTACCAAATACAGAAAATACATTTCTAAAAGGAAAAACAGGATCAGAAACTATTGGTAGTATAACGGGTAATAATTCAGTTACACTAACGAAAACTAATTTACCAAATCCTACATATTCAGTTACTACACAAACTACAGGTGCACATACGCATACTTATTTGGATCGTGGTTCTGGTCAAATTCAAAGTACTGAAGGTGGACTTACACGAGATATTGTTGATGATATAGCGGCTGTTTCAAAAACAACCTCAACAGCTATTGATCACGCACATACATATACAGTAAGTACAGGAGGAAGTGATACTCCGATTGATATTACTCCATTGTATTTAGCTACAAATGTATTTATCTATTTAGGTAAATAAAATTGAATTCTTTATCTTAAAAATAACTTTATGTAAGACATTATTTGATTGCAGGTAAATTTATAAATAAACAAATGACACTCTTTATCATTTAAAGGTGTCATTTGTTTTTTACAAGTTATGAACCATCTTTTTATTATAAACACAACTTTTAAAATTCAATAATATCTTTTAAAAATATGAAATTATGTATTTATTTTGTAGCTGATTAGACTTTGAATAAATTATTCTGAAATTTGAATTGCTAATAGAATGACAGAAATGAAATATTATCACTTAGATAGTTATTTTACAACTTTTTTATTAGAGACTTATGTTCTCAATTTTTCTTATAACAAAATCAAATTGTCTATCAAAACCTTTTTTTAGATCATCTGCTTGTGGCTGTATTTCGATATCAGGTTGTATTCCTTTTGGATCAGCTTTAAAATTTGGAGTTTTCATTTTATATTGAAAAGTTGGGATCCAGACTACAGTTTTAGAATAAGGTAAGACAAATGCCTGTCCTCCAGCATTACTATAATTACTACCTTGCGAATATTCACCATAAAGAGTTCCTATTTTATATTCTCGCATCATAGCCAATAAATGACCTGTAGTTGAAAAACAACCTCCATTAATCAATACATGAATTTGCCCTTTGTAATAATTTGGTTTATTTTGTTGCTTCTTAAACCACCAAAAATCATCTGCGCTATTAGTTGATGTAAAGCAGTTAAGTCCGTTTATTTTCTTTGTTTCAGCTAAATTTATTTCTTCAATATTCTGGGGATATTGTGCATAATGCTTCCAGTTTTTTACACTATTGTATTTTGTTCCTACATAATCAAAATAATAATAAGGCCTATTTATGAGATAAGAAAACAAATAGTTGGCTATTTCTCCGGCTCCCCCGCTGTTATCACGTAAATCGACTATTAGGTTTTTCGTTTTTAAACTATCAAGCTTTGTAAAAAAAATATCTAATTGTTCTTGCGCAATCTTTCTGTCAGCTTCATTATATCCATTACTAAACGAATGAAATTTGAGAACGGCTATTTTATCTTTTCTAATTTCAGTGGTTAAAGGTTGAATATTTTCTGTAGTACTTTTTGTGAAGCGATCAAAAGTGATTCCGTTTAATACTATTTTTTGTTTTTTGTTATTCTTATCTCTATATTCAATCTCAAACTTTTCGGCAGGGTTGTAAATAAAATAATAAAAAGGAAAATTAATAAATTTCATATTCAATCCCGTTTCATTTTTACCTTCCAAATGAATGTATTTTTTGATTTCTTTTACGATGGAATGAATATCTTTTCCATTTATTTTAAGAATTTTTAAACCTTTATAATTTGAATTTTCATTGATTGATTTATTAAAATAATATTGATTATGAATCTGATATATGCTGAATGGGAAAACTGGTTTATCTTTTAGTAATGTCGTAATTTGTCCTCTGTCAACTGTTGTGTGTCCATCTTTTACTTTTGCCATTAGTGTGGCTGTGATTTTGTAATAGTCTACAATAGAAAGATCATCTTTTATTGAATTTTTCAAATCAAAATAGGTTTTATAAAATTCTTTTTCAGTAGAATACATAAATAGGCCTGGATGAATTGTAGATATCAAATTATAAAGCTCTGTAAATTCTGTAGCAATATGGTTTTTCTCTAACTTTTTATCCAATAATAACTGCTGTTGTCCAAAACAGAAATTAATTGTAAAACTTAAAAATAATATTTTTTTTAAAATCATTCAATTGTGTGTTAAAGTACTTTAGTTTAACGAAATTAAAAAAAATAAAATTTTACTCAGGACATTCTAAATGTTTTCAAATGAATTTATATACTCTTCCGAGAAGTCTTGACACAAATTAAAATACTATAAAGAGTATAATGTCTTATGTGAAAAGATACCTCAAAATAACAACAGATTGAGATTCTATTTACCAATAATTTAATTAAATCCCACCATATCGTACAAAACTACCTAAAATTAACATCAGTATACTAATAGTTGTTACGGCTATGATATGAAATGTCATCAGAGGAAGTTTTGAATAATCTGATTTTAGACGAGGAAGCACATAAAACTGAGCGCTTATAGCCAATAAGACAATCATTGCAAGGCCTATGAGTTTTAGCGAGACAACACGTTCGATCGGATTTTCGAAATGAAACCAATTACTGATTTTGATGGTATAAATATAGGACATTCTTACTCCTGTAATGACCATGATTAATAAAGCAGGCAGTCCAATACGTTCGTATTTACTTTCAAAAGAAAATAACTTTTCTACTGATTTTTCTTTCCATACTTGCGGTAAAATAACTAAACTTAATATAATATGACCACCTACCCATATTGTAGCGCCTATTAAATGAAAGATTAATAATAAATGTAATTCGTGCATATTTGTTAAGATAACAACATTTGGATTTAAGATTTTATACGAGTTTGTTATTTACAACATCATCGTGTTCTTTTCTATGACCTTATTTCACTAAAATCAATTGACTATTTTCTAAAGCCTCTAACTTATGTATAACATTAGGTTCAATGGTTATAAAATCATTAGAATTTAACTCTATTGTTTGTTCATTTTCATCAGAATACACTACTTTTCCAGTAACACATAAAAGCAGCGCAGCTATTTTTGTGGTATGCTCTTTTAAAATATTATTTTCCAATAATTGAATTGATGTTACATTACTTGACTCTCCTTTGAAAATACTTACCGCACTGACACCCTTATCATTCGCATGAATGCTATTTAAACATGACAATTTATCCATCGTGAATTATTTTATCATCTAAATTTATTTCAAATCCATCAAATATTCTACTCAATTCTATGTATATTTTCTTATTTATATTCATTAATGATTAATCATTATAGATTGCTTCTAAAGAGGTTGTTTCGTGTTATTCTCTTTATTTTTATGTTATCAGCAGTAGTATTTTAATTTTTGATAAAAATTCAGGAGAATTGATATATACGCATGATCCAAAGGATAAAAACTTTGGAGAAAAAGTTGTTAGAGCAAACTATGATATAGATGTCTGATCAATTTTAGATTACCTACAAAATATTCGTTTTTTTTTGTAAGCTTAATTTGTGCTTTTCTACGAGTAACAGGTTTTATGACATGATGGAGAAGAAGGAAAAGAAGGAAAAAAACATAAGTGTTATATTACTTCAATTTTAATCCATCTAACTAATAATTCTTGAGGGTTTAAATTTCTAATGATGGTTATTTTTGAGTTGATTTGATTGCCCAAAACATGAATAATGGTTGTAAAAATAATCTTGCTAAACGCTTTTGATCCGTATCTAGACCAAATCCATTTCTATGATTTTTATATTGAGCCCAATTTCCAGGAAATACAGCAGCGAAAAAAACAGCTGTTATTTTTCCAACAAACTCTTTTTTTTCTTTTGGAGCTAAAATAACAGCGCTTCCTAAAGCAATTTCGGAAATTCCTGAATATACCACAGTATCATCTTTATCTAAGGGCACCCAATTAGGAACTTGAGCTTTAAACTCTTTTCTCGCAATTGTTAAATGGGTAATACCCGCTACCACTAAAAAAGCACCTAGGCTATAACGAGCTATATTTTGTTTCGTTTTCTTTTTCATAATTATATTTATTTAATATTTACCATCCAATTAGATTAGATATTCTTTCTGATTGTAGTTATAAAATTTACTTTTTGATTATTTAGTTGGTCGATCAAAACCAAAGGTTTCTAAGCGACTATCTTTTTGGTTAAGAATGATATTTTTTAAAACTTGAGCTGCAACCATCGAAAATGTAATTCCATTTCCTCCATAACCTAATGCAAATAACGTTCGGTCACCTTTTTTCCATGGTCCCATATAAGGTAAACCATCATTTGTGGAGCTAAAAGTTCCGCACCAAGCCATTTCGGTATTGAATTCAATTTCTGGATATAATCGACTAAACTTACGTTCAAGAGTTTTGATTTTTGTTCGAAGTAAATCATCTCTTTTATCAGGATTTTGAAAATCTTCATCTTCACCACCAACTATCAATCGATTATCTTTTGTTGTTCGCATATAAAGATATGGTTCTGCTGTTTCCCATATTAAGCTACGATTTGGCCAAACCATTTTTTTATCAATGGGAGCCGAACAAATCGCGTAAGTAGATAATAAATTCATTACTTTTTTAGGTAGAAATTGACCAGCTTCAAAACCAGTAGCAACAATTACATATTTGCACGAAATAGTATGTCCATGCTCGGTCAATAGTTCGCAATTGTTTTTATTTTCGTTTATTTTTTCCACTTTTGTATGGGTAAAAATCTGTAATTTATGTTTTTCTTGATGATACTTTAATAAATTGATAGCGCCTTTATAAGCATCTATCTGGGCAGAAGTATCATTTTGCAATGCTGCAATTCCATCAATATTTTGGTAAGTTTTCAATTGCTTAGCATCTAAATACTTCACAGGCAAACCGACTTCTGTTCTTATTGCATATTCTTCGTCTAACAATTTTACACCTTGCTGATTACTCGCTAATAAAACTGTAGGAACACGTGTAAAATCAGCATCAATATTAGTTTTTTTGAATATATTTTCTATATCTGTAATAGATTCCAAGCAATTGAAATAAGCATCAATCGCAATTTTTTCGGGAACAATATTTATTAATTTACTTAATGGGGTATCAATTTCATATTGTAATTGAGCAGTACTTGCTGCAGAACTTCCTGTGGAAATTGTTCGTTTATCGATAAGAGCGCATTCTATACCTGCTTCACATAATTCGTGCGCAACTAAAGCCCCTGTAATTCCAGATCCTATGATGGCAACATCTATTTTATAATTTTTGCGAAGAGGATGATATAAGTCGAAAAATTCGTTTTTAACAATCCAAAAAGGTAATCCAGAATGTAAATCCATATTATTTAGTTGTGTGGTTTAAAAAACACACACTAAAACCGAGCCAATAATGTTAGTTATCAATTGTTTATTCGAATAAATAATCATATAAAATTTTTAAAATTCTGATTAATGGCTTGATGCTTACAGTGAAATAATCAATACAATTACAAGAAATTAATTATTATGGCGAAAATTAAATAGAAAAGATTACACCATACATTATATAGATTAGGTAATAAAATGGATAAGTCTGTAATTTTCCCCATGCTTTTAACTGAGCTAAGTTTTACGAAGTACGAGAACTCGAAAAACAAAAGTTTATGAATTTAGAAAGGAGCAAGGAACTTTTTTAGATTGTTAAATTAATTAAAAAACAAAAGCAAAAAGCTTTTGGCGAATTAAATAGAGTAGAAGTTCAATTCTCCCTTCAACCACCATTTAACAAAACCAATTTGTTACACAGCTCAAAAAAAAAACTCCTTAAAATCCCTTTTAAAGAGGTTACTATTTATATTATTTTATGTTTTGTGCCTAAAATCGAAGTTGTGCGCAGGTTACCAATGTTAGCTGAAGTTATATTTCAATAGTTTTAGGGACTATATCCGAATCGTGATTGGCTATCGCTTCAATACAATTGGGTTGCGCGGCAATTTCTTTTGTCCATTTCAAAGACTTAATAACCTCTTGTTTATCTACTTGTACACCGGGTAGAATCATTTGTTCCCAAGATTTTTTGGCGTAGCCTGTATCGCTTGTCAACAATAAAAAATGTCCGTTATTCTGGATGATGGTTGAAGCCAAACCGTGTGTGTGACCAGGTGTATTAACAAAAACGACCGAATTATCTCCAAATAAATCATAGGAAAGATTTTGTGGACCTATATTCGATTTTTCAAAACTAAAGGTTTCCAAATTTATTCCTTCCCACATATTGGGAACGTAACGATAGGGCATTTGTTCGGCATCTCGCATTTCGATGTCGCTCACCAATATTCGTTTGGCGTTTTTTACCAATTTCAATCCGCTGACGTGGTCAGAATGCAAATGACTCAACACGAGATAATCGATATCCGAATCTTTGTAACCCAATCTTGCCAATTGTTCGTTAATTGCTTGCCCTGCTGGCAAATCAGCTTTGTTAATCAACCAATGTGCAAATCCCATGTGTTTACGCCCTTGGTCGCCAATTCTTACATCGGTATGCCAACCTGTATCAATTAAAATCAGACCTTTTGGATGTTCAATTAAATAGGCAGAAACGGGTAGCCAAACTTGATGTTTTTTACTTCTGAAAACGCCTGTATAGGAAATAGGATTCCACGTTTTTTCGCTAAATGGTAAGGAAGAATCCACTTCAACGCTGCCACAATGTAAAATATGCACTTTTATTGTTTCCATTTCTTTTGTATTGATTACACAAAATTACATGCGAAATTCTAGCAAAAAATTGATTGAAATCAAAAAAGCTATTTTCCGGCTCGTAATCGGCTCAAGGTTTCTTGCGTCATTCCCAAATAACTTGCAATGGTATTTAGCGGAACTTTATTAAAAATAGCGGGTTTGCTTTGCATTAAATCATCAAAACGTTCTTTGGGCGTTTTAAAATGAGTGGAATAAATATGCTCCGTAAATTTTCTGATATTCTCAATTAAAAACTTTTTGTCCAATTGTAAAAGACGGGGATTTTGTTCGCAAAGTTGCTCCCAGACAGCATAATTAAGCTTTATAATCTTGGTTTCGGTAACCGATTGAATTCCAAATTTGCATTCTTTGTCATAAAATACACTTTCCACAGGAAGGCTAATTTCATTTTTTTCACAAAAAGCCAAGGTAATATCCCTTGCATCGGTTTCATAAAAAACTCGGATAATCCCTTCTTCCACGAAATATATTTTTTTTGAAAGAGAAAAAGGCTCTAAAATGATTTCTTTTTTCTGAAAATTATGCGTGGAGCAATTATTCATCAACAATTCAATTTCAGATTGAGATAAATTGATTTTTTCTGATAAAAATTGAGCAAAATTCAAGGTAATTGTTATTTGTATTTGACTTTGAGTGGTTTTATATCATTGATTAAAAATAAATTCTCAATGCACTTTCTCTTCACTAAATTATGAAAAAAACATTTAATAAAAACATAAACTTTTGTTTTTCAGTATTTTTGTGGTTAAAAATTATATAAACCTATTTTTTCCGCTTCATAAAAGGATTATAAGAAATTCCTAAATTAAAATAAAACGAAGGATCTTGTGTTGATGAGAAAATTTTGTCATCAAAAGTATCTTTTTTGTTAAATAAACCGTTAGTAACCATGGTTTTTACTCCTGTTTTGGCAGTGATAATAAAATTGTGTTTTAACAAATATTCATACTTCAATCCATTATTTAAATCGACTTGTCTGTATTCATATTTTTCAGATAAATTATTAGGATTCAAATGATATAAATAAAACGTGTTAGCTTCCAATTCAGTTCCTATTGATAATCGAGAATTTTTGAAAGGATGCATTCTGAAAAGAATTTGCTTTGGTAAAATAATATCTGCAAAAAAGTCATTATTAAATCTATGTTGTAAGGTAAACATTGGAATTACAGGTGTTTTAGTACTTTCATCAATGTTCAAACCTAATCCTACTAATATTTTAGTTCGATCTGTAGATTTTAATAAAATATTACCTGTTATGAGACCTTTTACTCTTCCAAAATATTTGTCGCTACCATCCAAAATAAGACTAGAACTTAGAAAAGTAGGCTTGTTAAAAAGTTTTGTACTATAAGCCAAATTCAGGGATTCGTAATGATAATGTGCATTAATATCTACATTTTTTGTTTCTTGAAACGTTGATTTATCAAATTCTATATCCATATTGGTATTCTTATAACCAAGAGTCGTACTAAGAAGCCAATTCTTTTTTTTCAAAATATTGATATTTGTACTGATATTCAACTGTGAATAATGATTAATTCGATTACCATCAGTTTTGTTTCCATCAATTTTCGAAGTAAATTTAGTTGGCGTGGCGTAGCTGTATTCTACATTAAAAGGTCTTGCAACAGAAAATTGCTGCGTCAAATACATATAAGCTTTTTTAGAAATACCATCTTGTTCTTTTATTTCCTCATTGTCTTGCGCACATACATTGGTAACATTTGTTAGAAAACAAAATAGTATTGTTGATGTTTTAATTAATTTCATGGCTATTATCTGGCTTGAAAAATTGTTTGTTTATAAAAATTGAAATTAAAAATTTTGTCAAAAAGATTGAATTTATGATCATTGCTAATGCTTTCAATATTAATTGGTTGTTGAGAATCTTTAACAAAAACAATCCATAATTCATTCAGAAATTCTTTTTCTTTTATCATCAAAAGTTTTTGTGTGGCAATAAGTGATTCAATTTCTTCGAGTTGCTCACAAAACACAATTCCGATTGATTTGTTTTCATGGGAAATAATGCTACAATTGTATTTCAAAAAATCTTTGATAAGAATTGAATCATTGTAGATTTCTATAAACCGAATAAGGTCAACTATTTGAATAATTTTACACTCAAGTTGTTCTTCTGATAATGAAGTTTCGTCTATAAGATTATATAATTCTAACACTTTTGCTTGCGACATAATTACTAATTTTTCGATGTAAATAAAAAAACAAAAAGTCAGTACCAAATTCAATTTTATACGAACCAATGTATATTTTATACAAAACCGAAGAATTGCGAGGTTTTGTATAAAAACAGAATCATTTTGTATAAAAAAATATAATGTCTTTTATAAAGAAGTAATTTAGCAATCTAAATATTTTGAGTAATTACTATCTCTAAATAAATCGAAATGGAGGAGAAAATTATAGCTTTTTTATTGAACAAGAAATTGAAATTAGTTAGGCAAATCATATTTCTACTATTTTTCTTCATTTTCTTGTATTGCTCAGGATTTTATATCAGATTTCCCAAAGAAGTCCGTATCTATTGGTTTGTTAGCGTGTACACTTTTTTTGTCATCATGTTTTACATCAACACCTATTATTTGGTTCCTAAATTTTTGGAGAGAAAATATTTAACCTATTTTTCACTTTTAATCTGTCTAGTTATTGTAACCCTAAGTATTGTACTTTTAACGAATCGATATATCTTACATTTAAATACTCCAAAAGGTGAGTTCTTTATGTTACAACCAATCTATGGAATTTTTACTTCGATTAGTTTTATCATGATTACAACAACAACAAGATTAGCGCAGAATTGGATTATTGACAAAGAAAAAATTATTGAATTAGAAAAACTAACGTATGAAATGGAATTATCTGAATTAAAAAATCAAATTAATCCCCATTTTTTATTTAATAATTTGAACAGCGTAAAAGCACTTATCCGAAAAAATCCCGAAGAAGCTGTGAATACAGTTGTGAAGTTATCTGAATTTCTGCGTTTTCAGTTGTATGATAATCGAAACAATAAAAACAATTTGTGTCAAGAGATTTTATTTCTTACCAATTATTTGGAATTAGAGCAAAAAAGACGGGACGATTTTACGATAAAAATCAATAATGCTATTAATTCTGAATCACTTAATCAACGTTTAATTCCATCAAATTTATTCACCGTTTTTATCGAAAATGCGGTTAAACATAGTGTCGATGTTAATGATAATGCGTCTTATATCCATATTACTTTTAGCATAACAAATCTTATGTTGCATTTTGAATGTAGTAATTCTATCTGTCCAGATTTTAAAATTTCTGACACAAAAAATAAAGGAATCGGGCTTACCAATATCAAAAGAAGATTAGAACTTTTATATGGCGACAGCTATGAATTGAAGCTAAAAAAGAAAGAAAAAGAATTTGTTGTCACTTTAAATCTACCTTTATGAAATGTATTATAATTGATGATGAACCTCTTGCGCGTGAGGAATTATCGGAGGAACTTAATGGTTTTGATTCCGTTGAAATTATTGGAAGTTTTGGTAATGCAACCAAAGCGCTTGATTTTACTAAAAATAATCACGTCGATTTAGTTTTTTTGGATATTGAGATGCCATCCATAAATGGTCTCGAACTCGCAAAACAATTGCCTACGAATACATTATTTATTTTTACGACGGCTTATCCACAGTTTGCGATTGATGGCTACGAGCTAGATGCAATAGATTATTTATTGAAACCTATTTCGCAAGAACGGCTAAAAAAAGCGATTTCAAAAGCAGAATTATTGCATCAATTGTTATCAGAAAACACCATAAAATCAACAATTGAATCTAATTCAGAACAGTTTATGTTTATCAAGGCAGATCGAAGATTTCATAAATTATATTTTGAGGATATTACGCATATCGAAGCGTTGAAAGATTATGTCATCATTTATACAGACAAGCAAAAGTTGATAACCGCAATGAATCTAAAAACGATGCATACAAAACTTCCAAATACAAGCTTTTACAGAGTGAGCAAATCTTATATTGTGAATAAGAATCACATCACTTCTTTTGATTATAACACGTTGTATATCGATGATATTGCCATTGCAATAGGTTCTACTTATCGTAAATTATTTTTTGATAATTATAGCGAGGGGTATATAAAAATGGAGGATTGAGGCAAAACAACTGACAACACGTTTACTGTTAGGTATTTATAGTCCATCTTATATTCTGGCTTTTTGTACAACTGTTTTGCATTTGCCATAATATCTGGTTGTTACACTTTTTCTTTCCAATCATCACGTTCTATATTTTCTATTACAATTGAAAATGACTCTTCGCTATAACCGATAATTGATCGGGCTGTTTTTACCAGTTCGTCCGCTAGTTTTTATTTTTCAGATTTTCCTGTCCAAAGTTTTACGATAATATGTTCATTTTTTATTCAGGGGTTATTATTGTTTTCAAATGAATTCATATGACCTTCGGGGAAGTCTTGATAAAAAAACATTTGAAATTAAAAATTAAAAGGAGAAGCTTTATAAGCTTCGGTATATTACTTTTTAGTCAAGTAAAAAGTGACAAAAGATTCTTCAGTTTGATACTTCTACATCCTCAGTAACAAAGGTTCATTGCCTTAATTCAGAGTAGTAAAATTTTGTGATTGAAAGGAGATTTTAAACCATTTCTTTTTCTACCAATGTTTTGTAGCCTTGTATAAAACGTGATGCGAAATTGAATCGGTCTTTGACCAATTGCTGTTTTGGTGTAGCTATACGATTGGCTTTTCGAGGTCGCATACGCGAAATTTGTACGCCATCTACGTTTGAAACGATAATTCGTCCTATATGCCTTTCTCGTACCTGACAAAAGAGAATCTGTAATTTTACCCATTTTTTTTAATTTTTATTTGTTTATATTCTGGTGCAACAACAGTGTGAAATTAATCTCTCTAAATACGAGTCATGCAAAATTGACGAATGATGAACACATTCGCATCGTGATGAAATGAATTGACTTCTCATTGAGCCAACTGATGTTTTATGCTCTTAATTGGAGGTTGTATGCGTTGAAACGGTCAATTTTCTGTATCGCTGCTGTATCGGTTCCGTATCCATTCTGTATCGATTGTGTATGGCTTGTTCGGTGCTCGTGTATCGATATGTAGTAAGTAGATGTTAGAATTGTATTATGTATTATGTATTATGTAGTAAGTAATAAGTAGATGTTAGATTTGAGGATTGAGATATGAGATATGAGATATGAGATGATAGTATTGTATTATGTAATAAGTAGTATTTTTTGAGATCAAGGATGATATTCTTTGACAAGCTCTAAATGCCAAAATCTGGTACTAAATCTGATTAAAAATAATGTAACCGTAAACTATAAAAAACATTTCTATAATCCCCTTAAGAAGATAAATTCCCTCTTTAGAAGGAGTTGAAATTCTAAAACCTTAAATTGATTAGTTGCGAAGACTATGTTGTCTGATATAATATGTTCCTTACATAATCATAATGTAAAATTTTTGTTTTTTCATAAAGACTTTTATTTCAAATTAAATTTGAAAACTATTAAATAGAGTGTACCTTTGACTTGTGAAACTATGGGCAACTAAAATTTTAATTTTTTTATATATAACAACTTCAACTCAATTGTGTCAGTTATATAAATTGCCTGTGTTTATTTCTCATTTTATTGAACATGATAAAGGAGGAGATTTTTTGGATGAAATGAAAACTTTTTTAGTTCATCATTATGGTGGACATGAGGTTGATGCGGATTGGGAAACTGACCAAAAATTACCTTTCATGAAAGTTGAGTTTGTTCATATCGACTTTTTTTTCTCTCCAATAAAACTCTTCGATGTTTTACATTTAGATAAAGAAATTTCTACGACTTCAATCAAAACATTTGATGAAGATTTCTTATATACTCATTATTTAGATTCTATTTGGCAACCGCCAAAACAAGCGTGATTTTTTTAGATTTTACGATAGATTGATTCTTTCAATTTATCCAATTTCAGCTATTTACAACTTGTATTTAGCACATTTTTAATCTATACAATTTTACGATGTTAAATAAAATTATTGATTTTTCAATCAAGAATAAATTTATCGTGGGTTTGTTTACGTTGGCTTTGTTGGTATTTGGTATCTACGATGCAACAAAATTACCCATTGATGCACAACCTGATATTACATCTAATCAGGTTCAAATTATCACTGTAGCGCCTTCTTTTAGTGCAGAAGATATAGAACGCTTGGTGACTTTTCCTATCGAACAAGCTAATTCTAATATTGGTGGAATTACCGAAATTCGTAGTTTTTCTCGTTTTGGATTATCATTGGTAACCATTGTTTTTGATGACAATACAGATGTTTATTGGGCGCGACAACAAGTAAGTGAACGCTTGATTCAGGTTCAAAATGAGATTCCAGAAGGTATTGGTGAACCACAACTTGGTCCAATTTCGACAGGGTTAGGGGAAATCTATCAATACGTTGTTCGTCCTGCCGAAGGTTACGAAGATCAATATGATGAAACTGAATTAAGAACAATTCAAGACTGGATTGTTCGTCGTCAACTTTTGGGCGTTCCTGGAGTAGCGGATGTGAGCAGTTTCGGTGGAAAATTGAAACAATACGAAATAGCGATTGATCCGCAACGTTTACAATCTTTTAATCTGACAATTAATGATTTATTTGATGCATTAAGCGAGAATAATCAAAATACAGGTGGAGCTTATATCGAAAAAGGTCCTACTTCTTTATTCATCCGCTCTGAAGGTTTAATTGGTAAAATAGAAGATATTGAAAATATTTTGGTCAAACGCTCGCAAAGCGGAACACCTATTTTATTGAGAGATGTTGCAGATGTAAAAACTGGTTTTGCTACACGTTATGGTGCAATGACATATAATGATACAGGTGAGGTTTCTGGTGCAATTGTTATGATGTTGAAAGGAGCGAATAGTAACGAAGTGGTGAAGAATGTACAACAACGCATCGAAGAGATCAAAAAGACGTTACCTGAAGGAGTTGTTATTGAACCTTTCTTAGACCGTAAAAAAATGGTTGACAATACCATTCATACGGTTGAAACAAATCTACTTGAAGGAGCCTTAATCGTTGTCTTTATTTTAGTGCTTTTCTTAGGAAATTTACGTGCTGGTTTTATTGTAGCTTCTGTTATTCCTCTAGCCTTATTATTCGCGATTATTATGATGAATATTTTTGGTGTAGGTGGAAACTTGATGAGTCTAGGCGCATTAGATTTCGGATTAATTGTTGACGGAGCTGTGATTATTGTAGAAGCGGCGATGCATCAGTTAGCGCACAACAAAAAGTTTGGGTTGAAGAACAAATTAACACAAACAGAAATGGATCAAACAGTTGGTTCTTCAGCTAAAAAAATGGTGAATTCGGCTGTTTTTGGTCAAATTATTATTCTAATTGTTTATTTACCAATTTTTACTTTACAAGGAATAGAAGGAAAAATGTTCAAACCAATGGCGGAAACAGTTGCTTTTGCATTGATTGGTGCATTTATTCTTTCGTTGACTTATGTTCCGATGATGACCAGCTTATTCTTAAGTAAAAAGAAGAAAGTTAAACCTAATTTATCGGATCGTGTAATGGCTAAAATTGAGATTTTCCATCAGAAATATTTAATCAAAGCCTTAAAAGTTCGTACTATTATTTTAGCAATTGTGCTTTCTCTTTTTGCTATTGCTGTTTTTGTGATGTCTCGTTTAGGAGGTGAATTTATTCCAGCTTTAGAAGAAGGCGATTTTGCTGTAGAAGCACGTATTTTACCAGGAAGTAATATTACGACAACAATAGAATATACAAATAAAGCAGCTAAAATATTGAAAGATCGTTTCCCTGAAGTTGAAATGGTTGTGACAAAAATTGGGAGTGGAGAGATTCCTACCGAGCCAATGCCAATGGATGCAGGAGATATGATTATTGTTTTGAAACCTAAAAAAGAATGGACTTCTGCCACAACTTTTCCAGAATTATCGGATAAAATGAGTAAAGCTTTGGAAGATGTTCCAGGACTTTCAACAGGATTTCAATTTCCTGTTCAGATGCGTTTTAACGAATTAATGACAGGAGCACGACAAGATGTGGTGGTGAAAATATTTGGTGAAAATTTAGATAGTTTAGCCAATAATGCAGATAAATTAGGAAAAATAATCAATACTGTAAAAGGAGCGCAAGACTTATATATCGAACCAATTAATGGAATTCCGCAAGTTGTGATTGAGTTTGATCGCGCTTTATTAGCGCAATATGGATTGAGTATTGGAGAAGCAAATCGAATTATTAATATGGCTTTTGCAGGACAATCTACTGGAATGGTTTTCGAAGGTGAAAAACGTTTTGATATGGTGGTTCGTTTAGCAGAAGATAAACGCGAAAATATAGAAGATATTCGAAATTTATTGATTCCTACTGCTTCTGGAATTCAGATTCCATTGAATCAACTGGCAAAAGTAGATTATAAAAATACGCCAAATCAAATTCAGCGCGAAGATGCAAAACGTAGAATTGTTGTTGGATTTAATGTAAAAGGACGCGATATAGAGAGTGTTGTACAAGAGTTGCAACAAAAGGTTGATGCTCAAGTCAAACTTCCTACAGGATATTATGCGACTTATGGTGGAGCTTTCGAAAATTTGAATCATGCAAAAGCTCGCTTAGGTATTGCTGTTCCAGTCGCCTTGGTTTTGATTTTCGTGTTGTTATTCTTTGCATTCAAATCAATCAAAGAAAGTTTATTAATTTATACAGCCATTCCGCTTTCTTCAATCGGTGGAATACTATTCTTAGCTGCGCGAGATATGCCTTTCAGTATCAGTGCTGGAGTTGGATTTATCGCCCTTTTTGGAATTGCTGTTCTAAATGGAATTGTATTAATCTCAGAATACAATCGTCTACGTGATAACGGAATTAAAAATACAACTCGAATTGTTATTATGGGAACACGAACTCGTCTTCGTCCCGTCCTAATGACAGCAGCTGTAGCCTCTTTAGGTTTCTTACCAATGGCTCTTAGTAATGGTTCGGGTGCAGAAGTTCAACGTCCATTAGCAACTGTTGTTATCGGAGGATTAATGGGTGCAACTTTTCTTACCCTTTTTGTTTTACCAATTTTATATGTTATGTTCGAAAATATTCATTTTAAAAAGAAATCAACTCGTCATAAATCAATTCCTACAGCTATTTTATTAGTTTTAGCTTTGTTTGGAGCAACTGCCAATGCGCAAGAACGTATGAGTTTTGATGAGGTTGTAAAATTAGCTGACGCGAATAACCTCGAAATTAAACAAGCAGAATTGACTACTGTTTATCACGAGAAAAATGTATTTGCCAATCGTTCGCTTTCACCTTTAGATATAGCTGCGGAATTTGGACAAGTGAATTCGGGTGAATTTGATAACAAATTTACTATTTCACAATCGTTTCAATTTCCTGTGGTTTTTAAACGTCAAAAAGCTTTGAACGAACAAATGATCAGTACTTCTAAAGCAAATGAACAATTGACGAAAGTTGAGATTAAACAACGATTAGCCAATTTGTATGTCAATATGCAAAATACAGAATATCAACAAGATTTATTGAAAGAAAATGAATTGATTTACCAAGAGTTTTTGAAGAAAGCAAATTTACGTTTGAAGAAAGGTGAATCAAACCGAAGTGAGGTTTCAACAGCTATTATTCAGTTGAAATCGATTCAAAATCAATTGAGATTAGTTGAGAATGAATTAGAAAATGAATCAAGACAAATTCAATTTTTAACCAATTCATCATTCAAAATTTATCCAACAAAAGATGGTGTGAATTGGAATGAAATTGCAGGATTATCTGTTTCAGATGCACATCCAATGTTAAAATTAGCGGAAGAAAATATTCAGACTTCAACGCTGGAAACTGAAGTTGAGAAATCGAAAAAAGTTCCAGTTTTAACAGTTGGATATTCAAATCAAAGCTTTTCTGATTTAGACAAAAATCGATACAATTCTTTTCAAGTAGGAGTTGGCTTACCTTTGTTTAATAGAGGAATTAATTCGTCAATCGAAGCCTCAAAAGTTAAAACTGATCTTGCAAAACAAGCGTATACTTTACAACAATCGAAGTTGCAACAAGATTTTGATGTATTAAAAAATAAAGTAAATGCTTACGAAGAAATGGTAGAGGATTTTGAACAATCTCAACTTCCTGCTGCGAATGATTTACAAAAAACAATTAATCGTCAATTACTAGAAGGAGAGATTAATTTTTTGGATTGGGTGATTCTGAATAATCAAATCATCGAAGTGAAAACAAAGTTTTTAGAAGCAAAGAATCTACGTAATCAGGCTTATGCCGCAATGACTTTTTATACTGCACAATAATATGAAAAAATATATCTTAATGCTTTGTACATCTCTTGTTGTGATGAGTTGTAACAAAGAAGAAACAAAACCCGAAGTAGAGCAAAAAGCAACTATTTCTACCTCAATTTTAAAGTTGACAGATGCTCAATTAAAGAATTTTGAAATTGATACTATCTCTTTACGTCATCAGAATTTACCTACAACTATTCGGCTAAATGCAAAGACGGCTGTAACCCCAGAGAATACTATTTCTATCACCAATGCTTTTGGTGGTTATGTGAAACGAATTGCATTAATTCCAGGAAATTATGTGAATAAAGGACAAGTTTTGGTGGTTTTAGAAGATCCGCAGTATATTCAAATGCAAGAAGATTATCTCACAACAAAAGCTTTGTTAGAGCAGGCTAGTGCAGATTATGTTCGTCAAAAGGATTTGAATGCAGTGCAAGCAGCAAGTGACAAAGTGATGCAACAAGCGAAAGCAACACGTCAATCGTTGATGGTAAAGAAAAGTTCGTTGGAACAGAAACTTAGGCTAATGAATATCAATCCTTCTTCAGTCTCGTTGAGTAATATTAGACGTACTATCAATGTTTATGCACCAATTAGCGGAATGGTGAGTCAGGTTTTTGCGAATACAGGACAATATATTTCGCCAGCAGATGCGATGTTAGAAATTATTAATCCTGATCGTTCTTTGTTGAACGTAAAAGTGTTTGAAAAAGATCTAAGTAACATTCAGATTGGTCAATTTTTGAAAGCTTATACCAATGCAAAACCAGATCAAAAGTTAGATGCGCAAATCACCTCAATTTCTAATCAAGTGAATGAAGATGGAACGGTTGATGTTTTTGCACGAATTACGAATGCGAATGGAACGCGATTAACAGCGAATATGTATTTCAATATTGAATTGCAGGTGAATTCGCTTAACGCGAATGTTTTACCAGAAGAAGCTGTAATTCAGTTTGAAGGAAAAGATTATGTGTTCGAAAAACAAACTAAAAATCAGTTTCGATTAGTTCCTGTAGAAATAGGAGGTTCTGCGAATAAAATGATTGAAATAAAATCTCCTCAAAATTCAGGAAAAGTATATGTTTCGAAAGGAGCATATTATCTTTTGATTGCGATGAAAAATAGTGGAGAAGAGGAGTAGGTATTTTTGAAAATATAAAATAAATTAAGAAGCTGAAATGAATTCAGCTTCTTATTATCGTCAGTCAGAATAGTGTTTGCAAATCGATGTATTGAAGACTTAGACAATAAATAATGAATTATAAAAACCTTCATTTTGTTATTAAAAATGAAGGTTTTTTTCTTGAGAATTATTGATCAATTAGACTGATAAAGATATCAGATAATTCATTTGGAATGGTAATCATAGCATCATGTCCTGTATTTAGACTAATGTGTTGCCATTTGTGTTTTTTATCTTTTTGTACTTTTTCACTCATTTCTTTCATTATTGGTAATTGCGGATGAGTACATGCAATATAGATTAACGGTAAGCCATTTCCGTATGGATGAATTAGTTTTAATTTTTGTGCAAAAGTATTAAAAGGTTGAGGGGTTAATCTTTTTTCTATGGATGTTACAATTTTGGGATCTGTAACACCAAAAAGTGAGACATCAAACGGTTCGAAATGTTCTTTTCTTTTTATATTTTCTTCCTGAATTTGTCTTACTCCATCTGGTTGAAGTGAAATTGCGCTTTGTCCATTTTCTACAATCATAGCATCAAGAAAAATAAGTTTGGTAAGTTTTTCAGGAATACGATCTGCAACGCCAGCAATTATAGCACCTGCATAGCTATGGCCAACAAGATATACATGATCTAAATCTTCCATTTCAATAAGATTTACAATATCTTGTATATGAGTGTCAAGATTTACATCGTTGTTGATAAGGTGTTTTCTTTCGCCAAGTCCAGTTAAGGTAGGTGTATAGACTTTATAACCTTTTTGTGTAAGATTTTTACTTACATCAGACCAACACCATCCACCATGCCAAGCTCCATGTACAAGTACAAAAACAGGTTCTTTTTTTTGAGATTGCGCGAATGTAAAAACATGTATATTTATGAAAAATACGATGAAAAATAGATATTTAATTTTTTTCATTTTTGATTATATTTAATGATTATTTTGAAGCCGTAAAATTATTCTGAACGAATAAATCCCACAATAACTCATCCCAAAGTGAGTAGATTATTTTAAAATTATAAGCGATGTCAACAGCGAGAAAAGAATTATCAACGAATACAGAAAACTTACAAATATTATCAGAAGCATGTGATGTAAATGATGTTTTGGCCTCAATCTCATTAAAATGGAAAATGCAATTACTCTATTGTATTAATGAAGGAGATAATCAGTTTAGTACTCTCAAGAAAATATTTCCTACACTTTCTGATCAGGTTTTAGGAAAACGATTAAAAGAATTGAAAGAAGAATCATTAATTTTCTCAGATATGATTCCAAATACAATTCCCTCTCAAATAAAATATACGACAACAAGTAAAGGAAAAGAATTATTGAGTATCATTCTCGATTTGCATCAATGGGGATTGAAATGGCAATCAATAGGGAATAATGTATGTATGATTGGTAAATAATAAACGTATAATTTGGATTATAAACCTGATAAAATGACAGAAAAAGAAAAACGAGAAAATGGATTATTGTATAATCCTGGTTTAGATCAAGAATTGCAAAATGAGTTGCGTAATTGTAAAACGTTGTGCCAAGAATACAATACAACAGCCTATTCGGATTCAGAAAAAAGGAGATTAATAATTGAGAAAATAATAAATAAAACCAGTGGTAATTTTTTGATCGAACAACCTTTTTGGTGTGATTTCGGTTATAATATCGAAATAGGAAAAGATTTTTATTCTAATCATAACCTTGTTATTTTAGATTGTGCAAAAGTAACATTTGGTAATAATGTATTTATAGGGCCTAATTGTGGCTTCTATACGGCAGGACATCCAACTAATGTGAAAGATAGAAATGAAGGACTTGAATACGCTAAACCAATTACAGTAGGAGATAGTGTATGGTTTGGAGGAAATGTTGTGGTGATGCCTGGTGTGACAATAGGTGACAATACAATTATAGGAGCAGGAAGTGTTGTTTCTAAAGATATTCCAAGTAATGTGATTGCAGTTGGTAATCCTTGTAATGTGATTAAAGAAAATTAAATCGTACAATCAAGAGATGAATTTTAAGTAGTAAGTTAAATAAATTTAATAGTTTACTTTTTTCCATAGTACATATGAATACTGATAATTAGAATTTAAAATGAAAAGTGGAGGTTCTTCTACGAACTCAGATAACAAAAAAACTAGCTATCATTTCGAAATAATTAGAGCAAATGAGGAATCTAGTATCTTAATAATGATAAATTGTACCAACACAAAATTGTTCATGTAATACTCCTTTTTTTAACCTTTATTAATAATTAGTCTAAATAAATTGTTAATTATTTAGAATAATTCTATATTCGCACTCTAATTTGAGAAGAGAATGTTAGGTAATTTATTGGAGAAGTTTAGATATGTGCTTGTAGTTGTAGTTTTTAGTGCAAATGCAAATGCTCAAAATATCGATCAGCAATTAAAATTACATGTAATAGACAGTGATAGTATAGCATTACAAGATGTAAATGTCATTATCAACAATAGTAAATCTATTCGAACAGATAAAAATGGAGTTGCCGAAATAACTTTACCAATTGGTAATTATAGTTTAAAAATTTCTCACATAGCATATGAAGATAAAAATGTTAGCATAGATCTTACCAAAAACAGAACGTTAACATATGTACTTGTCTCTAAAGAAATCGCTTTACAAGAAGTTGTTTTTACTGCAAAAGAAGACAAAGGATTGACATCTAAATCTGTAATAGATAGAAAAGCAATGGAACATCTACAACCATCTAGTTTTTCTGATTTGATGGAGCTTTTACCTGGTGGATTAGCCAAACAACCTAATCTTACAACGACTAATGTTGCTTTGATTAGAGAAAGTTCTGAAAGACCAACTGTAGGTGGTTATGAAACATCGTCTTTAGGAGTACAGTTTATGGTGGATGACAATATTATCAATTCCAATTCGGATATGCAACGTTCGTTAAATCAACTTGCATTTTCTTCAGCTCCGAAATATAGAAATACGATTTCGACAGGGATTGATATGCGAAGCATTTCGACGAATGACATAGAAAAAGTAGAGATAATACGAGGAATTCCGTCGGCTGCTTATGGTGACCTGACCTCTGGATTAATTAAAATAGAACGAAAAATAGGTGTAACTCCTTTACAAGCACGTGTTAAAGTAGATGGTTTTAGTAAACAATATTATGTAGGTAAAGGATTTAGTCTACTCGATAATTGGAAGTTGAATACATCTGTCGATTTTCTAAACGCAAAAGAAGATCCTAGCGATGATCAAGAGAATTATCAGCGCGTTACAGCATCATTGCGATCTGATTTAAAAACTAAATTATGGAATAATCCGTTGAGGTGGATATCTAATTTAGATTTTTCTAGCACTTTAGACAATGTTAGTATTGATCCAGATAATGCTTATGCACCAACAGATAGGTATAAATCTTATACAAGAAAATTTACAGTTACAAATAATTTTACATACGAACTTCCTAAAAAATCATTTTTTGATTTAGTAACTCTAAATACATCTATTAGACAAGGTTTTGATCGTATAGAACAAAGACAGTTTATTCAATATTCGGGACCAAGAGCCTTACCATTATCAACTGAAGAAGGAGAAAGTGTAGGGATTTTTGCAGCAACTAGTTTTGTATCTGATTATATGACAGATGGTAAACCTTTGGATTTGAATGCACAATTACAAACGACTGGTAAAAAGAGTTTTATAGGCTTAATTAACACTTACGAACTTGGATTAGATTGGCGTTATAGCAAAAATAATGGTAGAGGAGATGTGTATGATGTTACACAGCCTCCATCTCCTAGTATGACTACGCGTCCTAGAGCATTTCGTGATATTCCTGCAACACAAAATATTGCTGCTTTTATTGGAGATCGTATCGATTATAAACTAAATAAACACTCATTTACATTATATGGAGGTTTACGTATAAGTAAGCTTTTAGGTGTGGATAAATCTTATACGATAAGTGATAAGGTTTTTGCAGAACCACGTCTTAATTTTCAGTATGGATTACCACAATTCATGATTGCAGGAAAACCACTTCAAATTGATGTAACAGTAGGATATGGATTGTTCTATAAGCAACCTACGACTTATTATTTATATCCTAATAAACAGTTTACAGACTATGTTCAGTTAAATTATTATCATGATGATGCACGTTATCGCTATATAAATTATATGACGTATGTACAATCATTAGAAAATAAAAATATAACTGCAGCAAAAAATATTAAGCAAGAAGTTAGAGCAGATTTTTCTTATAATAAACATAACTTCTCGATTACCTATTACAAAGAAAATATGAACAATGGTTTTCGACCATTTAATAATTTCAGAGTTAATTCATATAAAAAATATGATGCTACGAAAGTTGATCTTAACAATTGGACAGCAAACGGACCAGATTTAACAAATGTGCCATACACTATTGTAAGAGAACATGCAGCTTTTACAACGATAGAGAACGGAAGTGTGACGGACAAAGAAGGAGTAGAATTTCAGTATAGTACACCACGTTTCAAAGGTATTAATACACGATTTACCTTAAGTGGTGCTTGGTTTAAAACAAAATATTACAATGATATTCCTATTTATGAAAAACCAAGTGTGTCTATAGGAGGAGTCATAGGGTCTTTCCCATATATAGGAATTTATGAAAATGATAAATCATATACTAATTCAAATCTAAATTATAATTTGATGATGGATACGTATATTCCAAGTTTAGATTTAACATTTTCGGCATCTGTACAAGGATCTGTTTTTGATCATAATATTAAAGAAAAAATTATCGCATTTCCAACGTATTATATTGATTTGGACGGAATGGTAAAACCTTATACAGAAGCTGATAAAACGGATATATACAAACAGCATTTGGAAAGAAATATTGCAACTTCAGAACCTTTATCTGAAAAGAAAAGTTATACAATTAATGTCAATTTTAAGGTCACAAAAAGTATTTACAAAGCTTTACGAGCTTCGATGTTTGTGAATCAACTATACAACTATATAAATCCCTATTATTTCAATAATGTAAAAGTAGAGATGGTAAATAAGAGTACACCTTATTTTGGTGTTGAAATGAATTATAATTTTTAAAATATATTAAATAGAAACATATGAAAAAAAGAGTTTTATTACTAAGTTTTTTAGCTATTTCAGCTTCTTATACATTGGTATCATGTTCTAATGATGATGATTTTGGTACAGAAATCGTACAAAATAGTACGTTGACTTTATCATTTAAAGGAGAAAATATTTCTACATATAAAACTTTAGAAGTTGAAGTAAAAGAATTAAACACAGGTGCTACGTCTACTAAAACAATAGATGGTACCAATGCATATACACTAGAATTACCTAAAGGATCTTACAAAGTTACAGTAAATGGTACAGTTGTTACAACAGCTAATGAAGAGGTAAAAGTAGGAGGTTCGTCAGCAATAGATGTTAAGAATACAGCAGAAAATCTAACTATCGAATTGTTTGTAAAACAGTTTAATGAAGATTTTATCATCGAAGAGGCTTTTTATACAGGAGTTAAAACACCAGAAGGAAAAAATTATAATTCGAGCCGTTATTTTAAAATCACAAATAATACGGATAAAGTATTATATGCAGATAAATTAATTTTAGCACAATCAGAATTCTTAACGCAAGTAGATAATAACGTTACACCTTATCATCCAAATACAGCATTTGCAGTAAAAGGAGTAATGGTATTACCAGGAAATGGAACAGATTATCCTGTACAACCAGGTGATTTTATTGTAATTGCAGATAATGCTGTCAATCATAATGCGATAACGAGCACAGCTTTTGATTTGAGCAAGGCGAATTTTGAGTTTCCATCAGAAAATCCTGCTTTAGGTCAAGTAGATAATCCTAGCGTGCCTAACGTAAGTGTTATTTATTCGCAAATGAATTACAATATGTTTTTCTTACATAGTAGTGGAGTAGAATCTTATGTAATTGCTCGTTTTCCAGAAGGAGAAAGTTCAACGACTTTCTTAGAAAAATATAAGTATAGTTATGAATATGTTAATTCGGCAGGTAACATTACAAAGAAAAATACATACGAAATTCCTAACTCATGGATCGTAGATGGAATGAACAATAGTGTACCGGATAAGTTTTTACATATCTTGACGTCACCTACAATTGATGCAGGTTGGACAGGAGTTGGAGAGTTTTGGAATGATGCCAATCGTTTAGGAAAATCTGTTCGTAGAAACATTTTAGGAAAAATGGAAAATGGAAAAAATGTTTATAAAGACACAAATAATTCTACGGTAGATTTTATCAAAAACTCTGAACCAAGTTTAAAAAATGGAATTGTTCATTAATTAAAATAATTTGTTTTGAAAATTTTAAATAGCTTTCGTTTTTTATTGATCATCTTGTTTACGTCAAATTATATAAGTGCACAAGACAGTCTTTCACTTTTTCAAAATTTGAAGAATCAATATGATTCTGAAAGAGATTTTAAAGTAAATATTTTCTATAATCCAGCTAATATGCTGGATTATAGTTCTTCTTCATTTTCAGAGTTATATGTGGATTATTACAATCAAAAAGATAAAATATATCGACAACAAAACGGATCAGAAAAACAAGGATTTGGTGTGATTACTAATTCTTATCAGAAACTGAACAAAAATAAAGTACTTTGGGGTAGTGCTTCTTATCAAAATCTAAAAACAAAACGTATAAAATATAATGAGAATTTAGATTTTAATCGAGTAGCTCCATATATTTCATCCGATTCTGTTGGAGGAGATTTGGAAATTGAAAAATACCAATTTTCAGGAGGTTATGCTCAAAAAATTAATCAAGTAACCTTAGGTGCTCAAGCTAGTTATAATGCGCAATTGGGAGCAAGAGCTAGAGATCCTAGAATAAATAATACGACTTCTGAATTAAATTTGAAAATAGGACTTAAATATGCTTTTTACCGTAATTTCGATGTTTCATTATATGCCGAAGGTGAACGATATTTACAAAATAGTAAAGTTAGGTTTGCAAGTAAAATAGGACAGTCATTAGTGTATCAAATGACAGGATTTGGATTTTACAACAGTCTATTCAGTGGGGGTACAACTTCATTAACAACAGTTCACGAAGAATATGTTTATAAGTTTGGTGGTGGAATTAATCATAAAGAAGGAAAGGGTTTTTATATTTTAGCTTATATTGGTCAATCTAATATGCTGAAGAGTTATAGAGGAACTAGCAATAGATTTTATGACTTATCTGATTTGAATAAAGATTATTTTGAAGTAGAAGGAGCAAAATTTTTCCAAATTGCTGATCATAGATTAGGTGTAAAACTAAATTATTTGTCCAACCAAACTACAGGAAAAGAATATGGTTATACGAATAATACACAATTATTAGAACAAATCTACAAGCGATTGTCATATAAAAGAGATGAGACGATAACTAGTTTTTCGTTATTATACTCACTAAACAAAGAGAAATTTAGCTTATCAGCCCTGCCATATTTTCGTATGCAAGAAATAAAAGAGCAGCGAATAAATCCATATAGTGGACAAAAATTTGAGTACTCAATAATTGGGTTAATCATTGATTATAAACATAAAATAGCAAATAATCAGGCTTTAACTTTTCGACCATTTTTTGATATAAAATCTGTCACTTCTTCTAAAAATGCATTAGCAACGATCGATTTATCTTTTTTGAACAATTGGATTAATCAAGATTATAATTATTTAGCAAGTGATATTCAAACGATAGGAGCTAGTTTACGATATGACATCAAAGTAGAAAAAATACCTGCTTTATTTGTAGAGACTGGATTTAGTAATTCAAGAATTCAATCAAAAAATAATAACTTTTCTACTGTTATGGTAGGAATTACATTCTAATATAAAATGAAAATAAAACTAGTTGTTACTTTCATCATACTTTGTTCTTACTTTTTACTAAGTTTTGCCCCTATTGTAAAAAATGATCTTAGCTATCTAAAGGATCCTACAATCCAAGATATTGTAGAAAGTTATAAAAAGAATATTAGCTTTTGGCCTAAACCAACTATTGATAAAGGAGTAGAATGGAAAGAATTTAGTTCTATAAAAAGAGATTCAGCATATTTTGTGACACAAGATCAACCAATTGTTATATTAGGTAAGATGTTGTTTTTTGATCCTAAACTTTCAGGTTCTAATCAAATATCATGTAGCTCTTGTCATGATCCAGAAATGGGGTGGACAGATAGAAGAAAAGTTTCTTTAGGAAATAATCATTTAGAAGGTACTCGAAATACTCAATCTTTGTACAATATAGGAGAAAGAACTTCTTTCTTTTGGGATGGACGCGCTAATACATTAGAAGATCAGGTTAGTGGACCATTATCAGCATTTCATGAAATGGATATGGATTTAAGTAAATTATCAGAAAAAATAAATCAATACAAAGGTTATAAAAAACTTTTTAGAGATGCTTTTGATGACGAAACTGTAACAAACGAAAGAATAGCAAAAGCACTTTCAAGTTTTCAAAAAACGATAAAAAGTCAACCCAGTCGATTTGATCGTTTTATAGATGGAGATTATAAAGCCTTATCAGATCAGGAGATTTATGGTATGCATTTGTTTCGTACAAAAGCACGTTGTATGAATTGTCATAATGGAAAATACTTAACAGACGAATCTTTTCATAATATTGGATTGACATATTATAAACGAAAGTTTCAAGACTTGGGACGATATGAAATCACAAAAAATGCAGATGATGTTGGGAAATTTAAAACGCCATCTTTACGTGATTTATTAAATACTAGACCATGGATGCATAACGGATTTTTTGATGATTTGGACGGATTGATTAATGTATACAACAGCGGAATGCACATGATAGATCCTACTCCAGAAAAAAAAGCGGCTGATCCTTTATATCCATATACAGACCAATTATTGCAACCTTTGAATTTGACAAAAGAGGAAAAAACTGCTTTGAAATCTTTTTTAGAAGCTCTAAATGGTTCTAAATTTAAAATGGATCGTCCGAAATTTCCCCTTGAATAAATATTTTTTCTAAGTTCTAAGTATTGATCTTTAAGTAATAAGTTGTAACAAAACGTATAAATTCAATCAAAGACAAGAGTTTTTGATTGAATTCATATATCTTTCGGGGAACTTTGATGAAAAAACATTTGAAATTAAAAGGAGAAGCTCCGTGGAGCTTAGGTAAAAATTGTTACAAGTTGATTAATAACAGTAAATCATTTTTAACGCTCATTACGTTCAACTGATGTTCGACTATTCAGCAGTGACGTTTTTTGGTGCGTTGCTAAAACTGATTTTAATTATCGAAATTAAAAAGAAAAGTTTAATTAACTTTTTTCTTCTCATAACTCAATAAAAAAATCGTCGAAACAATCAATAAACTGCCAATCCAATCAAGGATACCAAAAGAAACATTAAGCCAAAGTATTGCAATAATTGTTGCAGAAAGTGGCTCAGCAGAAGCAAGTAAACTACTTTTTTGACCACCAATAATTTGTACAGCGGTTAGGTATAAATAGAAGGGAATTAATGTTCCAAAAAGAATGATGAATAAAGTATATAAATATGTTTTCTGATCCCAAATACCATCTATTGACCAAGGAGCTTTAACAAACGAAAAGGCTAATCCGCCGATTAACATTCCCCAACCGATAATGGTTGCCGAATTGTATTTTTGCAATAATGGAATAGGTTGTAACGTATAAATTGCTAAAGCTACAGCAGATCCTAAACCAAAAAATAATGCGGTTGTAGAGATATTTAAGCTATCCAATTTACCATGAGTAACCAACAAGAAAGTACCAATAACAGCAAAAGAAATGGCAATAAAATCAATAAAACGAGGAATTTTTTTATTTTTAAATGCTAAATAAATAGCGATAAGAACTGGACCTGCATATTGTAATACTGTTGCTGTAGCGGCATTAGAGTGTTTGATGGCTGCAAAGTAGGTGTATTGCACCATAAGCATCCCTGTTATCGAGAAAAGTACCAATCGAAAAGCATCCTTTTTATTGCGCCAAACATCAACGATTTTAGCTTCTTTCTGGCTTGCAGCATATAACAACAAAATGACACCCGAAACAAGCATTCTCACTGTAATCATCCATTCTACATTGATGCCACGTTGTTGAAACAAAAATTGCCCAAATGTTCCTGAAATTCCCCATAATGAAGCTGCAATAATTGCAAATAAAAATCCTTTTAACGTCGCATTTTTCATGAATAGAATGTTTGATATATTATTATTGTTTTGCAAAAATAATTGAAATACTATGGTGAAAATCTTTAATTTTATAAGGTGTTTTGCAATTTTGTTTCATTTAAGCTTTATTTATGATGGATTTAGACCGATTTGATATAGAAATTCTTGATATTTTACAAAAAGATAACATGACTTCGCAACGTGATATTGGTGATAAAATTGGATTATCTGCAGCGGCAGTTCAACGCCGAATCAAAAAAATGCGTGAGGAAAAAGTAATTCGTGCAGATATTTCTGTCATTAACCCTGAAGAAGTTGCTTCTCAAATTTTATTATTTGTAGAAGTTGATTTGGATACAGATAAAATTGAGTTTATTGATGAAATAAAAAACACTTTTAGTCAGGTTCCACAAGTACAACAGTGTTACTATGTGACAGGAGAAGTAGACTTTATACTAATTATGGTTGTTAAGAGCATGCAAGAGTATGAATCATTAATAAGAAAATTGTTTTTAAGTAATTCTAATATTCGACGTTTTAAGACATTTGTCAACATGCATACGGTGAAAGCGGGACTTCAAATTCCATTACCTAAAAAGGATTTTAAATAAATATAATCATATAAAATAAAAACATAGTTAAAGACTTCTCGATACCTCAAAATAACATAAAACTAGCTATCATTTGAGGAACGTAATATTGAAATACAATGTATTATATATATAAAGGTATTAGGAATGAAATTATTAAGTTGAATCACCTTTTGAACTTGATCAATATATTGGATTTCGTAATTGAGAGTAAAATTATAAAGGTTGTATTTGATATCAAGCTAATCAAACAACTATTGGAAAAGAAAAAAAAGACTTCCTAACATTTGACGAATTTTTGATCGCTTTTAAGATGAAATCGTAAAATTCCAAAAGAAAAGGCTCTTCATCTTGCTATGAAGAACCTTTTTGTCATAAATAGTAAAATTAGTTTCTAAAAATATATTGATCACATGTTTTCTAGAAGCTGAATAAACAGAATTTTAAAATAGTTTTTTTGTAAATAAAGCATTTATAAAGAATCCAGTGCCTTGCCAGTTGCTGCTTGATGATGTTTCAGTTCCTATTAAGTCTATTCTAGCAACGGTTAGTGTTAATCGAGTTTTTCCGTTCACTTCAGTAAATCCGCCAAATGAAACAGTAAATACATCGGGAAAAGAAGTTGTATTTCCTGCTGTCAAAATTGGATGTAAATTAACAATATCAAAAGCAGTTCCTTGATATTCATAAACTATCGTCATTTTACTTGGTTTAATAGATGTATTTGCATTTAAAGCTTGCGAAGTTGCTGTTGATGAGATAACCCACCAAGCTTCGGTTCCAGTACCAGAATCATAATCTGTTGAGTTATGATTTGAAATATTTGCCGAAAAATGAGGGATTTTTAAAGTTGTTCCATAAATACTTACGTTTGGAGTGTAAGGTTGAGCAATATATGATAAATCCCATGTTGCAGAAGTAGCAACAGTATTGGTGTTATTTACAACTTCTACATAGCAACCCGCTTCTATTATAAAACTAGCAACTGGTACACTTGTCGCTCTTATTGTATTTGATCCTGAAGCTTTAACTGTTACACGTTTGGTAGTGGCGTTTTTAATTCTGTAAATGCGTCCGTTAAAACTACTTGTTCCTGTTCCAATGACAGGCAATGTAATTGTTGCATCATTAGTACCATTATAAGTCGTATAGTAATCATTAATACCTAAGGTAACACTTGATGATATTTCTTTAAAAGCTGTTTGTAATGAACCTCTTACATCTAGTGTACTGTTAGGGATTGTAGTACCAACTCCTACTTGTGCATTTGTAAGCGAAGTTAATAATAGAGTTGTGGCTAATAAATAATTCTTTTTCATACAATTTGGATTCGTTAATTTTCTACAAAGTTAGAGTTTTTTATTTAGACTAAAATTCTTAAGGCTAATACGTTTGTTTTTAATAAGTTATTTGTTTTTGTAAAATAGAATTTTTTATTACTCTGTATAATTCTTAATAAGAGGAAGAATAGCATATAACTGTTTCATATAATGGAATGTTAGGATTTGTTATTCTCCAATTTATACTTTAAAGAAGTTAAAGTAATTCCTCTCTGCTTATAGAAAGATTAAAGTGGCAGTTTAATTAAAATACTTGTAAAAAGAATTAAGATATTTATTCTTTAATACTATACTTGATATGATTTTGTAAGATAGTATAAGGCAGATTTTAACCTGCCTTTTGTAGTGTTAATGAAATGATTATAAATGATAAAATAAATAATTCTAATAGATGTATGATGGTTAGAAGAATTAATATAATAAGAGAATTTTTATTTAAATATTAGTATTCACTTATATGATTTTAAATAATTAGGGGAATAATTTTAATAATCAGCTAATTAAAAGGAAATGCCATAATAGATGTTTCTCCCCATGTACCTCCTAATTGATCCCAAACTGAATTAAGAGGAAAATTTCCTATATTTTCGGCTCCATTTGTTACTAAATAATACTTTTTTGCTTCGGAAGATGAGTTTTTTATGATTGTGGCTCCTTTAGCAATTCCGTAATCTAATAAATAATCTCCTCCGAATGTTTTACCGAATAAGACATCTTGAGATATAATATATTCACCATTTGTATGTTCAGCCCAGGAGAATCTTGCATATGCACCAGAAGATGGACTAGCTGAGTTGAACGCTCTTAATAATAAATTAGATCGAACCATCCATTCTCCAGGTTCTAGAATGATATAACGACCTGTATAATTGAGTGTTGTAGTAAAAATTAAACCACTATAAGAGCCTTCAGTTTGTGATACAATTACAGAATTTCTTTTTTGCCATTTAGCATCACCATTTAGATTGCTTACTAATCTATAATACTCTCCTTCAGAACCATCTATCAGCCTGAAACCAGAATTAATATTATTACTTTTAATGTCAACAAGCGTACTAGGATTTTCGACACCTATTCCTAGATTTGCATTTTCAGTTATTTTTACATCATTACTGATTGCACTCATATTAGGTGTAGAAGATTTATTATCAGCTTTACCATCGACCATAAAAATTCCTGTAGGATATTCTGTATTTATTCCTACTTGAGAGTATGTGTAAGAAAACAGAAATAATAAAAATATTTTTTTCATCAGTATTGTTTAATTTGCAGGATAAGCGATTATAGAGTTTTCAGCCCATGAAGAGCTCCCTAGGTTATTCCATACTCCGACATAATTACCTGTTATAGTAGGAATATTATTAAAAAGATAGTATGTTTTATCTGAGGATGTACTGTTGTTGATGAGAGTTGTTCCACTTGATAGACCGAATGAACTAATTAATGTTCCAGAGTTTAAATTTCCAGTTCCACCACTATAAGTATAATTTGGTTGTGTACTACTCCAAGATAATCTTACCCATATTCCTTGTCCAGAAACAGGATTTGGATTAGCAGCTAATATAATGTTTGTAAATATTAACCACCTTCCTGGAGGTAAGGTAATTGAAGTACCTGTATAAGAAACATTTTCTACTGGAGTAGATATTCCTGTTGACGACCAATTTGCTAAAATAGGCTTTTGAGTAGCTTTCCAGCTTCCATTTCCATTAGCATCAGAAGTTAAGACGTAACCTTCTCCTTGAGAACCATCATTTAATTTAAATGCCGGAGACGAAGTAGAAATGATTTCTAATTTTCTTGTAGGATTTGTAGTACCTATTCCGACATTACCTTCGCTGGTAATAACAAAATCATTTAGTTGCTGTTCTTTAGTGGGAGCTCCTTCTATATTGTTATCTTTTTTACCATCTACATTAAATACTCCTTGGGGATTACTAGTATTTATCCCCACTTGAGAATGTAAGTAAGAGTTGAATGATAAAGCAATTAGAAGTGCTATTGTTACTTTTTTCATAGATAGGTTGATTAATTGTTTTATTTAATTAGATTTATGAACTATAAATTTTATTTGATACTTTTTTATATTCTAAGGATAGAGACAGATAATATTATCTATTAGTTAGATTTATAAATCATACCCTTTTTTGGAGTAGGCCACTTCTGATTATGTCCGTAATTATATTGTAATGCGTTGTTTATCATTTCTTGGATTCTCTTTCCGCTATGAAACCCTACAATGAAAAGGGCTACATCTATTCCTGAAGTTATTCCAGATGAGGTGATTATTTTTCCTTCATCAACAAATCTAACATCTCTAACGAGTTTAACTTCTGGAAATTTTTCACTAAAATCATGAGCTACAAAATAATGGGTTGTTGCCATTTTATTGTTTAGAATGTTGCTATAGGCGAGCAAATAAGATGCTGTACATATAGACACTATATTAGAATAAGGATTATTATTTTCTTTTTTTATAAAATCAATTAATGAATGATTATTTTTTAACTCTTCTATAACTTTCATATTCGCACCCGGTATAATAATATAGTCAGCAGGAGGAAAATTATTTAATGTATAATCTGTAGTTACTTCTATCAAACCATTTTCGGTTGATATATTTTTAGAATCAAGCCCTATTGTATAAATATTGTATTTTCCATGTGTTAGATTTTTAGCTTTACTAAAAACTTCGATAGGACCTGAAAAATCTTGTAACACAACATTATTGTATAAAAGAACAGCAATGTTTATAGTATCGTTTTTTATATTAGTTGATGAATAATTTTTATTTTCTTGCGCATTTAAACTAAAATGAATAAGAAAAATTAGGATTGAAAATTTCATAATATGTTTGTTTATACATTTATTCAACTAGCAAATTTTTTATGCTAGCAAATTTTTCACAAATGTATACTCGAAATTGTCGTTAAACATTCGAATGAATGTCTGTATTATATAATTTATACAATACGATAATTATGTTAACTTGCTTAATATTAAGTTTTTAAATTTTAGAATATGAGAATTTATTTTGAAATCTAGACTTTAATTAAAAATCAGAATAATGGAGTAATTTCTATAATTTTAATATAATAATTAGTTTTTTGTGAAAGGAAAATATTGTTTATGAACGATTATAAATACTATAATAGATTTAGATTTTACGAAATGATGTATGAGTAAATTATTATAATTAATTACTGAAAATGGATGAGTTAAATTATAAGCTAGATGTAGAAATGAGTCAAGTTATATACAAAGAATATGATACGGCTCAATTACTCAAATTAAAGGAAAAGTTAGTAAATAAGTCTCAAAAATTATATGTTGTATTAGTTGCGTGTTTTACTGGAATAATAGTATTGATAATAGGAATCGTAAAAACTAGAAATAAAAATAAACATTTAATCGAAAAGTACAATCTGTTTATTGAAGAATCTGCTCAATCAAGTTACACAGAACGGAGACTATCGATTAAAGATGAAGAGGATTTGAACAAAGAAGCATTTGAAAGTTTACTATTAAAATTTGAAGAATTTGAGCGGGACAGAGAATTTTTAAACCCTAATATAACAGTAGTAAGTTTGGCAAAATCATTTTCAACAAACACCACTTATTTATCAAAATGTGTCAATCAGTACAAAGGAATTAATTTTTCATCGTACATCAATCGGTTGAGAATAAAATTTATTACTGATTTATTACAAGAACAACCACAATACCTTAATTATAGTGTAGGGGCATTAGGAGAAATAGCAGGTTATATGAATCCAAGACAATTTTCAAATGTTTTTTACAGTGAAACGGGCTTACGTCCCTTAGATTTTATTAAAATTCAAAAACAAAAAAATAAAGAAAGCATATAATGGTATATTAGTGTAATATATTGACATACAGGTACTCAAAAAGACTTGGCTATTGCTTTAAACACATCGCTGTTGCAACTTTACAAAACCATTGCGCAATGGAGATCAATGTTTAATTTAAAATTATAAAAAAATGGCAAAGCAAAAAGGTTTTTTAAAACTTAGAGGTTCAATCGGTGATTTAAACTTCTACAAATCAAAAGATGGTTACATGGTAAGAGAAAAAAGCTCAATTGACCGAAATACCATTATGAGTGATCCCCGATTTCAGCGTACCAGGGAAAATATGCAAGAATTTAAAAATGCTGGTACTGCAGGAAAAACATTACGTAATGCATTCAATGCGATCATAAAAAATGCAAAAGACAGTAGGCTATCTAGCCGTCTCACAAAAGTAATGCACGGTATTCTAAAAGAAGATACAATAAATGTTCGTGGTCAAAGAAATGTACACAAAGGAAATCAATTATTGATGAAAGGGTTTGATTTTAATGCAGGTGCAGCGTGGTTGAAAACAGTATTAATTCCAGTGCAAGTAACAATAGATCGTATCTCTGGTGAAACAAAGTTTACATTAGATGCATACAAACCCTTAGATGTGATAATAGCACCGCAAGGGGCTACGAATTGCCGATTTGTAGCAGCTTCTACAGAAATCGATTTTGAGAAAAACGAATACATTACCAAAACCTCGTATACAGATTATTATCCATACGATGAGGTAGAGGTGAATAATGTAGAGTTGTTGAACAACCTTTCTCCAAATTCAGAGCATACAATCGCTTTAGCAATTGGAATCGAATTCTATCAAGAGGTGAATACTGTTTTATATCCATTAAAGA
>NZ_DKSU01000016.1:197987-425846 GCF_002472945.1 Empedobacter sp. UBA7248 | reverse complement strand
TTATTTTCTTGAGGCTTTTTTGTGTTCAATAAAGTTATAGGTTTTAAGTGCTACGTTCTACGTATAACATAAAACTTATTACGTAATACTTCATAAACACCCCTATAATCCCCTCAAGGGGATAGTTTGTTTAGATCTTTATTCTGTAAGTCTTAAATCTTACGTCTTATAACTTAAGATTCTTCATTTCGCTACGTTCCAAGTAACAGTATTATTTTTGTTTATAATTTAAATTTAACAAGCGAACGCCCAAATTTATTATCTTTACTTAAAACCTAAACATTATGGAAGAAAATCAGTATGATAATCAATTGTTACCAAAGGAAAGTTGGTTTAAACGTAATTGGAAATGGGTAGTGCCTATTGGCTGTTTGTCGTTTGTGATTTTATTTTTTGCGTTGTTAATTGGAGGTGCTTTTTTGGGTTTTAGTAAGTTGACATCTGATAGTGACGTGACGAAACATGCAATCAATATTATTAATCAAAATCCTGAAGTTCAACAGAAATTTGGTACGGATGTTAAAACGGATGGAATGTTTAGTGGAAATATTTCTGTTTCGAATAATACAGGAGAGGCGAATATTTCTGTTCCGATAAAAGGGACAAAAGGTTCTGGAACTGCAATTATTGTTGGAGAGAAAGAATTTGATAAATGGAATTATGAAAAGATTGCGGTTCAGGTTGATGAAACTGGAGAAGTGATCGAAATAAATAAAGTAAAAGAATAAGCTAACGAATGAGTTAGCTTTTTTTGTTTAGCTATTATTGATAAAGATTTAATTGTTTATTCAAAATAATAATTTTACTTTTGATTAACATTTGGTGCGAACTTAATCGTTCGGTAACAGGGAATCAGGTGAAAATCCTGAACAGACCCGCTGCTGTAAGCTCCATATTTTTTAGATACATATATCCACTGTTCATAAAATGGGAAGGATTTCTAAAAAAGGAGTAAGTCAGAAGACCTACCAAAATGATAAATGTTGAATGCTTTCGGGGACTAAAGCGTGAAGTTCAAATTTTGGATAGGTTCGTCCTTTCAATACTTCTTCATACACTCTCGTTAGCAACAATTGATTATTGCTAAATGAGAAATCTAAAAACTATAATTATTTGTTGCAGCTTGATTTTGCTTTCATGTCGCATTGCCTCTGCGCAAATTATTCATGATAGTATTTTAGAGCTTCAGCAAGTTAATATCTTAAAAAATAATGCAAAAGCCGTTGTTCCTGTTCAGGAATTGAAAGGAGCGGAGCTAGAGGCTTTAAATAGCCATTCTGTGGCAGATGCTGTTCGTTTTTTTGCAGGTGTACAAATCAAAGATTACGGTGGAGTTGGAGGTTTAAAAACTATTGATGTTCGTGGGATGGGATCTCAACATGTTGCAGTTTTTTATGATGGAATTCAACTTGGAAATGCGCAAAATGGAATTGTCGATTTAGGGAAATTTTCTTTAGACGATATGGAAGTGATTTCTTTATATAATGGTCAAAAAAGTAATATTTTTCAATCAGCGAAAGATTATGCTTCTGCTTCTGCTATTTATCTTCAAACCAAAAAAACTGTTTTTATTGGTGATAAAAAAACAAATGCTACACTCCGTTATAAGCTAGGTTCGATTCAATTAATCAATCCTTCAATTCGTATTGAACAAAAAATTACGGATAGATTATCAGCTGTTTTGAGTGCTGAATATGTTAAAACTAATGGTGTATATAAATTCCGTTATCAACGCAAAAATTTGGATGGAACAACTGCATACGATACAGTTTTGAAACGTAGAGATGGACAAGTTGATGCAAAACGTTTGGAATTAGGATTGATCGGAAAAGGAAATCAATCGAATTGGAATGTAAAAGGATATTTATATGATTCTGATCGAGGAATTCCTGCTGCAATTGTTCGTGGTCGATTTGATGGACGTGGACAAACTTTGGTTGATCGAAATTATTTTGTTCAAGGAAAATATGAAAAACGATTCAGAAACTTTCAATCAAAGATAAACGCAAAATTTGCTTATGATTTCACTCATTATACAGATACAGTTTCGACCGTAAAAACAGAAAATAAGTACACACAACGCGAGTTTTATGTGTCTTGGGCAAATCTTTATTCGATTACAGATAATTGGGATGTGAATGTTGCAACAGATTATCAGTTTAATAATATGGGAGCAGATTTAAAGAATTTTTCTTTTCCTACTCGTCATACAAATCTTGTAGCGTTCGCGTCTACTTATCGTCTTGGAGGTTTGAGTTTACAAGGAAGTTTATTAGGAACTTTTGTAAAAGAATCAGTAGAAATGAACACAAGTGCTCCAGATAAAAATGTATGGACGCCAACAATCATCGCCAACTATCAACCATTTAAATCTCATGATTTTAATGTCAGAGCATTTTACAAACGTATTTTTAGAATGCCAACGTTCAACGATTTGTATTATACAAATATTGGTTATTCTAATCTTCGACCAGAATATTCAACGCAATATAATGTTGGTTTTACTTATTCTAAATCAACTCCAAATTTTTTCAAAAATATTACAATTCAAGCCGATGCTTTTTACAATGAAGTAACTGATAAAATTGTTGCTGCGCCTTCGGGAAGCTTGTTTCGTTTTACGATGTTAAATTTGGACGAAGTCAGAATAAAAGGGTTGGATGTTAAAATTCGATCAACATTCCAACTGGGAGAAATAGAAGTTTCACCAATGCTTAACTATGGTTTTTTGCAAGCGTTAGATTATTCGAATCATAAAAAAAGTTACTACAAAAATCAAATTCCATATACACCAAAACATAGTGGCTCTTTTGTTTTAGCGGCTTCTTATAAAACATGGAATTTTAATTACAGTTTTATTTATGTAGGCAAACGTTATGACGTTCATCAAGATAATATCAAAACAAATCGTCTTAATCCTTGGTTTACAAATGATTTAGGAATACATAAAGAATTTAGGTTGAATCAAAATTTGTTCAAAGTTTCTTTTGAATTAAATAATGTTTTGAATCAACAATATGATGTCGTTTATAATTATCCAATGCCAGGAAGACAATTCAAACTAATATTAAGCGCAAACTTATGAGAAATTTCAAACAATTATTCGGCTGTTTTTTAACAGCAATCACTTTTTATGCTTGTCAACAAGATACTTATTTGATTGAGAAAGAAGAAGAAGGTGTAACCGATCCCGAAAAAACTGATGTCGTTGGTTTTTATTTGCTTAACGAAGGAAATATGGGAAGTAATAAAGCAACAATAGATTATATGGATTTTACTACAGGAACCTATAATAGAAATATATATGCAACCGTAAATCCTACTATGGTAAAGGAATTGGGTGATGTTGGGAATGATATCAAAATTTATGGAAATAAGTTATATGCGGTTATCAATGTATCAAACTTTATCGAAGTAATGGATGCAAGAACAGCCAAACATTTGGGAACAATTCCTTTGGAAAATGGTCGTTACATCACGTTTGCAAATGGTAAAGCGTATGCATCTTCGTATGCTGGTCCTGTTACAATCGATCCGAAAGCGCCCTTAGGAAAAGTGGTCGAAATTGATACGATTAATTTATCGGTTACACGACAAGTGACGGTAGGTTATCAGCCAGAAGAATTAGAAGTTGTTGGGAATAATCTGTATGTAGCAAATTCAGGTGGTTATCGAGTTCCTGAGTATGATAAAACAGTTTCTGTGATTGATTTATCAACATTTAAAGAAACCAAAAAAATTGATGTAGAAGTAAATCTTCATCGTTTAAAAAAAGATGCAGATGGTGATTTATATGTGACTTCTCGTGGTGATTATTATAACGTTCCATCAAATTTATATGTGTTAGATAGTAAAACGCATCAAATCAAAAAGAAATTTGATATTCCTGTTTCTAACTTTACGATTGTTGATAACAAACTCTATTATTATTCAAACGAATTTAGTTACACAACTTTCGAATACACAAAAACTTATGGTGTAATTGATACTAAAACAGAACAAGTTATTAACAAAACATTGGTCAATGATCCTGTTATTAATGAAATCGAAACGCCTTACGGAATTGCTGTAAATCCTCAAACCAAAGATCTTTTTCTAACCGATGTCGGAAATTATGTTTCGATGGGTTACATCTATTGTTTTGATAAAAATGGTGCTTTTAAATGGAAAACTGCTGCCGGAAATATTCCTGCTCATTTTGCTTTTGTCTATAAATAAAATTTACATATGAAATATTCTAAAATCTTACTAACCGCATTAAGTTTTGCTTTAATACAAAGCTGTAGTGATGATGAAAACATTATCGAGACAAATCCTGATAATGCTACTTTACAAGCATCTTATGATGCAGCACGTTTAAAAATTGTTTCAATTGAACCAACTGTTTCTGGTTTTGAAAATGCAACATATACATGGAAACTTGGTAATGAAATTATTGGCAATGAGAAAACCTTAGGTTTTGTTTCTGATAAAGTTGGTGCTTATGATTTAACATTAGAAATTACTTCAGGAGCAACTTCTAAAACAATAAAAACAAAGGTTAATGTTACACAAGAATTATCTACTTACAGCAAATATATTTCTCAAGTCTTTGATTATTTGCCTGCAGTTGGACAATTCACAAATGCTTTACCAGCTTATGTAACAGGAGAAACTCAAGCTGATATGACAGCCAAAGCTGCTAAGGCTTTAGTAGGAGAAAAATCTACAATGATTACGCTTGGAGGTTACGGAGGATATGTGGTATTTGGTTTTGACCATACGATTATGAACCAACCAAACAAACGCGATTTTAAAGTTTTAGGAAATGGTTTTGCTGGATCTTCTGAACCTGGAATTGTAATGGTTGCATATGATAAAAATAAAAATGGAAAACCAGATGACGACGAATGGTACGAAATTGCCGGAAGTGAGTATACGAATCCAAATACAATAAAAAATTACACCATAACGTATACTAAGCCAGACGAAAATAAAACACCTGTAAAAGGTACTATTGGATGGCAAACAGATATTGAGTATATAAAATGGTCTGATAATCAAGGAAATTCAGGTTATAAAACTAAAAATTCTTATCATAAGCAATCGTATTATCCATTGTGGTTTGGTTCGGATCAGTTAAAATTTACAGGTACACTTTTACCAAATAACTACACGGATCAAAGTGGAAATGGGACATATTGGGTAGGAAAACAATATGCTTATGGTTATGTAGACAATGCGTCAAATAGCAGCGAAGATTCAAACATTGATATTGATTGGGCTGTTGATAAAAATGGAAATCCTGTTAAATTATTAGGAATCGATTTTATCAAAGTTTACACAGCAACAAATCAAGAAGCAGGTTGGTTAGGCGAAATCTCAACAGAAGTTGCAGGTGCTTATGATTTACATTTATAAATTTTAAAATAACATTCTAAATATTTTTATCCGAGGCTGTCATTTTTGGAATGATGGTTTCGGATTTCTAAAAAAACAATACATGAAGAAATTTTTACTTTCGATTTTTACAATAGTAGCAATTCAAACAAGTTTTGCACAAACAAAGGAATACACAAACGGCGTTTTTATTTTGAATGAAGATTGGTTTGGTCATACAAATGGATCAATCAATTTTATGAATCCAGATTATTCTATCGATTATAATATTTACAAAACTGCGAATACCAATGAAGAATTAGGTGTTACGCCTCCTTTTGCAACAATTTATGGTGATAATTTTTTCATTGTTTCAAAACAAGGAAATCGTTTAGTTGTAGCTGATTCGAAAACTTTACAGAAAAAAGCCAGCTTCGAAACAATTGGTGGAGACGGAAGAAGTTTTGTAGGTGTTGATGCTAAAACAGGATATTTAGGGACTTCAAGTGGACTTTATTTGTTTGATATTGAAAACTTGAAATTAGGATCTTTAATTGAAGGTGCTGATAAATTTGGTGCTTTAGCAAATATTATTCGAACTTCTACTTATGTTTTTGCCGTAACACAAAAGGGTGGAATATTAGTAATTGATCCAAACACTAACAAAATTAAGCAAACGATTGCTGGAAGTTTTATTTCTGTAGTTCAATCTAAAGATGGAAATGTTTGGGGAGCATTGGCAAATAAATTGGTTAAAATAAATCCTGTGACTTTAGAAACGACAGAAATCTCGATTCCAACGAAAACAATTCCGAATACTTGGGGAGCGTGGAATGCAGGAAGTTTTTGTGCATCAACAAAAGAAAATGTGATTTACTTTTTCCCAGGTTCTGGTTGGTCTGTTAGTCCTACAATTGTAAAATATGATGTGGATAAAAATGAATTCAATGAGAATTTTGCTACAATTCCTGGTCAAGATGAGCAATATAAACAAGTTGTTTATGGAGCTGGTTTACGCGTAGATCCTGTGTCAGATGAATTAATTGTAACAACAACAGAAAATGGATATGGAACACATTACCAAAAAAACTGGATCCATAAATTTGATAATAAAGGAAATTTAACGAAAACAATTCCTTTAAATGATTATTATTGGTTCCAATCTTTACCTATTTTTCCAGATAATGCAGCACCAATTATTAATGATTTAGAGACGACTTATCAAATCAACTCAGCAACAACAATTGATTTGAAAGATAAAGTTTCTGATTTAGATAATTTATCAGCAGCAATTGTAAAAGATTTAGAAATTATTGAAAATGATGATGTCGCTGAAATTTCGATTAATGATAAGGAAGAATTAGTAATTAATCCATTAAAAAATGGAACAGCTAAAATTAAACTTTCTTTCAATTCGAATGGAAAAGTTGTTTCACAAAACATCACAATTTCATTAGCTGTTTTAGGAACAAGTGATCTAAATAAATCATCAATTAATGTTTATCCAAATCCTGTTAACAATGTATTGTTTATCGAAACAAATGAAGCTTCAAAAGCCGAAATTTTCGCTATTACAGGAACTAAAATGACAGAGAAAACACTTCAAAAAGGGAAAAATCAATTAGATGTTTCTTCTTTACCAAAAGGTGTTTACATCATAAAAGTTAACAATTCTACTTTCAAAGTAATCAAAAAGTAGTGTGTTATTTATTTGTGGAAAAAAGGTTGAGCATTGCTCAACCTTTTGTTTTTATTAAATATTGATTCCGTACGTATTTTTTATTTCGGCCATCACAAAAGAGCTGTGCGTACTTCCTATACTTTCTAAAGCGCCCAATTTATTGAAAACAAAATCTTGATATTGCTTCATATCCAAAACTTGCACTTTTAAGATAAAATCATATTCGCCCGAAATATTATAACATTCCACCACTTCATCAATCAACAAAATATCTTCTACAAGTTTATTCCCAATCGTGCGATCATGTTGTTTTAGCTTGATGCTGCAAAAAACCATAAAGCCTTTGTTTAGTTTTTCGGCATCCAAAACCGCTCTATAATTTTTGATATAACCTTGTTGTTCCAACCTTTTTATACGTTCAAAAACGGGTGAAGGAGATAAATTAACTAAAGCAGCAATTGCTTTTACTGTCAATTTCGAATCTTTTTGTAGAATTCTTAATAGTTCTAAATCGGTTTGATCTAATGTTTCCATCCAAATAATATTCTTTTCAACACGATATTATATCGTTGTTTAAGTGTTTTGTTTTGTAAAATTAATCATAATAAGTTGTAAAATCTTATTTTTTCAATTTTTTCAATTTTTTATTTTGTCTTATTACATTTGTGAAGAAATAAATAACAAATTATTGGGGAATCGTGTGAGAATCACGAGCTGTCGCGCAACTGTAAGTAATTCAAATTACAAGTCAGATTACCAATAGAAACAAAAGATGATACTTTCGCGATTTGAAGTCTGTCTGTCAAAATAGTTTTACTATTTATCAACTCGCGTTTGTGTTTTTGAACATTAAAAAACAATCAAAATGCAAACACAAATTTTAGGTTATCCAAGAATTGGCGCTAACCGTGAACTAAAAAAAGCCTGCGAAAATTATTGGGCAGGTAAAATTGAACTACAAGCTTTATTGCAAACAAGCCGTACAATTACCAAACAAAATTGGGCATTGCAACAAGCTGCCGGAATTGATTTAATTCCATGTAATGACTTTTCTTTTTACGATCAAGTTTTAGATTTTACATTATCAGTTGGTGCAATTCCAGCGCGTTTCAATACAGTTGCGTTAAATAAAAAGAATACAGAATTAGACTTATATTTTGCGATGGCAAGAGGCTATCAAAAAGATAATTTAGATATTACAGCGATGGAAATGACAAAATGGTTTGATACAAACTACCATTATATCGTTCCAGAATTTGTAAAAAATCAAGAATTTAAATATTTCTCAAACTCAATTGTAAACGAATTTATCGCTGCCAAAAAAGAAGGTTTTAATCCAAAAACTGTTTTAATTGGACCGATTACGTATTTATTATTAGGAAAAGAAAAAGAAGAGGGATTTGATCGAATTGATTTAATTCAGAATTTATTGCCAGTTTACTTTGAAATTATTCATGATTTAATCAATCATGGAGCAAATACAATTCAGTTCGACGAACCTTTTTTAGCTTTAGATTTAGATGAAAAATCAAAAACGGCTTATCAAGAAGTTTACAAAAAAATAAGAAAAGAATTTCCTCAACTTACAATTCAGGTCGCAACTTATTTTGATGGATTGAAAGATAATACAGCTTTAGCAATCAATTTACCAATTGATATTTTGCATCTTGATTTGGTTCGAGACGAAAATCAAATTGATGAAATATTGAATCAAATTCCTTCTCAATTAAAACTTTCTTTAGGTTTAGTTGATGGTCGAAATATTTGGAAAAATGATTTTCAAAAATCGCTTTCAACCATAGAAAAAGTTGTGAACAAAATTGGAGAAAAACGAGTTATTATTTCAACATCTTGTTCATTATTACATTCGCCTTGTGATTTAGATTTAGAAACAAACGAAAAAAATCTTCCGACAACAATCAAAGATTGGTTTGCATTTGCTAAGCAAAAATTGGAAGAAGTTGCTTTCTTAAAAAATTATTTCTCAAACCCGAATGACGAAAAATTGATTCAACAATATGAAGCGAATCAATTTTCGATTAATAATAGAAAAAATTCTCTATTAATTCATCAAACTCAAGTTAAAGAACGAGTAAATGCAATAAAAGATGAAGATTATAATCGTACAAATAGTTTTGGACAGCGAAAAATTGTGCAACAAAATGTGCTAAATCTTCCTCCTTTTCCTACGACAACAATCGGATCTTTTCCACAAACACAAGAGGTGAGAAGTTGGCGTGCGAAGTATAAAAAAGGAGAATTATCTGCCGAAGAATATGATACTTTACTGAAACAAGAAACCAAGCGTACGATAGAATGGCAAGAAGAAATTGGCATTGATGTTTTGGTGCATGGTGAATATGAGCGCAACGATATGGTGGAATATTTTGGTGAAAAATTAGCCGGATTTGTCTTCTCTAAAAATGGTTGGGTTCAGAGTTATGGAACGCGTTGTGTAAAACCGCCTATTATTTTTGGTGATGTTTATCGTCCAGTTCCAATGACGGTTTATTGGTCGAAATATGCACAATCTATCACAGAACAAAAAGTAAAAGGAATGTTGACAGGTCCAGTTACGATTTTGCAATGGTCTTTTGTTCGCGATGATCAGCCAAGATCTACGACATGTAAACAAATTGCATTGGCGATTCGTGATGAAGTTTTGGATTTAGAAAAAGCTGGAATTAAAATTATTCAGATTGATGAGCCTGCAATTCGAGAAGGTTTACCATTGAGAAAAAATGAATGGCAAAATTATTTGAAATGGGCGGTTGATTCGTTCAAATTAGCGTCAAGTAATGTTGAGGATTCTACGCAAATTCATACGCATATGTGTTATTCAGAATTCAATGATATTATCCAAAATATTGCTGATTTAGATGCGGATGTTATTACAATTGAATGTTCGCGTAGCCAAATGGAATTGTTAAATGCTTTTTCAGATTTCAATTATCCAAATGATATTGGACCTGGAGTTTATGATATTCACTCGCCTCGCGTTCCGTCGAAAGAGGAAATGGTTGATTTGATAGAGAAAGCGGCAAAAGTTATTCCGGCAGATCAATTATGGGTGAATCCTGATTGCGGACTAAAAACGCGTCATTGGGAAGAAACTGAAAAAGCATTAATCGAAATGGTTGCGGCGACAAAAGAATTAAGAAAAATATATACGCCAAAAGCGATTTAAGCTTAACATCCTACTTTTATGACTTAAGTAGTGTAGTGTTATTTATTTGTGAAGAAAGGTTGAGCATTGCTCAACCTTTTGTTTTTTAATAATAACTTATCGTTCGTTTTACAACATATTTTAAATCTCCATTTGTTGAAATAGAAGCTTTTATCCAATTATTTTTCGAATCATATTCATACGAAACTTGATAAGAAGTTAAAACAGTTTGTCCATTTCGGAAGGATTGTTTTTTGAAATTGACAATTTCATTTTTCGAATCAAAATCAGCTTGATAAGCCAACGTTTTATTTGTGTCAAATGATTGTAATTTCGAAATATTTCCATTCTCAAAAAACATTATTTTGCTCGAATTTCCAGCAATTTCTTCCTGAAAAATAGGTGTTTCTTTATCGTAAATATAATACGATTTTCGTCCTTTTTTTCCATCAAAAGAAGTCATTTCGTCCAAAACCAATAAGCCATTTTTGTTATACGTCAAATTATTTTCACTAATCGTAGAACCTTCCACCTTTGTTGTGATTTTATCCAACTTATTTGAATAATTAAAAATCGTTTCATAACTCGATTTTGACGATTTTCCTTCAATCTTTTCGGTCAAGTTTATCAACCGATTTTTATTGTCATAAACAAAGGTTTTGTCCGAAGCAATTCGTTTTGGATCTTCACCATTGTTAATAACTATATTCGTCTGTTTATCAATAAAATTTGAGTTATTGTAATCGTAATTAACATAGTTATAAACAGCTAATTTTCCTTGATAATCCAAATAATTTGTTCGCTTTGTTAACAATCCTTTTTGATTAAATTCTAACGAAATTTGATTGTAAAATTCATTCTCCAAAAAAGGTAAAGTTGTGGTATTTCCTTTTGCATCTGTTGCAGTTGAAGTCACTTTTTCTACCTTTCCTTTCAGATTAAAATCAGCTAAAGTTATTTTAACTTCATAATCATTCGTCGAAATTTTTTGTGCAAAACTACATGTCGAAACAAGAATTGTACATAAAAGTATAATAGGATGTTTCATGATTAATTATTTCTTCAATTCATACCAAAAGCAATCCAGATCCCACATGTCCAGATGAAAAGTTTCAGTGACTTCGAAACCTATTTTTTCTAAAACATTTCTTGATGCTGCATTTTCTGTATGTGTTATAGCATTTAGTTTAAAATCAGTCATATTTTCACGGTAAAAATCCATGCAAGCTTTCGCAGCTTCTGTCGCGTAACCTTTTCCCCAAGTTTCTTTTCGGTAACGATAGCCAAAATCTAAGAAATCAAATCGATTATTCATCGCTTCTTTTTCGGTCATGTATTTAAAACCAGTCCAACCAATCATTTTTCCCGATTCTTTCTCCACAACAGCTACACGTCCATGTCCAAGTTCTTGGTATTGAATCAATAAATTTTGGATGATTTCTCTTGTTTCATCAATCGTTTTAATTGGTTGATTTTTCAGAAATATATGAACTTCTGGTTGAGAATCCATCTCATAAAAATCTTGCAAATCATCCATCGTAATTGGACGTATTATTAAACGCTCCGTTTCTAAAGTTGGTAAATATTTCATTGAGTTATAGTTTTGATTAAAGATAGTATAAAAAATAAAATCCTCGCAATTGCGAGGATTTTATATTGGTATTTTGAAACCGTCAATTCGAGTGAAATTCTGAAAGAATTTAGTATCGAGAATAAGGTTTTAAAATTCTGTTCTCGATACAATTTTTATACATTTCATTTCTAAAAATCACTCGAACTGACGAATTTTATCCAACGATATTAATGATTTTTCCAGGAACAATAATGATGTTTTTTGGTGTACGATCACCCAATTGTTTGATTGTACGTTCGTCATTCATTACTATTTCTTGAATTTCATCTTTTGACAACGATAAAGGTAATTCTAATAAGAATTTCATTTTACCATTGAATGAAACTGGATATTCTTTTGCATCTGCAACTAACCATTTTTCTTCAAAAACAGGAAAATCTGCATGTGCAATTGACGTTTCATGTCCTAATTTTGACCATAATTCTTCAGCAATATGTGGTGCATAAGGAGAAATAATAATTGCCAAAGGCTCTAAAATTGCACGTTTAGTTGTTTTTAATTTTCCTAATTCGTTTGCAGCAATCATAAAAGTAGAAACCGATGTATTAAAAGAGAAATTGTTTACATCTTCATCCACTTTTTTGATGGTTTGATGTAAGACTTTCATTTCTTCTTTTGTTGGTTCATCTTCTGTGACGAAGAATGTTTCTTCTGCTCCTGAATGATACAATCTCCAGAATTTTTTCAAGAATGAATAAACTCCAGATAAACCTTGTGTATTCCATGGTTTAGATTGCTCAACTGGACCTAAAAACATTTCGTATAAACGTAAAGAATCTGCTCCATATTGATTACAAATATCATCAGGATTTAAGACATTGAATTTAGATTTTGACATCTTTTCAACTTCGCGTCCTGTGATGTATTTACCATCTTCTAAAATAAATTCAGCTGTAGCATAATCTTCGCGCCATGTTTTGAATTTTTCTGTATCTAATTCATCTCCTCCATCTTTCAACATATTAACATCGACGTGGATTGGAGTTGTTTCGTGTTGATCTTTTAAACCTTTCGAAACAAATGTATTTGTACCATTAATACGGTAAGCAAATGCACTCATTCCCAAAATCATTCCTTGGTTAATCAGTTTTTTTGCATATTCATCTGTAGGAACGAATCCTTTATCAAACAAGAATTTTTGCCAAAAACGAGAATACAACAAGTGACCAGTCGCGTGCTCAGATCCACCCATGTACAAATCTACATTTTGCCAATAATCAACCGCTTCTTTTGACACAAATTCGTTGTCGTTTTTCGCATCCATGTAACGTAACCAATACCAAGAAGAACCTGCCCAACCTGGCATAGTGTTCAATTCGATAGGGAAAATCGTTTCATTGTTGATTAAACTATTGTCTACAACTTCGTTTGTTGTTGTATCAAACGCCCATTTTGTTGCACGTCCCAATGGTGGTTCACCATCTTTCGTTGGCAAATATTCGTCAACTTCTGGTAAAATAATTGGCAATGCAGCTGTTGGAATTGTATAAGGCATTTCGTCCTTGAAATAAACCGGAACTGGTTCTCCCCAATAACGTTGACGAGAGAAAACAGCTTCGCGTAAACGGAAGTTTGTTTTTCCTTGTCCAAAACCTTTTTCTTCTAAAGCTTCAATTGCTTTTGCAACCGCTTGTTTATAATCTAATCCGTTTAAGAAATCAGAATCTTGTAATTCGAAACCACCTTTTTCTGTAAAAGCAGCTTCAGAAATATCTTTCCCTTTGAAAATATTAATAATTGGTAAATCGAAATGATTTGCAAAAGCAAAATCACGCTCATCACCAGCTGGAACAGCCATTACAGCACCAGTTCCATAAGAAGCTAATACATAATCACCAATCCAAATCGGAAGTTGTTTTCCTGTGAAAGGATGAATGGCATAAGCGCCTGTAAATTCTCCTGTAATATTTTTAGCATCTGCTAAACGATCTCTTTCAGAACGTTTTGAAGTATAATCGACATAAGCATCAACTTTTGCTTTGTGCTCTGCAGTTGTAATTTGAGAAACCAAAGGATGCTCTGGCGCTAAAGTCACGTAAGAAACACCAAAAACAGTATCAGGACGAGTTGTAAATACTTCGATTTTATCACCGTCGAAATTAGAAATTTGAAATTCGATACTTGCTCCAGTCGATTTACCAATCCAGTTTTTTTGTGATTCTTTGATCGGATCTGGCCAATCTAATTTATCTAAACCTGTTAATAAACGATCAGCATAAGCCGTGATACGCATCATCCATTGTGTCATTTTTTTTCGCACAACAGGGAATCCTCCACGCTCAGATAATCCGTTAATCACTTCGTCGTTTGCTAAAACAGTTCCTAAATCTGGACACCAGTTTACTTCTGCTTCTGCTAAGAATGTTAAACGATATTTTAATAAAATTGCTTGTTGTTCTTTTTCAGAATAGGCATTCCATTGCTCTGCTGTAAAGATTTCGATATCATCATCCGCCACAGCGTTTACATTCGCATTACCTTCAGTTTTGAATGTTTCAACTAATTTAGAAATTGATTCAGCTTTATCAGTTGAATTATCATAATATGAATCAAATAATTGATTGAAAATCCATTGTGTCCATTTATAATATTCAGGTTCCGAAGTTCTGATTTCGCGATCCCAATCGTATCCCAAACCAATTTTTTTCATTTGGTTTTCGTATCCAGCAATCACATTTCCTTGTTTATCAACTCCACCTTCGATATTCGTTGTTGTTGTAATCGCAGGATGTTGACCTGTTTGAATCGCATATTGTTCCGCAGGCAAACCAAAAGAATCGTAACCCATTGGGTGTAAAACGTTGAAACCCTTTAATTTTTTGTAACGAGAATAAATATCAGACGCAATGTATCCAAGTGGATGGCCTACGTGTAATCCAGCTCCAGAAGGGTAAGGAAACATATCTAATACGTAAAATTTAGGTTTTTCTGATTGATTTTCAGCTTTGAACGTCTTTTCTTCAATCCAAAATTTTTGCCATTTTGGTTCGATTTCATTCGGATTATATTGCATTATTGGAAGTTATATTAAAATTAAATTTATGCAAATTTACATTTTTTATGTATCTTTTAGGATAGAATGGCGATATTTGTACATTAACAATCAACAACTAAACCAAATCCATGAAAAAAGAATTGATATTATATTATATCGGTATCCTTATTTTTTTTACTATCCTTATTTTTTCTGTTAGACATATCGTAAATACAACACGTGTTTTTGTGGGGTACGAAGATGGCTTTAATCCTGTTAATATCAAATGGGATTTTGATGAAAAGGATTCAACACTTCGTGTCAAAGATCCTATTTATGTCAGAAATGATTACTATTTGATTGACTATAAAGACAAAGAATTCTTAAAAAAAGATACAATTCTTTATGCTGAACTTTTTGAGGATTCGTTAGCTGTAAAAGGAAATGTACTGAATTTGAAACCTCCTTATTTCTTATGGAAAGAGGCTAAAAATGACACGTTGAAAGTTTTTAAGCACAACATTACCTTGAAATTTACTAAGAAGCAAGAACAATATTAAGCCTTCTGTAAATAAAACGAAAAAGTAGAACCTTTTCCTATTTTACTTGTCACATAAATTTTCTGTTTATGGGCTTCTAAAATATGTTTTACAATTGCTAAACCGAGTCCAGACCCGCCATTGTTACGATTTCGAGATTTATCAATTCGGTAAAAACGTTCGAAAATTCGGTCAATGTCTTCTTGTTTTATCCCAACACCTTGATCTTTTATCGAGATTTGAATTTTATCATCATATTCTTCAAAATCGATGTCAATTTCTGTATTTGGATTTGAATAATTGATGGCGTTTACAATCAAATTAATCAAAACTTGTTGTATTTTCTGAATATCACCTACAACTTTTATCGGTTGATGAATAGGATAATTTAGTGAAATTTTGATGTTATTTTTTTCAGCTTTAATTTCTAATAAATCAATCACATCTTGTACAAGTGCCGTCAAATTGAAAACCGAAAATTCGATATTGATTCGTCCACGTTCAAGTTCTGCAATCATGTCCAAATCTTTGACCAAATAAATCAATCGATCAACCGATTTATTGATTCGGTTTAAGTATTTATCACGAATAGATTCATCTTCAACTCCGCCTTCTATCAGCGTTAACAAATAACCTTGTACCGAAAAAAGAGGTGTTTTTAATTCATGTGAAATATTCCCTAAGAAATCTCTTCTGTAATTTTCTCGCTCATGCAAAACATCAATTTCTTTGGATTGATCTTCTGTAATTGTAGAAATTTTTTGAGAAAGTTCTTCAAAATCCATTGTACTGGATTGAAATTGTGGAATATTTTTCGAGATTTCAGTAAAATCTTTTTTTCGTTGATTTTTTAAAGAAAACCAATAAAATATTGATAATCCAATCAATAAAAGAAGCATTAAACTGATGAAAAATAGTTTTTCTTGGAGAATAAAATCAATATTTCCAAACCATAAAAAAGAGAACAAAACAAATCCTAAAGCCAAGAATAATGTACTGAGAAAGGCAAATAGAAAAATGTTTTGAACTTTGAAAGTTGAAGCCATTACGAGCTTTTAGTCATTTATTTTGTATCCAATTCCTTTGATTGTTGAGAAACGATCGTTCCCAAATTTTTCGCGTAATTTGCGCATATGTACGTCAATTGTACGTCCACCAACTACAACTTCATTTCCCCAAACTTTCTCCAAAATTTCTTCACGCTTGAAAACACGTTCTGGATTTGAAGCCAACAAAGCAATCAATTCAAATTCTTTTCGAGGTAACAAAAAGTCTTGCCCTTGGTAATTTACTTTATAGGTTTCGCGGTTAATCTCGAAATTATTCAATTTGATAAATTCGTCTTTTGGCGCTTCGTTAGGTTGTTTTAATTTCAATAAAGCATTTAGTTTACTAATTAAAACTTTTGGTTTGATAGGCTTTAAGATATAATCATTTGCACCAGCATCATAACCAGCTAATTGAGAAAAATCTTCGGCACGAGCAGAAAGAAAAACGACCAAAGTATCTTGAAAAGAATCTAATTTTCTCAACTCTGCACACATTTCCATTCCGTCCATTTGTGGCATCATTACATCTAATAGAATCAAATCTGGGCGAAAAATTTTGGCTTGTTTCAAACCTTCTAATCCGTTTTGAGCTGTTTCTACTTCAAAACCTTCTTTTTTTAAGTTGTAACCAATGAATTCTAAGATATCTGGTTCGTCGTCAACTAATAAAATTTTAATGTTCTTCATAATTGTTTGTAATAACTAAATAAAATTAGTCGATGTAAAATTAAGCTTAAATTTTAGGAGAAATTAGGTAAAAACATTTCTTAACATTCATTTAAAGTTACGATAATTTCATAACAATTACCTAACAAAACCTTTACAATTTCTAAAAATGTTTTTCATTGGATTGCAGCAACTTTGCCATCAAACAAACACGAATTATACAATCGCAATGAAACGCAATTTAACTTTACTTTTATTATTAGGTTCGGCAGCACTTTTTGCACAGACTAATATTAAATTAGAAGGAACTTTATTTGATCAAAAAACAAACCAACCACTTTCTGAAAAAACTTTTGTGGTTGAAGGATTAAATATTCAAGCAAAAACAGACGATAAAGGTCACTACGAAATTTCAGTTCCAGATGATACCTACCAATTAGATATTAAAGTAGACGGTTATCAATCTGTTTCTCAAAATTTATCAGATTCGAATACATTAAATATGTATTTGAAACCAGAAGATTTAAAAGATACAAAGATTGATTTATCTACAGCTGTTGTAACAGGTAGAAAAGATAAATCTGGAGAAGCTTCTTTACTTAATATTCAGAAAAAATCTGTAAAAATGGTAGAGAATATTGGTGCAGCAGAATTGGATCGTAAAGGTGTAAGTGATGCGGCTTCGGCAGTTGCGAAAATGGCTGGTGTTACAAAACAAGAAGGTACAGGAGATGTTTTTGTACGTGGATTAGGAGATCGTTATAATTATACTTCATTGAATGGTTTACCAATTCCGTCAGAAAATCCTAGTAACAAGAATATTAAATTAGATTTATTTCCAACAGATGTTATTGATTACATTTCATTGAGCAAAACATTCAATGTAAGAATGATGGCTGATTTTGGAGGAGCAAATATCGATATTGCATCAAAATTATACGAAGGAAATGGTTTATTAGAAAGCGGAACAGGATTAAATTTGAATTCTAACGCGATTACCAATAAAAACTTCAATTTGCAAGATGGACCAAATTGGTTTGGTTTTCAAAAAACAAAAATTCCAGCAAATGCAACAACTGGATATCACTTTACAAATAGTTTCAATCCTCAATCTAAATCTGCTGTAGCGGGAGGTTTCAATATAAAAGGAGGAAAAAGTTACAAGTTTGAAAACGGAGCAAAATTCGGATTCTTTGCAACAGCTGCTTTTGATAACTCAGCGCAAAGTATTGAGAAAGGTTTAGCACGTTCTGTTGATGCTCAAGGAAATAATTTGAAAGGTTTCAATGAGTACACAAAAGATAGTTATAATACGAATACAACAGGAATGGTGAATTTGTATTATGATTTTAATCCAAATAATAGATTAAGAGCAAATAGTATTTTTATTAACAACACTTCTCAAAGTTTACAAGAATACAAAGGATTTATTAGAGATTTAGCGGAAGATAATAATGGATTTATTCGTAGAGGAACTTATGAAAGAAACCAAGTTTTTGTCAATCAATTATTAGGAGATCACAGATTAGATGATAAATCTGAGTTTCATTGGGGCGTTTCTTACAATACAGTGAAACAAGATATGCCAGACCGTTTGCAAAATACAATGCGTTTGGATAAGCAATCTGGACAATATGTGTTAGCTTCTCAAGACGCTTCGTTAAGTAACCGTTATTATCAAAATCTTAATGAGAACGAGGTTTCTGCTAACTTGGAATATAACCGAGTTTTTGGTGGTGATTTGAAAGACTATAAAGCTAAAATTTCTATTGGATACCAAGGTAGACATAAAGAAAGAGATTTTGAAGCGAATCAATTTAACTTCAAAATTTTGAGAAGTGGAATTCAAGTTGACCCAAATAATTTAGATGCTTTCTTCAATCAATCAAATTATGGTTCAGGTTTCGAAATTACAACATTTGATATCAAATCTGACGGAAGCTATAGATCGCAAGTTTACAGTGGACAAAAAGATATACAAGTAGGTTTTGCTGAGGTAGAATATAATTTTACAGATCGATTAACAGCTGTTTTGGGCGTTCGTGCAGAATATCTTAAACAAAGTATTGATTGGTACACAGCTTTATCACAAGGTAAAAATTCTTTCGATCAATTCGAATTATTACCAAGTTTGATGTTACGTTATAAATTAACAGATAACCAAAACTTACGTTTTGCAACATCTAAAACATATACACTTCCTCAATTTAAGGAAACAGCTATGTTTGTTTATGAAGATGTAACAGAAACTTTCCGTGGGAATCCAATGTTATATCCATCAACAAATTACAATGCGGATATTAAATGGGAATGGTTCCCGAAAAGTGGAGAAGTAATCTCTTTGGGAGGTTTCGGAAAATATATTCAAGATCCAATCAATACAACAACAATTGCTTCATCATCTAATGATATTTCCTATGCAAATACAGGAGATTGGGGATATGCAGTTGGTGCAGAATTAGAAGTTAGAAAAGCAATTTTAGATAATAAAACATCTAATCCAGAACAATTAACAGTTGGGTTTAACGGTGCTTATATGTATTCTAATCAAGAGTTAAACAATGAAAAAGTATACAAAGAAACTTTGTTTAATGGACAACGAATCAATACCAACTTTACAAATGCAGAAGATGCATTTACGGGAGCTTCAAAATTTATTACAAATGCAGATTTATCTTATTCTAAGAAATGGGCAAGTGGAGGAAGCGTAATGGCAACTGTGGCTTACAACTATTTCTCTGATCGTATTTATGCGCTTGGAACTGAAACAAGAGGAAATCAAGTAGATAAAGGATTTAGCACATTAGATTTCATTTTACGTTCGAAATTGAATAAAAATATCGGGATCAATTTTTCTGCTAAAAACTTATTAAATCCTACAATAGACCGTGTACAAGAGAATTTGAATGGAGATGTAAAAACATTAAGTTATAAAAAAGGAATGAACTTCGGTTTATCTGTTAACTATCAATTTTAAAACAAAATAAAACAAACACAATAAAACATTTAATTATGAAAAAATCAATTTTAAAACTATTTTTAGTAGGAGCATTTTCTACATTAGCCTTAACAAGCTGTAGTAATAACGATGATAATGGAGACATTAATACAAATCCTTCTGGGTTTGTTGCGAATCCTGCTGATTTTAAAGGTGAATTAAAAAGTGGAGATAAAATTACTTTAGATCCATCAAAAGTATATTATTTAACAGGGAAAATTCAAGTTAACGACGGAGCTGAATTAACAATCCCTGCTGGTACACAAATTGTTGCAAACGGTGGTACATCTTCTTATATTGCAGTTGCGCAAGGTGGTAAAATATTTTCTAACGGAACTTCTGCTAAACCAGTTGTATTTACATCAGACAAAAAAGCACCAGGTTCTTGGGGTGGAGTAGTTTTATGTGGTAAAGCACCAATTAACAAAGCAAAAACAGCTACTGCTGAGGTTTCTGAATTAACATATGGTGGTGATGTTGCAAATGATAATTCTGGTACAATAACATATACTCGTATCGAATACGCTGGAGCTATTTATAATTCTGAAAAAGAGTTTAATGGACTTTCTTTATTTGGTGTAGGTAACGGAACTAAAATTGAATATGTACAAATGTATGCAGGTTCTGATGACGGAATCGAATTCTTTGGAGGAACTGTTAATACTAAATATATCGTATCAAATGAAAACGAAGATGATCAATTTGATTGGACTGAAGGTTGGGTTGGTACAAACGAATATTGGTACGGAAAAGAAGGTCGTAGTAAAGGAAATAGAGGTATAGAGGCTGATAACAATTCAAGTAATCATACTTTAACTCCAATTGCAAATCCTACAATTAGATATGTTACTTTAATAGGTTTAGGTAAAGATTATGTAGGAGAAGGAGAAAACCAAGCAATGAAATTACGTGTTGGTACAAAAGGAAAATTTGAGAATTTTGTTTTAGCAAACTGGGCTAAAGGTATCGATATCGAGCATGATGCTACAATTTCTTGGATTCCGAATGATTTATTCTTGAAAAACGTTCAATTCATAAACGTTGGAGTAGAAGCTACAGGTAAATCTTCTGCTGGTACTGCTGTAGATGTATCGAAAGCTTATGCAAAAGCAGATAATACTGGAGCTGGAAATGGTGTAGATACACCAACTTGGGCAAAAGGATGGACAGTAGGTTTATAATTAAAACTATATAATGATTAAACTTTTCTTATAAAAAAGTTCTTCGTGTTTGTAAATCGCTTTTTTGGGTTCTCCAAAGAAGCGATTTTCTTCTATTATAACTATTTTATTTTAAGTCATTAAAAATAGTTATTTAGAAAAATTCCACGTAAGCTAAACTATTTGTACATTTGCAGAACAATAACAGTTGATAACAATGGCATTAACAGAACAACAATTAGATTCGATTGGTGAAAAATTGGTTGAAAAATTCAAAACAGTTTACGATCCAGAGATTCCAGTTGATATATATGAATTGGGATTGGTTTACGATGCACAGGTGAATGCAGATGGTGAAGTAAAAGTAACCATGACCCTTACATCTCCAAACTGTCCCGTGGCTGAAAGTTTACCTCTAGAGGTAGAACAGCGCGTAGAAGAGATAGAATATGTAACGAAATGTTACGTAGAAATTACGTTCGATCCACCTTGGGATAGAGATATGATGAGCGAAGAAGCAAAATTCGAATTAGGAATGTTATAACTTAACATTCCTAATTTTTTTTGTATCTTAATCCAACAAATTCAAAACACTAAAACTTATGGGATATTTAGGCGTGATCGTTTTTCTTGGAATTATTTTCCTTTTTTTATTCGTCTTTACAGTAAAACAACAAACTGCGGTTGTAATCGAGCGTTTCGGGAAGTTTAATAGTATTCGTAATCCAGGATTGCAATTCAAAATTCCGATTGTAGACAGAATTGCTGGAAAAATGTCTCTTAAAATTCAACAATTAGATGTTGTTGTCGAAACGAAGACAAAAGATGATGTATTTGTTCGATTGAAAGTTTCTGTTCAATATCAAGTCATCAAAACTCAAGTTTATGATGCATTTTACAAATTAGATAATCCTTATACACAAATTACTTCTTTCGTTTTTGACGTTGTTCGAGCTGAAGTTCCAAAACTTCGTTTAGATGATGTTTTCGAGAAGAAAGATGATATTGCAGTTGCTGTAAAAAGTGAATTGCAAGAAGCAATGAATTCATATGGTTACGAAATAGTCAAAACATTGGTAACCGATATTGATCCAGATGAGCAAGTAAAACATGCGATGAATCGTATTAATGCAGCTGAACGTGAAAAATTAGCGGCGCAATATGAAGGTGATGCTGCACGTATTTTGATTGTAGAAAAAGCAAGAGCCGAAGCAGAATCGAAGCGTTTGCAAGGACAAGGTATTGCAGATCAGCGTCGTGAAATTGCAAAAGGTTTATTGGAATCGGTTGATGTATTGAATGGAGCAGGAATTACGTCGCAAGAAGCTTCTGCGCTAATTGTGGTGACGCAACATTATGATACATTGCAAGCGATTGGAGAAAAATCTGGAAGCAAATTAGTTTTGTTGCCAAATTCACCAACAGCAGCTTCGGAAATGCTGAATACAATGGTAACTTCGTTTACCGCAGCACATGAGTTGAATGAACATCAAATAACAAAAGAAGATAATCCGGCTCAACGAAAAAATAAACCAAATCAAGGCGATTCGTTTACTTTTCCAGAACATCCTTAGAAAATTTTTTTAATGATAATTAACGATTTAAATAATCAAGTCGTAAGAATTAACGATTTTAATTCGAATTATATCTCTTTAATTTTTGAGAATATTAATTATCGTTTTGATTTTCTTGGTAAAAAGGAAGCTTTCTTAAAAGAAAAAAATGAATGTAAGTTATTGTTGTTTTCTGATCATCCATTATTAATTGATTACAATGAAAGTTTTTTAGAAATTTTCTTAAATTCAAAACCACAAAACATAGATTTTTTTCTAGAAAATATAGAGAGGATTATTCATAATAGAGTTCTAGGCTTTCGAAAATTAAAAGATTATTTAAACAAATCAAATTTAGATTTTGAAACTTTTTTAAAGAATATAAATGAAGGAAATGGTAAATTTCTGAATGCTCCATTTTCAATAATTGATGAGATAGAGAAATTTTTTATCGAAAATAATATCAAATTTAAAACTTTTGGAGAGCCGAAAAAGTTTGAAAATCAGCTATTAGTTTTAGATAATCAATATGTTATTGCAACTGAATTTAAATTAAAATAAAAACAAAAGCCACTTCATCGAAGTGGCTTTCTAATATCTCAATACTTATATCTAAAATCTAAGTCTACCCAACTTGAACACCGTTTGGCGTTTCTTCTTCTGGATTTACAAACGTTAATTTTCCGTCTGCTTTATCAGCGAATAATAACATTCCGTTCGATTCGATTCCACGAATTTTACGAGGCGCTAAATTTGCTAAAACCATTGCTTGTTTTCCAACGATTTCTTCTAACGTAAAATGTTCTGCAATACCAGAAACAATTGTGCGAACGTCCATTCCTGTATCTACTTTTAGTTCGAATAATTTATCTGCTTTTTCAACTTTTTTCGCTTCTAAAATAGTTCCGATACGGATATCCATTTTTTGGAAATCGTCAAAAGAAATCAATTCTTTTTGAGGTTCTGCGTTTGGATTTGTCATATTATTTTTGACTTTACTTTCGTTTAATTTATTGATTTGTGCTTCGATTGCTTCGTCTTCAATTTTCGCAAAGATTAGTTCAGATTGACCTAATTGATGTCCAGCTTTTACAAATTCGTCTGTTGATTCTAAATCATCCCAACTCATTTTTTCTACATTCATCATAGCCAACATTTTTTCAGAAGCGAATGGAATAAATGGTTCTCCCAATTGTCCTAATGCCACAGCAATTTGCGTCGCAGCATACATAATTCCTTTTACAGCTTCTGGATCATCACCTTTTTTCCAAGGTTCTTGCGCTTGTAAAAATTGATTTCCAAGACGAGCTAAATTCATATATTCTGTCAACGCAGCACGGAATTCATATTTCTCTAAATGATCACCAATGCGCTTTGCAAAATATTTGATTTCAGTTAATTCTTCAAATTCAATTGTTTTTGCAGGAACAATTCCTTCGTAATATTTGTGAGAAAGCACCATTACACGGTTAATAAAGTTTCCTAAAATTCCAACTAATTCAGAATTATTCTTCGTTTGGAAATCTTTCCACGTAAAGTTATTGTCTTTATTTTCAGGCATATTTGCCGTCAACACATAACGCAATGTATCTTGTTGATTCGGGAAATCTTCTAAATATTCGTGTGCCCAAACTGCCCAATTACGAGAAGTTGAGATTTTATCATCTTCTAAATTCAAGAATTCATTTGCAGGAACATTGTCTGGCATAATGTAATCGCCATGCGCTTTCATCATTGTTGGGAAAATGATACAGTGGAAAACGATATTGTCCTTTCCGATGAAATGAACCAATTTCGTTTCTTCATTTTGCCAATAATCTTTCCAGTTTTTACCGTTTTTCTCTGCCCATTCTTGCGTGAAAGAAATATAACCAATTGGCGCATCGAACCAAACATACATTACTTTTCCTTCAGCTCCATCAACAGGAACAGGAATTCCCCAGTTCAAATCGCGTGTCATTGCACGAGGTTTTAAACCATCATCTAACCAAGATTTTACTTGACCATAAACACTCGATTTCCAATCATTTTTGTGACCTTCTAAAATCCACTTTGATAAGAAATCTTGATATTGATCCAATGGTAAATACCAGTTTTTTGTTTCTTTTCTGATTGGAGTATTTCCAGATAAAGCAGAACGAGGATTAATCAATTCTTCTGGGCTTAATGTAGAGCCACATTTTTCACATTGATCGCCGTAAGCATCAGGATTACCACATTTCGGACATTCACCACGAATGTATCGATCCGCTAAAAATTCGTGCGCATCTTCATCGTAAAATTGTTCCGTAACATCTTCTGTAAACTTGTTGTTATCATACAACGTTTTGAAGAAATCTTGAGCAACTTCTCTGTGTTTATCTGATGTTGTACGAGAATAAATATCGAACGTCACACCAAAATTAGCCAATGTATTTTTGATGTTTTCGTGGTAACGATCAACAATGTCTTGAGGCGTAACGCCTTCTTTTTTGGCACGAATTGTAATTGGAATACCATGTTCGTCAGAACCTCCAATAAATGCTACATCTTTTCCTTTTCTTCGTAAAAAACGCGCATAAATATCAGAAGGAACGTAAACACCTGCCATGTGACCAATGTGCAATGGTCCGTTAGCATAAGGTAAAGCCGCTGTAATTGTATATCTTTTTGGTTGACTCATTTGCTTAAAATCTATAAGCTACAAAGATACGATTTGTTGTTTGTTTTGTTAAAACCTTTTTCTAATTTTATAAGGTTAATCAATTGATAGTTGGAATGTTTGTTAGAAAAGAGGAGGAAAAAGATTATAATCAGGTTTTTGAATTGATTGAAAAAGCTTTTGAAAATGAAGAATATAGTGATCATCGTGAACAATTTTTAGTTGAACGATTACGAAATTCTGATGGTTTTGTTCCTGATTTGTCTATTGTTTTTGAAATGAACGGACTTATTGTTGGTTACGTATTATTGACAAAGATTAAAATTAATCATTCTAATTCTTCGTATGATTCTTTAGCGCTTGCGCCAGTAGCGGTTCTGCCTAATTATCAAGGAAATGGAATTGGTGGCCATTTAATAGAATTTGCGCATAAGAAAGCGAGAGAATTAGGTTTTGAATCGATTATTTTATTAGGACATCCAACTTATTATCCTAAATTTGGTTACAGAAAAGCATCTGATTTTGATATTAAGTTACCTTTTGATGTTCCAGTTGAAAATTGTATGGCAATTGAGTTGGTGGAAGATGCGCTGAAAAATGTAAATGGAATGGTAGAATATCCGAAAGAATTCTATCAATAATAAATATTTCTTATGGAAGAAAACGCTGCTGTAACGCCAGATGAGGTGGTAACGGATACAATTACGAACTTATTTACGTATGCTAATTATTTTTTGGTTGCAGCGCTTGTTGTGTTGTTAACGTATATGACGATTCGAGATTTTAAGAAAAAACAACGCGAAAAGAAATTGGCACAAGAACGTGAAGCGTACAACAATCAGTTTGATAACGAAGACGAAAAAGAAGAATTATAAATCATAAAAATAGCCACTCAATTTTGAGTGGCTATTTTGTTTATATCAATTTAATTATTGACCTTCTTCATCAGGAACTTCATAGTTTTCGCCTACGCTTTCACTACCACTTCCTTCGATAATTGGGCCTGGATCATACATTTCATCATATTGATGGAATCCGTATGTATTTGAACAATCCCAGTGTTTTTCAATGTCCTTAGGTTTGTCAAATTTATCTCCAGCTGTTACGCCAAACTTTCCTCCTTCTTTGTAAACGCCTTGCATATAGTAAGCCCAAATAGGTAAAGCTGTATTGGCTCCTTGTCCTGTGGCTGTACTTGCAAAGTGAGCAAATCGGTCTTCTGCACCAACCCAAACTCCAGTAACTAAATTTGGTGTTAATCCCATAAACCAACCGTCAGAGTTTTCGTTTGTTGTACCTGTTTTACCAGCAACTTCCGCTGTGATGTTATATCTATTTCTAAGACGCGAACCAGAACCTCTTTCTACAACACCTTTCATCAAATCAATCATAGTGTATGCTACGTTTTCATTAACAACTTCTCGTGTTTGAGGCGTATAATCTTTGATAACTTTTCCTTGCTTATCTTCTATTCTTAAGATTAATTGGGGTTTAATGTAAATACCACCATTTGCAAAAGCACTCATTGCACCAACCATTTCATACAGTGATAAATCGGCAGAACCTAATGCAATTGTAGGATCTTTTACGATTGGAGATTCAACACCAAGGTCACGAGCCATTTGAATTACAGGTTCTGTACCTGTTTGCATAATCAAACGAGCAGCGACAATATTTGTTGAATAAGCTAATGCAGTTCTTAAATCTTGAGATCCACCATATTTACCGTTAGCATTTCGAGGAGACCAATTTCCTGGAATTCTCTCATTAGAAACGGTATGACAAGGTGTTAATCCTAATTGATTAATCGCTGTTGCATAAACAAATGGTTTGAACGTAGAACCTACCTGACGACGCGCTTGTTTTACGTGGTCAAATTTGAAATAATTCCAATCGATTCCTCCAACCCAAGCTTTGATTGTTCCATCTTTTGGATCCATTGACATCAAACCAGCTTGTAAAATATGTTTGTGATATTCGATTGAATCCATCAACGTTTTCCCTTTTTTGTACTGAATTCCGTTCCATGTAAAGAACTGAACAGAGTCGCGAGGTGTATTGAAAACAGTTTCGATTTCAGCTTCAGATTTTCCTTCGGCTTTCATCTTTTTGTACAAATCTGTACGAGCCATTGCTTGCTTAAAGATTTGCGTTCTTTTTGCAGCAGAAATATTATAAAATGGAGCTAAACTACGTCCACGTTGCTCTCCAAAGAATTGATCTTGTAAAACTTTTAATTGTTTTTTAACCGCTTCTTCAGCTAAATTCTGCATTCTTGAGTCTAATGTTACATAAATTTTTAAACCATCTTTTTCAAGGTTATAAGATTTTCCTGTTTCTTTCTCATAATCAACCATCCATTGTTGAATTTCCTTTCTCAAAGCAGATTTGAAATATGCTGAATGTGATTCATCATGTTTCATAATATCTTGCTTATCTGTAACCAAAGGCGCATTTTGCGCAGCTTCTCCTTCAGCTTGAGAAATCTTGTTGTATTTCATCATTTGCTTTAAGACAAGATTTCTTTGCTTTTTAGAAACTTCAGGATATTTTACAGGATTATACGCTACCGGATTTTGAAACATCGAAACTAATGTTGCAGCTTCATCTAAATTTAATTCTTTCGTTGTTTTGTTGAAATAAACTTTAGAAGCAGATTCAATTCCTTTTGCATTATAAATAAAGTCGAACTTATTGAAATACATTGCAATAATTTCTTCTTTTGTGTACAATTTTTCTAACTGAACAGAAGTTACCCATTCTTTTAATTTCTGTAAAACACGTTTTACTTTATTCGAAGAAGGATCTTTTGTGTACAATTGTTTTGCTAACTGCTGTGTAATAGTAGAACCACCTCCAGATTCTCCTCCAGAAGTAATTGCACGAGCTGCTGCTTTAATGTCTACACCTGAGTGATCAAAGAAACGAACATCCTCTTTTGCTAACAATGCGTCAACCAAATGTGGTGGTAAATCTTTGTAATCGACTGGTGTTCTGCGTTCTGCTTCGAAACGATCTAACAAAACACCATCAGAAGAAATAATTTCTGATGAAACATAAATATCAGGATTTTCTAAATCGCGTACATTGGGAATTTCACCTAACCATCCGTTAGATGTCGCCCAAAAGATTCCGAAAATTCCTAATACGGCACAAAAAAACAGTACCCAAATGGTAACGATTATTTTTTTGGCTAATGAAAAGCTATTGAACTTCTTTTTTGCTTTAGAAGTTGTGCTTGTTTTAGGATTTTTATTGTTTTCCATTCTGTATTATTCAGCTTTATCAACAATCAAACTAATGTCTTCGATTCCTTTCAAATTCTTTGTTCGCATACCTTGCCAAACTTTTAGTTGATAGCGACCAGAGTCTTTTATTGGTAAATTTTCGCGATAAACCAACATCATTTCTTTTGTTGTCATTCCTTTACCAATCCAGCTTCCATCAGGATTTGCAATGTAATACTGTAAGGTATCAATCATTTCATTTCCTTTAGGATCGATGAATTTCGTGAACAAATATAAGTTACTATATTCATACGACGTATTATTTCTTAACACAAATCCAATGTTAACAGCCGAAGGTTTAGGATCTTTTACATCAAACGTAAAGGTTTGAGGCTGATTACTCTTCCATTCGTCTTTCACATCTTTTGTGTCTTGATAATAATGTTTAGCCTCGCAACTAAACAATAAAAAGACTAAAATAAAAAGCAAACTACTGTTGCGTATCATCTGGTTTTGGCCCACGATTAAATCTTTTTTTATTTCGATTCTTCGATTTATTTGGATTCGGTTGAGAATTATTTGCTTTATTCTCGTCCTTAGTTTTCGGTTTTTGCTCAGCATTTTGATTATTTTGCTGAGGTTGTTTTTTTGGTTGTTGAGTTGACTGATTAGCCTGATTTGTTTGATTATTTTGTTGGCTATTATTGCTCGGATTATTTGGTTTTCGCTTTTGTTGATTGCGATTGCGATTATTTCCTTGCGGCTTTTGCTGATCAGTATTTGGTTGAGCTTGTTGCTCTTTCGCCTGAGTTGGCTGTTGCTTCTCTTTTGGCTGATTTTGTTGTTGCTGATTCTGATTAGGATTCGAATTTTTGTTCGGTCTATTTTGATTATTCTTTTTAGACTGATTTGGATTCTTTCCCTGTTTATTTTCAGGACGATTTACTTTTTCTTTCGCTTCGTTAGGCTGTTTTTGTTTTGCCTTCTGAGGTTTCAGATTATTAGCATTCGCCGCAACTTTTTCGTTTCCAGAATTTTGATTATTCTTAATTCTTTTACGTTTTTTGTTTTGTTTTTCTTTACGTTCAAAACGTTCTAAAGAATCTTCACCAATTACATCTGCAAAATCTGGTTTCGATTCCTCTACATTTTTAGCTAAATCTTCTAAAGGTTCAGTTTTTTGACCTTTTGCAGTGATTGCTAAAAACTCTTGAATATCGTCTACCGAAAATTTGTACCAAACAATTCCTCCTTTGTCATAAGCAAACCACATTTCTTTCTTGAAAACGTCTATTTTAACACAATGTGCCCAACCTTTTTCAGTCTCGAAACGGCTTTCCATTGACGGAAAACTATTTAATGCATCTAAATATGAATCTAATTCAAAATTTAAACAACATTTTAATTTACCACATTGTCCAGCTAACTTTTGCGAGTTAATTGACAATTGTTGATAACGTGCCGCAGCAGTACTCACAGAGCGGAAATCTGTTAACCAAGTTGAACAACATAATTCGCGTCCACAAGATCCAATTCCTCCAACTTTTGCTGCTTCTTGACGATATCCGATTTGTTTCATCTCAATTCTTACGCCAAATTTACCTGCGTATTCTTTGATTAATTGACGAAAATCGACACGTCCTTCTGCTGTGTAATAAAATGTAACTTTCGCTCCATCTCCTTGGTACTCAACATCACAAATTTTCATTTCCAAATTAAGGTTTTTCGCCATAATTCGAGAATCAACCATTGTTTGTTTTTCTCTATCACGAAACTCTACCCAAGTTTCTATATCTTTTTGGTTCGCTTTGCGATAAACCTTCTTGACATCTTCCGTAGTCCACGAAAGATTCTTTTTTTTCATCTGGATTCTAACAAGCTCACCCGTAAGTGTAACAACCCCAATATCATGACCAGGTGTTCCTTCAACAGCGATTACATCGCCAATATTTAGAGATATGTTGTTTTCGTTTTTATAATAAAACTTTCGATCGTTTTTGAAACGAACTTCCACAAAATTGAACTTTTCTTGTCCATTTGGAAGTTGCATATTCGATAACCAATCAAAAACTGATAATTTTCCACAACCATCAGTGCCACAAGCACCATTATTGTTACATCCTTTCGGAAGGCCATTAGAAGTTCCACAAGATCCACATCCCATGCTTCTATAATTTTTTTAAATGACAACACAAAGGTATGAAAATATTTTTCTGAATTTGTGAAATCATTTCGGTTATGAAATTGATTTTAAATTGAATCAAAAACTTCTGAAAATGAATAGGTTTGATCTAATCTTACACCTTTTTCTGTTAATTTTAACGTAGCCAATTCGTTGACATGATCGTGTTCGAAAAACAAAATATATTCATTTTCGACTGCTTTTTGTAAAAACGTTCCTTTTTCTTCAACTGTTATTAAAGGTCGTGTGTCAAACCCAATTACATAAATTAACGGGATATGTCCTACAGTTGGGATTAAATCTGAGATATAAACTATTTTTTTGCCTTTGTATGTAATAATTGGCAACATTTGTTTTTCGGTGTGTCCATCCACAAATAAAATATCAAAACCAAGTGGAGAATTTTCTAAAATAGATCCATTTTGAGGTAAATCAATCAAATTAAGTTGTCCACTTTCTTGTAGAGGTAAAATATTTTCTTTCAGGAAAGATGCTTTTTCGCGAGGATTTGGATTTACAGCCCAATCCCAATGATTCGCATTTGACCAAAATTTTGCGTTTTTGAATGAAGCTTCTAAATAATCTTTCTCTTTGTTGTATTGAATTGCACCACCACAATGATCAAAATGTAAATGAGTCAAGAAAACATCAGTAATATCATCGCGATGAAATCCATGTTTGGCTAAAGAATTATCCAAAGTTGCATCACCCCATAAATAATAAAAACCAAAGAATTTTGCATCTTGTTTAGTTCCGATTCCTGTATCAATCAAAATTAATCGTTCGCCATCTTCGATTAATAGACATCTCATGGCAAGATCTATTAAATTTCTATCATCAGCAGGATTGGTTTTATTCCAAATCGATTTTGGGACAATTCCGAACATTGCACCGCCGTCTAATTTAAAATTTCCTGTTTCTATTGTATATAATTTCATTTTTATGTGGTTTTATTTTGTTGAATTTTCGTTTTACGAAGATAAAAAATAGAATATTATTTAAAATAAATATCTATTATAGAATTGAACGACTTAAATTTGCAAAAATTTTGATACAATGGCAAAAGAAGTTCGTGTAAGATTTGCGCCAAGTCCAACAGGTGCGTTACACATCGGAGGAGTCCGTACTGCGTTATACAATTATCTTTTCGCAAAACATAATAACGGAAAATTCTTATTAAGAATAGAGGATACAGACCAAACACGTTATGTGGAAGGTGCTGAACAATATATTATCGATTCGTTGAAATGGTTAGGCTTAACTCCTGATGAAGGTGTTGGTTTTGGTGGAGATTTAGGTTCTTACCGTCAATCAGAGCGTAAAGAAATCTACAAACAATATGTAGACGAATTATTAGCTTCTGGAAATGCATATTATGCGTTTGATACGGCAGAAGAATTAGATGCTGCGCGTGCAAAAGCAGAAGAAAATAAAGAAACATTTATTTATAATTGGTCGACAAGAGGAAAGTTGAAAAACTCATTGTCAATGACAGAAGCTGAAACAAAAGCTTTGATTGAGAATGGAACGCCTTATGTGATTCGTTTCAAAATTGATGATTCACGTACAGTTTTATTGGATGATATGATTCGTGGTAAAATTTCGATTGATGCATCAACTTTAGATGATAAAGTTTTGTTTAAATCTGATGGAATGCCAACGTATCACTTAGCCAATATTGTGGACGATCATTTGATGGGAATTTCTCACGTAATTCGTGGAGAAGAATGGTTACCATCAATGGCTTTGCACGAATTATTGTATGATGCATTTGGTTGGGAAGCACCTCGTTTCGCACATTTACCATTAATCTTAAAACCAGAAGGAAAAGGAAAATTAAGTAAACGTGATGGAGACAAACACGGATTTCCAGTTTTCCCAATGGAATGGAAAACAGAAGAAGGAATTGCAAAAGGATACAAACAAGAAGGTTATTTCCCTGATGCAGTATTGAATATGTTAGCTTTATTGGGATGGAATTCTGGAACTGATCAAGAGATTTTTACAATGGAAGAATTGATTCAATTATTTTCATTAGAAAAAGTTTCAAAATCGGGTGCACGTTTTTCTCCAGAAAAAGCAACTTGGTTTAATCATCAATATTTACAACAAAAATCTGTTGAAGAATTATTACCATCTTTTGAAGAAGTTTTAAAAGATAATGGAATCGAAGCGAATCCAGCTTTAGATGCAAAAGTGGTTGAATTGTTAAAAGAAAGAGCAAACTTTGTAAAAGATATTTTCGAACAAGGTCAATTCTTTTATATAGCTCCTTCTAATTACGATGAAAAAGCTACTAAAAAAGCTTGGAAAGATGATTCAAAAGAGATTTTAGGAAAATTTGTTGAAGTTTTAAATTCATCAGAATTTACTTCAGAGGTTTTACACGATGCAATGGCAGAATTTGTTACAACGCAAGAAATTGGATTTGGAAAAATCGGAATGCCTTTACGTCTTAGTTTAGTTGGTGCTTTACAAGGACCAGATGTTCCTGTAATTATGGCAACTTTAGGAAAAGAGGAAACGATTGCACGTATTAACAAAGCGATTGAAGTTTTAGGATAAAATTATTTCTATCATAAATAAAAAAGCCATTTGCATTGCAAATGGCTTTTCTGTTATAAATTGATTTTGAATTCGTCTAATTGATTAAGTTCTTCTTGAGAGAATATTCGATAATTGACTTTAAATGTTTTGCCAAGCGGAACTTCTAACGAAAAACCTCCTGCGCCAATCGCATCAATCACATCTAATTCGAAATGCGCATGTTTCCAATATTCGAACAGATCTTTGTCAATCCAAAATTCAACTCCATCAATTTCTCCAATGCAAACATCTTTGTATCGAAGATAAAATTCTCCTTTTCTGAAACATTGCGGTTGCGTTCCTTCACAGCAACCTCCCGCTTGATAAAGCATTAAATCGCCATATTTTGCTTTTAATTCATTCAATAAATTAATCGCTTTTTCTGTTGCATCAACACGTTTCATTTTTTGAGATTTTTAATTAATTATTGATTTAGAAGAAACCTAATTTCTTTTTGCTGTAAGAAACTAACATATTTTTAGTTTGACGATAATGGTCTAACATCATTTTGTGGTTCTCACGTCCGATTCCAGATTGTTTATAACCTCCGAAAGGCGCTCCAGCAGGATAACTATGATATTGATTAACCCAAACACGACCAGCCTGAATAGCGCGTGGAACTTGATACAATTGATGTGCGTCACGCGTCCAAACACCAGCTCCTAAACCATAAATTGTGTCATTAGCAAGTTCAATCGCTTCTGCCTCATCTTTGAAAGTTGTTACAGCTAATACAGGTCCAAAAATCTCTTCTTGGAAAATACGCATCTTGTTATTTCCTTTAAATAATGTTGGTTTGATGTAATAACCATTTTCGATATCTCCTTGTAAATGATTAGCATCTCCACCAGTTAAAACTTCTGCACCTTCTTCTTTTCCTAATTTAATATAACTTAAAATTTTGTCATATTGAATTTGAGAAGCTTGCGCACCAATCATTGTTTCAGGATCAAGAGGATTTCCTGCTTTAATCATATTTACACGCTCTACAACTCGCGCAATAAACTTATCATAAATAGATTCTTGAATCAATAATCTTGAAGGACATGTACAAATTTCACCTTGATTTAAAGCAAATAATACTGCTCCTTCAATCGCTTTGTCTAAGAAATCATCATCATGATCCATCACAGATTCGAAGAATACATTTGGTGATTTTCCTCCTAATTCTAACGTAACTGGAATAATATTTTCTGTTGCATATTGCATCACGAAACGCCCTGTAGCTGTAGATCCTGTAAATGCAGCTTTCGATACTTTAGGGTTTGTCACCAATGCGCGACCTAATTCTCCACCAAAACCATTTACAATGTTAACAACTCCTGGAGGTAATAAATCTCCAATTAATTCGAATAAATATAAAATCGAGATAGGAGTAGACTCAGCAGGTTTTAAAACTACGCAGTTTCCAGCAGCCAAAGCTGGAGCTAATTTCCAAACAGCCATCAAAATTGGGAAGTTCCAAGGAATAATTTGTGCAACAACACCAATTGGCTCGTGGATAATAATTGAAACTGTATCTTTATCTAATTCGTTGATAGAACCTTCCTCAGCACGAATTACCGAAGCAAAATATCTGAAATGATCGATTGCTAAAGGAATATCAGCATTCAACGTTTCACGAACAGGTTTTCCGTTATCATAGGTTTCTACAGCTGCAACATTTTGTAAATTTTCTTCGATTCGATCTGCAATTTTATTCAAAATAATGCTTCGTTGCGTTGGCGAAGTTTGACTCCAACTTTTGAAAGCTTCGTGAGCAGCGTCTACCGCTTTTGCTAAATCTTCTTCCGAAGAATGTGCAGCTTTTGTAAAAACTTTTCCAGTAAGTGGTGTTACAACATCAAAGTATTTTCCGTTTGTAGGTGGCGTAAATTGACCATTGATGTAATTGTCATAATGATCTTTGAATGTAGGTACATTAACTAAGTTTCCCATTTTATTAAAATTTTTGTGAACTGAATTTTCTCTAATTTATTCAAATTTGTTCAATAATTATGTTTAGAAAAAGTTAATTCTATTTGGTATAAAATTTGTACATTTGGCATCCGTCAATTATTTATTGACAATTTACTTTATGGGGCTGACTGGTTTTGACAGCAGGGCCAATGGGTAAGTAAGCATGCAGTGATAGGTTGTGTACTCACTTTAATCAGGCACTTCAACTTTTTAACTGGCAACGAAGAGTACGCTTTAGCTGCATAATTCTGAATTTTAGTAAGAATACGCCACGTCTATACTAGGTATAGAAGCTGAATGTCCCTCAAAAGCCTTGACTTACGGCGTTTGATAAAGGGACACGGGAAAGTAAGAATAGAAACCTTAGTGCATCGGATAGGTTTCGAGATTTTAGATGATAAGCGGTTGACAGAGTGTTTATTCTCAGGATATCGTCGAAAATTAATAATAAACTAAGCATGTAGAAAGCTTATTTGTTGCTTGTTTGGACGCGGGTTCGAATCCCGCCAGCTCCACAAACCTCCTTTAAAAAGTTTTAAAGGAGGTTTTTTTATTAAGAAAACTAAGGTTCCCAAATAATACGTGTCATCACATCAAGGTTGGTTCCGGTATGTTTGGTGATAGGAACTCCAGTAACCAAACCAATCATTAAATTGTGTTGAATAGCCAATCTAATTTGAGGTCTTAAAGTATAATGAAATCCATCGCGGTCAATATCCATATTATTTTCAAGTCCAATAAAGTTTTTCGAATTTGGTAAAACATACATCATACTTGCATTTATAGTTGCTCCAATATCTACTTTTTGCTTTTTATAATGATGTTCAAAAACAGGACCTGTATAGATTAACGTGTTGAAATTTTTAAAATTCTTTGCTCCAATAAAAACAGGATTCATTTTCATACCCGTAAATACAGAACCTTGATGTCCTAATTCTTTAAAATTATTAAACTCAAATTCATGAACATAAGCTACAGCTAAAGACATTTTTTGTTTTTCATTTACTAAAAAAGTATATTGAGTTGCTAATTTTAAACCTTCAATTTTATTGTTCGGAACATAAATAGAGCCATCGTTATTATCGCTTTTGTGATTAAAAGAAAAAGGTACTTCAACCTCTAATCCCAAACGATCTGCAACAGCCCATTCATACTCAATAAAACCATTATATTCATTATATCCTTTTTTCGAGGTAACTCCAAATCCTACATTTATCTCAGCTTCTCCTTTTCGTGCGCCCAAATCACGCATCAAATCTGTATAGAGAGGTTCTGCATGTTCAACTTTAGGTTTTAATGTTTTTTGTTGAGGTTGAATGGTGATAATTGAATCATTTTTCGTCTGAGCTATCGTAGTAATTGTTAAGAAAGTGCTTGTAATTATTGTTAAGAAAAATTTCATTTGTTTATTATTTTGAGACAAAGGACAAAGAAGATTTAGGAAGAAATTAGGAATTGAAGTTTTACCCCTTTAAAAATCTAACCTATTAAATTTTGAAGTTTTTTGATACTTATCATTTTAAGAATAATAAAAACTATCTTATCTTAGTCGATGAATTAACACCACATTTAAGACAATCAAACAATTATGAGTTCCTACGAATATTATAACTTTCCGATACAGTTGATAAACGGTTTTTTAGATGATTCTAAAAAAGTTTTGATTGATATTTCACATTATTGTATTTATAGAGTTTTTATAGATAATTTCGAGAAATATTCGGGTTCTTTTACAGGTTACCAGAAGGCTTGTGATGATTTTGGAATCGAATTTAAAAATGTTGCAGCAGCTTATCAAAATGGTAAAGATTTGTATGAAGCAACAATAGATAAAAGTCCGATGGTTGGAATGACTTCTGAAATGTATTGGGATTATATGACCAATGAAAAATCTGAATTTGAGAAGGTTTTATTGCTTGGAGATCTTGCTTTTAAAAGCATTTTAGGTGCAAAATCATATATAAAATTGGATAATAAATATTGGTTTAGCCGAATGAATGGTTCTGTAAAATCAATTGCAAAAGAAGAAATATCTCCAAAACTTCAACGTTATTTGAACGAATATCAAACCAAAAAAATTAAGAATCAATTAATTGCTGGTTGGGGATTAGCTTCGTATTCAAGATATAATCGCGGGTTTTATGTGAGTTATAAAATGACTTTGGATGATTTGGCTTATCATGCAGAAAAGATTAGAAAATCTACACAAGATAAAAAGATCAAAAATGATGTAAAATCTGCTCACGAAAAAGCATTAGAGAGATTAGAGAAAGAAGGAAAAATGAATTAAGATTTATTTTTTACATAAAGCAAAAGTCCATCAAAATTTTGATGGACTTTTTATATAGCTAATGTTTTAATCTATATTTCTTTTACTGTAATTATATTTACAGGGCAAGCTTTGGCAGCACGTTCGCAATTATCTGCGATAGAATGATCAGGATCTTTCAACGTGTGGAAACCTTTTTTATCAATTGCTTTTAATAAAACAGATTTGCCATCTTTTTTTGACATTCTGAATCGTTCTGGTGCTAACTCATAACAATAGTTGCATCCGATGCATTTATCGCGTTGTAACGTAATAATGACCATTGATAACTATTTTTTAATGAGAATAAGCGCCTTCTTCAACACTATTTTGTTGCGTTCCTGGCTCTTCTACTTTTACTAATTTGTATAATTTATCAGAAGGACGAATTCTAAATTCCATCGGAATTGTAATCGAATCACCTTTTTTAGCTGTATCAGATTTTACATCTTCCACCATCATTTCTGTAACCACCATTTCTTTGGCTCCAGTTGTTGGTCCTGTTACTAAAATTAAATCTCCAACTTTCAAATCATACGCATCAATTACAAATTGACCAATGCTTGGTTTTGGGAAGAAATGAACACCTTTTCCGATATAAACTTTTTTCTGAGTTGCCATAGAACCTGGAACAGCAGACCATTCTCCTAATTTTTGACCTAAATAATATCCAGACCAAAAACCACGATTATAAACAGTTTGCAATAATCCCATCCAGTAATCTACTTTTTCTTTCGAATATGTTTTATCCGCAATAGAATCAATCGCTTCTCTATACGCACGAATCACAGTTGCAACGTACTCTGGAGCACGTCCACGACCTTCAATTTTCAATACTTTTACACCTGCATCAACCACTTCGTCCAAAAATTCCATTGTACAAAGGTCTTTTGGCGACATCATGTATTCGTTATCTAATTCGATTTCGAAACCTGATTCTTGGTCGATTACGGTATATTTTTTACGACAGTTTTGTTTACAAGCTCCACGATTTGCAGAAGAATTGTGAGAATGTAAGCTCAAGTAACATTTACCTGAAACAGCCATACACAATGCTCCGTGACCGAAAATTTCGATTTCAACTAAATTTCCACTTGGTCCACGAACATCATCTTTGATAATCTGTTCACAAATCTTTTTCACTTGTTTCAAACTCAATTCACGCGATAATACCATTGTATCAGCAAACATTGCATAGAATTTTACTGTTTCGATATTCGTAACGTTAATTTGTGTCGAAATATGAATCTCAATCCCAATTTGTCTTGCATAGGCAATAACCGATTGATCCATCGCAATAACAGCGGTAATTTTCGCTTCTTTTGCTTTGTCCAACAAGTTTTTGATTAAAGATAAATCGTGATCGTATATAATTGTATTTAAAGTAAGGTAAGAACGCACACCTTTTTCCTCACAACGTTTTACGATTTCTGGTAAATCGTCCATTGTAAAGTTTATTGATGCTCTCGCACGCATATTCAACTGCTCAACTCCGAAATATACAGAATCAGCTCCGTTATCTAAAGCCGCTTGTAATGATTCGAAATTCCCAGCAGGAGCCATCAACTCCATTTTTCCATCTTTGGTCATACGAAAATTCTGATTTTAAGGTGCAAAGGTACAACAAAAAATACAAGTGATTAAGTTATTTATAATCAAGTTAAATTTTTGAGAATGAATTTACTTTGAAGTTTAAGCTAGTTTTTAGCATAATATTTGTTGTCAAACAATAAAATGATATTCTATGAAAAAAATTATTTTATCAAGTATTTTAAGTATCGGTTTATTTGCCTCTTGTGCTTCAACTAAAGAATTGAAACAAGGAGAAGAATTGTTAACAGTTGCTCCAGAAACAAGAGAATGTACCGCAGGAGTTGCAAAAATGCAATGTATGATGGTAAAAGAAGCAAATGCAGCTGAATGGCAATATTTTTATAATCAGATTGAAGGATTTAAGCATGAACCAGGTTATGAATATCAAATTATTGTTTCAAAATCTAAAATTGAAAATCCACCAGCAGATGCATCTTCATTAAAATATAAGTTGGTAAAAGTTGTAAGTAAAAAATTAGCAACAATGAAATAAATTGAATCTACTTCAAAGAATTTCGAGTAATTTTGCAGAATGTTAATAGAAAGTCTTCAAAATCCAAGGATTAAAAACTTGCTGAAATTGCAAGAAAAATCGAGAGAACGTAAAAATCAAGGTTTATTTATTGTGGAAGGAACACAAGAAAATGAATTAGCTGTAAAAGGTGGTTACGAAGCGGTTGAAATTTATATTTGCGAAGATATTTATAACAAATCAATAGATTTTGCACAAGCAAAAGTATTTACAATTACCAAACAAGTTTTTGAGAAGCTTGCGTATAGAAAATCGACAGGCGGAATTATTGGTGTCTATAACACGAAATCTTCGACATTGACAGATTTACAATTACCAGAAAATGCATTGGTTGTTGTTTTGGAAGCTGTAGAAAAGCCTGGAAATCTTGGTGCAGTTTTAAGAACAGGAGATGGAGCAAACGTAGATGCTGTGATTGTTTGTGATGAAACAGTAGATTTTTTCAATCCAAATGTGATTCGTTCTTCGGTTGGAACATTGTTTACCAATCAAATTGCATCAGCAAGTAAAGAGGCTGTTTTGGATTTCTTAAAGTCGAAAAATATTCAAGTGGTTTCAACATTTTTAAGAGAAGAAACGAAGAATTTATACGAGACTGATTTTACAAAATCTTCTGCCATTATTTTAGGAACAGAAGCAACAGGGCTTTCAGATTTTTGGGCTGATAATTCAGCTGTTTTAATCAAAATCCCAATGTTAGGGTTTGTAGATTCGCTAAATGTGAGTAACGCAGCAGCGATTTGTGTTTACGAAGCTGTGAGACAAAGACAATAAAATAGATTATAATAAACACAAAAGCCACTTCGAAAGAAGTGGCTTTTGTTATTTTTATAATATCAACTAAATTTTTTCATTCTCTTTGCAGCTTCATCCAACCAAGGTTGATAATTGCAATGTTTTTGTATTGCTTGATAAATTCCGTTGCTATTCGGATCTGAAGGATCAAGTTCGTAAATTAATGAATTAATAAATCCATTTTTTATCGATTGACTTTTGATGTTTTTCAATAAAGCATCCGCAGAAAGACCTTGATATAATTTTTCTTGTAAGTTTGTTAAGACAATATTGCGGTAACTCTGATACGTTCTATAATCCTCGTCATTATCTAAATCGATTTCATTTAATTCTGTCAAAAAATTAACAGGTAATTGCTGAGAAGCAGGATTGTAATATGTGTACGAATCCTTGTACATGTACAACAAATTAATAAAATCGTAATTTAAATTCGTTTTTTCCGTTTTGATGAACGAAGAATTAACTTCTAATTTCTCTAAATCTTCGAAAACTTTTTGATGAAAATTTTTGATTTGATTTTTGAAATCTGGCGGAGCAAGTTTAAATAATTCGGTATGATCAGTTAAGAATTTATCCGTTTTAAAACTTTTGTCAACCAAATAATTGTTTCGATTTTTTCCTATTCCAGAGAATTTGAAATTATTCTCCAAATGTTTTAAATCTGTATTTAGAATCAAACTATCACCTGGAATCAAATAAATTGTAAATTCTTCTCGTTCTATGGAAAGTGTCTTGTAACCTTCGTCAACTAACTGAATTGTATCCGAAAAGTTTCCATCAAAATCTAAAGCAAAAGCCTTTTCACGATTATTCAATAATAGGTAAATGCTATCTGTTTGCGCATTCGCGATTCGTCCACTAAAGTAGACAAGTTCACCTTTTTCTTTTTTAGGTGAACAACTGTAAATTGTAATTAAAAGTAGTAGGAGAAATCTCCACAACGTCTTCATTTTCATTTTTCTCTCTGCCTCACAAAAGTAGAAAATTATTCTTCGTTTTGATGAATTTCGAAGTAAGAATCTATCTTAAAATTTTCTGGTTTATTTGCTGCCGCAACCGCTAATTTATCAGCTTCTTCATTCCAATGATGTCCAGCATGACCTTTTATCCATTGAAATTTTACGCGATGAATTTTATAAACTTCTAAAAATCTTTTCCACAAATCAGCATTCTTCTTTCCTTTGAAATTCTTTTGCACCCAACCAAAAACCCAACGTTTTTCCACAGCATCTACCACATATTTAGAATCCGTCACAATGGTAATCTCCGTGTTGGTAAACTTTAGCGTTTCCAAAGCCGTAATAACCGCCAGCAATTCCATTCGATTATTTGTTGTTAGTCGAAAACCTTGAGAAATTTCTTTTTTGACTTTTTTCTCGGTTTCCAACAAAATACAACCAAATCCTCCTGGACCAGGATTTCCCAACGACGAACCGTCTGTATATGCTACAATTGCCATATTTTATGGTTTGTAGTTTAACATTGTATCAATTGTTTGACGCGCAACAAAATGATAATTTGGACGCGCATCTTTATAGATATTCTTTGCTAAATCTAATTGATTAGATTCTTTTAAAGCTAAATATAAAGGCTCTAAAAATTTACGACGACCAACATTTACCAAGAATTCTTTCGCATTTGTGTTGACTTTATCGTAATGCATTAAAAATGCTTTTTCGAACCAAGCACATTCAATTTCTGGATTTTTAGAATTTGTAAAATCATAAATTGAATCCAAATAAGCTAAATCTTCTTTTGTGTTTTTAGTTGTATCAATTTGACGAATAAAATGAACCCATTCGTTTGTAGATTTCGTAGAAATCGCCACTTTTTTCGGAGCAACTTTATTTCGTCCGTTTGTAATATCTTGCTGTAACTGCGCTTCTGCTAAATCAAATAATTTTGAAGTTGGTTTTTTCAAATCTTTTGGCCAACCTGTGTTATAAATCCATTCTTGAACAAAAGAATCGTCTCCATTTGTTAAATTAGCTTTCAAATATTCAACAAATTTTTCTGTCGTCATCGTTTGGAAAGCATGCGAAGAAAAATATTGATTCAAGAATTTATCAAATTTTTCACGACCATATTTATCTTCTAACATTTTCAAAAATAAATAACCTTTATCGTACGGAACATCAGAAAAAGCATCATCAGGATTTGCTCCTTTCATGTTCACTTTTAATGAAGTATATTTTTCTGGAATATTTTTCATCGACGTTTCCAAATCTTGAAAACCAATTACTGAAATCATATCCGCATAATCTTTTCCTTCTAATTCTTCCATGATTCGACGCTCAAAATAAACTGTAAATCCTTCATTTACCCAGAAATCATCCCAAGTAGAATTCGTTACTAAATTTCCAGACCAAGAATGAGCCAATTCGTGAGCAATCAAATTCGTCATCGAACGATCACCTACAATTGCAGTTGGCGTAGCAAACGTTAAACGCGGATTTTCCATTCCTCCAAAAGGAAACGAAGGCGGTAAAACCAAGACATCAAATTGTTCCCAAGGATATTTTCCGTACAATTTCTCGGCAGCAGTTACCATTTTTCCCATATCGGCAAATTCCCACGCAGCAGCTTTTAACAAACCAGGTTCTGCATAAACACCCGTTCTGTTGTCGATTGGTTGATATTGTACATCACCAACAGCTAAAGCAATCAAATAAGGTGCAATTGGTTGTGGCATTTTGAAGGTATAAATTCCTTCTGTATTTTTTTCTTTCGGATTGATTGCACTCATCAAAGGCAATAAGTCTTTTGGCGTTTTTACTTTTGCATCGTACGTTAAACGAACACTTGGTGTATCCTGAATCGGAATCCAAGAACGTGTTAAAATTGCTTGTCCTTGAGACAATAAAAACGGATGTTTTTTATCGTGTGTTTGTTGTGGATTTAACCATTGTAAAGCATTTGCATCAGGAGAAGTTTTGTAGAAAACTTTTACAATTGTATCATTTGGCGTAACATCAATGATTAAGGCTTGACCTTTGATCGAATCTTTTTCGCCTAATCTGTATGTTGTTTTTTGACCATTCGCTAATAAAACTGAATCAATTGTTAGTTTTTCTGTATCTAAAATCAATTGTTTTGCTTGATTATTTTCGAATGTATAAGCCGCCGAACCTTTGATTTGATGCGTATCGAAATCAGTTTGGATATCCAAACTCAAATGTTTGATGCGAGCTTTATCTAAATCAGCAAAAGTTTGATTATCCTTTGCTTCAGTTTCTGTGGTAGAAGTGATTTGTTTATTGCAACTAACCGCCGTTAAAGCCGTTCCTAATGCGATATAAACTAAATTTTTCATTGTTCTAAATCTTTTAAAATCATGTTGTAAGCAGCTTCTTTCAAAGCAACTTTATCGTTTTTTACATTCAAATCTTTTGTTTCGAAAGTCGCCAATAATCGGACTTTTATTTTTCCTGGATAACCTCTAAACCAATTAAACGGAAACATTTTATTCAATCCATGAATCGCCAAAACAGCCAAAGGCGTTTGTGTTTCAATCGCAATGTTAAATGCTCCGTCTTTGAAAGGATCCAAATAAATCTTGAATTCTTTGTCGTTTGTTACGCCTCCTTCAGGAAAAATAAAAATACTCAGATTTTTGTCTAATTTTTTCTTTGCTTCGGGATAAACAAGTGCTTTACTACGTGCACTTTTTCGGTCGACAGGGATACAAATTCGTTCGAATATTCGTCCAAAGATAGGGATTTTGAGTAACTCTGCCTTGCCTACAAATACGATTGGATGATGTTTTAGAATCGTCAACATCAACATAATATCCATAATCGAAGTATGATTGGCTATAAAAACATAATTTTCTTTCGGATTGAGAGGAACAAGTTTTTTGTAATCTATTCTGAATCCCGTTCCGTACAACACAAATTTGCCCCAATATCTGATTAACGGATAAATATATGGGAATGTTTTTTCGAAACTTGCTAAAGGCAATACGATAAAAACGCCTATTGTTAAGACATAAATTGCAGCTAAAAATATCATCCAAATGCGCCAAATAAGGACAAAAAAACCTGTGATGTATTTCATTGAGTTGGTTTAGTGGAGTAAAGATAGAATAAATGTCAATCATTGAAAAATGAAAATATTTTGTAACCAAGCGATTATTTTTTCATAATGATTTTTATTTTAAGACGAAGTAAGAGTTAAAAAAAACCTGAAGATCAACTTCAGGTTTTTTTATTTTATTTACGTTTAAAAAGATTTTTTAAAAAACCTCCTTTATTATAGTTATCTCCATAGCCATAGCCATAGCCATAACCATAACCATAACCTTTTGTAAAGTCTACATCATTAATAACCATAGCCATATTCTTAAGTCTATTTTCTCTATATAGATCTCTTGGAATCGCTAGCATACGTTTATCTAAATAATTAGCACGAACTACGTACATTGTAATATCTGCATCGTCTGAAATTAATAGTGTATCAGTTACTAAACTTACAGGAGCTGTATCAACTATTACATAATCATAATGTTCCTTTCCGTATTTAATAATATCATCAAATCGTCCATTCATTAATAATTCGGATGGATTAGGTGCTATTTGACCTGAATAAATAACATCGAATTTATAATGTGCAGGTTTTTTTATGATAATATCATCAATATTAACATCATTAGAAATTAAATATTCAGTTACACCATATTTATGCATATATTGATCAGAAATACCTAAATAATCTAATACTTTTGGACTTCGAATATCAGCTCCGATTAACAACACTGATTTTCCAGACATTGTTAAAATTTGAGTTAAGTTAGTTGATATAAATGACTTTCCTTCTCCACTAGTTGTAGATGTAATATATATACATTGAGGATCTGTTGAGTTCTTTAATAAGAAATTTACATTTGTTCTTAAGATTCGGAAAGCTTCAGCTGCACTTGAGTTATCATTATTTTCTAATATAGAAATATTACTTTTTGGTACTTGTCCTGCGATAGGTGCTCCTACAGCATCTTCTACATCTTCTTTTGAATTAACTGTATTATTTAATAATTTATAGATGTAAATTATTATAAAAGGTATTACAAGGCCTAGAATAAGTGCTCCTAAAAATATAATACTTTTTTTAGGAGAAACAGGTTGTTTTATACCATAAGCATAATCGATTACTTTAATGTTCTCAGGTGTTGCAGCTGCTTTTATTTCATTTTCTTCTCTTTTCTGAAGTAAGAATAAATATAAAGCCTCTACAATTTGTTGTTGACGAGAAATATCTCTAAAGCCACGCTCTTGACTAGGTACTTTTTTAATTTTTCCTGCAATCTGATTTTGCTTCCCTTGTATAGTGCTTAAAATAGTTTGGGTATTATTTCTATATAATCTTAAACTATTTTTTAGATTTCTTTTTACATCATTTATTTGTTCTTGTAACTTAATAACATTTGGATGTTCATTAGTTACAGATTTTAACATATCTTCTTTAGCAAGTACTAATTCGTTGTAAGAAGATATTTCTGATGAAATAGACTTATCATCTAACCCAATATTTGAAGGAAGTAAATCTGTTCGAGACGTATTTAGAGCTCCATTCATGTATTCAACTAATTGGAGCTGTGTAGAAGCGTCTAATAATTTTTTTTCATTATCAGCAGCGCTTTCTAAAAATATGTTTGCTTCAGAAGAGACATCAGTAATATTATTACTTTGTTTGAATTGTTCTAACTGTTTATCAACACCATCTAAATCACCACTAACAATAGCTAATCTAGAATCAATAAACTTAGATGTAGCTTCAGTTAATTTATGATTATCACCAACAATGTCTTTGTTATAATTAATGATTAAATCATTAATAACTTTTTTAGAAATTTCTGGAACAGGACCTATTAATGAGAAGTTAATAATTTTAGAGCTTTTTTCACTGTTAGGATCTATAGCAAGTTTCTTTTGGTAATTATCTACAGTTTTATCAATAGAATTTAAAACAATTAGATATTCATTATCAATTGATTTAGCTAAGTTTTTATTAGGACTAATAACAAAACTTCCAATTTTATCATTTATTTTTTGTCCAAAAGAATACTCTTTTTCTGTTGAAGTTGTTTTGTTTGTTAAAATAAATTTTGTTGTAGATTTTATTTGAACAGTAAATTTAGCTTCTAAATCTTCATTAGTTTTATCAGCTTCGTTTAGAAAAATAATTTTAATAGGAGATTTCTCTTGAGTTAATTCAACTTCAGCTACACGACCTTTGCTAAAGTATTGAATATTTAAATTATTTTCTTCTACAACCTTAGTAATTAATCGTTTTGATTTTAAAACATCAATTTGATCACCAACTTCTGCACTTCCTCCAGAACCCCCTCCAAGCATAGCTTGATCCATTAAACCAGCTAATTCACCTGTTGCAGATTCTTTCTCGTTTAATAATATTTTAGCTGAAACTTGATATTGTTTCTGAGTATATTTAACATATAAAAAGGCTACAATTAAAGAAATAATGACTCCAAATACAAACCATTTCCAGTAATAAAGATATTGTTCTAAAATTTGCCTGATATTAATTGTTTCTTCAGACTCATCGAAGTATTGGTCTTCTACGTTATTTTTATTTTTACTCATTTTTATTTAGAAATAACAGCAATTACAGATATTATAACACCAGCAACAGATATCCATAATGAATAGTTTGGTGTAAATTTAGATGATGAAATTTTAGCACTATTTGGTTCTACATAAATAACATCATTTTGGGCTAAATAATAAACAGGAGAGTTTAGTATTTCTTTGGATGTTAAATCGACATTATACGTTTGTTTTTGTCCGTTTTGTTCACGAATAACCATAATATTACTTCTAACACCATTAATAGTTAAATCACCAGCCATACCTAAAGCATCAAGTATACTTACTCTTTCACTCGGAATTGTAAAATTACCAGGTTTAGCAACTTCTCCTAAAACACTAATTCTAAAATTTGTAAAATTAATATTTACCCCAGGATTAACGATATATTTTGAGATTTTTGATTTTAATTCATTTTCTGCTTCTGTTCTAGTCAATCCACCTACTTTCACATTTCCTATTAACGGATAGTTGATATAACCATTTTCATCAACAGTATAAACCTTAGCATAAGGATTATTTTGCATTCCAGAATTTACTTGATAAACACTTTGTTGATTAAAAGGTTCTGTAGCTTTTATATCAGCAGCACTCACACTGATTGCTAGCATATCAGAAGATTGAATTTTAGGAATATATTCTTCGTATTTTGTAGTAGATTGTTGATCTCCTTGAAAGTAGACTAATTCTTTTTTTGATGCACAAGAAGAAATAGTGAGTATAACTATTACAATTAAAAGATTAAAAATTTTATTTTTCATAAATTAGATTATCAAGTTTTTCAAATTCTGAGTTTTGTGATTTAAATTCTGGTACTATCTCTTTTATTTTAGCTACTAAATGCATGACTTGTTCATGTTTTTCTATAGTTGAAGACATTGAGCATAACTCTTCAATCAACTTTTTATTATCTTGACATTTTGAAGTATTTACTTTAGCAATCATTATTTTTTCATGATGTGTTTTAACTGTATTTTCATCATTGGCTAATAATTCTTCATAAATTTTTTCACCTGGACGTAAACCTACAATTTTTATATCAATTTCTTCAGGATATTTAAAACCACTAAGTCTAATCATCCTTTTAGCAAGATCAATAATCTTCATAGACTCGCCCATATCAAATACAAAAATCTCGCCACCTTTTCCCATTATTGCTGCTTCAAGTACTAACTGACACGCTTCTGGTATTGTCATAAAAAAACGTGTAATATCAGGATGAGTTACAGTTAATGGACCTCCGTTTTCCAATTGACGCTTGAATAAAGGTATTACAGATCCATTAGATCCTAACACATTACCAAATCGTGTGACAATATAATTAGTTTTAGAAATTTCATTTGTACAATTTACATAAATTTCGGCAACTCGTTTAGTTGCGCCCATCACGTTTGTAGGATTTACAGCTTTATCAGTAGAAACCATTACAAACTTTTCAGCACCAAATTCATTTGCTAAATCAGCAATTATTTTTGTTCCATAAATATTTGTGTTGATAGCCTCATAAGGAAATTTTTCCATCAACGGAACATGCTTATATGCAGCTGCATGAAAAATAATTTGTGGATGATATTTATCAAAAAGACTTAGCATTCTCTTTCGATCTCTGACACTCGAAACGATATAATCTATTCTATTTTGTTTTTCTTCAGAAATTTCATTCTTCAAAGATTGTTGAATATCGTAAAGAGCTGATTCTGCTTGATCAATTAAAATTAGTTGATCAAAATCCATCATTGCAATTTGTCTTGAAATTTCGCTTCCGATAGATCCAGCAGCTCCTGTTACAAGTACAACTTTATCCTTGATATTTTCGTTAATGATTGGGTTTTTTAGTTTGATAGATTCACGACCTAATAAATCTTCAATTTTTAATTGTTTGATTTGAGCAGGTTTATATGTTCCATCAATCCAATTAGAAATAGGCGGAATTATTTTTATATTAACATTCAAATCTTCTAATGATTTGGATAGATTTAATAATTGATTCGTTTTAATATTTTGAATAGAAATAATGATTTCTGTAATATCATTTCGTTCAATGAATTTATCATCAATATCATTTATAGAATAAATTTTTACACCATCTATAAACGTTCCAATTTTAGAAGGTTTATCATCAATAAAACCTACAACTTTATAATTAAACTGGGTGTCATTTTGTAAAATATCTCGAGTAATTAATCCGGAATCTCCAGCTCCGTAAATCAATATTTTTTGTTGTTCTTTATTTTTTGAGAAAAAATAATTATAAATCCATTTGTAATATAATCTGGCAATAACCATCACTACGGTCGAAATGAATAAATGAACAAAAATAACAGAGTAAGACATTCTGAAAACATATGAAATAATAGTGTTTTCGGAAATATTAGATTCAATAAATTGTCTATAGATAAAAGAGACGAAGAAAAGAATCAGAAAAGCAGTTGTATTAGAAACAAAAACATTTTCGGCATCTTTTAGCCCAGTTTTTTTTACAATACCTTTATATGTTTTAAAATACAAAAAACATATAGTATAAACTGCTACAACAAATGGTAATTTAAATAATAATTCTTCTAAACTAAAAGAATTTAGAAAGCTATTAAGTATAAAATTGGTTATTACATAGCTAAAGAAAACTATAAGTATGTCTAGCACTAATACTACCCATCTAGGAGCATTAAAGTGTTGGTTAAAAGGATTCAATATTTTAGTAATTTAAGTGGTGATAAAGATAATAAAAAAATCAGGAATAGAGACTCCAAAAACTGGAAAAATCTACCCCTGATTAATATCTTAATAAAGAAAAAATTATTTTACTCTGAAAACAACTCTTCTTGCTAATTGATGAGAAGAAACTTGAGAGTTTTTGAACTCATTATCTTTACCTTCACCAACTGTAGTTAATTGAGAAGCACTTGCTCCTTGACTAACTAAAATAGCTTTTACATTTTCTGCTCTTCTACGAGATAAATCTTTATTGAAAGCATCACCTCCTACTGGATCAGCATAACCTAAAATCTCAATTTGAGCATTTGGTTTAGCTTTTAAGTACTCAGATACAAATTTGATACCTCCTACAGATTGTTGGTATGGTTTATCAGAATTGTAATCAAAGTAAACGTTGATAATACCAGAGTTAATCATTTGCTCTAAGAAATCAGCATCGTTAACGATAGTTGTATTTCCTCCTGCATTTTGTTTAATGTATTCTTCAATATTATCTGGAATTCCGTTTCCATTGTGGTCAATTGTAACACCGTGAGTGTCAACAACAGCACCTGGAGCTGAATCTGGTTCTTGATCTAAGTAATCAGCAACACCATCACCATCAGTATCTTTTAACATTTGTTCGATGTTAGAAATACGATCTTCTAAGTCAGAACGAGTTGGTTCGTAAACCCAGTCAGCATGTTTTTGGTTTTTACCTAAGTAGAAAGTTAAACCTAAAGTAGCATTCCAAATTTCACCTCCAAATCCTGAACCTGAAGTGTTAGCTGTTCCATCAAATGTTACATTTTGACGAATATTTCTTACGTAAGATACATCTCCTGTTAAAACAACACGATCAGTTAATCTTAATTGTGGAGTTAAACCAACCATAACATTTACCATGTTATCATTGTCGTCGAAAACTTTACCATCAGCACCTTTTGTCGCATCATTATTCATCCAAGAGTAACCTGCACCACCATGAGCTAATAATCCAATTCTATTTGTCCATGTTTCAAAATTCATGATTCGTCCTAAGTTTGCAACCCCTTGTAAATCTACACGGTAATAATTAGAACGGAAACGAGCTACATCTTCACCTTCTTTGATACGATCATATCCACCGTCTAATTTTAAACCAAATTTTGGGTTGAACATATAACGTACACCAAAATCAGCATGGAAAAAACTTGGTGTTTCTGAATAATAACCTGGAGCGAATGCTTTTCTTGCTTTTACTGCACCTCCATTGGCCTCGATAGACCATTTGTTGTAATCGTTGTTAACTGTTTCAGTAGTTTCTTGCGCGTGAGCAAAAATCCCTAATCCAATTACACTTAATAGGTATGAAATCTTTTTCATGAGGAAATATTTAATTACAAAATTATATAAATACTTAAAACCAAATCAATAAAAACTGTTAAAAAACCCTATAACTAACGAAAGTCATGATTGTTCTTTATGATTATTTTAACTTGTTTTAGAAGTCCTTCAATAATTGTGCCGAAATTAATTTTTAGTTTTCTTATATCATTTTCAAATCATTTAAATTATTTTTGCACAAATATTTCCCAAAACAAACAATGGAACAATCAGCATTTCTTTTTTCAACCAGAGGATCATTAGAATTAGCACAAAAAATTGCCGATCAATATGGTCAAGAACTTGGTAAATCTAAAATTGTAGAGTTTAGCGATGGCGAATTTGTGCCAGCTTTTGAACAACCAATTCGCGGTGCTCGCGTTTTCTTAATTGGTTCTACAATGCAACCAACAGACAATTTGATGGAATTACTTTTAATGTGTGATGCCGCAAAACGTGCATCTGCTAAAAGTATTACAGTTGTTATTCCTTATTTTGGTTTTGCTCGTCAAGATCGTAAGGATGCACCACGTGTGCCAATTGGAGCAAAATTAGTTGCAAAAATGTTAATGACAGCTGGAGCAACTCGTGTAATGACTATGGATTTACATGCCGATCAAATACAAGGATTTTTTGAAGTTCCTGTTGATCATTTATTCGCTTCAACAATTTTCGTTGAATATATCAAAGGTTTAGGTTTAGATAATATTTGTATCGCTTCTCCAGACATGGGTGGTGCTAAACGTGCAAATACATATGCTAAATACCTTAATGCAGATATCGTAATTTGTCACAAAGAACGTAAAGTTGCGAACCAAGTTGATAGCATGATGTTAATCGGTGAGGTTGAAGGTAAAAACGTTATTTTAGTGGATGACATGATTGATACAGCGGGTACACTTGCTAAAGCTGCTGAATTGATTATGGAAAAAGGAGCAAAATCTGTTCGCGCAATTGCAACGCACGGAGTTTTATCTGGACCAGCTTACGAGCGTCTTGATAACTCTTTGTTAACGGAAATTGCTATAACTGATAGTATTCCATTAAAAAATACTTCCGTATCTAAAATAAAAGTATTATCTTGCGCTCCGCTTTTTGCTGATGTTATGCATTTAGTACATAGCAATAAATCTATTAGCCAACGTTTTGTTATCTAATGATTTAACTTAAAATTAAATTATTTTTATTATATACATATTATTATGAAGTCAATTACAATTCAAGGTGTAAAAAGAGAAGACTTAGGTAAAGTGGCTACACGTAACCTACGTAATGCTGAACAAGTACCTTGTGTGGTTTACGGTTCTGGAGAGCCTATCCACTTTTCAGCTGATGAAAAAGCATTCAAATCATTAGTTTACACTCCAGATGCTCATACAGCAACTATCGAGTTAGCTGATGGAGCTAAAATTCAAGCAATTTTACAAGATATCCAATTTCACCCAGTAACGGATAAAATCTTACACGTAGATTTTTACCAATTAAATGAGGACAAACCAGTAACAATGGAAGTTCCAGTTCGTTTAGTAGGACGTGCTCGTGGTTTAGTAGCTGGTGGGGTTTTACGTTTCAACATGCGTAAATTAAAAGTTCGTGCTATTCCAGCTAACTTACCAGACGAAATCGAAATCGATATCACTCCAATGAGAATTGGTCACAAAATGTATGTAGAAACATTGAAAAATGATAACTACACATTCGCACATCCAGATAACGCAGTAGTAGTAGCTATTCGTACTTCTCGTAACGCTGTTAAGGATGCTGATCAAGACGAAGACGAAGATTAAGAAATTTTCTTTTCAGATAACATTAAACCACTCAATTTTGAGTGGTTTTTTTATTTTTAAAAATTTAATAAGATAAATTTGTCCGAATTAAAATTAGTTGTATATTTGCTTCATAATTTATAATGAATAAAAGAAATTAATGTTTTCTAAAGCGTGCGAATATGGAATTAAGGCTTGTGTGTTTATTGCACAAGAATCTGTAGAAGGAAAGAGAGTCAATTTAAAACAAATTGCAAATTCGATTAATTCTCCAGAAGCTTACACAGCCAAAATTCTTCAACAATTAGTTAAAGCAAATGTGATTTCATCTGTCAAAGGAAAAATGGGAGGTTTCCAAATGGATGCAGCGCATTTAGAAGATATCAAATTAGTGAATATCATCAAAGCGATTGACGGAGATGGTCTTTATCACAGTTGCATTTTAGGTTTAGTAGAATGCGATGCTAACAAACCTTGTGCTTTACATAGCCGTGTTTTTGCAATTCGTAATGATTTGCGAGGAATGCTAGAAAAGACATCGATGTTTAATTTGATTGATGATCTTGAGAAAGGAATTGCTTTTCTTAAGCATTAAAAAAATTTGATTAAAAATAAGATAAAAATATCCGATTATCCGAATTAAAAAATTACAACAATGAACCTATTAATAGAACTTCCTCAAACAACTGCTTCTCATATGAGTTATACTGTAACAGTAAATCTAAATGAAGCGTGCGAAAGACATCATAAGACATTATTTTTTTGTTGGAATATTCGTGCTGGAATAGATAAAGGAGTCGATATTCAACGAATTGTTGATTATGTAAATTGGTATGGGGAAAAAGTGTTATTCAAAAAATTTGAGATAGAAGAGAATTACTTGTTTTCGCTTTTGGATGAAGATCATTACTTGGTAAAAAGAGCATTGAAAGAACATAGACGTTTGAGACGCCTGTTCAAAATAGATGCAAAAAATCCGATGAAAAGTTTGATTTATATCGAAGAAGAATTGGATTTGCATATCAGATTTGAGGAGAAACAAATGTTTCCTGAATTTGAGAAAAATGCAACACAAAAAAAGTTAAAAGTAATTAAAGAACAATTTAATTCTCTTTTAACTAATACAGATTGGAAAGATCAATTTTGGTTATAGATCTTTATAGCTAAAAATTTTTACTTATAATTTTTTAGATGATTTTTGAAAAGAAAAGCTCGATTTTGCAGGTCGAGCTTTTTGCTTTTTTACTTAGAAAAAAATTGTTTCTCCAGCTTTTGTATTTTTTATCTTTTCGATTATTTCTTCACCATCTTCAATGTTCCTATTATTTTGGGTCTGGTTAATCGCATAAGATTCTACTTCTTAATCTTAATTTCAAAGATTTTGTCCCAGTTTTTACCTGTTAATAACATATTTCCGTTGTCTTTGAAAGCGATTCCGTTCAATTCTTGTGCTTGTGGATTTCCTTGTTTTCCTTTCAATTCAGCAAAATTGAACTCAGCTTTTACAGCGCCAGTTTGCGGATCAATTACCACAATATTACTGTTATCTGCATGTCCAGATTTTAGGTAAACATTTGCATAAATTAAACCATCGTGATACTCAATTTCATTCAAATAACTATATGGTTGCGTGCTATCAAAAGCTTGAACAGTTCTAAGGTAGTTAAATTTCTCATCGAAGAAATGAATACGTTGTGAGCCTTCTGTTACAGCTAATTCTTTACCAATAGTAGTAATTCCCCAACCTTCGATAATTTGAGCTGGCATATCAAATTTTTCAACTTGATTAAAGTTTAAATCATATTTATAAATCACACGATCTTGCCATGTTAATTGATAAATAAAACCATTCAGTTCTGTAATTCCTTCTCCAAAAACATCGTCTTTAATTTGATATAATTTTGTAGGCTCAGTTGCACCCAATTTATATTCAATCAAACGTGTTTTTCCTCCGCGAAGTCCAGTTCCTTCGAAAATATTTCCGTTTTTGAAATAAAAACCTTGCGTAAAATAATCTGGATTATGTGGATAAGTTCCTACAATTTCATAATTCCATTGCGCAGCTGGCTCATTTGCATAAACCACAAACGTAAAATCGCGCGAATTTGTTTCTTCTTCTCCTTTGAAGAATTTCAAATTAACCGTATGATTTCCTAATCCAATTGTTTTTCCGTCAATCGTAAAATCAGCAGGAACTTCTTGTCCATCCACCGAAACTACAACTTTCGTAATTCCATCCAAATTAGTTAAAGGAATATCGATTTTGTCGCCAATTTTGTATTTATTTTGTTCAATCTTCGAAACAATTTCAGTGATTGCAGTATTGTTTTTTCCTGTAGAATCTTTACAAGAAAATAACACTGAAGAGAAAACTGTTGCACAAACTGAGGCAGCGATTAAATATTTTTTCATTTGATGTGTTTTATGTTTTATGAATTAGGTTGCTAATTCTGCTACAAATATATTTTATTTTGTTCGATTCGGATTATTTTTTACAAAGGCATCCCAACTCGAATAAGAACTTGATGTTCCAGTTGTTTTACCCGAATTTAGATAATGACAAACCGCAACGGCAAGACCATCTGTGGCATCCAAACGTTTCGGAATTTCTTTCAATCCAAGTAAATGTTGTAACATGCCTGCAACTTGTTCTTTTGATGCATTTCCGTTTCCAGTAATCGCCATCTTAATTTTTTTTGGCGCATATTCTACCACAGGCATATCGCGATGCAGGCAAGCGGCAATACAAACGCCTTGTGCACGTCCAAGTTTTAACATAGACTGAACATTAACGCCAAAAAACTGCGCTTCAATGGCTAATTCATCAGGATGATATTGGTCGATAATGGCTAAAGTTTTTTCGAAAATCTTTTTCAATTTCGTTTGTTGGTTCGGAAGTTTATGCAACAACAATTCGTCTAAAGTAATCAACTTTATTTTGTTGTTTTTGACTTCAATCAAACCAAAACCCATCACCATTGTTCCAGGATCAATCCCTAAAATAATCTTTTCCATCGTTGCGAAGGTATTAAGATATTCTGAAAATTAAGCCGAATTTCGACTCGCATTAATATTTCCGAATAACGAACGCATCACAATTTGCTCATAGACTGATTTGAACTCACTTTCGTGATGAATTTTGTTCAACGAAAATTGTTGAATCGTTAATAATGGTAACACAATTTTTTCGCGCATTTGTACCGAAGATTTGTTCAATGGTTCGTCTTGCATCAATTCTGTGTAACCCGAAATTTCTAAACATAATGCTTTTGATAATTCAAATTCATCATGCAAAATATTCCAAAATTCACCATATTCAGGATCATCTTTCATATAAGAAGTTAATGGAAAATAAGTTTTTTCCATCGACATCATACTATTTTGAATCAAGGTTTTGAAGAAGCTCGAGTTTTTGAATAAATCTTTTACATCCTCTAAATGACCTTGTTTTTTCAATTCATTTATAGCCGTTCCAACACCAAAATATCCTGGAACATTTTGTTTTAATTGACTCCAAGAACCCACAAATGGAATAGCACGCAAGTCATCGAACTCTAATTTTTTATCACCACCTCGTTTACTCGGACGGCTTCCGATATTCGTTTTCCCATAATAGTTAAGCGTACTCATATTTTCCAAATAAGGTAAAAATGAAGGATGCGCTTTCAAATCTTCGTATTTCTGATAACTAATTGTGGCTAATTTATCAATCAAAATTCGCTCATCAGGTGAAATCTGACTTGTGCTTGTCGAGAAAACATCCGAAATAATTCCAGCCGTGTACAATTGTTCAAAATTATATTTTGCCTGCGGCATTGTTCCATAATTCGACGTAATTGTTTGTCCTTGAATTGTAATTTGAATTTCGTGATTCGCAATTGTTTTTCCTTGAGAAGCGTAAAATTCGTGCGTTTTTCCACCACCACGCGCAGGAGGTCCACCACGACCATCAAAGAAAATAACTTCGATTTGATTTTTATCCGAAACATTCGAAAGGATTTCTTTGGTGCGATAAATTTCCCAATTCGCTTTGATGTAACCGCCATCTTTTGTTCCGTCCGAAAAGCCTAACATAATCGATTGACGTTGTTTTCTACGTTCTAAATGTTGTGCATAAATAGGTAAATTATACAATTTATTCATCGTATTTTCAGCACCATCTAAACCTCTAATCGTCTCGAAAAGTGGCATAATATCAAACTTGATTTCGTCATCTTTGTAACCACAAAATTTGAATAAAGCATAAACATTTAAGACATCGAAAATGGTTTCAGAATTTGAAATAATGTATCGGTTAACACCTAATTCACCGTTTCGTTGTTGAATCGTTTTTAATTGATAAACATTTTTGATCGTATCAATCACAATATCATCTTCAAAATCTTCTGGTTTAGCTGTAAAAGACGGATTTGTTAACAATTCGATTTGTTCTGGTTCGTTTAAATCTTTCAGATTAATTCCAGTATATTTTTCAACAATTTGATTAATTACTTTTTGATGAACACGCGAATCTTGACGAATATCCAAAGAAGCAAAATGCAATCCGAAAATATCAACACGTGTGATAAAATCATCTAAAATATCTAAGAAAACACCATTGTGTTGTTCAATTAAAATTGTACGAATCGTTTGTAAGCGCGTTTTGATTTCATCAATTGTAATCGTTCCATTTTCATTGAACATATTTTCGTAAATCAAATTGCTCAACGTTTTTAAAGGCTCTGTAACATGTTTGAACGTTAATCGTCTTTGAACAATTTTTAGATGATTGTAATAATTTTTTAAGATACTTGTTCGCAATAAACTCGCAACTTTCCAAGTAATTTCTGCTGTAACGAAAGGATTTCCATCACGATCGCCTCCAGGCCAAAAACCTAATTGAATGACAGGAGATTTGAGTGGTTGACTTTCTGTAAAAAACAATTGATTGATTTCGTTATACAATCGTCCAATTGTCTGATAATACACATTTCGTAAATAATAAATAATCGAAACTGCTTCATCGTAAGGTGTCGGTTTTTCTTCGTTGATGAAAGGTGTTTTTCCTAATTGTTGCAACAATAAATCAATTTTACTTACCGAATCTTGTTGAATAGCATCGCGTAAATCCTGAATAATTTGTTGAACATTTGTCGGATAAAATTGCGTTGGATGTGCTGTAAAAACAACTCTCGTCACAAAATCTTCGATTCTGGTTTTTACTTGCTCCATTTTACCTTGCGCTTGTGCAATATGGTAAATGCTTTCCAAACTTCCTTTTTCATTTTCGGAATGTAATGACGGAAATGCAGCATCTTCGATACTATCAAACAAAACAACTTGTCGCTCGATGTATTGTATCATTCGAAACATCAAATCGATTTGCTCTTGTTCGGTTTTTAAATCGGTGTATTTCTCAAAAAAATTGTTGATGATTTCATTTGGCGATTTACCTTCAGGTAAACCTTTTTGACTTTCATCGTACAAAAACGGGATCAATGATCCGATGTTTTGCATTTTTTCGTAGGGCAGACTCATAAAGAGACTGTTGTAAATTTGAAACTTATTTTCCACAATTTGGTGGAACTTAAGTTCAGATAAATTCGTACTTCGCATTAATAGGTATTTTTTCTCTTAAGAGTAAATTTAAACTTTAATAATGATTTAATGAGTATAATTAATGGTATAAATTAGTTATCAGTAGCTTATTGATAAATAAAACAATACCTTTGCGCAAAATTTCCAAAAAATTTATGAAAATCAATTTATTATTAGCAATTTCATTTTGTTTTATGAACATTTTGTTAGCACAAGTAGGTATAGGTACATCTAATCCAAATGCAACACTTGATGTAGCTATCGATGTAAATTACAAAAGTGGAGATAAAGCAGGTGTAGCTTTTCCAATGATGAGTGGAAATCAAATAGAGGCGATGTCTATAACAGATTTAAAAGCAGGAACACTTGTTTATGCAAATGCTATTTCGACGAATACAACTCCTGATATTGATGCATTAGGATTATGGTATTGGTCTGGTGATATGACAAAAAAGTGGGAACCGTTAAATTTAGGATATAAAAAAGTTGTTTCTTATTTCTATGCACCTTCTATTGCTTTGCCAACTGATATAGCAGGAGTTTCAACCGATTCGTCTTCTATAATTTGGTATGATAGTGCTACTTCTATGTTTAATGTAAAGTTGTTCGAAATTTATAAAAGTCAATTTGATTTATCAGGAAATGTTAGTGGAGTTAAAAAAAGTGCATTAAAAAGTCCTTCTGCAACTAGTATTCCAGTCTTAAACAAAACAGATTTAGAATACTTTGTAACGTATTTTGATAATCAAGTCTTTGATCCATCTAAAATTACTTTGGACGATAATGGGGTTTTAAAATATTCTATTTTATCTAACCCAATGGTGACTGAAAATACATTTATGAATATTGTATTTAAAGTAAAATAATCCTATTTCTAAAGCTATTTTTATGAAGAAAATTTTAAGTTTTCTAGCATTTCTATGCACTATTTTTACTTTTGCGGCTGATTATTATTGGGTTGGAGGAAGCGGAAATTGGACAGATATTAACCATTGGCGAACAACTTCTGGAGGAGTATCTTTACCGTCTGTAGTTCCAGGACCAACGGATAATGTTTTTTTTGATATTAATTCAGGTTTTTCAGCTTCAAGTAAAACGGTAACGATAGACAATATAGTGAATTGTCATAATATAACCTTTTCTGCGAGTGCAATCGTTCCAATTTTAACACAAATCGGTACTCAAACTTTAAATATTTATGGTTCGAGTGAGTGGCAAGTAGGAATGGGAATGATTAATGTTGCAAAAATTTATTATCGTCACACAGGCGAGGCGAAGACGATAAAAAGTAATGGAACAATTACAGGATCAACAAATTCGATTGTTGTTTTTGAAGAAAGAACTTCAATAAGTTTATTAGATGATTTTCAAGTAGGTTACGAATTATACCATAATGCTGGCACGTGGATCACGAACAGTCATCAAATAAAGATAGACGGACGTTTCTATGCGAACCAAGGAAATACACCAAGAACCATAGAATTTGGAAGTTCTAAAATTTATTTAACAACTTCTACTCCTTATTTTCATACAAACTTTGCTGCTACAACAATTAATGCTGGGACTTCTCATATTTATTTTACAGGAAAAGTAATATCTAATACCTATGGCTTAACAGCTTATCAAGGACAGAATTTTTACAATGTTACTTTTGAAGAACAAGCAAATATAAATTTATCAGGTTCGGCAAATTTTAATCAGGTTGAGTTTAAGGGCAATGGAAGTATTTCGGGGAATAACACATTTAAAGCTTTGATTTTTGCACCTACAAAAAATTATATTATTGAAGCTAATAAAAAACAAACGATTACCAATTTATTTTCTGTGAACACTCCAGCCTGCGAAGGATGGTCTAATATATCATCTAATAGCTACGGAACAACAACTGAAATAGTTGGAGCTTCTGATGTAAGTATAATTGTTTCTGGTACTATTCTGAAAAACATTACAGCATCGGGAGGAGCTAATTTTATTGCTAATAATTCAATTGGAGAAGGTATAAATACTGGTTGGACAATTCCTTCAACTGTAGGGCAAGATTTATATTGGGTTGGTGGTTCTGGTAATTGGAACGATAGAACACATTGGTCCAAAACCTCAGGTGGTACTGGCGGTTACTGTTCTCCTGGTCCTAATGATAATACATTTGCTGATAGAGGATCAGGATTTACGTTAAACGATAAAACAATCACTTTAGATAAAACGTCTTATACTCACAATATTTCTTTTGTTGATAGTTCTAATCCACCAACGTTAACAGAAAATGGATCTCAAACGTTAAATATTTACGGTTCAAGTGAATGGCAAGAAGGAATGGGAGCGATTAATTTGTCAAATATTTTTTACCGTCATACAGGAGAGTCGAAAACTATAAAAAGTAATGGTGTAAAACTAGGCACAGCTAATTCAAGTATTTATTTTGAAGAAGAAAATTCGATTAGTTTGCTAGACGATTTTATTGTAAATTATGAACTTTATCATCAGGCAGGAGTATGGACAACTAACAATCATCAAGTTACTATTAATGGTCGATTTTATGCAATATATGGTTCAAAACCTAAGGTAATAAACATGGGCAGCTCAAACTTCTATTTACCCTACACCGTTCCATATTTTCAAACAAACTCAAGCTTAACCACGATTAATGCAGGAACATCACATATACACTTTACAAATACAACAAGCAATAGTTATGGACTTATAGCAGGTGAAAATCAACGATATTATAATGTAAGCTTTGATAATTCTTCATCGGCTGGATCGATAAGCGCACAAACAGGGACAGCATATTTTAATCAGGTCGAATTTAAAGGGAATGGAACAATCAATGGGAACAATCATTTTTATAACTTAATTTTAGCTCCAACTAAAAACTACAGTTTTCCTGCTGGGGCAACCCAAACTATAACCAATTTATTATCAGCTTCAACACCACAATGTGGAGGCTGGTTAACAATTAATTCTAGCAAATCAGGAAGCTTGGCAAAAATTGAGGCTGCATCTAATGTTACTGTTAATGTATCTGGTGTTATTATGCAAGATATATCTGGTAATGGAGGTGCTACATTTATTGCTCAAAATTCAATTGATAATGGTAATAACAATCCTGGATGGCAGTTTCCTAAGACAGCTGGTCAGGAGCTTTATTGGGTTGGTGGATCTGGTAATTGGAATGATAAAATGCATTGGTCACAGAGTAGCAATGGTATAGGAGGTTATTGTGTTCCTGGTCCATCAGATAATACGATTTTTAATCAAGGTTCTGGTTTTACATCCGCAAACAAGACTATAACTGTAGACAATACTTCTTACACTCGAAATATTACATTCTCCGGAAGTGTAGTTCCTCCAATATTGACACAAACTGGCTCTCAGGCTATCAATATCTATGGATCTAGTGAGTGGCAGAACGGAATGGGAACAATTAATCTCAATAAAATTTTCTATCGTCATACAGGAGAAGCTAAAACAATAAAAAGTAATGATGTGATATCTGGAAGTAGCGCTGTTACTATTTATTTTGAAGAAGAAAATACGATAAGCTTATTAGATAACTATAAAATAGGATATGAGTTGTACCATCAAGCAGGTACATGGATTACCAACAATAATGATGTAACAATTTATGGACGATTTTATGCTAATTCAGGTACTAAACCAAGAACAATAAGTATGGGTTCATCAAATTTTTATTTACCAAACAACTCTCCGTACTTTCATACAAATTCTGCTTATGTTACGATAAATGCGGGGACTTCTCAACTAATTTTTACAGGAAGTACAACAGCAAGTTATGGTTTGTCAACTTATGACGGTCAGTGGTTCAATAATGTGGTTTTTGAAAGTAGAGCAAATGCCAGCATTAATTCGACAAACGGGACAACAAGCTTTAACGCTGTTACCTTTAGAGGTAGTGGAAGTATAAAGGGAATTAATAACATTAAAAATCTAGAATTTTCTTCTGGTAAAAGTTATACTCTAGATGCTTCAAAAACTCAAACAGTAGAAAATTTAATTTTAGGAGGAACGCCTTGCGAGGTTACATTTCTGCAAAGTAGCATTACAGGAACAAGAGCTAATTTGAATATTACAGGTTCGGCAACTAACTTTAATTTTGGTAATCTAAAAGATATCAATGCATCTGGTCAATTGTTACATTTTGGTGAGCAAAGTACAATCGCGAATCAGAACAATAACAATATAACCTATGATCCATATAATCCTGGTGCTTTTGAAGGGTTAGGAGCAGATTGGATTGATCACAAAGTAGATGGTTCTAATCCATTAACTTATATTTTATCAACTAGTAAATTCTATGGAAATAGTTATACAACATACAAATGGTATAAAATTGAAGGATTGAATAGTAGTGCAACTAGTGTTATTAGTACAGATAAAGAAATCGATATCCGAAAATTTGGCTACGGAACTTATGAAGTCAAAGTTGATTATTCAAATGGAAATACAATTACATGTAGAGTAAATGATAATATTTTATTGAAAGGATTACTGAAAAAAGTTTTAGTCAATCCAAGTATTCGAATTCGAGTAAGATAAAACAAAAAAAGAGAATCATATTGATTCTCTTTTTTATTATGATCGATTATTTAATTCAATTAATGGTTCAATAAATTCGCGTGTGTTTGCTAGCCTCGGAACTTTATTTTGTCCACCTAACTTACCGCGAGAAGCCATCCATTCGATGAATAATTTTTTGCGAGCTTTATGTACAATTGGGCGATTAAGCGTCATATTATTGTAACGTTTTGCTTCGTAATCTGAATTAACTTCTTGCAAACCTTTGTCTAAACAATCAATAAATTGCTCAAAATTTTCAGGTTCTTTATCAAATTCGATTACCCATTCATGCGCGCCTTTTTCTTTCCCTTGCATAAAAATTGGACCAGCACTATATTCAGAAACAATTGAATTTGTTTGCATACAAGCACGTTTCAAAGCTTCTTCTGCATTTTCTATCATCAATTCTTCGCCAAATGCATTGATATAATGTTTTGTTCGTCCAGAAACAACAATTCTATGTGGATTAGTTGAGGTAAAACGAACCGTATCACCAATAATATAGCGCCACAAACCTCCATTTGTTGTAATCACCATGGCATAATTTTTACCAACTTCAACTTCTCCAATTGTTAAAAACCGTTGAGTTTCTGAACCAAATTCTTCCATTGGAATAAATTCGTAAAAGATTCCGTTGTCTAATAATAACAATAAATCTTTGCTGTGCAATTGATCCTGAATACCAAAAAAACCTTCGGAAGCATTATATAATTCGAAATAATTTAATTTTTTTTGGGTGATTAAATTATAGTTTTCTGCATAAGGTTTGAAGCTGATTCCACCATGAAAAAACACTTCGAGATTTGGCCATAATTCGTCCAAATAATTCTTTCCGGTTTCGGCTAATAATTTGTTCAATACAACCAGCATCCATGAAGGAACACCAGTTAAAGAACCAACATCTTCATTTTTTGTTGCATTGATAATCGCATTCATCTTCACATTCCAATCAGACATTAAAGAAATCTCACGATTCGGAATATTTTTCATCTCAGCATAAAAAGGTAAATTATCAATCAAAATAGCTGATAAATCACCAAAACGCGTATCATATTTTTGATAAAGTTCACTACTTCCGCCAATTCTTAGGTTTTTGTGCATAAAAATATCCGTTTCGGGATAAGCATTTAAGTACAACGCAAACATTGTTTTTCCTGCTGCGTAATGGCAATCTTCTAAGGATTCATTACTAATCGGAATAAACTTACTTTTCGCATTTGTTGTTCCAGAAGATTTTGCAAACCACTTTATTTTTCCGTACCAAGTGACATCTTTTTCACCTTTTCTCGCTAATTCAATATAAGGTTGAAAATCCTCGTAATGCACCGCAGGAACTTGCTCTTGAAATTTCTGTGTCGTTTTGATTTCGTCAAAATGAAATTCTTTTCCGTAAATAGTCGATTTGGCTTTTTTGATATTCTCAAATAACACACGTTCTTGCGTACCAACTGGATTTTTGATGCTTTCCTCGATGACATTCATTCGGCTACGCATCATAATTTCCATAATCTTATTGACTATTCCCATCCGCTAAAAGTTTTGTAGATTTACACAAAATTAATTAAACTTTTTTAGCAAGATGCAGTTTGAAGGACAAATTCGTAAAATGACAACTGAAAATGGAACGCCAATCAATTATTATTGGAATTTCAAAGATGATTTTATCGTTATGAATCAATTGTTAGGAAAAAAAATCAAGATTAACTTTGATCATTACGAATGTTTAAACTGTCACGAGGACAAAGAGATTTATCAGATGGGATATTGTAAAAATTGTTTTTTTACAGTTCCAGAAGCTAATCCAAGTATCATCAATCCAGAACTTTCAACAGCACATTTGGGAATTGCGCAACGTGATTTAGAGTTTGAAACGAAATTAGAATTGCAACCGCATATTGTGTATTTGGCAAATTCATCGGGAATAAAAGTTGGTGTAACACGTTTAACGCAAGTGCCGACACGTTGGATCGATCAAGGAGCATCAGAAGCTATTATTATTGCACGAACGGATAACCGTTACGAAGCTGGAATGATAGAGGTATCGTTGAAAAATGTTATTGCTGATAAAACGAATTGGCAAAGAATGTTGAAAAATGATGTGCCAGAAATTAATTTGTTCGAAAAGTATCACGAAATCAGAAATGAAGTGAATCCTGATTTTCAACAATTTTTGGTTGATGAGCCAGAAGTTTGGAAGTTAGACTATCCAGTTTTATCTTATCCAGAAAAAGTAAAATCATTAAACTTGAAAAAAACGCCAGAAATAGAAGGTGTTTTGAAAGGAATAAAAGGTCAATACTTGATTTTTGAAGACAATACTGTTTTCAATGTTCGAGGTCATGAAGGTTTTTATGTGAATTTTGAAGTGTAAAATTCATTTTACAATAAAAGATATTCAAAAGTCGATTCTATAACAGAATCGACTTTTTTGTTTCTATCTATTTGATTTCAATAAAAATACTTGTTTTTCATCTTATTTATTTTTACATTAGTTATAATCAATTAACACAAAAAAATAGGAATTATGAAAGCAAGTGCATTACTTATGGTTGGCGGTATTTTGGCTTTAACAGCATGTAATAAAAAATCAGATTTGCCAGATTATAAGGTGAAAGAAGCAGTTTTAGATGTTTACAAATACAGAGCAGATAAACCAGATTCACTTTTTTCGAAAGTAGAAGGCGTAAATGTGGATGATTTGAATGCGGTGGTTAAACAATATGGACCAGTTGATGTCTACAACTTTGAGAAAATGACTCCTCTTGAAGATGGTGACAAAACAGTTTACGAAGCAGTTTATAAAGTGTCTTTTAAAGGAGCGGAAGGAACAGAAACGTTTAAAGTAAGAAAAATTGATAAGTTAGACGGAATTGTTGTTGGCTATGCAAGTGATGTAAAACCTATAGTTGCTCAGTCAGATTCTTTGGCCGTTAAAAAGGATTCGGTGAAATAAATATAAAAAAAGAATAAATACGTAATGATTTATTGAAAAAGTTTGTATATTCGTTATCAATAATGAAACAAAACGGATTAAATACAATCATTTCAATTACGACGACTTCTAGTGTTCACACTTAGAGGAGTCTTGTTATGTATTTAATTCTAAAAAAATAATGCAAAAGCATCTTCTCAAAAGGAAGATGCTTTTTTTATGATCAAAATTTAAATTATGAAAGTTTTAAAATTCGGAGGAACATCAGTCGGATCGGTAGAAAGCATCCGCGCGGTCGTAGAAATTGTTAAACAAGAAAGGCAACAAAATAACTCGATTATTTTGGTTGTGTCTGCTATTTCTGGTTTGACCAATTTATTAACCAAAATGTCCGAAGAAGCTTCATTAGGAAGTTTTGATGAAAATGATTTAAAACTTTTTCAAGACAAACATTTCGAAATTGTAAAAGCTTTAATCGATGTGCCAAATCAAAATCCGATTTTAACAAAATTGAAATTGTTGATGAATGAGTTAGAAGCATTATTAGAAGGAGTAGAAATTTTGAAAGAATTAAGTCCTCAAACAAAAGATCTGATTTTGAGTTTCGGTGAGAGATGTAGCGCTTTATTAATCGCAAAAGTAATGCAAGAGTACGTTGGAGATTCATTAGCTGTTAATGCATCAGATTATATTGTGACAGATCATAATTTTGGTCAAGCGAATGTTATTGAGGAAAAATCATTTCAGAATATTCAACAATTAGCAAAAGGTCATTCGGATAAATTATTGGTTGTTACAGGATTTATTGCGGCGAATGAAGAAGGGCGAGTGACAACTTTGGGAAGAGGTGGTTCTGATTATACTGCGGCTTTGATTGGTGCAGCTTTACATGTAGAACAAATTGAAATTTGGACAGATGTAAATGGAATGATGACGGCTGATCCTCGTTTTGTAAACAAAGCTTTTTCGTTAGAGAATTTATCCTATACAGAAGCGATGGAATTGTCGTATTTCGGTGCAAAAGTGATTTATCCACCTACAATGGCTCCGGCTTTTAAACTCCGAATTCCGATTTTAATTAAAAATACATTTCAACCAGATTTCGAAGGAACAAAAATTCAGTTTGATTCGCAACCAACAGATTTTCCAATCAAGGGAATTTCGTCGATTAAAGATATTGCGTTAGTCAATATAAAAGGAAGTGGTTTGGTCGGAAAATTGGGTTTTAGCGGAAAACTTTTTTCACTTTTAGCGCAACATCATATAAACATTGTGTTGATTACGCAATCTTCGTCAGAGCACAGTATCACGCTTGCGATTCATCATAATGAAGTCGAAAAAGCGAAACAATTAATTGAAGAAGAGTTTTGTCTAGAGATTGCGGCAAAATGGTTGGAGCCAATTGAAGTTGAAGAAAATCTCGGAATTATTGCAATTGTTGGAGAAAATATGAAGAAAACGGTTGGTGTTTCGGGCAAGTTATTTTATGCGTTGGGACGAAATGGAATCAATGTTAGAGCAATTGCGCAAGGTTCTTCGGAGTATAATATTTCGGTTGTGATTAACGAAAATGATTTGTCAAAAGCTTTAAATGCCGTGCATGATGCGTTTTTTAATCACTTGAAAAAAACAATTCATGTTTTCAATGTTGGAGTAGGAAATATTGGTTCGACATTTTTAAATCAATTAGAAAAACAGAAAGATTTTTTAGGAAAAATAATGATATCGAAATAAAATTGGTCGGATTATCAAATTCTAAAAAAATGATGTTTAATGAAAACGGAATCAATTTATCGAATTGGAAAAATGAATTAGAAAATTCTTCTTCATCAGCTGATTTGAATGAATTTATCCAAAAAATGAAACAGTATAATTTGCCAAATTGTGTTTTTGTTGATAATACTGCGAGTTCTGATTTGCCAAATTATTATAAACAAATTTTCGAAAGCAGTATTTCGGTTGTAACATGTAATAAAATTGCGAATTCGTCTTCTTATCAAGAATATAAGAACTTGAAAGAAACTGCTCGAAAATATGGGATTGATTTCCTTTACGAAACAAATGTTGGAGCAGGTTTACCAATTATTAGCGTGTTGAAAGATTTGCGAATGAGTGGAGATCAAATCCTAAAAATTGAAGCGATTTTATCAGGAACAATTTCGTATATCTTCAATCATTTTAAAGGTGAAAATACATTTGCCGAAGTTGTAAAAAAAGCGCAAGAATTAGGTTATACAGAGCCAGATCCTCGAGATGATTTGAGCGGAATAGATTTTATGCGAAAGATGTTGATTCTTGCTCGTGACAATGGTTACGAAGTGGAAGCAGCAGATGTGAAAATTGATTCTATTTTGCCAAAATCTTGTCTTGAAGCTACAACTGTAGAAGATTTTTATAGAGAATTAGTTAACGAAAATGATTATTTCGAAAAGATAAAACATCAAGCAGAAGCAGAACAGAAAGTAATTCGTTACATCGGGATTTTAGAAGATGGAAAAATATCCATTTCGTTAGAATTGGTTGACAATCAACATCCGTTTTATGCCTTGTCTGGAAGCGATAACATTATTTCGTTTACAACAGCACGTTACAAGGAACGTCCTTTGGTTGTGAAAGGTCCTGGAGCTGGCGCGGAAGTTACGGCGGCTGGCGTTTTTGCAGATTTAGTTAACATAAGTTCAATACGATAAAAGATGAATCAAACAATCGAAAATAAATATAAGCTTGATCAAGCGAAGTTTTTAGAAAAAGTACACGTTTTTGCTCCTGCAACAGTTGCGAATATGATTTGTGGATATGATATTTTGGGCTTTGCGGTGGATTATCCAGGTGATGAGGTAATCATGAAAAAGACAGAAAAATTAGGAATCGAAATTCGAACAATTACAGGTGACGAAGGGAAATTACCTTTGGATGCAATGAAAAATACAGTTTCTCATTCGACATGGAAATTATTTTGTGATTTAGGTTTACAAGATTCTTTTGGATTATCGATAGAATTACACAAGAAAATGCCGATTGGAAGCGGTTTAGGCTCAAGTGCGGCGAGTACAGTTGCTGGACTTTTTGCATTAAATGAATTATTAGGAAAACCACTTTCTAAAAATGATCTTTTACCTTATTGTATGGAAGGCGAACGATTGGCTTGTGGCGCTGCTCATGCGGATAATGTTGCGCCATCGTTATTTGGTGGAATTACGTTGATTCCTTCTTACGAGCCGCTTTTGGTGCGTTCTTTGCCTGTTCCAGAAAATTTATATGTTACACTGATTTATTCAAAAGTAGAAGTGCCAACAAAGGATGCGCGCAAATTAATTAAAGATAAAGTACAATTGAGTAAAGCAATAAAACAATGGGGGAATATTGCAAGTTTGGTTGCAGCGCTTTATGAGAAAGATTATGAAGAAATTGGTCGTTCGATGCAAGATGATATTATCGAACCAAATCGTTCTTTATTGATTCCATATTTTAATGAAATGAAAAGTATTTCGCTCGAAAATAATGCATTAACGTTCGGAATTTCTGGTTCTGGACCAACTGTTATGGCGTTATCTAAAAGTAAATTGGATGCAGAAAATATCGCAAAAAAATTAAATGATTTTTTGACAATAAAAGAAATTGAACATTTATCTCTAAAATTAATCAACAAGGGCCTTACATAAAACACTAAAAATGGAATTATACAGTACAAATAATCATAATAATAGAGTCGATTTTAAACAAGCCGTTTTTCAATCTTTGCCAGAGGATAAAGGATTGTATATGCCTTTGTTATTGAAAAAATTAGATGATGAATGGATGAATTCGATCGAGAATTATTCATTTCAAGAGATTGCGAAAAAGGTTACAAATCACTTATTAAAAGATGATTTTTCTGAAGAAACGATTAATAATTTGATTGATGAGGTAATCAATTTTCCTGCGCCTTTGGTATTTTTAGAAGATGATTTAGCTGTTTTGGAATTGTTTCACGGACCTTCTTTTGCGTTCAAGGATTTTGGAGCGAGATTTATGAGTCGCGTGATGGCACATTATTCGAAAAAAGATAATCAATTGTTAGATGTTTTGGTCGCAACTTCTGGCGATACAGGAGGCGCTGTAGCACTCGGTTTTCTGGGAGTAGAAGGAACGCGAGTAACGATTTTATATCCAAAAGGAAGAGTGTCGCCGATACAAGAATTGCAATTAACAGCGAATGGAAAAAATATTCGTGCGATAGAAATTGAAGGAACTTTTGATGATTGTCAAGCATTGGTAAAGCAAGCTTTTTTAGATAAAGATTTAATGAAAAATCTAAATTTAACCTCAGCAAATTCGATTAATATAGCTCGTTTAATTCCGCAATCTTTCTATTATTTTGAGGCATTTGCCCAAGCAAAAAGAAAAGGTTTTGAGAAAGTTTCTTTTGTTGTTCCAAGTGGAAATTTCGGGAATATTACGGCAGGTATTTTGGCTTCAAAATTAGGATTGGAAGTTCAACAATTTGTTGCGGCTACAAATGCGAATGATACTGTTCCGTCGTTTTTAAAAACCGAAAATTATCAACCAAAACCTTCTGTACAAACGTTATCGAATGCAATGGATGTAGGAAATCCGAGCAATTGGGTTCGTGTGATGGAATTTTTTGAGCAAGATGTGGAGCAATTAAAATCAAAAATGGTTTCAAAATCTTATTCTGATGTAGAAACAACAAATGCAATAGTAGAAATTAATCAACAATATAATTATATTGCTTGTCCGCATACGTCGATTGCGTGGTTAGCGGCAAAGGAATATCAAGCGAAAAAACAAGATGAAAAAGAATTGGTGGTGTTTTTATCGACGGCACATCCATGTAAATTTCCTGAAGTTTTTCCGAAAGAAATACGAGATAAAATTGTCTATCCAAAAGAAGTCGAAGAATTGAAATTGAAACAATCAAATAAAGTTGAAATGAATAATAATTTTGATGAATTGAAAAATTGGTTGTTGAATAATTAATAAATTAAAAAGCAAAGTTTCTAACTTAATAGAAGCTTTGCTTTTTTTGAATAATATATTAATGATGGATAAATTATCCAATCATTAATGAAAAAAGTGTGTTGTCTGTGTTAAGATATTGATATTCGAAATGATGATTTTCTAATCTAAAAATTAAACCATCTAAATCTTCTTTTTTGTCTAATTCAATGCCAACTACTGCTGGACCTGTTTCTTTGTTATTTTTTTGTGTGTATTGAAAATAGGTAATGTCATCATTTTCACCCAAAACTTCGTTCACTAATTCTTTTAAAGCGCCGGCACGTTGAGGAAAATTGATAATGAAATAGTGTTTCAAACCTTCATATTGCAAACTTCTTTCTTTTATTTCTTCCATTCGCGTAATGTCGTTGTTGCTTCCGCTAAGCACACAAACCACATTTTTTCCTTTGATTTCTTCCTTAAAAAAATCTAAAGCCGAAACACTCAAAGCGCCTGCTGGTTCTACAACAATTGCATCTTCATTGTACAAACGCAAAATGCTCGAACAAACTTTTCCTTCCGGAACTGCGCAAGTTGTTTCTAAACCTTCTGCACAGATTTTATAGGTTTTTTCGCCTGCTTTTTTTACAGCTGCACCGTCCACAAAAGGATCAATCTTCGCTAATGCAACAGATTTTTTTTGTTTGATAGCTTCTGCCATACTTGCTGCTCCACTCGGTTCTATACCAATAATTTTGGTGTTTGGACTTAATGATTTTAAAACAGAAATAACACCAGAAGCTAAACCACCTCCACCAATAGGAACGAAAATATAATCGATTGATTGATCGCATTGATTCAAAATTTCTAATGCAACTGTTCCTTGTCCTGCAATTACTTTTTCATCATCAAAAGGATGAATAAAAGTAATATTTCCTTCTTGTGATAATTGATGCGCAAAAGCTGAAGCATCATCAAATGTATCGCCATGTAAAATGATTTCGATTTGATCTTTCCCAAACCATTTTACTTGTTTTATTTTTTGTTGAGGTGTCGTGGTTGGCATCACAATTTTACCTTTAATGTTTAATTGTTGACACGAATACGCCACACCTTGTGCATGATTTCCTGCACTTGCGCAGATCACACCATTATTTTTTTCTTGTTCTGATAACTGAACGATTTTATTATAAGCACCACGCAATTTGTACGAACGGACGACTTGTAAATCTTCTCGTTTTAGATAGACATTCGCTTCAAATTGACGACTTAAATTTTCATTGAAATCGAAAGGAGTGTTTTTGGCAACTCCTTTCAAATTCATTTGTGCTAAGTTTACTTCGTCAAGCGAAACGCCTAAGGTCTCAGTTTTTTCATTTCTAAGTCCATTTGCCATAATTCACTCTTTGTTAGTTATTTATAACCTATTGTGCATTTTGATAATTTTAGCAATAAAACCGTCAGTTCGAGTGGAATTCTGTATCGAGAATAAGGTTTTAGAAGTTGAAATTCTATTCTCGATACAATTTTTATTCAGTTTGTACTGAACTAAAAATCACTCGAATTGACGAATTTTAATTCAAAATGCATAAGATGTTTATTTTAATATTTGACTATGCCGTTTTTATAGTTTTCATAGTAGTCATTGCTTTACGAAGTTTTTTTCCTACAGTTTCGACAGGATGACTACGTAAAACATCATTTATATGTACCAATGTCGCATTATCAACAGCATTGTCTTTTCCTTCGTTGTAATTTTTCCCAACAACATCTACGTTTACTTTTGTCATGAAATCTTTTAACAAAGGTTTACAAGCTTGATCGAAAAGATAACAACCATATTCTGCTGTATCAGAAATCACACGATTCATTTCGAATAATTTTTTACGAGCAATTGTATTCGCAATCAATGGTGTTTCGTGTAATGATTCGTAGTAAGCTGATTCAGGTTTAATTCCAGCTTCTACCATTGTTTCAAAAGCTAATTCAACTCCAGCACGAACAAAAGCAACCATTAATGTATAGTTATCAAAATATTCTTGTTCTGTAATATTTGCGTCGCCTGCAGGTGTTTTTTCAAAAGCAGTTTCACCAGTTTCAGCTCTCCATTTTAATAAGTTTTTGTCATCATTAGCCCAATCTTCCATCATTGTTTTACTAAATTCACCCGAAATAATATCATCTTGATGTTTTTGGAATAATGGACGCATAATATCTTTTAGTTCTTCTGATAATTCAAAAGCTTTCACTTTAGCAGGATTACTTAATCTATCCATCATACCGCTAACTCCACCATGTTTTAAGGCTTCTGTTATTACTTCCACACCATATTGAACCAATTTTGAAGCGTAACCTGGGTCAATTCCGTTTTCAACCATTTTATCGAAAGAAAGAATAGAACCTGTTTGTAAAAGACCGCATAGAATGGTTTGTTCTCCCATTAAATCAGACTTTACTTCTGCAACAAATGACGATTTTAAAACTCCCGCTCTATGACCACCAGTCCCTGCACAATATGCTTTTGCTTGGTCAAGTCCTTTTCCTTCGGGATCATTCTCTGGATGAACAGCAATTAATGTAGGAACTCCAAATCCTCTTAAATATTCTGCACGAACTTCTGAACCAGGACATTTTGGAGCAACCATGATTACCGTAATATCTTTACGAATTTGCACACCTTCTTCTACGATATTGAATCCATGAGAATATAAAAGTGTAGCGCCTTCTTTTATAAGAGGTTGAATAGTATTAACTACTTGCGTGTGTTGTTTGTCTGGTGTTAAATTTGCCACAACATCAGCATTTGGGATTAATTCCTCGAAAGTACCAACTGTAAAATTATGACTTGTTGCATTTTTCCAAGAATCTCTTTGTTGTTCAATGGCTTCTTTACGTAACGCGTACGAAACGTCTAAACCGCTGTCGCGTAGATTTAATCCTTGGTTTAATCCTTGCGCACCGCAACCTACAATTACAATTTTTTTGCCTTTTAATGCGTCTGTACCTTTTGCGAATTCAGAGTTATTTAGAAATTCTGCTTGTCCAAGTTGATATAATTGATCTCTTAATGATAGAGAATTAAAGTAATTAGTCATTTTTGTATTTTTTAATAAAATTTATTTGTTGAATTGTTCGTCTTTACATTGTGAAAACTGAGGTTCCTTCGTTTAGGAATTCATTTTCGATTACTTCTTTTGATGGCTCGTCTTTCTCGAATTGTAATAATTTTTCATGAAAACCAGCACTCGCTTTGATAATCGCTATTCTGGCTCCTCTAACAAATTCTATTAAGCCATATTTCGTTAATTCTTGTGTTAGATTATCAATTTCTTCACGATGACCAGCTGTTTCAAAAACCGTATAATCATTGCGAATCACAACTGTATTTGCACCATATTGACGCAATAAACGTTCTACGTATGCCTTTTCAGCAATAATATTCGTTGGCACTTTGTATAAAGCTTGTTCTTGCCAGATTAATTCATCATTATTATTGAAATAAGCTTTAAGAACATCGATTTGTTTCTCGATTTGCATACAAAGTTTTCGAACGACTTCTTCAGATTCTTCAATCACAATTGTAAATCGGTGTACATTTTCTATTTCTGATGGAGAAGTGCTTAAACTTTCAATATTAATTTTTCGTCGAGTAAAAATTCCTGCAACTCTTCCTAAAATTCCTATGGAATTTTCTGTATATAACGTAATTGTATATTCTTGTTTTGAGTCCATAATAATTTATTTTAATCTAATTTCAGAAACACTTGTACCTTGTTCTACCATAGGAAATACATTATTTTCTTTTCCTACTATAACTTCTAAAAGATATGAACCATCATGTTCTAACATTTCTTTTAATGCATTTTTCAAGTCATTTCTCGCCTCTATTTTTTGACCTTCTATTTGATACGCTTTTGCAAGCGCAACAAAATCTGGACTTGTAATATCTACGAAAGAATAGCGTTTGTCGTTGAATAATTCTTGCCATTGACGCACCATTCCAAGGAAGCTATTGTTTAGAATTAACATTTTTACTTTAGCTCCGAATTGCATAATCGTTCCCATTTCTTGTAACGTCATTTGGAAACCACCATCTCCACAAACCATGACAATGTCTTTTTCTGGTGCTCCGTACCATGCTCCAATTGCAGCAGGTAATCCAAAGCCCATTGTTCCTAATCCGCCCGATGTAACCAAAAGTTTAGAGTCTTTGAATTTAGCATAACGACAAGCCGACATTTGATGTTGCCCAACGTCTGTCACAATTACTGCTTCTCCGTTTGTTAACTCATTTAAGGTGTTAATAACTTCAGCCATAGACATCACATCAGTTGTTGGATGGAATTCTTTTTCAATAACTTCTGTACGTTCTTCTTTTTCGAGATCTCTAAATTCTTTTAACCATTGAGAGTGATCATTAGGATCAATTAAATTTGTTAATAACGGAAGTGTTTTTTTACAATCTCCCCAAACCGGTACAGCAATTTTTACATTTTTTCCAATTTCTGCAGGATCAATATCAAGATGAATGACTTTCGCTTGTTTTGCATATTTGTCTAAACGTCCGGTTACGCGGTCATCAAACCTCATCCCAATAGCAATTAATACATCGCAATCATTTGTTTTGACATTCGGCGCATAATTTCCATGCATTCCCAATAAACCAACATATTGTGGATGATCTGTATCCAAAGAACTTAATCCCATTAAAGTTGATGCGACAGGAATTCCAGATTTTTCTAAGAAATCTTTTAATTCTTGTTCAGCCTTTCCAAGCATAATTCCTTGACCAATAATTGCAAATGGTTTTTTAGCTTGATTAATAAGTTCTGCAGCAGCTTTTATATATTTAGTTCTTATTTCTGGTTCTGGCCTATAACTGCGGACGTGTGTGCATTTCTCATACTTTTTCTTTTCGATAAGTTGTATTTGAGCATTTTTTGTAATGTCAATCAACACAGGTCCTGGTCTTCCAGAGCGTGCGATATGAAAAGCTTTTGCTAAAACATCATTGATTTCTTCCGCATCAGTAATTTGATAATTCCATTTCGTGATGGGATTAGTAATGTTGATAACATCAGTTTCTTGAAAAGCATCCGTTCCTAAAAGAGAAGCGAAAACTTGTCCTGTGATACATACGATAGGATTACTATCAATCATGGCATCAGCAATTCCGGTTACTAAATTCGTTGCGCCTGGCCCACTCGTAGCAAAAGCTACACCTACTTTTCCTGAAGTTCTTGCATAACCTTGCGCAGCATGAATACCACCTTGTTCATGACGAACTAAAATGTGTTCTAATTTATCTTTGTAATCATACAAAGCATCGTATATAGGCATAATTGCACCACCAGGATAGCCAAAAACTGTTGAAACTCCTTCTGCTAATAAAGCATTAATAATTGCTTGTGAACCTGAAATTTGAGTTGGTTTATTGGTCAGTAAGACATCCTTCTGAAGCGTTTCCGACTTGCTTTGCGTATTTGTATAAGACTCCATTTTTTACTTTTAATGCGGGTTGTTTCCAGTTATTTTTTCGATTTTCTAATGTTTTTTCATCAACCAAAAGGTTTAATTCATTCTTGTTGATGTCAATTTCTATGAGGTCATCATTTTCGACTAATGCGATTGGACCTCCTTCAAAAGCTTCTGGTGTGATGTGGCCGACGACAAATCCGTGCGTTCCGCCACTAAATCGTCCATCAGTAATTAAAGCGACTTTATCTCCTAATCCTGCGCCGATAATGGCAGAGGTTGGTTTCAACATTTCTGGCATTCCAGGACCTCCTTTTGGTCCTTCGTTTCGGATGACGATAACACTTCCAGCTTTGATTTGTAAATCTTCGATTGCTTTCAGAACTTCAACTTCGCTATTAAAAACTTGTGCTTTTCCTTTGAAATAGAAACCTTCTTTTCCAGATATTTTTGATACTGATCCGCCTGGAGCAAGGTTTCCGTAAAGCATTTGTAAGTGTCCAGTTTCTTTTACGGGATTAGATAATGGACGAATAATATTTTGCTTAGAGAAATCTAAATCAGGAACTGATGCTAAATTTTCTGCTAATGTTTTTCCAGTAACCGTTAAACAGCTTCCATCGATTAATCCTTCTTGTAACATGTATTTCAAAACCGCAGGAACTCCACCAACTTTACTCAAATGTTCCATCAAGTATTTTCCACTAGGTTTTAAGTCTGCTATTACTGGTGTTTTATCGTTTATTGCTTGTATATCATCCAATGATAATTCGATGTTCATTGTAGCCGCAATTGCTAATAAGTGCAAAACAGCATTTGTACTCCCGCCTAAAACAACAATTGTTTTAATCGCATTCTCTAACGAATTCTTCGTGATGATATCACTTGGTTTAATATCTTTTTCTAATAAAACTCTTAGATAATGCGCTGCAGTTGTACATTCATTTTTCTTTTCTTGACTAAGCGCGGGATAAGATGAAGAATAAGGTAAACTCATTCCCATTGCTTCAATCGCCGCTGCCATTGTGTTTGCTGTGTACATTCCGCCGCAAGCACCTGGACCAGGACATGCATTCTGAATGATTCCACAAAAATCTTTGTCATCAAGATTTCCGTTTAATTTTTTACCTAATGCTTCAAATGCAGAGACAATGTTTAATTCTTCTTCTTTGTAATGTCCAGGAGCAATTGTTCCACCATAAATCATGATTGAAGGACGATTCAAACGTCCCATTGCCATAATCGATCCAGGCATGTTTTTATCACAACCTGGTATTGTGATTACTCCATCGTAAAAGTGTCCTGCACAAACAGTTTCGATTGAATCTGCGATGATTTCTCTACTTACCAAAGAGTAGCGCATTCCAGAAGTTCCGTTGGTAATTCCATCGCTAATTCCGATAGTATTGAACTTCAATCCGATCAGGTTTTCGGCTTTCATTCCGTCTTGTACCAACTGTGCAAATTGATTCAGATGCATATTGCAAGTATTTCCATCGTACCCCATACTTGCAATTCCAATTAGTGGTTTTTTTAGGTCTTCGTTGGTTAGGCCAATCCCATGTAACATCGCTTGTGACGCGGGTAAAGTGTCATTTTGCGTAACGGTTCGGCTGTGTTTGTTTAGTGCTTCGTTGTTGTTTTTCATCACTGTTTATTTGACATTGTTTGTATTAAAAACATAAAAAAGCCACCTTAAATTAAGGTGGCTCATAAAAAATCGTTCAAAAAATTCGTCATAAAACCACCTTTCCTAATCGTAAGACTAAGACTAAAATAATAATGATAATAATGACGAAATTGTTTTGCATAATATTGTTTAATTAATTTTTCTCCATAAAAAAAAGCCACCTCGTTAAGAAGTGGCTTTAATTGTTATTTTGTACGTACACAACTAATTACCACTCCTTGGAATAAGAATGACTAAAATAATCAAGTTGATAATGTTGTGAACTAATTTCATTTTCTTTTTTTGATAAATCAAAGCTAGGATTAATTTTTTTAACTTAGCTCAACTTTTTTTATAAATTTTCCGAAAATTTTTTATTAATTAAAAATTCGCATTTTAACATTGCTTTTTTTGAAGATTGTTTAAAAATAAGTTTATAAAATTTTATATTTGCAAAACTTTGGAACAGAAAACTATTCACAACGTTTTTAGCTTATACGATTCTTCAGATTTCGTACAGAAGCTTATTGTCAATTTTAAAAATAATCCACAGCATAAAGTCAATATCAAAGGTTTTTTAGGTTCAGGATTGAGCATTTTAACGGGTCATTTATATGATCGTGTTGCGCGACCAACGATTCTAATTTTTGATGACAAAGAAGAAGCGGCTTATGTGTTGAATGATTTGGAAACTTTGTTTGATAAAGAACAAATTCTATTTTTCCCGTCATCTTACAAGCGTCCTTACGAAATTGAAGAAGTAAATAATGCGAATGTTGTCATCAGAACAGAGGTTTTAAATGTGTTATCGCATTCGAAACGACCAAAAATTGTGGTGACGTACGCAGAAGCCTTGTCTGAAAAAGTGGTAACAAAAAAAGCGCTTTCTACGAATACGCTTAAAGTAAAGGTTGGGAATGATTTGGGGATTGATTTCTTAACGGAAGTTTTATCCTCTTATAATTTTCATCGTGTTGATTTTGTTTCTGAGCCGGGAGAATTCTCGATTCGTGGAGGAATTATAGATGTTTTTTCGTTTTCGAATGAACACCCTTATCGTATTTCGTTGTTTGGTGATGAGGTGGAAACCATCAGAACGTTTGATATCGAGAATCAATTGTCTATTGCAACGACAAAAGAAATTACGATTATTCCGAATCTCGAAAGTAAATCGATTAATGAAAAGCGAGAGAGTTTTTTAGAATATATTTCAAAAGATAGTTTAATCATCGCCAAAAATATTTCTGTTTTAGCAAAACAAATTACTAAGAATTTTGAACAAGCGGAGGCTGCTTTTTCAGAATTACAAGGAGAAATTAAACAAGCAGAACCGAATCAATTATTTTTGAATGAAAATGGTTTTCTTCAACAAATTTCATCGTTTGGAGTGATAGAATGTTCGATGAAATCTTATTTTGAAACAGTTGAAGAAATAGAATCACCATTCAAACCTCAACCAAGTTTTAACAAGCAATTCGAATTATTAATTGATGATTTGAATGAACACAAAACCGAAGGTTTCAAAAATGCACTGATTTGCTCCAATGAAAATCAAATCAAACGTTTCGAAGAAATCTTTGATGATATCGGAAAAGAAGTTTCGTATATTCCGGTTTTGGGTTCTATTTATCAAGGTTTTATTGATGAAGAAATCAAATTAGCATGTTATACAGATCATCAGATTTTTGGTCGATATCATAAATTTAATCTTCGAAATTCATTTTCCAAAAAAGAAGCGATTACGCTAAAGGAAATTAATTCGTTGCAAGTTGGAGATTTTGTGACGCATATTGATTATGGGATCGGGAAATTTGCTGGTTTGGTAAGATTGAATAATAATGGCGTAACGCAAGAATCAATCAAATTGATTTATCAAAATAATGATATTCTGTACGTTAATATTCATTCGTTGCATAAAATTGCGAAGTTTAGAGGAAAAGATGGCGCTGAGCCAAAAATCTCGAAACTTGGTTCGCCAGCTTGGAAAAATTTAAAGAATAAAACCAAAGCGAAAGTAAAAGAAATTGCCTTCGATTTGATTAAATTATATGCGAAACGTCGTGCTAGAAAAGGTTTTGCGTATTCGCCTGATACGTATTTGCAAAATGAGTTGGAAGCATCTTTTATTTATGAAGATACGCCTGATCAGTACAAAGCGACGCAAGATGTAAAAGCTGATATGGAATCGGAACGTCCAATGGATCGTTTGGTTTGTGGAGATGTTGGTTTTGGGAAAACAGAGGTTGCGATTCGTGCGGCCATGAAAGCTGCGGTAGACGGAAAACAAGTTGCTGTTTTGGTTCCAACAACGATTTTGGCTTTTCAACATTTCAAAACATTTTCAGAGCGTTTACGAGATTTGCCTGTGAAAGTTGCTTATCTCAATCGATTTGTAACAGGGGCAAAGAAAAAAGCGGTTTTGGATGGCTTAAAATCTGGTCAAGTTGATATTGTGATTGGGACGCATCAATTGGTTAATCCAAAAATTGAGTACAAAGATTTAGGATTATTAATTGTGGATGAAGAGCATAAATTTGGTGTTGGTGTAAAAGATAAATTGAAAACACTTCGCGAAAATATTGATACATTAACGTTGACAGCAACGCCAATTCCGCGTACACTTCAATTCTCGTTGATGGCTGCGCGAGATTTATCGGTCATCAAAACTCCTCCGCCCAATAGACAACCTGTCGATACGCAATTGGTTGGTTTTAATGAAGAGATTTTTCGTGATGCGATTATGTACGAAATGCAACGTGGTGGACAAGTTTATATCATTCACAATCGTGTGCAATCGTTGAAAGATATTGCAGGAATGGTGCAACGATTAGTTCCTGATGCGCGTGTGGCGATTGGTCATGGACAGATGGATGGAAAAGAATTAGAGGCTGTTTTGCTCGATTTTATTGATGGTCGATATGATGTTTTTGTGTCCACAACTATTATCGAATCTGGTTTGGATGTTCCGAATGCGAATACGATTTTAATTAATGATGCGCAGAATTTCGGTTTGGCAGATTTGCATCAAATGCGTGGACGTGTTGGTCGTAGTAACCGCAAAGCGTTTTGTTATTTGGTTGCGCCCCCACTTTCGGTTTTAACGGACGAAGCGCGTAAACGTTTGCAAGCAATCGAGCAGTTTTCTGATTTAGGTTCTGGATTTAATATTGCAATGAAAGATTTAGAAATTCGTGGAGCAGGAAATCTTTTAGGTGCTGAACAAACAGGATTTATGATGGATATCGGTTTCGAAACGTATCAAAAAATCTTGAATGAAGCGATTGAAGAATTGAAAGAAACAGATTTCAAAGATTTGTTCGAAGATAAAAAATCGGGAGAGGTAAAATCATATGTTTCGGATGTACAAATTGATTCGGATTTACAGATTATGTTCCCAGATGAGTACATTGAAAGTTCGGAAGAACGTTTGTTGTTATACAAAGAATTAGCTGATATCGAAACTGAAACAGATTTACAAACGTTTAAAAATAATTTGATCGATCGCTTCGGAAAATTACCAATTGAAGCCGAAAATTTATTGGAATCAATTCAATTGAAATGGATCAGTAAAAAATTAGGTTTCGAACGTTTGGTGATGAAAAATGGAGTTTTATTGGCTTATTTTATTAATAAACCACAAAGCGAATTTTATCAGTCAGACGAATTTAGATTAATTTTAAATTACGTTCAAAATAACCCTAAAAACATCAGTTTTAAGGAAAAATCACCCAAAAAAGGAGAAGAGTATCCAACATTGTTAGTACGATTTGAGCATATCAAAACTGTGCACGAAGCACTACAAAATCTACAAAATTTATTAATTCATTAACTTTTTTAAGTTTTAATTAGTAATCTAATAAAATACATAGGGAGAATTGACCAAGTTGTTAGTTCTCCTTTTTTTATTCAATCATCAAACTTCCGATATAGATAAATAATATATAATTTATCATATAAAGAACTATAACTAGCTGAAAACTAATTTACATAAATAATATGATATTTTATTATTATTTTTATCGATAAAATATTAGTTGGAAAAATAGTAAAGTAGTTATGGAAACAGCATCAAGTTATATTCCTATTCTCATCCTTTTTGTGGTTGCTTTTGCGTTTGTAGCGGGTACTATCGTTGCGACACATTTGCTTGGGCCGTCCAGAAAGACAGACGAAAAATTAGAGAATTTCGAGTCTGGGATTGAGAAAGTAGGAAATGCAAGACAGCCATTTGCAATTAAATACTTCCTAGTAGCCATTTTGTTCGTGTTATTTGACGTAGAGGTGATCTTCTTTTACCCGTATGCAGCGAATTTCAAAGAATTAGGTTGGGAAGGTTTTGCAGCAGTTGTAACATTCGTTGGATTATTCTTTGTGATGTACTTGTATGTACGCAAAAAAGGAGCTCTTAATTGGGAAAAATAGAGCGATTAAAATTCTAAAATAATAGTATAATGATTCATAATAAAAGACCAGTAACACACAATACCAATGTGAAGATTGTAGAGTCTCCAGGTGGTTTTGAAGGTGAAGGTTTTATGGCAATGCAACTATCAAAAGTAGTTGGATTAGCGCGTAAAAACTCTATTTGGCCTTTACCATTTGCGACAAGTTGTTGCGGAATCGAGTTTATGGCGACTATGGGTTCGACATACGATTTGGCACGTTTTGGATCTGAACGTTTGGCTTTTACGCCTCGTCAGTGCGATTTGTTGATGGTAATGGGTACAATTTCTAAAAAAATGGCGCCAGTTCTGAAGCAAGTTTACATTCAAATGGCAGAACCTCGTTGGGTAATTGCTGTTGGAGCTTGTGCAAGTTCGGGAGGAATTTTTGATACATATTCAGTTTTACAAGGAATTGATGAAGTAATTCCAGTAGACGTTTATGTGCCAGGTTGTCCGCCTCGTCCAGAAGCAATTATCGATGGTGTAATGCGTATTCAGGAGTTGGTAGAGAGCGAAAGTGTTCGTCGTAGAAGTAGCGAAGAATATCAACAACTTTTAGCAAGTTATGGAATTAAATAAGTTGAAATAATGGACAATTCATTTATAAAAGACCGTTTGGTTCAGAAGTTTCAAGAAAATATATACGGATACGAAGAGCATTTCGGTGTATTGACTTTATACGCTAACAAAGATTTCAATCTAAAGATTTTACAATATTTATATGATGATGAGCAATTGTCTTTCAAATTTTTGAAGGACTTAACAGCGATTCATTATCCTAATAATGTTGGAGAAGAATTGGTTGTAACCTATTTAGTTTATAATCTATACGAAGGAGTTGAAGTTCGATTAAAATTTGCTTTACCAATCGAAAAACCTTCGATTTTTACAGCAACTAAATTATTCGAAACGGCTAACTGGTTAGAGCGCGAAGCGTATGATTTCTATGGAGTTGATTTTGTAGGACATCCAAATTTGATTCGTGTCATGAATGTTCCAGAAATGGATTATCATCCATTACGCAAAGAGTTCCCATTAGAGGATCAAACGCGTAAAGACAAAGACGACGATATGTTTGGTCGTGGTGGTGATTTCAATTATGGAGGTTTTAATGTAAAAGCAAATTAACCATGGGAAAAGAGAAAACTAAAAAATTAAAGCATCTTGATCTTCCAGATGGTTCGTTAGAAAAAAGCACAATTACCTTAAACTTAGGACCTACACATCCTGCAACACATGGGGTATTTCAAAATATTTTAGAGATTGATGGTGAAATCATCAAATCTGCGGTTCCTACAGTTGGGTATATTCACCGTGCTTTTGAGAAAATTGCTGAACGCAAACCTTTGTACCAAATTACACCTTTGACAGACCGTTTGAATTATTGTTCAGCGCCGTTAAATAACTTAGGTTGGCACATGACAGTTGAGAAATTCGTTGGAATTGAAGTTCCAAAACGTGTTTCTTATTTGCGTGTTATCATTATGGAATTGGCTCGTATGGCAGATCATATCGTATGTAATTCGATTATGGGTGTTGATACAGGAGCATTTACAGGATTCCTTTATATGATGAAATATCGTGAGTTGATTTATGAGATTTACGAAGAAATTTGTGGTTCTCGTTTAACAACAAATATTGGTCGTATCGGTGGTTTCGAACGTGATTTTTCTGAAGTTGCTTGGACAAAAATCCATCGTTTCGTGAGAGAGTTTCCAGATGTCTTAACAGAGTTTGAAAATTTATTTTTACGTAACCGTATTTTTATGGATCGTACACAAGGAGTTGGAGGAATTTCGGCTGAGCGTGCATTAAATTATGGTTTCACAGGACCAAATTTACGTGCGGCTGGTGTAGATTATGATGTTCGTGTAGCGAAACCATATTCTCGTTACGAAGAATTCGAATTTGATATTCCAGTTGGTACAACGGGTGATTGTTACGATAGATTCTTAGTTCGTGGTCAAGAAATGTGGCAAAGTTTAAGTATCATCAAGCAAGCAATTGCAAAGATTGATGCATTAGAAGGAGAAGAAGCTACGCAATATCATGCCGATGCTCCAGACTTCTATTTACCACTAAAGAAAGATGTTTACACAAAAATGGAAGCGTTAATCTATCACTTCAAAATTATTATGGGAGAGGTAGATATGCCAAAAGGAGAAATTTATAATTCAATAGAAGCTGCAAATGGCGAGTTGGGTTATTATTTTGTTTCTGATGGTGGACGTTCGCCATACCGTTTACATTTCCGTAGACCTTGTTTCATTTATTATCAAGCTTATCCAGAATTGATCGAAGGATCAATGATTTCAGATGCCATTATTACAATGAGTAGTTTGAATTTGATCGCTGGAGAATTAGATGCTTAATAAAAATTATTAAAAATGGCAATTCAATTTTCAGAAGAGACACAACAAAAAGTAGATAAAATCATTGCACGTTATCCAGAGGATAAAAAACAAAGTGCATTGATTCCTTTGCTTCATGTGGCACAAGCTGAGTTTGGTGGTTGGTTAGACACACCTCATTTAGATTATGTTGCAGAAGTATTGAATATTTTACCAGTAGAAGTTTACGAAGTAGCTTCATTTTATTCGATGTTTAACTTAAATCCTGTAGGGAAATTTGTGTTAGAAGTTTGTCAAACAGGACCTTGTATGTTAAGAGGTTCAGACAAAATTATCGAGCACATCAAAACAAAATTAAATATCGAAGCTGGAGGAACTTCGGCAGATGGTTTATTTACATTAAAACCAGCCGAATGTTTAGGAGCATGTGGTTACGCGCCAATGCTACAGTTAGGAAAAACGTATCGTGAGAATTTAACGATCGAGAAAGTAGACGAATTAATCGAGGAATTGAAAAAATTAGCATAATGGGACAAAAATTACTGTTAAAAAATATTGATGTTCCAGGTATTCGTCATTACCAAGCTTACCGCGAAAATGGTGGTTATGCAAATGCTGAGAAAGCATTTAAAATGACAACGGATGAAATCTTAGAAGAAGTAAAAACTTCTGGTTTAAGAGGTCGTGGTGGAGCAGGTTTCCCAACTGGAATGAAATGGAGCTTTTTGGCAAAGCCAGAAGGTGTTCCAAGACACTTAGTAGTAAATGCAGACGAATCTGAACCAGGAACGTTCAAAGACCGTTTCTTGATGGAATATATTCCTCATTTATTAATTGAAGGAGTGTTAATTTCATCATTCTGTTTAGGTTCTAATACATCATTTATTTATATCCGTGGAGAATATGCGTGGGTTGCAGAAATTTTAGAAGAAGCAATCGACGAAGCAAAAGCTGCAGGTTGGTTAGGAAAAAACATTCAAGGAACTGGTTTCGATTGCGAAATTTATGTTCAACGTGGAGGTGGAGCTTATATCTGTGGTGAGGAAACGGCATTGTTAGAATCGTTAGAAGGTAAACGTGGAAATCCACGTCTAAAACCACCTTTCCCAGCTGTTAAAGGTTTATGGGGAAGACCAACAGTTGTAAATAATGTAGAAACTATTGCTGCAATTGTTCCAATTATTGAGATTGGAGGAGAAGCATATTCTAAAATTGGAGTTGGGCGTTCTACAGGAACAAAATTAATTTCAGCTTGTGGTAATATTAATAAACCAGGCGTTTATGAAATTGATATGACCATTACGGTTGAAGAATTTATTTATTCAGATGAATATTGTGGAGGAATTCCAAATGGAAAACGTCTTAAAGCATGTATTCCCGGCGGAAGTTCTGTGCCAATTGTTCCAGCAAACTTATTGTTAAAAACTGCCGAAGGTAAACCTCGTTATATGAATTACGAAAGTTTATCAGAAGGAGGTTTCCAAACAGGAACAATGATGGGGTCTGGAGGATTTATCGTGTTAGACGAAGATCAAGACGTTGTTTATCATACATATACATTAGCTCGTTTCTATCGTCACGAATCGTGTGGACAATGTTCACCATGTCGCGAAGGAACAGGTTGGATGGAAAAAATCTTGAAACGAATCGATGAAGGAAAAGGAAAAATGTCTGATATCGAATTGTTATGGGATGTGCAACGTAAAATCGAAGGGAATACAATTTGTCCATTAGGTGATGCAGCGGCTTGGCCAGTTGCAGCGGCAATTCGTCATTTCCGTGATGAGTTTGAATGGCATATTAATAATCCAGAAGAATGTTTGACGCGTAATTTTGGTTTAGCACATTATGCTGATCCAATCGAAATTAAAGAAACCGCAAATTAATACGAAGATGGCAGAAGAAACACCATTATTTAAAGTTACCATCGATAACGAAACGATTGAAGTGCCTGCGGGAACAACGATCCTTCAAGCCGCTCGTATGATTGGTAAAGAAGTAGCACCTCCAGCGATGTGTTACTACGGTAAATTAGAAAATACAGGAGGAAATTGTAGAACGTGTTTGGTAGAAGTATCAAAAGGTAGTGAAGCAGATCCTCGTCCAATGCCAAAATTGGTTCCGTCTTGTCGTACAACAGTTATGGACGGAATGGTTGTAGGCAATAAAACATCTGAGCGTACAGTTGAGGCACGTAAAGGGATTGTTGAATTATTATTAATCAATCACCCTTTAGATTGTCCAGTATGTGATCAGGCAGGAGAATGTAAGTTACAAGATTTAAGTTACGAGCACGGAGCAGAAGCAACGCGTTACGAATTTGATCGTCGTACATTCCCAAAAGAAGATTTAGGTCCAAATATTCAGTTGAACATGAACCGATGCATTTTATGTTATCGTTGTGTAAAAACTGCGGATCAAATCACAGGTTGTCGTGAGCATGGTGTAATGAATCGTGGAGATCACGCTGAAATTTCAACTCATATCAACAAAAGTTTAGATAATGAATTCATCGGAAATATTATTGATGTTTGTCCAGTTGGAGCTTTAACAGATAAAACGTTCCGTTTCAAAAATCGTGTTTGGTTCTTGAAACCAGTTGATGCTCATCGCGATTGCCCTACTTGTTCAGGTAAAGCACAAGTGTGGTTCCGTGGAAATGAAGTTTTCCGTGTAACAGCTCGCAAAGATGAATTTAACGAAGTAAAAGATTGGATTTGTAACACATGTCGTTTCGATAAAAAAGATATCAACGATTGGACGTTAGAAAAACCATCAGAAATTTCTAAAGATTCTGTTGTTCGTCAAGGTCATTACTTTGAGAATAAAGTGGAGCCAAAAGAAACACTTCCGAAAGTGATCAAACGCGATCCAAAAATTTTATTAGATATTCACTCGGTTTCAGAAGTAAATGAACCAAATCGTGATTTATCTAAAATTGATGGACCGGCAACAAGTAAAGATTTTAAAGATTAATCATTCGTAAATAAAATTAACAAAATGACAGAAGAATTTATTGCTGATGCATTAGAAAAGTTAGCTTTAGTAGGCGTAATGATTGGTTTTGCATTAGTTGTTGCCATGTACTCTACTTGGGCTGAGCGTAAAGTTGCAGCATTCTTACAAGATCGTATCGGACCAAACCGTGCAGGTATTTTTGGTTTATTACAACCACTTGCTGATGGTTTAAAATTATTCTCGAAAGAGGAAATTACACCAAAAGATTCGAATAAATTTTTATTCATCTTAGGTCCATCTTTGGCAATGATTGTAGCTTGTATGACAGGTGCGGTTATTCCATGGTCGACAGCTTTCGAGATTGGAGATCGTGTAGTTGTTCCTCAAATTGCAGATGTTAACATCGGATTTTTATACATTTTAGGTGTATTAAGTTTAGGTGTTTATGGAATTATGATCGGTGCTTGGGCATCGAATAACAAATACTCTTTAATGGGAGGTTTGCGTGCAGCTTCGCAGATTATTTCGTACGAATTACCGATGGGAATCGTGTTAATCACCATTTTGATGATGACAGGTTCTTTAAAATTGAGTGATATTGTACATTATCAACAAGAGCATGCGTGGTTTATCTTATTACAACCATTAGGATTTATTATTTTCTTAGTGTGTTCGTTCGCAGAAACTAACCGTACGCCGTTCGACTTACCAGAAGCAGAAAATGAGTTAATTGGAGGTTATCACTCAGAATATTCTTCGATGAAGATGGGATTCTTCTTATTTGCAGAATACATCAACATGTTTATCAGTTCTGTGGTAATTTCTACCTTATATTTTGGTGGATACGATATCCCATTTGTAGACGATGCAACATTAGTAAACTCTATCGGAGTAAATGGAACGGCAATTCTTAATTTCCTTTCATTATTCGGTAAAGCTTGTTTCTTCATCTTCTTCTATATGTGGGTGCGTTGGACGATTCCTCGTTTCAGATATGACCAATTAATGGATTTAGGTTGGAAAAAATTATTGCCTTTAGCATTAATCAATATGTTAATTACAGGCTTAGTGATTTTATTATTAAACAAGTAGAATCATCAAAATCATTAAAAGTATGAAACCAATTACAAATAGAGTAAAACAAGTAGAACGTAAACCCCTTACTTTTTGGGAAAGTATCTATTTGATTTCTATCGCAAAAGGGTTGATGATTACATTGAAGCACTTCTTTTCGAAGAAAGCAACAATTAGTTATCCAGAAAAACAAAGACCGTTTAGTCCTGTATTTAGAGGATTACACGTTTTGAATAGAGACGAAGAAGATCGCGAAAACTGTACGGCTTGTGGACTTTGTGCTTTGGCTTGTCCAGCAGAAGCGATTACAATGGAAGCGGCAGAAAGACTTCCTGGCGAAGAAAATCTTTACCGCGAAGAAAAATATGCTGCGAAATATGAAATTAACATGTTACGTTGTATTTTCTGTGGATTCTGTGAAGAAGCTTGTCCAAAAGATGCTGTTTATTTATCGCAAACAGTTCCACCAGCAAGTTTCAAACGTCAAAACTTTATCTATTCGAAAGAAGATTTATTAATCCCGAAAAAAGCTACAAATTAATGGAATTACCTATCATTTTATTCTATGTTTTGTCGAGCTTAACGGTGTTAAGTGCGCTACTAATGGTGTTCAGTAAAAATCCTGTACATTCCATTTTATATTTAATCGTAACATTCTTCTGCATCAGTGGACATTATGTATTGCTAAACGCACAGTTTTTGGCAATTGTAAACGTCATTGTCTATGCCGGAGCAATTATGGTATTGTTCTTATTCGTGGTGATGTTGATGAACTTGAATAGTGAAAAGAAATCATTTGGTCGACCAGCAAAAATATTAGCAGCGAGTTTAATCTCTTTGTTATTTGTTGCCTTGACAATTGGTATTTTCTCACAAAATCAAGCTTCTGCAAACACAGCAGTAGAAATGGGAACAGGTGATTTAGGATTGATTCACAACTTAGGATCATTGTTGTATTCAGAATATGTTTTACCATTCGAGTTGAGCAGTATTTTGTTTATTTCTGCAATGATTGGAGCGGTGATGTTATCGAAAAAGGACGAAGAATTATTGGATTAAATATAAAAAGTAAAAGATGTTACCAATCAGTTATTATATTACTTTATCATTAATCCTATTCGGAATAGGAATGGCTGGCGTAATGATTCGTCGTAACGCAATTGTCATTTTTATGTGTATAGAATTGATGTTAAATTCTGTGAATTTGTTGTTAGTAGCGTTCTCAAAAATGCACTATCACGCAAATCCAGCATTAGAAAAAGGAACAGATGCACAACTTTTAGTATTCTTTATTATGGTTGTAGCTGCGGCTGAGGTTGCTGTAGGATTATCAGTGATAATTTTATTGTTCCGCAAAGTATACTCGGTAGATATTAATGTGTTAAATCGTTTAAAAGGTTAAGAATGGAGCAGTATATATGGTTAATTCCTTTGATTCCATTCATCGGATTTTTAATTAACGGTTTAGGACGAAATGTACTTTCTAAAAGCTTAGTGACTTTCATTGGAAGTGGAGCAGTTTTGGCAAGTTTCATTTTATCAATCATGGTTTTTATGTCAGTTCCATCAGGAGCAGATGCGCAACCATTAATTTTTAAGGCATTTGATATTATCAATATTCCAACTTTACAAGTTCCGTTTGCATTTCAAATTGATGCATTAACGAGTTTGTTCTTGTTAATTATTACAGGAGTTGGATTTTTAATTCACGTGTATAGCTCGGCTTACATGAGCGAAGACAAAGGATTTGCAAAATTCTTTTCTTACCTAAATTTATTCATTTTCTTCATGTTGATTCTTGTTATGGGAAACAATTTTGTAATGATGTTTATTGGATGGGAAGGAGTAGGATTATGTTCATTCTTGTTAATTGGTTTTTGGTTTACAAATCCAGAATATATCAAAGCAGCGAAGAAAGCCTTCATCATGAACCGTATCGGAGATGTTGGATTTTTATTGGCGATGTTTTGGATTTTCAAAGAATTTGGAACGTTAGAATATGTAAAAGTATTCAGCCAATTAGCAATTGATCCATCTGCATTTACAGGTTTTGTATTAACAGGAATCACATTATTGTTATTCTTAGCAGCAACAGGTAAATCGGCTCAATTACCATTATTTACATGGTTACCAGATGCGATGGCAGGACCAACGCCAGTTTCAGCACTTATTCACGCTGCAACAATGGTAACGGCAGGTATTTTTATGATTACACGTTGCAACGAATTATTTTCGGCAGCGCCAATCACCTTGCAAGTTATTCAGTATGTAGGAATTGCAACAGCTTTTGTTACTGCAACTATTGCAATGCGTCAAAACGATATCAAAAAAGTATTGGCTTATTCTACAGTTTCTCAATTAGGATTAATGTTTGCAGCAATTGGATCTGGAGCGTATATCGCAGCAGTTTTCCACGTAATGACGCACGCATTTTTCAAAGCATTATTATTCTTAGGAGCAGGTTCTGTGATTCACGGAATGCACCACGAGCAAGATATGCGCAAAATGGGAGGTTTAAGCAAATACATGAAAATTACTCATATCACTTTCTTGATTGGATGTTTGGCAATCGCTGGTATTCCAGGATTATCAGGTTTCTTCTCGAAAGACGAAATGTTATTAGGAATGTTTGTTTCTAATCCAGTTGTTTACGGAATCGGATTTATCGTTTCTGTGATGACAGCATTCTATATGTTCCGTTTATATGCAATGACTTTCTTAGGAGATTTAAGAGATAAAGATGCTCATCCGCACGAAAGTCCAGCAGCAATGACAATTCCATTAATCATCTTAGCAGTTCTTTCTGTATTAGCAGGTTATGTAGGAATTCCAGCATTGTTTATGCAAGACGGACATAAACTTCAAACTTTCTTAAGTGGAGTTGTATCAATCGGAGAAGCTCATCACGTTTCTCATGCAACAGAATGGATGATGATTGGAGCTTTATTACTTTGTGTGCTTGGTGCAATTTATTATGCGATCAAGAAATACACAAACCATGTAGATGGTGAAGCAACTGGAATTGCAAAATTCTTTGAAGATAAATGGTACATCGACGAGTTATACGACAATGCAATTGTAAAACCATTGTTCGAGTTAGGTGATGTCTTGAAAAAATATGTAGAAAAAGCAGGAATTGCAGCTTTTGTTTTAGGAGTTGGAACTGTTTCTGGTCGCGCATCAAAAAATGTACGTCAGCTACAAAACGGGAATGTAGGATTCTATATTATGCTAATGGTTGTAGGAATCGTGGCAGGTATCGCAATCTTTTTTATGGGGTATTTAATTTCAAAATAGGTTAGTAATGCTTTTATCTTTATTTATCATTTTACCATTAATAGTAGGAGTTTTTATGCTATTAATGCAAGGTCAAAAACCACAAAGATGGTTAGGAGCATTCGTTGGTGGAGCGTTGTTGGCGTTGTACTTGTTTATCACTTGCAAAGGTGGAAACAACGAGTTAACGTTTCAAACACAATGGTTCAATTTCAACAGCGTTAAAACTTATTTCGCGTTAAATGCTCAAGGTTTGGGAGGATTAATGATTTTATTAACTAACCTTACTTACTTAGCTCTTTTTGTTTATTTATCAACAACAAAACAAAAATATAGCAATACATTCTACGGATTATTGCTAATCACTTTAGCAGGATTAAATGGAGTTTTCTTAGCAGAAGATTTAATTTTATTCTATTTTTTCTGGGAAGTTGTTTTAATTCCAGTTTATTTCTTAATTGGATTATTCGGAATTGGAAAAGACAAAATTCGCGCAAATATGACATTCTTCTTATACACGATTTTAGGATCGATGTTTATGTTAGGAGGAATTATTTACATCGGATTTTTCTTACAACCAGCATCGTTTTTATTAACAGATGTTGTACAAGTTACAGGACCGCATTATTCAACAAACACAGCGTTGGCATTGTTATTCTTAATCGCTTTTGTGATTAAAATTCCAATCTTTCCATTTCACACATGGCAACCAACCATCTACAAAACATCTCCAACTCCATTAACAGTTGTACTTTCAGCTTTGATGGCAAAAATGGGATTATTTGCAGTGGTTACTTGGTATTTGGGAATGTTTCCAACGATTTCAGAATTGTTCAAATACATTACGTACATCGCAATTTTCGGATTAGTTTATGCTTCGTTAATCGCTTTGAGTGCAAAAAATGTAAAGAAAATTATTGCGTATAGCTCGATTGCTCACTTAGCTTTAATTTTTGTTTCAATATTTTCTGAATTAGCAAATGGTGTAACAGGAGCTTATTTCCAAATGTTTTCGCATGGTTTAGTTGTTTTAGGATTATGGTTATGTGTTGATATTATGGAAAGAAAATATGATTTGACAGATATTAAATCGATTGGTGGTTTAGCGAAAGTTGATCCAACATTATCTATCTTATTCATGATATTCGGTTTAGCAAACGTAGCATTACCATTGACAAGTTCATTCATCGGAGAGTTTATGATGCTTTCAGCATTGTTTACACACAATCCAGTTTTATGTGTTGTGGCTTGTTTAGGTGTTATTTTATCTGCCGTTTATACGTTGAGATTATCAAGCGCATTATTGTTTGGAGAAGTAAAAAACATCAAACAAAAAGATGCTCAAAAAGGAGGTTTTGGACCAATTGCAGTTTTATCAGTAATCGCAATCATAGTGATTATTTTAGGAGTTTATCCAACACCAATTTTTAATTTATTAGCACATTAATCATTTTTGAATAAATAGATATGAATACGATTATTTTATCAGCACTTTCAGGTATTATTTTGATGTTTAGTGGATTCTACATCAAAAATAATCGTGCCTTAAATATACTTTCTGTTGTTCTGTTTTTCGGAATGATTGTAGGAGGAATTTTCGATTTGAAAGGTTGCTCAATGTTTGCAGGAAAATTCGATAACATGATTGGACAATCGCTTTACGGCGTTTCGTTCTTTATCGCATTGGCGGGATTGGCAATTTTTTACTTATTGTTGAACAAAGATTCGTTTGGAAAAGTAGGAAAACATGTGGCAGAATATTATGCCTTAATTTTCTTCTCTTTTACAGGAATCGCAGTTTTAGCACAATTCCATAACTTAGTAATTATGTTCTTAGGAATCGAATTAATGTCAATTCCAATGTACATTATTGCAGGAACAAACAAAGAAAGTCTTAGAAGTACAGAAGCTTCTGTAAAATATTTCTTGATGGGAGCTTTCTCAACAGGAATTTTGATGTTAGGTGTAACATTTTTGTATGGCGCAACAGGAACTTTTATGGTTGATCAATTGGTGAACTATAACAAAGATTTCGAAACAATTTATTACGCAGGATGGTGTTTAATCATCTTCGCATTTTGTTTCAAAGTTTCTGCAGCTCCTTTCCATGCGTGGACACCAGACGTTTACGACGGAACACCAACTGTGTTTACATCGTTTATGTCGACAATCATCAAAGGAGGATCATTTTTAGGATTTATTTTAGTCTTAAAATCATTCCCAACAAATGTAGAATATGCCGAATATTACCGTTTATTATTTGCGTCAATCATCATTTTGACGTTATTTATCGGAAACTTCGGAGCAGTTTCTCAAAAATCTGTCAAACGTTTGATGGCTTATTCATCAATCGCGCAAGCAGGTTTCATGTTATTTGTTTTGTTCAACATCAATTCAGCTTCTAAAGAGGCTTTGATGTTCTATACGATTGCTTATTCGGTTGCGAATTTCATTATTTTCTATACGATTGATCAATTCAAAAATCCAAAATTTGAAAGTTTCATTGGTTTAGGAAAAGCAAATCCAGTTCTGGCTGCAGCGATGACAATTTCTTTGATTTCGTTAGCAGGTATTCCATTAACAGGAGGTTTCTTCGCGAAATTTATGGCATTAAGTATTGGAGGAACAAACGATAAAAACCTATTTTTGATTGTAATTGCATTGGTTATGGCAGTTTTGAGTATGTATTATTACTTCAAAATCATCAACTATATGTATTTCAAAAAAGGAAAAAACAAATTAAAAACACAAGACGGATTAACGAATTTCCTTTTAATCATTGGAATGGTTATCTTAATTGTGATGGGAATTTTTCCAGGAATATTATCTTCATTTTTGCAAACGCCAATGTGGTAATTGTAGAATGATTATTATATAGTTTTTTATTATTTATTATTTAAAAGCTCGTGTCAAGTACTTGACACGAGCTTTTTTTGGAATAAGATTATTCTTAACCATTTCAAGCTTTTTTTGTATTAGGTTTAATATGATCTTTTAATTACATGGAAAATTTGTTTTACATCCTCTATTGGATATGAGAAGGGGGTGAACTCAGGATTTCTTGATGTTAGTACAATCATTCCGTCATCTGTAAGATCAGCAATGTCTTTATGAAAAATACCTGTTTTAGTGATGATGATAAAACCATAAGTTGTTTTATGAAAACCATCTTTCCATAAATGACGTCCTACTTCTCTACCTAAAATATCTGCACCAGAAGGTGTATCGTATCCTCCTTTGTTCCACATGCTATCTCCAATAGATTCAAAACCTAAATAATAGCCTCTTCCTATATGGTCTACTTTAAAAGAAATTGTAGAAAAATCTTCTTTTAATTTTATTTCATCAAAACAACTTTCTATATAAGAAGCATAAGCTGGAAATGGAATTTTTAAAACTTCTATTCTAATTGTTTGATCAGGATAGATGTAAAATTTATTACCATGAGTATTTGTAAATATTTCTGCATTTTGGTTTGTATCGAATAGCCTTACTTCTTCTGTTATATTATCTGTAACATCACTTTTTTCTATTTCTTTATTCTGATTAGTAAACATAGCTCCTTCTCCTGTTACTAACCAACTAGGATTGATATCTGAGTATGTGTTGAGTATTTGCTCTATTTTTGAAGCTCCTATATCTTTTACTTTATCTAGAAAACCATTTGAAAGACCAGTTTCAATATAAAATTTGTTTTTTGATATTTTTTTTAATTCTATGATTTTCAGAATTCTATCTATTATTGTGTTCATAAATTTAGATTATTCACTATGTTTGTTTTGATTTATTAGATTATTTACTATAAATTTGCTTTATATATTAATCAAAAGTATGAAAAAATATCTAATTTATCTAAAATTATTACTCTAAAAGTTTAATAATATAGAATATAATCTATTTCATAAGTAGTCATTAATTGAATAATTAACTGACCAGGAATCTTATTGATTATATTTTTCTTTGTTTAATACAGTTTAATGTATTTATATATAGTGTTTTATGTGTGTTTTGAATTTAAAATAATATTAATGCAGTTAAATAATGAATTAACTCGATTTGGGAAAAAGAGACAGAGAGCAAAAGCTCAAAGAGCCTTAAAAAAGGCTCAGGAAATTGAAAAAAGACAATTAGAGAATGGTTACAGATATGTAAGAGAAGGAAAAATCATTCGACTAAAGAAAGTAATAAACTAACCAATTAAATAAAATTTATAATCTAAATAGCTATGGCATATCATCGAAAAAATTATTTAGAAAAAGTTCTGAAAGTACAACAAATTACTCTTGAGCATCGTAAACAAGGATTGTATTTTAAAGAAATTTATTATCAATATATAGAAAATTCGTTCAATATAAGTAAACGAACATATGACTCTTATTTGGGAATTAATGTCAAAAAACAACTTAAAGAACTTACAGAGAATGTATAAAATTTTAATGAGTTAAAGAAAAACAGCTATTTATAAGAAAATATAAATAGCTGTTTTTTTTGATTATTACTATATTGATAACTTAGAAATCATACTTTAATTCATTTTTTAAAGTTACTTTATCATAAGTACCTATGCGTTCAATAGTGTTATTTCGCCCAAAATAACTACATTCATACTGTAATAAATAAACATTAAGTGTTGATTTTTCATCATGATTAAACCCTTCATCAATTAAATTTAGTTTTCCAGTAGATTTAGTTTCTAAACCTTTTAAAACTTCATGAACTTTATCTATATAAGTTAAGAAGAAATCATCTGTTCCGTGCTCAGAAGTATTATGAAATTGTCCATATGATAATCTACATACAAGAGTTGCTATAGGAGATTTTTCTTTATGATTAACAGTCCAATCAATTAATAAATTATTTTTTGTTAGAAGTTCAGTATTTGTTTGATCTAAATCTTGTTGACTATATAAATCAATATATTGTGGTTGCGAAATTCCTTCTTTCGTAAAAATATTGATAACATCTTCTTTGGAAAATTCATTGATGATTTTGTGATATAATTCTTTCATTTTTTATAAATTTTATTAGTTTGTAGCATTTTCTGCATTGATGATGATACGTTGAAACATTTCTTTGAACCAAGTTTCTAAATCTGTGGAACTCATCCCATTTCCTTGACCATTATTAGAAACTTGAACCCCACCTTTGATGAAAGAATCAATCTTAATCTCAATTCGTTTTTCTTGGCTTGCTTGTTGTGTTACACTATTGATATCTTCCTTAGTTTTTTGAGGAGTAAAACCTTTTGATTTTCCTAATCCTCTGTCTGTTTTATTACCATCATATAAATTTTTTTGTTCTACTGTTGCTTTTTGATTAAGATTATTTTGATTGAATGGGTTAAAATTAATAGGATTTTCGATTTTCACATCATTCAATTTAGTAGGTTCTCCTATGTTTGATTTAAGAGGAGATGAAGGTAGCTGACCTCCCTTTTGTTCTTCGTCTGTAATTAATTTGTTTTCAACTCTAATTTGATGAATGCGTTTTAAAGCTTTTGTTGATAATCCTGTAGGATCAAACTGTTCGATGGTTTCTAATATTTGTTTTAATGGTTTAAGAAATGCATCAATTAATACAATACGAATACGCATAAAACCTCCAATTATTCCATTTATTCCACCTACTTTGAATGCTTCTACAATGCTGTCCCAATGATCTTTTATAGCCATAAAAGCATTAATAACCCATCCTATAGGACCTAAGAATTGTAACATAGCTGCTCCCCATTCATCATAATAATTGATAGCAATAGCAATATAAGCTACAAGAGCTATAATAGCTAAAACTATAAGACTTACAGGATTTAATGCCATAACTCCATTCAGAAAACCTTGAACAATGGCCCAAGCCTCTGTCAAAATAGTTGTTATTGGAATAATTTTATTTAAACTTGTTAAAGTAGACATAACTGGAGAAATTAATTCATTCATAGAAGAAAAGGCTTCTAAATAAGGTAAAATACCGCCTGCTTTATCTGCAATATAAGATTCTACACTTGCCATCATGTCTTTTATTCCATCTCCAGTTCGTTTAAAATTTTCTAATTTACTTGGATCTACATCAGTACCACCGAGTCCTAACATAAAATTAATACCAGCCTCTTGTCCTGTTTCAGTAAAGATTGAAGTTAAAGCTGTTTTTTTTACAGGATCATTTGCTTCTTTTAACATGGTTTGTAAAATATCAAAAGAAGATTTTCCTTCTAAATTTTGAGCGTCAATATTTAAGGTTGAGGTTATTTCGTTTAACCTATTTTTATCTAAGCTTTCAATAGCTGCAATAGATTCTTCTAATCCTTTAAAAGTATTCTCAGATGACATTCCTTTTTTAGCTCCATTGGTCATCACACCTAAATAATCTTCTACACTCATTCCCATTTTCTTTATCTGAGGTAAAGAATTTTGTAATTGCTCAAGCATATCCCCATTTAAATTTCCTCCTTTTTCGTAGAAATTCTCTAATGTACTCATACTCATTTCCATTGAATATCCAAGTCCTTGTGACATTGCATTGGCTGTTTTAAGTACGCTATTACTTGCATCTCCCCATCTTTTTTCAAGAGAATGTGCTTGAGCATTAACTTCTTCTGGGTTTGTAACGCCCATTTGTCTAAGCATAGTCTCATTATCTTGTAATCCTTTTGTGAATTGCAACTTTTCAGTTAAATTACTTACTGAATTAGAGAAATTTTCAAAAGCTTTAGGAGAGTCTTTTTCTATTTGAAGTACGAATCCTTTACTAAAGTCCTTTAAAGAATTAAAACTTTCATTAACATTAGAGCTAAAAGATCTTACTTTTTCTAGGGATTTATCTAAAGATTTATTTATATCTTTTTGAATCTTTTTAAAAGAATTTCCAATCTTATCACTAGAACTATCAAGTTTATTTGACATCTTTTTTACTGCATCAATTATTTTATCAATACGATTATAAAGCTTTGAGAATATCTTTTCTACTTTGTCAGAGAAATCTTTTAATCTCTCTTGCATTTTACTGGTGACCTTGTCTAATTTTTTTTGCATTTTGTTTAATGAGTTATTAAACAGCTTGTCAGATAATGCATTCATGCTTTCTAATTTGTTTACTGCCATATTTATTTTTTGAGTTAATATTTTACTTGACTTTAGCTATATCGTTTGATATATAAAGTTTTCTGATGCAAAATTCCAAGAAAAAACAAGCGATTTACTAATAAGATTGCAACCCTTGCCGACTATTTTTGATTGGGTGAAATTCCGTCTAATCTTTGCCTTGTCAAATAAATAATTTAATAACTCAATGAGCAATCTTAACGGAATTACAATTCAAAAAGGAAAATTAGGAGTAAGTAGAAGAAACAATAAAAGAAGTGTCTCTGCTTTGATTATTAGCTCTGCTGTATTAGCAGAATTAGCATATAATACACCTATTACAATTTACAGTACTGAAGATTTAGAGCAGTATGGATTAACAACAGAATTTGATACGACAAATAATGTTCATGTTTTTAGACATGTTTCAGAGTTTTATCGAATGGCTGGAGTAGGAACTGAATTACATTTAATGTTGGTTCCTCAAACTGAAACACTAAAAACAATTTTACAAAGCGAAGGAGCAAAAACTTTATTAGCTTCTGCTGATTTTGAAATCAGACAACTAGCTATTGCTGTAAATCCTACAGCGGCACCTACTCTTGTAAAAGGTTTACCAGAAGATTTATTAGAGTCTATTTCATTGGCTCAAGGATTAGCAGATTGGGCACTTAAACAGAATATGCCTTGTCATATCTTTTTAGAAGGTAATCATTTAGATGGTGCATCCAATGCAGTGGAGAATTTACGTGAAATTGAAAATGTTCAGGCAACAAAAGTTTCTGTAGTAATTGGACAAGATTGGAAATACGCAGAAACAAAAACAGGGCTTGCTCAAAAATTTGCAGATGTAGGAACTGTATTAGGAGTATGTTCTGCCGCATCTATTGAGCAAAATATCGGAGATAATGAAGCTTTTGATATTAATGATGCAAGAAAAGATGCATGGATGATTCCAGGTCTATCTAGTCATAAAAAGAATACTGAGGTTTATTCTCAGCTTCAAACTTTTGAAGATAAAGGATATATTTTCGGTCTTAGTTATTCTGGTTTAGCAGGAATTCGTATTAATAATGATCACGTATGTGCTCCGGTAGTTGTAGATCAAGAAGGAAATATGAACGAGCATACTATTGCTTATGGTCGTATTATGGATGATGCAATTAGACAATTAAGGTCTGTTTACTTACCAAAAATCAAAAAAACATATCCAGTAGATGAAAACGGAAAATTGTTACCAGGATCTCTTGTTTCATTAGAAGGTGTAGGAGATAAAGTATTTGAAGATATGGTTGCTTCTGGAGAAATTTCTTATGGAAAAACAACTATTGATTCAACAAGTGATTTATTAGTAGAAAAAGAACTTATTGTAAGCTTTACGATCGTACCGATGGGAAGTATCGGAGAAATTAAGGGTACAATTAATATCAAAAATAACATTTAATAATAATCAAATAAAAATAACATTTAATGGCAACAATTAATAGAAACGGAAAAACATATGATAGTGTTGATGTAACAGCATTTATTGATGGGATTCCAATCGAAGTAACATCTTTAACATATGGAAACGAACAAGAACACCAATTAAATTGGACGTTAGGATCTTCGCAAGCAACAAGTTGGAGTGCAGGAAAACGTACTCCTTCGGCAACAATGGGGATTATGATGCACGATATTGCTCCAATTGAAATGGCTGCTAAAGGAAGTATTTTGGATATCAAACCATTTAAGTTAATTGTAAGTTTTACAAATGAGTTTAATGCTCCTGTTTTTGATGAATTAACAGTTAAGTTTCAGAATGAAGGTAGAGAAGTTACTGGAGAAATGGGCTTGAAAAAAGAATATACAATGTTCGCACTGTCAGTGAAATTAAACACAAAACCTTAATCAATAATTAAAATTTTATAAAGCCTGTTTTAGGCAGGCTTTATTACTTAATAATTTTTAAAATAATCAAAAAATATAAATAAAATGGCAACAAATAAAAATCCAAAAACAGTATCTCAAGAAACAATTGATAAAGTAGGAGGGAAACAAAATTTAAGACGATTGGTTTTACGTGATGAATTTCAAGATTTAGAATTAGAAGTTATTAGCCGTATTCCGGATCGTACAACAATGGGAGAATATTTGAAATATGCGAATGTAAATCCTAAAAAAGCGCAAGAAGTATTGGTAAATGGGTGCTTACTAACTGATCGAGATGAGGTTTTGTCAAGTGATGCTCTATTTAATTCTTGTGTTGCAGGTATTGCCGAAACAATCCCTATGGCTGCAGCAAAAGTGGAAAAGTACTAACCGATTGTACAGGTTTGATAGATGATGACGAATATGATCAGATTTTCAAAATTAATGCATTCATCAGTCATTTTCTACACATACCATTTCCTGAACAATTGGATGATGATACATGGGCCCTAAAATGGGCTCAAGTAAAATGGTTGATGGAAAAAGGAATTATAACCCCTAAAAAAGCAGAGAATGGCTTATAAAAATTATAGCAAAATTTTAAATGATAGCATCAAATCTCCTCAGAATATAACCATTGATTTAGCATCTCGTTTTGCAGCAGCTTTTGGATTAAATGCAGCATCTAAAGTAGTGTCTAAGGTTTTTGGAGAAAAAATGGCAGGTAAAATAAAAGGATTCGAGTACTATCCTTCAACTAATACGAATGTAGAGTATGTTAAACTAATAACTCCTCAAAAAGATTCTTTAGAATTTTCTGCAGTGTTAGATAGTGCTAGAGGTAACGTTTTTGCACCACCATTAATGATGACTTTTTCTCAAGAAAAATCTTTGATTGAAACAGAGGTTAATGATGACGATCCTATTGTAATAGAACGATGGGGAACAAAACCCTGGAATATAGAAATGAAAGGTCTACTTATCGATTTAGATAACCGAATTTATCCAACAGAAGAGATTAAAAAATTAAAAAAAGTCTGGAGTTATAATGGAGTTATAGCTGTTGAAGGAATACAATTTCAAGAAAAAGGAATAGATAGTATTTATTTCAAATCGATTGATTTTTCACCTATAGAAGGATTTCAAGATACTATACAAGTAAGTATTAGTGCAAGTAGTATTAAGGATGTAAATTTTACATTGAAAGATCCAAATGTATTTGCAGGTCCTGCTAAAGAAGATCCAAGCTCTATTTATGAAAATAACGAATATGAGGAATGAAATAGGAAATTATCTCTTTCATAATATTAATGTCCGTATATCTATTGAAAGAGACGAAAAATTATTATTGTTTTTTTCTAGATGTACATCTATTCAAATCGAAAAAAGTGTTCAGAATTTAACAAGTACTGCTAAAATTGAATTACCTCGTGAATTTAGAAATGCCTTAGATGAATCTGACAAGCAGAAAAATAGAACTATAAATATGGAGCGTCGTTCTATTTTAGATTTCATTAGGAAAGGAGATGGGATTAAGATAAGATTCGGTTATGATGGAGAATATAACTTAGAGTTTGTAGGGTATATAACAAAAATAAGTGCTGATACTCCTTTAATTATTGAATGTGAAGATGAAATGTATCAATTAAAAAAAGCAAAAAGATATTCAGGTTATTTTAAATCAGGAAACCTCAAAGAAATCTTAGAAGCTGTATTACCTGAAAATTTTCAAAAGAGATATTTTTTGGAATATGATGCAAATTATAATGTTGGAAAATGGAAAATTGAAAATTCGACACCTTATGAAGTATTGCAACAATTGAAAGAAAAAACATTTATTCGATCTTGGTTTTCTAGAGCAGAAGGAGACGAGTATGCTAAAAGATTGAATATAGGAATGACTGCTGATTTTTTTACAAGAGATTTAAAAACACATAAACTCAATTTCTCTCAAAACATTAGAAGAGGCTCTGATATCAAATTTATAAATGATAAAAATGACACAAAATTATTTTTAACTGTAAAGTCTAAACAAAATAATGGAAAAATTTTAGAAGGAACTGCTGGAGAAAAAGGAGAAACAGAAGAGTCTGTAGAAATGCCTCCGAATATTGATAAAGCTACTTTGCAAGATATGGCGAAGAAATTACATAAAGGTAGAGTAACAAATAGACTTGAAGGTTCTATCAACACTTGGTGTTACCCTATTGTACAGCCAGGTGATGCCGTGGATATTGTTCGCCCTTTTTATCCTGATAAACATCAAGATGGAAGATATTTTGTGGAGGGAGTTACTATAAATGTTAACGCTTCAGATGGAATAAAACGAAATGTAAAAATTAGCTATATACTATAAATGGAACTAGGAGAATTATTTGAACAAGCCGTAAAGCTAACTACCAAAAAAGGAGTTCGAAGGTTTCCATTAATGATGGAGACTGTTGTTGCAGTAGATGAAAATACTTGCGAAACTTCAGATGGAATAGATGATATAAAACTCAATGCGATAGACGATAAATTAGGATCCAAATTAACTGTTTATCCAAAAATAGGTTCTCAAATTATCTATGGAAGGTTAAACGATACAGATGATTTATTTGTGATTAAATATTCAGAAATAGACCGTGTGGTAATCAAAATAGAAGAGCAGGAATTCGAAATGAAAGAAGGAAAATTCAGAATTTTAAACAAAGAAGCTAATCTAAAAAATATTCTAAATGATCTTTTCCAAACACTCGAAAATGCAATTATTCAGACTCCATCTGGTGCAGGAAAATTTATAGAAGTGAATACACAAGTGTTTAAAGACTTAAAACAAAAAACAAATCAACTTTTATTTTAATCATATGGCTTTAAATAAAGAACAGTTTGTGCAAAATATAATTGCAATTCAAGATGAAATGATTAGATCTGAAGATTACGAATCAGGAAAAAGAATTTATGCTCAGAAATTAGCATTAGCTATTGAAAGCTATTTATTATCAGCAACTATTCAAATTACAGGAACATCTAATCAAGGACCATTTACAGGAACAGGAAAAATTGAATAATGAAAGATTTTTTAAGAAATGAACAAAACGATTTAGTAATTAACAAATTAGGAGATTTTGATTTAGGAGAAAGTGATCAGCAACATGTAGGAGATATTTTTATTGCTCAGAAAGGAGAGTTTAAAGAGTTTCCCTTACTAGGATTTGGAGCTATAAATTATGTAAAAACATCGATATCTGAATACCAATTTGCAAGAGAACTGAGTATCCAACTTGAATATGATAATTACTTAAATCCTACAATTGATACAACAGAAGGTATTGAAAAAACAAAAATTATAATTTAATGAATGAGATACTCATAACAATAACAGGATTAATCAGTGTTGGAGGCAGCGCTTTTTTTGGATGGATTTTCGGAAGAAGAAAATCAAATGCAGAAGCTCAGACTACAGAAATAGACAATGAAATACGAATGTCAAATTATTATAAAGAAATGCTTGATGATTTACGCAATCGTTATGAGAAGAAATATCAAGATTATGAAGCATTAATGAATTCGAAAGAAAAAGTACTGAGAGAAGAAGTGACAATCCTCAATAGGAAAATAGAAATGCTACAGACTGAGAATACTGAATTACGTAAAAGAGTAGTAGAATTAGAAAGATTAACAAAAAATGCAAATAAAAGTCTTACATAATCAAACCTTACTGGATGTTTCTATCTATCTATTCGGAACCTCCAAAGGAGCATTTCAGTTAGCAGAACTTAATAATTTATCTGTAACAGATGATATTATAGCTGGACAGATTTTAGAAATTCCGAATGACTTAGATTTTGGTGAACGCTTAACTGTAGAATATTATCAATTAGAAAACTTAAAACCAGCAACAGCTATACAGTTAGAGACCTTAGAAATAATTGAATTACCATCAGGTATCGATTATTGGGCAATACAAATTGACTTTGAAATACAATAAATTATGAGTGTAGAAAGCTATAAAAATGAAATGATTGCAGCTAAAGAAAATAATAGTTCTTTAAGAGGATTAACTAGTAATTCTAAAACTTCTATTTGGGGACAAATGTTTTATGTAATGGCATATAGTCTTGATCTTTTAGCGCAATTATTTACAACACATCGAAAAGAGATTGATGAAAAAATAAAAACACAAAAAACACATCGGTTAGAATGGATTAGACAGTTATACCTCAACTTTCAATATGGTAAAGCAATAGGAAAAGATATTTATCTAAAACCTGAAACGGATATTTATGATAACACTGGGTTAACAGAAGATCAGATAGAGAGATCTAAAATTATCAAATATTGCGCAGTAAGCGAAAGTGACAGTCAAAAGGAAGTTTTGATAAAAATTGCTACAGAAAATGAAGATAAGGAATTGTCTCCAATTACAGACCAAGATGTTATAAAAGCAGTAGAAGCTTATACTAAAGAAGTAAAAGGAGTTGGTATTCCCTATCGTATCATCAATTCTTTACCAGATTTATTACAATTGATAATTACAATCTATAGAGATCCTCTTGTATTAGATAGTCAAGGAGGATTTGAAGGAGAGTATCCTGTAAACGAAGCTCTAAAAGAATTTATGAGAGAACTCCCTTTTGACGGAGAGTTAAGACTTCAAGACTTATCAAATAAGTTAGAAAAAATAGATGGAGTAAAATTAGTTGATATAGAGGCTGCTAATAGTTCTTGGATTGATGCAAATACTCGTTCATACGGAGGACTTATAAACTTTAAAGTAAGAAAGACACCTGCAAGTGGATATTTCAAAATAACATTTGATAAATCAGAAGAATCAATCGATTATAAATCAATTATTAAATATGCGGTATAATATAGATTTTAATAAACTAATAGTATTACTGCTTCCTACTTTTCTTAGAAATTCTCGTTTAATAGGTTTTTTGAGAGCAGCTGTTAATCCTTTGTCTAAGTTATATGATGATTTTAATAAATATAGAACTGAAGATCATAAAAGATTAGATCATAATTGGCAAAAATGTTACTTCGAAAAAAGGTTAAATGACATTTATGATTCGACAGAGAGAAAAATAAAAATTATAGAAGGTGAAAAATATTCTAGAGAGTATATCTATACTCATGGAGAAAAAAAGCCAATAAATCTAGGTATTATTTACATAAGATCAAGTAATGATTTTGCGGATACAGGCTCTGATTTTACAATAGATATGAATAAGGTAGGAGCAAATGAAGATGATTTGAATGCACAAATTAACTTTTACAAATTAGCAGGAACGAGATATAATATTATTAATCTTCCTAAAAGATTTCAATTAACAGACAATATTCAAAGAATATGAATAAAATAGATTTTCAACAAACAGGAGGATTTCCTCTAGAAACAGATACACTAGATGCTATGCAAACAGCTTACAATATTTTCAATTCTTTAGGAAATATTATAGCTCCCTTAGCAATTATTAGTGGTTGTGACCAAATAGGAAACCAAATATCTAACGGTATAGTTTACATAAATGGAGAGGTTATCGAGTTTCGTGGAGGAACTCCTACACAATTTGTTATCATTGGAGAAGAAGTTAAAAGCAGGCTTTTTTATGAAGAGACTAAAGAAAAATCTGTTTACCGCACACGTTATGCAACATTTGGAGAAAGTGCAGGGAATATAAATTACAGATGGTCAGATTTTCATCGTCCATTTTCTTTAAAAGAGATAGGAAATCGTTTAGTACATCCAGGATTTATTCAGGATTATTATGGAGATATTAACCAAATTCCTTATGGTTGGGTTTTATGTGATGGAACAAATGGTACACCAGATTTACGAGGAATGTTTGTCGTAGGATATGATAACCGCAATGCAGAATACAATACAATAGGAAAAACTGGTGGAGCAAAAGAAGTTATGTTAACAACTCAACAAATGCCAAAGCATACCCCACTTGGAACAGTTAGTATTCCAGATCATACTCATACTTATCAATTAGCAGTAAAAGGACGTGGTTATCAAACAAAGTCTGATGATAATCCATTAACTACTAATCAAAATAGCCAAACGACAAGTTCTGGAGGAGGAACATTTAATCTTTCTATGAATGAAATTGGGGGAAATCAAGCACATGAAAACAGACCTCCATACTATGTATTAGCAAAAATAATGTATAAAGGATAAGATAATGGCGCTAGACAATAACACACAACCAGAATATAAGTATACAGAAAAAAGTACTTTAAAAAATTGGTTCAAAAGCAAATTAAAACCCACTCAAGCTCAATTTTGGGCTTGGATGGATAGTTATTGGCATAAAGGAGAAAAATTACCAATTAGTACAATTGATGGATTGGGAGAAGCAGTAGATGGTAAAGCACCTATTGTGCATTATCATGATCAATATGCAACGAACGATGCAAATTCATTATCAAGCGAAAATGTAGAACAATGGAAACAGAAATTGGATGTTGATAATTTACAGTTTGATGATCAAGCAATTTCTTTAACCAATGAATATGCAGATTTTGGATTAACCAATGATTCTAAACAAGCTCAGTTTAATCAGTCGATTTATAATGCAAATCAAACCAAATTAAACAAACCAAGTTATGAAGGAACTACAGAAGAATATCCTTATTTAGTAGGTATTGATGCAGAAGGATATTCTGCAAATATTTCCATAGATCAGGTAGGTAAGTTGAAAACGGTAAATAATCAAGAACCTGATGAGAATGGTAATATAACAGTAAATACAGAAGTATTAAAAAAATCTTATGGTTATGCTATAAAAGGTAAAGAAGAATCTACTGGAAAATATTTTGACTTAACAGGTAAAACTTGGTCGCTTGGAGAGTCTGCTTTTGACTTTTCTATAACTAATAAAACAGATAAAGAATATGGTTCAGATGGTAATCTTTCACAAGTATTAATAGGTACTAACCTTGTAGCTAAAGGTGGAGGGGCTATTACTTTAGGTTATAGTAATACAGCAGGTACTCAAGGTTCAGTTGTATTAGGTATGAATAATTCAGTCACTAGAACAGTTGCTTCTGGAAACAATAATTCTTCCATTTTAAGTGGACAGATGAATACGATAGTTGATTCCAATTTATCTACCATTATAGGTGATTGGAATACCATATCTAATTTAGATAGAACTTTTGTTGCGGGTACTAATAATGACATTCAAGTAAATATAACAGGAAATCAAGATAATACAAATTTAGGTATTTTGAAACCTTATTCTAATTTTATAACAGGTCAGAATAATAAAATATCTTTAAATGAAAATCCTGGTAAATTAGTATATCCAGCTTTTTCTCAAATTGGCGGCAGTAGTAATGTTATATCAGGAAGATATCAATTTGTTCATGGTTATAAAAACGAAGCAGTTTCAGTAAATGAAGTTTTATTTGGAACAAGAGCAACTATTCAAGATAAAACAAGATTCGATGGTAATACTCTTGACTTCGAAAGTAGAATTTTTGGAATAGGTGTTGGATATGGAGAAAGTAATGGAGTAGATATAAGAAGAGACGGATTTAATGTTTATAGAAATGGTCTTGTAACCCTTCCAACAGTAACCAATTCACTTATAGAAGCTAATACAAAGGCTCTTACAACAAAAGAATTCGTAGATAATAAAATATCTAATTTTTCTTTACCAACAAATTGGACAAATGCTTCTCACAAATTTACTGCTATACCAAACAAAAGTAAAGTAGCAACAGCATCAGAGTTTATTGTAAGAGATTCAGTAACTAAAGAGCTAGCTTATGCAGATGATATATATAGTGCTTTGATAACTAATGTAGATAATTGGACTGATATGCAAAAAAATAGTTTAGCTTCTAAATTGAATGGAGGTTATACTACAAAGACAATGAATGTTAATGCCATTTTACCTTTAGTTATAGATAAAGGTAAAAATCTTATAAGTAAAGTAATTTTAAAAGGTGCTAATTTGAACCTTACAGATAATAATAAAATAGAAATATTAGATGAATTAAATAATGTATTAGGTACAGTAAATAGTTCTGAGATACAACTTAATCCGAGCGGTTATTTTCTATCTTTTGATTACAACTTTTACAATATTGCTCAGGCATATGAAAGAATAAAATTTAAAATTTATAATGGTGTTGTAAATTACACTACTACTAAATTTATGAGATTTGTTAGTGATATTGTACCTTTAGATTTATCTTCTACAACTTATACAACAGCAACTACAACTTTAAGAGAAGGAGCTACTTTTGATATAATTGCACAAGGTAATAATGTTGACCTAAATATGAATTATTCAGGTTATGAATATTATGGTTTAGGTGCTACAGGTGATGCTGAATATAGTATAAAAACTACATCTAGTAAAATAGCTGAAATATCAGAAAATTTATATTTAGAGTTTACTGCACAAGTTTATGCTAATAATGCTTATGCACAACAACACTTAACTAATAAAAAAGATATTATTGGTATAGTTACTTCTGACATAAATAAAGATGTGCTTATTCGTGATACTGTTGCAGGTATTTTTGGAGGTCCCTATATGAATAGTAATGGAAAGACTATCAAATTATTAAATAGTTTACAGACTGGTTTAGATGTATCAGAGCAATCTGTTTATACATTCAATTTTACAATATTTAGCCAGAATGGAGTGATAACTACTTTATTAGGTTCAAACTTCGAAGAAACTGAAATCCCTTTATCTGCTACAGGTATTTATTTAACAGCACTAATGAATGGTAGTTATTTTGGTTCAAGAATAAGTTTTAATGTACAAGGTTATAAATATAATATTTAACCATGGAGTAAAAAATACAATAATCCTCAGTAGTAACATAACTTACTGATGAAATTATAAATGATAATCCTGCACACAAAGTATTATATGTGAGAGATCATGATTTGATGAAGAGAATACAAACTATTTGTAAAATTAATTTAAAACAGTTCCTGTTATTACTTAGTCATCGGATTTTCGGTTCAATTTCTTCTTTATAGAAAAATAACAATTTAAATAGCATTTAGATCAATTTAAAGCATGTGTAAAATTACACGTACAGGATAAACTCATTTTTAAAAATTAAGATATGAGCATAGAAAAATGGAACCTAACTTATAAAATATGGCAAATATAGAAAATCAACAACCAGAATATAAGTATACAGAAAAAAATACTTTAAAAAATTGGTTCAAAAGCAAATTAAAACCTACTCAAGCTCAGTTTTGGGCTTGGATGGATAGCTATTGGCACAAAGGAGAAAAACTACCAATTAGTACAATTGATGGATTGGGAGAAGCTGTGGATGGAAAAGCTCCTATTGTGCATTATCATAATCAATATGCAACGAATGATGCAAACTCATTATCCGTAGAAAATGTTGAACAATGGAAAAAGAAATTGGATGTAGATAATTTACAGTTTGACGATCAAGCAATTTCTTTAACCAATGAATATGTAGATTTTGGTTTAACAAGCGACTCTAAACAAGCTCAGTTTAATCAATCGATTTATAATTCAAATCAAACTAAATTAAACAAACCAAGTTATGAAGGTACTACAGATGAATACCCTTATTTAGTAGGTATTGATACAGAAGGATATTCTGCAAATATTTCAATAGATCAGATAGGTAAAGTAAAAACTATAAACAACCAAGACCCTGATGAAAATGGTAACATAAAAATAGAAGAAGAGTTTGTAAAAAATGGTACTGGATGGTCTTTAAAATATAGAAAAGACAACCCTTCATTTTATGGTACATTAGGTCAAAATGCTTTAGACTTAAGTTATACTACATCAGCTAATACATTTGAACCAGATAGATTTTCTTGGGGTGCTAATGGTATGAATAGTTTTACAGTAGGATATAAAAATTCTGCTATGGGTAATGGTTCCATAGTAGCAGGTTCTATTAATTATTCACAAGGTCAAACAAATCATATAATTAGTTACAGAAGTGTTATTCGTGAAGATAGAGGTTCTGCTAATAAAGGTAAGTATTCAAATGGAATATTTGCTGGTGAAGGTAATGAAATTACCAACAGTATGTTTAGTGTCATATTAGGTAGTAATAGTAGTAGTGTAGTTGGAGAAGCTAATGCTAATAATAAGAATTATTATAATGCACTTAATGCAATTTTAAGTGGCTCTCAAAATAAAATTACAAGTAATGCAAATTGTAGTGTAATTTTAGGAGGAGCACTAAATGTATCGCAAGGAATTAACCAATTAGTTAGTGGTTCAAGAAATCAAGCAGTAACTTATGGTGAGACTTTAGTAGGTGTATATGGAACTGTTCAAGATACTTCTCTTCCTCCTTCAGATTATGTATCAAATGCTAGAATGTTTAATGTTGGTGTAGGTACTTGGTATGGTCAGAATCAAGATGATTTTATAAGAAAAGATGGGCTTTCTGTATTCTGGAATGGTCTTGTCACAGCACCTACAGTAAACAATGTTGATATAGAAAATAATTCTAAAGCTTTAACTACAAAAGAATTTATAGAGAATAAAATATCTAATTTTCCATTACCTACAAACTGGTCTCATTCATCTCAACGTTTTTCAGGATTATTAGATAAATCAGCAGATGCTACGTATAACAATTTGTTAGGAATTGACAGTAACGGAAATGTTGCAAAAGTAGGATTAAATGCTTTGACTAATGTAATGGCAAAAAGTAGTGATGCACAAAAAGAAGCTTTTAGATTAGCTAGTAGAAAAAGTACAGAAACTTATAGTGTTGGACAAGCTCGCGTAGATTTTGTTAATCCGCCTATTATTGATAAAACGAAAAATTATAATCAATATGTTACCATCATTGGTATCAATTTATTTTTAAATCCTGCCACCACTATATTAAAATTTCGCCATCAATCTACACAAGAAGTTAGGCAAATAACTAATTTTCAAACACAACAAACTAATGCACAAGTGTTAGTTATTAGTGAATTGTTTTCAGATTGGACGGATGGAAATTGGGAGATTTTAATTGAGAACAATGGTATTAATAATATAGTTAATAATGTTACTCTAGAAATTGCTCAAAATTTAATTAGTTCGCCAGTCAATTTAACATGGGAGAATTTGAAAGTTTCAAATGATGCGATGCCTGAAAATATGGCTACAACAGCAAATAGTATTAATATGACAGGATCTGTGAGCCAGGACTTAACAGTGCATTCATCTGTATTAGTATCAGAAATTGAGAAAGAACAAGGTTGCATGATAGCAATAGAATTCTCAGGCGCATCAACACATAATATTAATTATAATATTCAATCCAATTATTATATAGGATTTATTGGTGTTAATGACCAGCCGTTATTAACTACTAATGTAGAAGTAGGATTTCATGTAGTTAATACATATCAATCTACTGCTATTGATTTTTTACCTTCAAACACAGGAGCAGGGATAGCAGGGATGCCCATTGTAGATACAATATATTTTATGTTCAAAGGTAATATTTGTACAATGTATTTCTTTCAAAAAAACAAATTACAAATAGTTACAACTAATGCTTTAAAAGGTGATTTAGGTTTAAAAGTTTATAGAAATCAAGGAAATTTAGTAGGGGGTAATCTAAATCTAAATATCGCGACTAAATATGTCAAGAATATTCAAAATAGGCCATAAATAAAACTACTACCAATGGACAACGTGAAAGGAAGAATACTTTTAAAACAGCAAATTTCAAATCTGAAGGAAGTAGGATTTGAAGATATAGAACGTACAGTTAATGTAATGCAAGCGCATATTGATGGAGGTAATTACTAGCAATTTTATGTCAATTATTTCATCTCATACACTCGTGATGGTGTAGATGTTTCACATTTATTTAAAAATCAAACATCTTATGACTGGTATATCAATAATAGCGAAATGATTCAACAACGAGATGCAGATTTTAAACTACTCCTAGATGAAAAAGGAGAATTTATATTAGTCCCTGCTTTTGATTACATAATGGATGTATTTGATGGTTTGAATGCAATCTCATATGAAGTTTTAAAATTTTATATAATTGAAAATGATATCGATGGTAAATTGGATCTAACAGTGTAAATGGTTGCAGAGCTTGTTCCGAATTTTCGGCAAGAAGTTGTTCAACTTCACAGAAAAATAAACATTTAAAATAGTATTTAAAATCAATTTAAAAACATGTGTAAAATTACACATGCAGGATAACTCATTTTAAAAAATAAAAAAATGAATATAGGAAAAAAAGGCTTAATGCTTATAAAAAAATATGAAGGTTTTTACCCAAAACCATATCTCGATCCAATTGGTATTCCTACTATTGGTTATGGTGCAACATATTATCCTAACAAGGTAAAAGTAACTATGAAAGACAAATCTTTGACAGAAAAAGAAGCATCAGAATTATTAGTACAAATGCTAAAAGTATACGAAAATCAAGTTGCATTATTAGTGACAAAACCAATCAACCAATCTCAATTTGATGCATTAGTATCATTTACATATAATCTTGGTGCAACAAATTTATCTCACTCCACTTTGTTGAAAAAAGTAAACAAAAATCCAAATGATAAATCAATTGCAGATGAGTTTATTAAATGGAATCGGGCAGGAGGAGTTGTATTGAATGGTTTAACAAAAAGACGTAAGGATGAAGCAATTTTGTATTTTTCTTAGTATATTTTTTTTATTCTTAGCTTGTGCCACAAAACAAAAAGTAAAAGAGATTAAGAATGTAAAAATTGAGACAGAAAACTTAATAAAATTCGATTCTATTTCAGAACTAAAAACGATTCAATCAAAAACAGAAAAAATAGAAGAGTACAATAAAATTGAAAATGATTTTAATGAATTGTTTATTCAATATGATGGAAGTCAAAGTGATAATTTAAGTATTTTAGTTAATAGAAATTCTGAAAAAACAGAATTTAATATCACAGGAAAAGGAAAAGTATCATTTAACCAAAATAAATTGAAAGATGTAAAGTCTAATATTTATAAAAATTCATTGGATACAATTTATGAGCATACAGTAAACTTAGAGCAGGAAAAATTGATTAATCAAAAATCAACATTTAATTCTGATCAAAAAAAGAATGAAAAAACAACTAAAGGTATTCAGTTTGGATTTTATTTATTGATTTTTGGAATAATCCTCTGTTTTTTATTTGCATATATTTTTATTCGTTTTTTTAATAATAAGTAAACTAATCAATTTTTAAAAAGTATAAAAACCCAAAAGCTTGAAACAAAACTGACTTGTTTCAAGCTTTTTTGTATTTTTGAGAGATTAAAGTTTAATGATTAGTTAGAAATGAGAAAATTTACTTTACTAATTTGCCTTTGTTTGGTACAATTTGCTTTTGCGCAACGCAAAGGATATTGGCAACAAAAGGTAGATTATAAGATTGATGTTGATATGAAAGAAAAAGCATATCAATACGATGGAAAAATGCAATTGAAATACACGAACAATTCAGGACAAAGCCTGAATAAAGTTTATTTTCATTTGTATTTTAATGCTTTTCAACCAGGAAGTATGATGGATAATCGTTTGCAAAACATTCCAGATCCTGATAAAAGAATGGCAACGAATGTTGGAACAAAAGAAAATCCTAAATATGTTAGCCGTATTTCTGAATTAAAACCAGATCAAATCGGTTATCAAAAAGTGACTTCTCTTAAGCAAGATGGTAAAGCTGTTTCTTATAAAGTTGATGGAACAATCTTAGAAGTTACGTTAGCAAAGCCAATTGCAGAAGGACAAACTTCTACTTTCGATATGGTTTGGAATGCGCAAGTTCCTGAACAAATTCGTCGTTCTGGACGTAACTCCAAAGATGGTGTAGAATTTTCTATGGCGCAATGGTATCCAAAAATGGCAGAATTCGATCCAGAAGGTTGGCATTTAGATGAATATGTTGGTCGCGAATTTTTTGCTCCTTTTGGTAATTTTGATGTTACAATTAACATCGATAAAGATTATGTTGTGGGAGCATCAGGAGAATTACAAAATCCAAATAATGTAAAAGGTTATGTAAAAAATCCTACAATCAAAGCAAAAAATGGTAAAGTAGCTTGGAATTTCAAAGCTGAAAATATTCACGATTTTGTTTGGGCTGCAGATAAAGAATTTATTGTGGAGCACGAAAAATCTAAACATGGCGTAGATGTTTATTTAGTTTACCAAGATAATGATAAATCTTCTGCGTGGAGGCAAGCGATGCCTTATGCATTAGGTTTCTTCGATTATAATTCTGAACATTTTGGTGAATATCCTTGGAAAACGTATTCAATTATTCAAGGTGGTGACGGTGGTATGGAATATGGTACTGCAACTTTAATTGCTGGAGGAAGTAATTTAAATAGTTTAATCGGTACAATTTTCCACGAAGCAGCGCACTCTTGGTACCAACAATTATTTGGAATCAATGAAACGTACAACGAATGGTTCGACGAAGGTTTTACATCATATGTAGAGCAAATGGCACACCTTAATGTTGTAGATAAATTAAAAGTAATGCCTTCTAATCCAAATCCAGATGCTTACAAAGGATATATTAGTTTAGCACTTTCTGGAAAAGAAGAACCTGCAAGTTTATTGGCAGATTATTACAACACCAACTATGCATATTCTTTGGAAGCTTATTACAAAGGTCAAGTTTTAGCGATTCAATTGGGTTATATTATTGGGAATGATAATTTGAACAAAACATTTTTAGAATTCTATAAACAATGGAAATTCAAACATCCTTCTGGAAACGATTTCAAACGTGTGGCAGAAGAAGTTTCTGGAATTAATCTTAAATGGTATTTCAATTTATTTATCAATACAACACGCAAAATTGATTACGCTGTAGAAGCTGTAAACGGAAATACAATTACAATTGCTAATAAATCAGATTTTGCAATGCCGATTGATTTATTGGTTGAATATACAGATGGTTCTAGAGAATTATTTTACATTCCTTTACGTGAAATGCGCGGAGAAAAACCAGCAGAAAATTTAGTGGAATATCAAGGTGCTAAAAGAACAATTTTAGAAGATTGGTTCTGGACAAAACCTACATATGACGTTAAAGTTTCAAAAGAAATTAAACAAGTTACCATCGATCCAACAAAACGTTTGGCAGATGTAAATGATAAAAATAACGTATTTACAAAATAATGTTATTAGCAGTAAATATTGGAAATACTAATCTTCGTTTCGCGGTTTTCAAAAGTGAAACGGAGATTATTACATGGACAATCAATTCAAAACCTTATCGTACCGAATACGAATTTTTTGCAAAATTCTCGAACATGTACGAGCCTTTCGGAATTGAGAAAGACGATATTACAGATATTGTGATTGGTTCGGTTGTGCCACCACTTACAGCAAGCGTTAAGATTGCTTTACAAAAAATTCACAAGTTCAAACCAATGGTTGTAGATCGTAATACGCCATCAGCAATCAAGCATAAGTCAAACCAAATGGGAACAGATTTATATGCGAATGCGGTAGCTGCGCATTATCAAAATTATCAAGGTAAAAAAATTGTCATTGATTTTGGAACTGCGCTAACTTTTTTAGGGATTGACGAATCGGCAAATGTTGGTGGAGTAGTGATTGCTCCCGGAATTATTACTGCCTTAAATTCGTTGGTAGGAGAAACGGCTCAATTACCAACAGTCGAACTGAAAGCACCTAAAACTGTTTTAGGGTCTGATACAGAATCTTGCATGCAATCAGGAATGGTTTATGGTTTTTTGAGTATGGTCGAAGGAATGATTGATCGTATCAATGCTGAAGAAGGTGAACAATGTTATGTGATTTCGACAGGTGGAGTTGGCGGTGTTTACAAATCGTTGACAGATAAAATTGATATTGATGATCGTCTACACACGATAAAAGGTCTTAAAATATTATACGAATTGAATAAAGATTCGTTTCAGAAATAATTTATTTTAGATAAATATGATTAAAAAGCTCGCTAATTGCGAGCTTTTTTCGTTCTATATCAAATCATTTCAAAAAAAATGTTTAATTTTCTGTAACCTTTTTACAAACCTTGAGTCTATTAAGTAAGAAAGCAATTAACACACGTGAAATTATTTGTACTAAATCGAAAAAGTAAAGAAGAAATTTTAGTCGATCGACTAAAAAAGAACGATGCTTTGGCGCAAAAAGAACTCTACGAACAAAGCTCCAAAAAGATGTTGAGCGTTTGTAGAAGCTACATCGAAGACATGCATTATGCAGAAGATTGTATGATTAATGGTTTTTGTAAAGTCTTTAATCATATCGAGAAATTTCAAAATAAAGGAAGTTTCGAGGGATGGATGCGTCGAATTATGGTCAACGAATGTTTAACTTTTTTACGTGCAAATAAAACATTGATTTATGTTGATGATGTAAGAGTTTCTAATTATGATGAAGCGGATGAAGAAGTAGAGGAAACGTGGTTAAATTTTAATGTGCAAGACATGTTAGATCAACTTTCAGAACCTTATCGATTGGTGTTTAATCTTCATATTCTCGAAGATTATTCGCATCAAGAAATTTCAGAAATGCTGAATATTTCGGTATCGACTAGCAAAACGCAATTGTTTCGTGCAAAGGCAAAACTGAAAGAAATTGTTCTAAGTAAAAAGAAAATGACAAATGAAAAACAACGATAAAATATCAAACTATATAAAAGACGATTTAGAAAATCGTGAATTGAATCCTTCTCATGATGCGTGGGACAGAATTCAAGCTCGTATGGATGTCGCTCCATCACCACAAAAATCAAATTTTAAATGGTGGTTGTCTGCTGCGGTTGTGGCGTTATTTACGGTTTCTACATCAATTTATTTATTCTCGAATCAATCGAAAGATGATCAACCAAAAGAATTTGTAAATCATCAGGAACAAAATAATCCGCAACAAATTCAATCAGATTCTAATACAGTTCATTCTTCAGAATCGATTTTAGCGAATAATGAAAAGATTGATTCCTCTAAAAAAGAAGTTGAAATTCAGACACAAGAAGAGAAGAAACCAATTCAACATGGTAAAGTTCAAGTGGCAATAAACGAAGAATCTCAACAAGTTGAAATGGCTTTTCCAACGAAGAAAGAAGCTACTGTAGAGAAGAAAGAAGATTTAAAATCAGAAGCTCAACCAAAGAAAAATATTGCAGCTAACACAACATTAGATTCTGTAAAAGTGAACAAAAAGAAGAAGAATTTTGTGGATCCAAATATGTTGTTGTATTCGATCGAAAATAAAGAAAATCTAAAGGAGTCAAACCAATCGCGCGTGGTTTCTATCGGCTTCAAATAAAACATTAATATCCCTAAATTAGCAAGATTATGATAAAAAAACTTATCGTAGCAGGATTATTATGCTTATCAGCTACATCATTATATGCTCAAAAATTTACATTTGATTTGAATGATAAAAATGACGAAAAAATCAGTCCAATTGTAAAAGATCGCATCAGCGAATTTACGTTAGTGATTCGTCAAATTGTTCAGGAAGAAAAATCTGCAATGGAAAAGAAAATTGCGGCAGTTGACAAAGAATTAACAGAAGGAAAACTGAATGCTTCTGAGGCTACAGCGAAGAAAGAAGCGATTGCGAGCGTGTATTCGGGAACGATAAATGATCGTATTCAGGAGGTAAATTTCAATTTAGATGATATCATCAAACAACAAGTTGCATTTTCGATTATGAATGGTGAAGACCCAATTACGCCAAAAACGAAACAAGATGTGACGAAACGTTACCGAATTGCGAATCAAATTAACGGTTATGCTTCTTTTGGATACATGGCGTTTACAGGAAAAAAAGACGAAGAATTGAACAAACACGAGAAGTTTTCGAGCAATTTAACAGTAGGTTTAATGTATGAAAGACAATTATCGTTAACAAGTCCTGTTAACTTTTTGGCAGGAGGGTTATTTTCGTGGAGAACGTATCGCATCGACGATGATATGCGCTTTAATCGTGACGAAAATGGAAATGTTGGCTTGGTAAAAAGTGATAAATCGTTAGACAAATCGAAATTGCGTTCGGCTTATTTTATGGTTCCGGTTGGATTTAAATACAACTTTTCGAAAGTCAAAAATATTACCGAAGATTTTGCATATCGTCCGCAAGGAAAACACTATATCGCAGCGTATATGTATGGAGGAACGTTGTTGTCATCGAATAATATTTACAAAGGAGATGGTGTTCGCAACAAAGAACGTGGAAATTATAATGTGAATAATTTTATCTACGGAGCTGAAATAACAATTGGTTTAGGATTGATTGATGTCTTTGTAAGAAAAGATTTGAACAATTATTTTAAAGATAACACATTCGATAATCGTAAAATGATTCAGTTTGGCATAAATCTTGGTATATAAAAAATATCTCAATCATAGTTTTAGTGTTGAAATTTTATAACATAACATTTTTAAAATATAATGAACCTCAGATTTATCTGAGGTTTTTTATTTGTAGAAAAATTTTCTAAATCTGTTCAAAAAAATTGTAAATTAGTACAAATCCAAACAAATGGTAAAATCTAAACTTAGTTGGCAAACACTTCTTCTCGTCATCATTTTTCTATTATTAATGATGGTTAACTTTACGTTTGTCAAAGCTTTTTGGTTTGGAGGAAATTTTTGGATAGACGAACCTTTTTTGCGCATTGGCGTTTTCATGATTTCTTTGCTTGCGTCGATGTCAATTTTATATGATTTAACGTTTAATTTGACCTTATTTACGTTAAAAGAAGAAACGTTCGAAATCAGAACAATTTTCAAAAAAGATGAAATTCCATATCGAGCAATTTATTATTTGTACGAAGAAGAAGATATTTTTCGTTTGAATCGCAATCAAATTCTAACCATTCAAACCAAAAAATCAAAGTTCAGATTACGCAGTTTTTTTGATTCAAATTACGATGAGGTAAAAACTAAATTGACCGAAAAAGCACAGCAATACGTTAATTTATTGGCTTAATGAGTACCGAAAAGTCAACGATAAAAGCTGATGTTGCGATAAGATGGACAATATTAATTGTGTTGTCTATATTTTGTCTTGTAAAAATTGTTGGTGAAAGGAATAAATTTTCTTCAAAAAGTTTTGTATTCGTTACTCCTCAAAAATTAGATGAACAAGAAGATAGTTCATTTTATATAGTTTATAATTATTGGAAAAATCCAATTTATAAATATGATTCAACAATTATAAAGGTGAATTATAATAAAACTGATGCGGTTTATTATGCTGAATTAATCCAGAAAATGCAGAAAAATAATGTTGAAAAATCTGGAATTAAATTCAAATTAAATGATAATAATACGTTTGCTGATTTGACGAATTTGCTGCAAATTATAGAAAATGAAAATCATAAAAATTTCACATTCGATTTTGAAAACGATTATTTATATATTCTAAATCTAATTCAGATTCAGATAAAATCAAAATGATAGAAGCTCAATTATAAATTAAAAAACGTCGCTCACAGAGCGACGTTTTTTAATTATTACTATTGTTTTTTAAGTAAATCAGAATGTTTTGTATTAGCACTAAAATTGCAAGAGACGTAAAAAACATAAAGCCAACATAAATGGCAACTTGTTTGTCTTGACCAATTTTTATGAAGATAAAATAAGCCAAAAGCGTTCCCATGATTTGCATCAAAACGGCGCGCCAAGCAATTTTTTTTACAACAGCAGCGTCTTTGGTCCTAAATCCAGCAATTCCTTGATAAATTGTCGGAAATATCAACATAATAAATGCGATTATTTTTAGAGGTGTTTCCATTTATACTTTTATTTCTTTCTGCATTTGTTCCACAACTTCGTAGGTTGCAGGACAAATTAGCGTGTTTTTTAAGGTAAGATGATTAATTTGATAAAACTTTTTGCGATCTGTATGCGGATATTCACGGCAAGCCTTCGGGCGATCTTCGTAAACCAAACAATAATTGTCGCTATCCAAAAACGGACAAGGAACTTGCTGCAAAACGTAGTCGTTATCCTCATCAATTCGTAAGTATTTATCAATAAACTGACTTGGTTTCAAGCGAAAAACATGTGCCAAACGCTCAATATCTTTTTGCGTAAAAAGTGGACCAGTTGTTTTGCAACAATTTGCACAAGAAAGACAATCAATACGATTGAAAACATCTTCGTGAATTTCTTCCATTTTTTGATCCAAGTTTTTAGGTGGTTTTTTCTTCAACTTCTCCAAAAACTTTTTGTGTTCGCGTTGTTTTTCTTTTGCTTTCGCAAAATATTCTTCTAAGAAATGATCTCCCATTTTTCTATTTCTCCTTCTTTTACTTCGAAAATCTCAGCGCAATCAACCATTTTGAGGTTTTCAATTTGTTTGAATCGCTTAGGATCTCTTTGTTCTAACTTCTTTAATAAATGGTTGAATTCATATTGCATTTGACCTGTTGTAACCTCAATTTTAATCCTTTTGAAATCAAAATCAATTTTATTTCGATCAAAGTTATAACCTCGTCTTGTGGCTTCGTCCCAAACTTCTGCCAAATATTGATTAATCGCTCCAAGCGGTTTTTCTACAGCTTTGAAGCGAATTAATTGCGGATGATTTTTATAACCTTTTGTATTGCCTTCCAAAACATTTTTTGCCAAGAGCGTTTCGCGCCATAGAGCTACAATTCCTTTTGCATCGAGATATTTCGGATGAACAGACCAAATTCGCATTTGTAAGATTTCTTATTTATTTTTAATAAATTAACTATTCTTCGGGATTAACAAATTTGAATGTCTTTCCATCTTTTTCAAACTCAAATGTATTCTTATCATCATTAGAAATCTTATATTTATCATAAATAGTAGGAATTACCTCTTTTCCTTTAATATTAAACATACCTACTTTTTTATTTTTAGATACGAAAAATAGAAGGTAGTCATCGTTAGCTTTTTTTATATAATCATATTCTATAGGAATGATAATTTGGTTGTACTTATTTAATAAACCATATTTATCATTTTGCTCAACTATAAAGGTGTCATAAACAGGGAAGCTAATATTATCATAAATAGCTGGAATTATATAATTATTTTTTTGATCTTTAATTCCTTTTTTTCCAACTTCATCGATGTTAAAAAAATCACCCCAATTTGAAATTTTTGCAGAAGAAAATGGAATAATCATCTTTCCTTTGCTATTGATGACTCCCATTTCTCCTTCATTATTTTTTATAATAAATGTATCTTTAGCTCCATCATATCTCCAAAAATGAAAATCTGACGCGATAATATTTCTGTTAAAATCATAAATAACATCTGTATTATCTCTATCAACAAGTATAACTTTAGCATCTTCGTTTATAATTATATTTTGATTCATTCCTTCTTCTGGAAAATCTATTAATATTGATCCGTCTAGATAAAACAATCCTGCATTAGAATTATTTGTTTTGTAAATTTTAACAAACCTTTTTGCGTTAGAAGAAGATTTATGGGATACAGATTCTACTTCTTTATAAAAAGGAAATATGATTTTCTTAGATTCAAAATCGAAAATACTTTCTTTTCCATCTTTCGTTATAATTAAAATATCTTTTGGGTTAAATCTATCATATTCAATAGGTAATATTTCGTTGAACTCTAAATCAAAAATCCCATATTTATTATTTTTTTTTGCAAGAAGATATTTTTCTCCATAAATATATTTTACAAAATCTAATTTTAATTCGTCTTTTTTATCTATTATTTCTTTTGGATAATAATACTCTAACTCAGGAGGAGAAGTTTCTCTCTTCTTAAATAAGAGTTCTAATCTTGGTTTTCGAATTTCTTTATTTTCAAATTCATATTTATGTAACTCGTTAAATGCGTATATGTTATCTTTAGATAGAATCTCATAGTTTCCTTTTTTTGCAATTTCCTTTTGAAGTTTATCAATCTTCTTCAAATTATCCTCACAAGCCATTACCATATTATTAAAAGTAATCATAGCTTGTTTTGCATTATTATCCTTTAATAAATTTTTAATATCTTGATTATAATTTTCAAAACATCTTTTATCTTGAGAATATAATAAAATTGAAAAAAATATAAAAAGGAATGATATTCTATTCTTTATCATAAATATATTTTAATAAGTAATTGAATATGAGTAATTTTATTTATCTTTTTTGATGTCTTCTACATTTTCTACACCACGTAATCTGCAAAACTCTTCGATGACATTGTGATGAGAAACCGTTTTATCTTTGAAATAATTGACAAAATATTTCTTTTCTTCCTCTGTTGCTTCCAATTGATTCAAGATATTCATCAAGTGCATTTTCATGTGACCTTTCTGAATTCCAGTTGTAACCAAAGAACGCAACGCACCAAAGTTTTGCGCTAATCCAGCAACAGCAACAAATCCCATCAATTCTTTAGCATTTGGTTTTCCAAGAATTCCCATCGCTAATTTTACTAATGGATGTAAAGCTGTCAGTCCACCAATTGTTCCAAGAGCAGTTGGTAAATCAATCCAAAAACGGAAAACTCCGTCTTTTACTTCGCAATGTGTTAATGAAGAATATTGACCATCTTTTGCGGCATATGTATGCGCACAAGCCTCTACAGCACGAAAATCGTTGCCTGTTGCAATGACAACAGCATCAATTCCGTTCATAATTCCTTTGTTGTGAGTTGTTGCACGATAAGGCTCTATTTCTGCAATTCGAACCGCACGAGAAAACTTCTCTACAAATTCTTCTGAGGTTACATTCCCTTCTGCTAATTGCTCAACAGGACAAGAAACTTCTGCACGAACAATACAATCTGGCGTATAATTCGATAAAATACACATCACGATTTGAACTGAATCTTTTTCGTCATCTGTAAAAGTAGAATCAGCCTCGATTTCGTTTCGTAATGTTTTGGCAAATTGCTCTAAACAAGAATTGATGAAGTTCGCACCCATCGAATCCATCGTTTCGAAAGAAGCTTTTATTTGATAGTAATTCGCTAAATCTGCTGTTTTATCAATTAGCTCTAAATCTAAAATTCCACCACCGCGCGCGCGCATATTTTTAGTGATATCATTTGTCGTTTCGATTAATTGATTTTTAATCGTCGTTTCAAATGTATTTTGCAACTTTTCTTTGTCACCTTCGTACATAAAATGAACGTGACCTAATTTTGTTGTTGATAAAATAGCTGTTTTGAAACCACCACGAGTTTGCCAAAACTTCGCAGCCTTAGAAGCCGCAGCAACAACAGACGACTCTTCAACTGCCATTGGAATAGCGTATAATTCGTCATTGATTAAAAAGTTTGGCGCTAAACCAAACGGCATATAGAAATTAGAAACTGTATTTTCTGAAAATTCGTCGTGCAGTTTTTGTAAATCTGCATCATCATTCCAATATTGTTTCAATACTTTGATGGCAGATTCATCACCATTCAAATATTCATTGACAACCCATTCAATTTTTCCTTCTTTCGATAATTTCGAAAAACCTTCTACTGCTTGATGCTTCATATTGGATATTTTTTTATAAGACAAAATTACAAACGTTTTGATTGATAGAATGTATAAAAATACTTAAAACTTTTTGTACATCTTTTATTTATGTTCATTATTCGGTTGAAAGGGGTTTTCTAAAAAATATAATTGTTTATATTTGATTGTTTGAACTCACATGATTAGAAAATTAATATGAAAAAATTTATTTTAAGTTTAGCTGTCCTTGCGATGGGCGCTTATTCTTATGCACAACAAATAACCATTGAAGGGATATATGGCGGAAAATACCGCGAAAATTCATTGTACGGTGTGAACTCATTGAACGATGGAGAAAATTATACTATTCTGACAAAAGACGGATTGGTAAAACGTTCGTACGAATCGACATTGAAAAAAGGTCAGACTTCTGATGTAGTTGTTGTTCCTGGAAAGTTTGAAGGCTATGAATTTAGTTCTGATGAGCGTTACGTTTTATTACAAACTAATTCGCATCAAATTTATCGTCATTCGTTTACTGCAAAGTTTGAAGTATATGATACACAAACAAAATCGAAAGTATTGTTATTTGATGGAAAAGGAATTCAAGAGCCTTTGTTTTCGCCAGATGCGTCTAAAGTAGCTTTTGCTTTTGAGAATAATTTATATATTCAAGATCTTAAATCGAACAAAGTAACTCAAGTTACGACTGATGGTAAAAAGAATAATATTATCAACGGGATTAACGATTGGGTTTACGAAGAAGAGTTTGGTTTCGTAAGAAATTTTGATTGGAATGCAGATGGAACTTCGTTGGCTTATGTTCGTTTTGACGAATCGAAAGTAAAAGAAATTAATATTCCGATTTATCACAACAATCTTTATCCACAAGAATTACGTTACAAATACCCAAAAGCTGGGCAAGACAATTCGGAAGTTTCGTTACATGTTTTTGATACGAAGAATAACTCAACTGCAAATGTTAATTTAGGCGGAGTTCAGAATTATTACATTCCGAAAATTAAATTCTCTACAAAAGCGAATTTATTAACGGTTGTAACGTCTAACCGTCACCAAAATAATGTAGATGTTTCGTTTTATGATATCAACACGAAAAAAGTAAATAAATTATTTACTGAAACAAATAAAGCGTGGATAGAAACGGATAATTTAACGTTAGAATTTTTAGCAGATAATTCGTTCTTATGGACTTCTGAACGCGATGGAAATAACCATATTTACCATTATGCAGATAGCGGAAAGTTAATCAATCAAGTGACGAAAGGAGATTGGGAAGTAACGAATTACTATGGGTATAATCCTGGAAATAAAACACTTTATTATCAATCAAACTCAAATAATGGAAAACGTATTTCTACAGAAAGACAAATTTCATCAGTTAGTTTAGATGGTAAGAAAACTACAATGTTGACGAAAAATAATGGAACAAATTCGGCTGCTTTTAGTAAGAATTTCACGTATTTCATTAATACTTTTTCGAATACAACAACTCCAAAAACAATTAGTTTAGTAGAATCTAAATCTGGTAAAGATTTGGGTATTATTGTTGATAATACTTCTTTAAAAGATAAATTGACTACAGATAATATTGGAACAAAAGAATTATTTGTATTGAAAACTGCAGCAGGAAACGAATTGAATGCTTATGTAATCAAACCAAAAAACTTTGATCCAAACAAAAAATACCCAGTTTTGATGTATCAATATTCTGGACCAGGTTCTCAGAATGTGAACAATGCTTATTTCAACTCGAATGATTATTGGCACATGATGTTGGCGCAAGAAGGTTACATTGTTTTCTGTGTTGACGGTCGTGGAACGGGATACAAAGGAGAAGCTTTCAAGAAACAAACGTATTTGCAATTAGGAAAATATGAGGTAGAAGATCAAATTGCTGCAGCAAAAGAGATTGGTAAATTACCTTATGTGGACAAATCTCGTATTGGAATTTGGGGTTGGTCTTACGGAGGATTCATGGCTTCGAATGTATTATTCAAAGGGAATGATGTGTTCAAAGCGGCAATTGCTGTTGCTCCTGTAACAAACTGGCGTTATTATGATTCTGTTTATACAGAGCGTTTTATGCGTACACCAGAAGAAAATGCAGCTGGTTATGATGACAATTCACCAATCAATTATGCAAACGAGTTGAAAGGTAATTTCTTATTAATTTCTGGATCTGCTGATGATAATGTACATCCGCAAAACACATTCGAATTATCGGAAGCGTTGGTACAAGCGAACAAAGATTTTGATATGGCAATTTATACCGATAAAGATCACGGGATTTATGGTGGAAACACGCGTATTCAGCTTTACCGTAAAATGACAAACTTTATCAAGAAGAATTTGTAAGAAAAAAGCTGTATTTATTAGAATACGCCAATGAATAAGATGAAACATTATTCAAATTGACAAAAATCATACATTAAACAAAAAAAACCTCTGCATTGTCGGAGGTTTTTTTTATTTTCGTTGATTGCTAATAAAATCTAAATGATATATTAGCGCTTAGTTAAAGAAATTATGAGTCAAAAATTAACTTTAGAGCAAATTCAAAACTTTGAAGGGAAATACCCAAAACAGCTTTGGCATTTGTTTATGGTAGAAATGTGGGAGCGTTTCTGCTTCTATGGAATGAGAGGAGTTCTTGCCATTTTTATGGTAGATATGTTGGGATTAACGGATGCAGAATCAAATTTAAAATATGGAGCAATCCAAGCTTTTGTTTACGCATTTACTTTTATCGGAGGTATTTTTGCAGATAGAATCTTAGGGTTCAAAAAATCATTAGTCTTCGGAGGGTTGGTAATGGTTGCAGGAAACTTATTAATTGCAACAGATCCTCATCAATTTTTCTATTACGGAATTACATTAAGTATTATTGGAACAGGTTTTTTCAAACCAAATATTTCTTCGATGGTTGGAGAACTGTACAAAGCAGATGATCCAAGACGTGATGCTGGATTCGGTTTATTTTATTCAGGAATCAACATTGGTGCTTTTTTAGGAGGTATCGTTTGTGTTTATTTAGGTAAACAAGTTGGTTGGAATTATGCTTTCTTAGCAGCTGGTATCGTAATGATAATTGGAGTTGTTTTATTCTTATTTATCCGTAACGAGCTGGGACCAATCGGAGATTCTCCATTAGAAAAGATGGATCCTAAGAAAAGATTAATTAGAGAAGTCGCAGTATATGTAGGAGCATTGGTTTGTATTCCTTTAATTTTTATCATGATTCATAATACAGCATACACAGATATGTTTATGTTTACTGTAGGACCATTGGCTATTATTTATTATTTAATTCAATTATATAAAATACCAAGTTCTAAAGAAAAAAGTAAGTTTATTGCTGCTTTTATCATGATTACGTTCTCTATTTTATTCTTTGCAATTTTTGAGCAAGCAGGAGGTTCTTTAGCTTTGTTTGCAAACAAAAACTTACATTCAACTTTATTTAGCGTCCCATTAGATCCAAACATTGTGAATAATAGTGCAAACTCATTGTATGTTATTATTTTCTCACCTTTATTGGGATTAGTTTGGTTATGGATGGCGAAAAAGAAAATTGAGCCAAACACAGTTGTAAAATTTGGTTTAGCTTTCTTGATGTTAGCAGGGGCTTATTATATCTTCTATTCATTAAGATTCTTTGCAGACGAAAATGGATTATCATCATTAGAAATATTTGCATTAGCATATTTTGCAGTTACAATTGCAGAGTTGTGTTTATCACCAATTGGATTATCAATGGTAACAAAATTATCTCCAAAACACTTAGGAGGAATGATGATGGGATTATGGTTCTTAGCATCTGCTTACGGGCAATATTTAGCAGGTATTTTAGGAGCTGGAATGTCTGATCCTAGTCCAACAGCATCTTTAACAGATAAATTAATGGCATACACAGATGGTTATCAACAATTGGCAATTTACTCTTTAGTTGCAGGTGTTATTGTCATCGTATTGTCACCATTTATACGCAAATTAATGCAAGACGTAAAATAACTTTTAAGATATACTTTTAACAAACAAACATGAGTTCAAAATCGGAAAATTTCTTTGATTCAAAAGTACTAGGACATCCGTCGGGATTGTTCGTGCTTTTCTTTACAGAGATGTGGGAGCGTTTTTCATTCTACGGAATGCGCGTTTTATTAATTCAGTTTTTAACAGCTGCAGTTATTGGGTTAAATCCAGGTTGGGAATGGTCTATAGAAAAAGCAACCGCTTTATATGGAACATACGCAATGTTACTTTACATTACGCCCATCTTCGGAGGTATTATTGCCGATAAATACATAGGTTATCGTTGGGCAGTTGTAATTGGTGCGATTATTATGACTCTTGGTCACGCATTCATGGCTTTTGATACACCTATCTTTTTATATTTAGGATTGGCGTGTTTGGTTATCGGAACAGGATTCTTTAAACCAAATATGACATCTATCTTATCAGAAATGTACAAAGACTTTCCTGAGAAAAAAGATGGTGCTTATACAATTTTCTACATGGGAGTTAACGCTGGTGCATTCTTCGGAATGATGTTGTGTGGATTCTTAGCAGAAAAAGTAGGATGGCACTGGGGATTCGGTTTAGCTGGAATCTTCATGTTATTGGGTACATTACAGTTCTGGTTAGCAAAACCATTATTTGGACATATTGGAGAGGTTCCTTCAAAAACAGGAAATCAAATTACTGCGGATGATGATACTCCAAAATACGAACCAGGAGAAAAACCAAATCCATTTACAGTTTTAGATCAAATCTTAATCGTTATTATGACGCTTTTAGGATTAGGCTATGCGTTCAATGATCCGTTAAATGCAATTGGTGGAATTAACTTATTCCCATTCTCTATCGGAGGTTTATCAGGACAAAATGTTGTTATTTTAGTAGCATTATTCTTGTTCTTTTTTGTGGTAATTCGTCGTTTGGCAAATTACACAAAAGTAGTTCGTGACCGTATGATTGCGGTAATTATCTTTGCATTCTTCGTTATCTTCTTCTGGATGTCTTTCGAGCAAGGAGCTACATCATTGGTAATCTTCGCGCGTGATAATACAGAACGTAACTTGATTGGAGGTGCTGCAATGGCATTCAATGTTTTCAATACATTATTAACAGTTGTTCCATTATTGTTCATCTCGTATGTATTGATTTTATTAGCAAAACAAACATTCAAAAAAGCGGCTGCATCTAATATTGTTTTAGCATTTACTTTCTTAGGAATTTGGGCTGCGGCAATTTGGATGTTAAACTATAACTGGACTTCTCACTCTTACGATGTTTCTTACCAAGCAATTGAAACGGCTAAATTAGACGACGCTGGTAAACAAGTTATGAACGAAGAAGGAGAACCTGTTTTTGATAAAACACCAGTTACGGCTTCTTATGTGGCAAACTCTACAGATAAAATTGTAACTGAAACAATTAATTTAGCTTCTCAAGATGCTTTAACAAAAGGATCTGATATTAATATTCACAAAGAAGGGGACAAATTTGTATTAGTTTCTCCAGAAAGTTTAGTGAAATTAGATACTGAATATAAAAATCAAAATAAACCATCTGAAGTTGTTCCTGCGAAAGTAGCAGAGATTAAAGATTCTCAAGTAGAAATTACCGTTTCTTGGTTCTCAACTTTAAACTCATTCTTCATCATTGCATTAGCATCATTAGTTTCTCGTGTTTGGGATTCTAAATATAACCCATCAGCTTCTGTAAAATATGGTTTAGGATTAATCATTATGGCAATCGGATTCGGATTCTTAGCTTTCGGTTCTTACGGAATTTCAGAAGGCGTGCGCGTTTCTATCATCTGGTTAGTTTTAGCTTATTTATTCCACACATTGGGCGAGCTCTGCTTATCTCCAGTTGGACTTTCGTATGTATCGAAATTAGTTCCAGCACGTATGATTGCATTTATGTTCGGAATGTGGTACCTTGCAATTGCAATTGGTAACAAATTGGCAGCCATTTTAGGAGGTCAAATCGAAAATATTACAAAAGAATATTCGTTATCAACTTTCTTCTTAATCTTTACAATTGTACCAATTGTAGCAGGTTTAATCGTTATCGCATTAAATCCAGTCATGAAGAAATTGATGCATGGAGTTAAATAATAAAGATTGAAATTTATGAAATCAAGCTTAGCAATCGCTGCCCTAATTTTATCATCATTTCTTTTTGGACAAGAAATTAAATGGTTATCATTAGACGAAGCAACAAAAGAAATAAAAGCACATCCAGAAAAACCTGTATTGATTAATTTCTATACAACTTGGTGTGGATTCTGTAAGCGTTTGGACAAAGAAACTTTTACAGATAATAAAGTCGCAGATTATGTGAACAAAAATTACATTGCGGTAAAATTTGATGCAGAAACAAAGGATATGGTAAAATTCATGGGAATTCAGTACACGTATATTGCGCCTGCTAAAGCGAATTACATGGCGTATGCCTTTACAAACGGACAATTGAGCTATCCTGCAACTGTTTTGATGAACGGAAAAGGAGATGTTAACAAAATTGTTTTGGGTTATCGTAGTTCAACAGATTTCATAAACGATATCAAAATTTAATCGAGAAATAACCTTGTTGAGAGGTTTTCCATAAAACAGAATCAGAAGTTTCTTCAAGTTCTGTAACAATAGAAGGGTAGTTGCTGGCATCGGCAATTACCCTTTTTAATTTGTTATTATTTTCGAAAGGATAAAGCTTTGATTGATGAATTAACACATAGAAAGGAAGCGCTGAATCTTCTTCATTTAATAAGAGTTTAAATGACTTCGTTTCGATAGAATTTGGATGTTTGATAAAATGTTGATGTTTAAAGTCTGAATCATAAGAGTAGAAGCTAACATCTTTTATTCTTTCGTGGATTTTATAAGGTTTAATCGTAAAATTATATGTTTTTTCATCCAAAGGATTTTCGCTTAAAATTGCTAAACTTCGTTGATTTCTTATTCCGATAATACTATTTTTATATTGATTAAAAACGATCAATTCATTCGAATGATTGAGTTGATTAATTTGGTAAAATCGTTCCACTTGAATTAGAAATAAAGAAATTAGACAAACAAATAATGCTAGTTTAGATTTTTTCAGGAATAATGGTTTCGATGCATATAAAATAACGCCAATCAAAATCGCGGTAAATAAACTGATGTAAACATCTTTCGCAATAAACTTGAAGTTCGCTAACCAATAAATATATTGATTTGAATAATAGATAAAATGATTGAAAACCCATGTATAGATTGGAATATTAAGATCAAAAATGATGAGAAGAATACTAATTATTCCACCACAAATCATCAAAAAAGAAGCAGGAATCAAAACTAAATTTCCGAATAAAAATAAACCTGAAAATTGATTAAAATACAAGACTGAAATTGGTAAAGTTCCCAGTTGTGCAGATAAACTTGTCTCAATCATAATCTTAATTTTCTTAAGAAAATTATTTTTTACCTTCCAATAATGCTCGAAAATTGGATTGAGCCAAACAATGAAAAAGACTGCCGAAAAACTTAGTTGAAAACCAACATCAAACAAATAATTTGGTTGAAAAACTAGAATAATAAAAGCAGAAAGCGAAAGTGTATGAAAAATATTTTTTGGACGATTGAGTAATTCACTGATATAATAAATGGTAATCATCAACGCAGAACGAAAAACTGGCGGTTCTAATTCGACATAAAAAGCAAAAATCCAAATGAATATTAAGCTAATAATTATTCTAATTTTTCGACCATTTTTCAGTTTTAATAATGGCTGTAAAACGAATTGTAAAATCATGTAAATCATCATCACATGTAAGCCGGAAATAGATAAAATATGTACAACTCCGGTCGCCACATAACTTTGATTAAGTTCTTGCGAAAGCTCTGTTCTATCACCCAAAAGCATAGACGAAATTATCGCTCTACTTTCGAGCGAATAACCTTGTTCTGTTAATTTTTCTCGAATTTTCACTTTCGATTTGGCGACCCAATTTCTAAAACCATTTCCTTCTTTGTGAATCGAAATAATTTCATTTGTAAAGATTTGAGAATAAATTCTTTTTCTATTTAAGAAACGTTTGTAGTCAAATTGATACGGATTCAATGGTTGTTGAATTTCTCTTTTTTCTCCGAAAATGATGATTTCATCATTGGGATATAAAGTTTGTTGTTGAGGTTTGATATGGAGTAAAATTTGCTTATTCGTTTCGATATCTTTTACAACGTAATTGTTATATTTTTCAGTTGAATTAGAACTATAAACGACTTTTAGCAAATGAATTTTTGAAACAGATTCGAAGTCAATTCTTGAATGTCGATTATAATTTTGATGAATATAGTAGCCTAAAATCATCGAAATACCTAAAAAAGCGATGATATTTTGACGATTATTATTTTTTAACAAAGAGATAAAAAGTAGAATAATTAGTAAAAAAAATATAATTCGTAAATTTGTAGCAGGAATTAATAATTCGGATAAAATTATTCCGATTGAGAAACAAATTGTTAGGGTAAAAAAGAGATACTTTTTCATCCTAATAATTTATAATTTTATTTACAAATAGTTGGTTTTAATTATTTGTAAATGAATTAATTAAAAAATAGAGAAATGAAGAAGATTCTTATATTAGTTGTGTTGTTTTTTACGCAAATGGCAATGGCTCAAATCGATGTAAAACTATCAATCACAAACCTTAAGAAAATGAAAGGGAATTTGGCTATAGAATTTTATAGAAATGTAGAAAATTATACAAAAGGTCAAAATGCATTCAAGAAATTGTACGTTCCAGTTGCTGATATAGACAAGTATGAAACGGTTTTTAAAGATATTGAACCAACATTTTATGCGGTAAAAGTGTTTTTGGATACGAACAATAACAAAAAATTAGACAAAAGTTTTTTAGGCGTTCGTAAAGAACCTTATGGTTTTTCGAAAAACTTGGATCCTATTTTGCGCGAACCAACTTTTGAGGAAGCTAAAGTAGAAATGACCGAAGAAAATAACACAATTGTAATCAAATTAAACAATAACAAAGGCGAAGAATAATCTTCGTCTTTTTTTGTTAAAACTTAATTGAAAAACCTAAATTTAATCCTAATAAAGATGGGTTTTTAGCGTCAACATTTTTCAATGGATTTAGCATGTATCTGTAGTTCGGTTCAAGATTAATGCTTGATTTATTCGATAAATTATACTCTAATTTAACACCTGCATTTGCGCTATAACTCATATCATTCAAGTTGCTTGCCTCACCCAATTTATATTGAGACCTTGTGTTAACATCTGCCAAAGAAATTGTGTTTTTTGTGACTACATAATAACTTCCACCAGCAGTTGCTAAAAGATTGAATTTATCAAAACTTGTCAATTTGTATTCAACTTCTAACGGAATCTCGATATAATGCACTTTTTGCTCCATATTATTTGTTTCAGAAGACAACATTGTCATTACAGCATTTTGGTTTGATTGGTCGGGAATAACTCTAATATTGCTATGATAAGTAATGTTGTTGGCAGTTTTCGGATTGCTTGCAGAAAGCGCGTAAACACCCATGTTGATGCCCGAATTAATATTTGTTGTATTTTGTTCTAACTCAACTTTCGCAACTCCAGAACGGACATTTATCTTATCATTTATACGGACAGAAATCTTTGCACCGTAAGCGACAGTCAAATTATTTTTGATAGTATGATCGTTAAATTCATCTGCCAAAATAGATTTAGAATCTAACATTTTTGTAGGATTGATGTACGAAGAGACCGTCAGAAGTGGAGATTTCTGTTTGATTTCTACTTTCTCTTTTTCCTTCTTTTTTTCTTCTTGAAGAACTAATTCTAATGGTTTTTCCTCTAAAATGTTAGGTTTAACTTCTTTCTCAGAAACTTCATTTTTTGGAGTATTTATAGAATTATTTTGAACAAAATTATCTTTTTGAGTTGAATTCGTTTGAGATAATTCTTGTGTTTTATCTTCTTTTTGATTTGGAATTGTATTCGAAAATAAAGATGATTCTCCAATTATATTTTCAAAATATGAACTTGAATGTTGAATTATTTTTTGATTTGATTCAGAAGATTTTTTTACGGAAGAAACAATCTTTTTATCAGAAGACTTTTCATTTGTGTGTTCAATATTATTCCAATCTTTTTTGGTAGATTCTTTAGAAGTCGATTTCGTTTTTACAACTTCATTAGTCGGAGTATGATTAACGTTAACAGTGTCATTTTGATTAAAATAATAAATAGAAATCCCCGCAACTAAGCATGCTGCAGTAGAACCAATCCAATAAAATAAAGGAATGATTCGTTTTTTCTTTTCTTTCTCGTCCAATTTCTCTTGAATATTTTTCCAAGCATCCAAAGGAGGAAGTTGCGGTTGCGAGAGTTTATCTTTAATATGTTGATCAAATTTGTTCATCTTCTATGACAGTTTTTAATTGATTGAGTTTTTGTTTTAATAAATTTCGTGCTCTTGATAAGTTTGATTTTGAAGTTCCAACCGAAATGGTCAGCATTTCTGCAATTTCTTGGTGCGAATATTCTTCAAAAACGTAGAGGTTAAAAACTTGCCTGTATTGTGGTGGAAGATTATGAACAGCTTCTAACAATTGTTGATAATCAAAATATTCTTCAATTTCGTCATCATCTTCTTGTGTTATAATGAGATTTTCGAAATCTTCAAAAGGTAAACTATTCTTCTTTTTTAGTTTTTCTAAATTAAGATTTACCATTATCCGTTTCATCCAACCTTCAAAAGATCCTTCGAATTTGAATTGATTTATTTTATTGAAAATATGAATAAAACCCTCTTGAAAAATATCTTGCGCATCTTCGTAATTTTCGGCATAACGAAGACAGATCGAGAACAAAACAGGTGAAAACTCAACATAAATTTCTTCTTGAGCTTTTCTATTTTGTTCTTGACATTGCTTGATTAAAATTTCAAGAGAGTCACTATTCAAAACTTATTGGACTTTATTTTTCTTTAATGTCTAAAACTTGTTCAATATAAATATCTTTTGTTGGATCAATTATATCTTTTCCAGCCCATACTTTAATTGTATTTTTTCCTACTTTTTTAGGAGTAAACTTATAAATTTTAGTTATAGATTTTTTTTCATCTACACATGTATTTGAGTTGGTTTGTGTACCATATGCTCCTATACTTTTCACAGAATCATTACTTTCTTTTAATTCTTTAAATGTTACAAAAGTTTGACAAGAATTGTTAGTGGTAAAAGTAACATGAACATTAGTTGGTTGACCCACTGGCTGAATAGAATCTTGATTTACTTCAATTTTTGTCCCTGCAAAATATCCATCTGTAGTATATACATTATCATTATCATCGGTATTTAAACAACTAAATGTTGTTGAACCTAATAATGCTACAACAGCTAACATGCTTATTTTTTTGAGTGTTTTCATATTATGGTATAATTATTTTTCTTTAATATTTAAGACAATAGAATCATAAATTGGTTCAGTTGAATTTGGTTTATTTCCTGTCCAAAATCTCAATGTATACTCACCAGCTTCTTTAGGTGTAAATTTCAAAGTTTTTGTTTCGAACGAAGTATCTTGTGTGCAGTTTCCATTACTTTGACTTGCATAAACACCAATGTTGTGTTTAAAAGTTGTACTTCCTTGTAAAGAGCTAAACTGAATAAAACTTTGACAAGAATTTGTTTTTTCGTACGTTACTCGAATATTAGTTGTCTGATTAATAGGCATAATCGAATCTTGGTTAACGCTTATTGAAGTCGTAGGTAAAAAACCATAATTCATATAATCTGAGTCATCATTATTTAAACAACTAAATGTTGATAAACCTAAAATACCTACCAAAGCAAACATGCTTAATCTTTTCATTAATTTCATTGTATGAGTTTTAATCGTTATAAAAATAAGATATAGATTTTAGAAAAGGTTGCGTGAAAGAATAAAAAATTAACATATAGAATAAGAAATCCCCTTGAAAATCAAGAGGATTACCTTTGTTAGAATAGGTGTAAACTTTAATTAAGTCAATCCTGAAACATTTTAATAATTAGATCTGAATGACATCTATAGCTTACAAGATTAAAAAAACAATAAAAGGTTGCGTCAAACTTTTACTTTTTTTAAAATTATTTTTTTAAGTCCTCAATAATTAGTGAAGCGGTTCTTTCTGAAGCACCAATTCCACCAAGTTTATGATACAATTCTTCATAGCTTTTCATGATTTTTTCTCGTTTAGGAGAATTTAAAATTAAATCTAATTCTCGTTTGATATTTTCGTAGGTTAAATTATATTGAATCAGCTCTTTCACCACTTCTTCGTCCATAATCAAGTTTACTAAAGAAATAAAACGAATGTTTTTTACAACTCGTTTTCCAATTTCGTACGAAATAGCGTTTCCTTTGTAGCAAACAACTTCTGGAACTTTCAGTAAAGCAGTTTCTAATGTCGCTGTTCCTGATGTAACCAAAGCTGCATGAGAAACGCGCAATAAATCGTATGTTTTATTTTCTACAATTTTCAAATCATTTCCAGCGATTTTTTTATAATTTTCGATTGGTTGAGATGGAGCACCCGCCACAACAAATTGATAATTGGTAAAATCTTTTTCAACAGAAAGCATTAAAGGTAATTTGACTTTAATCTCTTGAGTTCGACTTCCAGGAAGTAAAGCAATAATAGGTCTTTCGTCTAAATTATGATCTTTTCTAAATTGCTGTTCATCAATTGGTGGTAGATTATTCAACGAATCCAATAATGGATTTCCAACAAAATCTACTTTGTAATCGTAACGTTGATAAAATTCTTCTTCGAACGGAAGAATCACAAACATTTTGTCGACAACTTTTTTGATTTTATGAACTCGACCAGTTTTCCAAGCCCAAATTTGTGGTGAAATATAATAGTAAACTTTAATTCCAAGACTTTTTACAAATTCAGCAATTCTTAAATTAAAACCAGGATAATCAACTAAAATAACAGCATCTGGTTTATATGCTTCGATATCTTTTTTGGCAACAGAAATATTTCCTAAAATCGTTCTCAAATTCATTACAACTTCAGCAAAACCCATAAACGCCAAATCTCTGTAATGTTTGACCAAAGTTCCGCCTTGCACTTGCATCAAATCGCCTCCCCAAAATCTGAATTCAGCTTGTGGATCTTTTAATTTTAATTCTTTCATTAAGTTCGATGCGTGTAAATCGCCCGAAGCTTCACCTGCAATGATATAGTATTTCAATGGAAATCATTTTTCTTCTTACAAAGATAGGAGAAATCTATAAGTGGAGTAGATTTCAATGTTTTTTATTGCGTAAATTTACTCTTTCAAACAAAGAAAAATGTCAGACGAAATTATAAATAAAGTTGCCAATAGTAGTTTAGTAACAATCGATTTGCAGGATTTTTATCCAGACGGAGAGCGTGTTGTTTTTGACTTGAAAGATTGGTTATATGAAGAGTTGATTCTTAGAGAAAAAGATTTTAGAGAGAATCTTAAAAATCATGATTGGACGCAATATCAAGATAAATATGTAGCGTTAACATGTACTGCTGATGCGATTGTTCCGTCTTGGGCTTATTTGTTGGTAACAACCTATTTGTCGCCAATCGCGAAACGAATTGTACATGGAAGTTTACAAGATTTAGATACGATTTTGTATACAGAAATTGTAGATCATTTGCCTTATGAAGATTATGTTGATGGAAAAATAATAGTAAAAGGTTGCTCTCACAAACCAGTTCCAGATTCGGCTTATATTCAATTAATCGAACGTTTACAACCAATTGTAAGTTCGTTAATGTTTGGTGAAGCGTGTAGCACTGTTCCGCTTTATAAAAAGAAGAAATAAAAAAAAGGCTATTTTACGAAATGTGAAATAGCCTTTTTTATTTACTTAGTTTTAATGTATAACATAGGATTTGTTACAATTTCGCATTGATATCTTTTTACGATATCTGTTGATGTATTATTGCTTAAATCAGGGTCTACAATTTCATTAGATGAAACATTCACAGTATTAACTATTTGTGTATTCGGCTTTTTTATAGTTCCTTTTACAAAAATACTTCCAGAACTATCTGCTGGTAAACCAATTGTTCCGTTGAAGCTATTGTTTTGATTCAGAATATTTTGATTCGTGACGTTACTTGAATAGGTAATACTTGTAATAGAAAAAAGGTTTGTATTGATTAATGAGCCTCCAACTTTATCTAAAAATTTACCATCAACTTGAATTGAATTTAGTGGTGTTGCATTTGAATTGTTGACATCCACTCGGAAAGTAACTTCTTGTGTTTGTTTTTCATTACAAACTAAAGGAATGTCTACAGAATTAAAAACACTTAAATTTCCTGTTGTTGTTATTTGCAAATTTCGAATATCATGATTGTTATAAGCACCTCCAGTAGAAGCAGCAAAACCAATTTTTAGAGTAGAAGGGATGGGTTGTGTAGTTGTATAGTCTATGAGAGGATTAGAACTATAATCAGAATTTAAAGTTTTAGACATATAAACCTTAATTTGATATCTGGTTGTAGATCCTGTTATAGGAAGAATTACAATTTTTACTTTTCTATAAAATAGAGCGTCTGTTGGACGAGTTGGAGTCAATACGTCGTAATCTAACTCACTAATTAGTCGCATTGCACTTCCATTAACACTTCTATCGCCCAGTTTTGCATAGCCTAAGATTGGATTGGAAGAAGAAGTAGTTGTTTCGTTTGTGGCACCTCTCAATACAATAGTATTCGGAATTGTTCCATCATTTACATTTGGATCTTTAGGGATTGGTGAATTTGTGCTTGATATTAAACCATTTTTACCTTCTCCAACATTTCCAAAATTTCCATAAGAGTCAAATCCTATACCAACATATCCACCTAACAAACCATTGTTAACAGCAGGAGATGTAGCTGTATTTCTTGCATACCCTAAAGAACCACCGTATCCACCAATTCGGAAAGATGCTGAAGAAATAGAACCATCAAATAAAAAAACAGAGAATCCATCACCACCAGTATAAGAACCAGATTGTGTTGATCGCCATGCTTTAAATTCAAATTCTGCGGTAATTCCTAGAGCTGAAGGAAAAGCTTCATTGATAAATGCATAGCCTTTTTTGTTTGCTTGTGCAGGTGTAAGTCTTAACCAACCATCTCCATCAGGATCTGTTTTTCCTCCTGTTAATGTAGCTTCACCTCCAAGAATAATATTACTTGAAACTTTATTTGATTTGAAATTTTCTTTTATGATAAATTGTCCAAATAACGCATTTCCTAATAAAAGGAAAAGGTTAATGATTAAGTATTTTTTCATAGATGAATTATTTAACAACAAATACAATATTCATATAAGAAGAGCTTGTAGCTGATCCAATAACATTATACGTCATTAAACCATTTGCGTCTACAGAAGTTACAGAAAATACATTTGGATCAAAATAGGTTACATAATAATAAAGTTGATCTTTTGTATAAGTAGGGATTGAAGAAGGAGCACCTTGGCTTCCAACTTTCGGGCTTCCGAATTGACTTAAATAAGCGGCATATAAATCTACTGTTTTTCCTGTTGCTAAAGTAGAAACGTCTAATGTAATAGAAGGCATGTAGAATACTTTTGGTAAAGCCGAGTTTACAACTTTTAATACACCATTTGTATCTGTTGTTACAATCTTATCTGTTATATTATTTCCAGTTTGTAAACCTGTGATAGCAAGTGTATTTGTAGAAGATGTTGCAACAGACGTAGGGCTATTTAAACTTCCTCCTAAAGCAACATTCTGATTAGAATTAATATTCAAACCATTAGTTGCGGAAACTACATTATCTTGACTATTCATTAACTTGACCCATTTCCCAGATGTTGTAGCATTAATTTGTTTCCAATAATAATACCCTTCTGTAACATCATTTTGAGAAGAAGTGTTATAAACTAACATCGAATTTGCTAAAAATTGCTCAGCAATTGTCGTTGCCCCATTTAGTTTATAAGTTGTTGTATTTGTTAGAGCAATTCTAGGAATTAGAATTCCTGCTGTAGAAGATCTAACATCTAAAATAGAAGAGGAATTTGGTGTGTTTGTTCCAATTCCTACCTGAGAAAACGTTGAAATACAAATTGTAATAAACGTAATTGTTAATAATTTTCTAAACATATCCATTCAAATTATTTAGCAAAACTATTTCAAATATGACTTCTATAATGATGATTTTATACATTAAAAAGATGAAAAAAAACATTTAACATTTTTAATAAATTATCTTTTTATATATTAATTTTAGACGTATTAATTCTATTGATTTTTAACATTTTTATCATGATATTTGATTAGATTTATAATAAGAAGAAATAAAAAAATCCGCTCAAAGAGCGGATTTTTTACACATGAATAAAATCGTAATATACTTATTGATTAGTTCTGAAAACTAATTTATTATCTCCAGGTTTTTCTTCGAAATAATCGATTAAAACCGCATCATTATCATTTATTGTTCCTTTCAAAATTTCTTTCGAAAGTTCATTTAATACATCTTGCTGAATAACTCGTTTCAATGGTCGCGCTCCAAATTGAGGATCGTAACCTTTTCTTGCTAAATAATCGACAGCTTCTGGCGTAATATCTAATGTAATATCGCGTTGCGCTAATTTCTTCGCAACTCCGCTTAAATAGATATTCACGATTCCAGAAATTTGGTTTTCGCTCAACGGACGGAACAAAATAATTTCATCAATACGATTCAAAAATTCTGGTCTAAAGTTTTGTTTCAATTCTTCAAAAACGACATCTTTTGTTTCATCATAAACTTGTGCCACATTATTTTCGTCAATGTTTGAGAATTTATCCAAAATCGTATGCGAACCAAAATTCGATGTCATAATGATAATCGTATTTTTAAAGTTAACTACACGACCTTTGTTGTCTGTCAAACGTCCATCATCCAAAACTTGTAACAAAATATTGAAAACATCTGGATGCGCTTTCTCAATTTCGTCCAACAAAATAACTGAATAAGGACGACGACGAACCGCTTCTGTTAATTGTCCACCTTCGTCGTAACCAACGTAACCCGGAGGTGCACCAACCAAGCGAGAAACCGCATGACGCTCCTGATATTCGGACATGTCGATACGAGTCATTGCATTTTCATCATCGAATAAAAATTCAGCCAAAGCTTTTGCTAACTCAGTTTTCCCAACACCAGTCGAACCTAAGAATAAGAACGAACCAATTGGTTTTCCTTCGTCACTAAGACCTGCGCGAGAACGACGAATTGCATCAGAAACAGCCGTAATTGCTTCTTCTTGTCCAAGTACACGTTTGTGTAATTCGCTTTCTAAATTCAATAATTTTTCGCGGTCCGATTGCATCATTTTTTGAGCTGGAACTCCAGTCCATTTTGATACAACTTCTGCAATATCATCAGCATCAACAAACTCTTTAACGAGTTTATTTTGTTTATTTTCTTCAAGATTATGTTCAGCTTCTTCTAAATTATTTTTTGCATTAACTAAATCTTCAAACTCTAATTTGGAAGCTTTTGCATAATCATAATCACGTTTCGCACGCTCAATTTCGAATTTGATATTTTCGATAGATTTTCTTAAATCTTGAACTTCATCGGCACGATTTCTTTCCGCTTCCCATTTCGAATTCAATTGATTTCTTTCATCTTGAAGATTAGATAATTCTTCTTTCAAAAGATTCAATTTTTTCTCATCATTTTCACGTTTTATCGCTTCAATTTCGATTTCTAATTGAATAATTCTACGATCTAATTTATCTAAATCTTCTGGTTTAGAATTCATTTCCATTCTCAACTTAGAAGCCGCTTCGTCCATCAAATCGATGGCCTTATCTGGTAAAAAACGATCTGTAATATAACGTGTTGATAATTTTACAGCCGCAATAATTGCTTCGTCTTTAATTCCAATTTTATGGTGTTGCTCGTATTTATCTTTGATTCCACGCAAAATAGAAATTGCAGATTCTTCATCTGGTTCTTCAACCATTACTTTCTGGAAACGACGCTCTAAAGCTTTATCTTTTTCGAAATATTTTTGATATTCATTTAAAGTAGTAGCACCAATCGAGCGTAATTCGCCACGAGCCAAAGCAGGTTTTAGGATATTTGCTGCATCCATCGCACCTTCTCCACCACCACCAGCACCAACAAGCGTGTGAATCTCATCGATGAACAAAATTATTTCTCCATTAGAAGCAGTTACCTCTTTTACAACGGCTTTCAAACGCTCTTCGAACTCACCTTTGTATTTTGCACCCGCAACCAAAGCTCCCATATCCAATGAAAAAATTTGTTTATTCAAAAGATTTTCAGGAACATCTCCATTGATGATACGATGTGCTAAACCTTCTGCTATAGCGGTTTTACCAACACCTGGTTCACCAATAAGGATTGGATTATTTTTTGTACGACGTGATAGAATTTGTAAAACACGACGAATTTCTTCGTCACGTCCAATTACAGGATCTAATTTTCCTTCTTTTGCTAAATCTGTTAAGTTTTTAGCGTATTTATTTAATGAATTATATGTTCCTTCTGCGTTTTCAGAAGTTACTCTTTCTCCGTTTCTCAATTCTGTTACTAATTTTTTTGTGTTGTCGAATGTTACACCTCTATTTTTTAATAACTGACTTACAGGCGATACATTCTTGATTATACCTAATAATAAATGTTCTAATGTGATAAAATCATCGTTCATCTCTTTTGCAATTTCTTGTGCAGATTGCAAAATTTGGTTAGATGAATTGGAAAGATGATTTCCTTGTTGACCTTCAATTTTTGGATATTTATTGATTTCTAAATCCAGCTCAGGTTTCAACATATCCATTTTTACACCTTGTTTTTCTAAGATTAATGATAATACGTTTTCATCAACATCTATTATTCCGCCTAAAATATGAGCTGGTTCTATTGCTTGATTTTTTTGAGCAACTGCAATTTGCTGCGCTGCTTGAATCGCCTCACGACCCTTTATTGTAAATTGATTAAAATCCATTGGTTTTTAGTTTTTTATATTGGTTTTGTTTGGTGTATTCCATCAAAAAAAATTCCAAAGTAGAAATAAAACCTAAAAACTGACTTTTTGACTATATTGAATAAAAAAAGGAGACATTTTGACAACATCTCCTTTCGTTTAAAAATTTTTATAGTATTTAAAATAAACCTTCTACTGATAAATAGCGTTCGCCAGTATCGTAGTTGACAGTTAATATTTTCGCGTCTTTGTCTACTTCATTCAATGTTTTTGCAACTGCAGCTAGCGAAGCTCCTGTCGAAATTCCGACAAATAAACCTTCTACTTTAGCCACTTTTTTTGCAAATTCAAATGCTTCTTCTTTTGTGATTTGAAGAGAAGAATCAACGATTGAAGTATCTAAATTAGTTGGAATAAATCCTGCTCCAATTCCTTGAATCGCGTGTGGACCAGGATTTCCTCCTGAAATGACAGGAGAATCTGTTGGTTCTACAGCGATAACTTTTGTTGAAGAATTAATTTCTTTTAATGCTTTTCCAATTCCAGAAAGATGTCCACCTGTTCCAACTCCTGTGATTAAATAGTCTACTCCTTGTGGAAAATCTGAAAGAATTTCTTTTGCAGTTGTATTGTAATGGACTGTCGGATTCGAACTATTCTCAAATTGTTGCGGAACCCAAGCGCCTTCTATTGTTTCGGCTAATTCTTGTGCTTTTGCAATAGCGCCTTTCATACCTAGTTCTTTTGGCGTTAAAACAAATTCAGCACCATAAGCTTCCATAATTTTACGACGCTCAATTGACATTGATTCTGGCATTGTGATAATCATTTTGTAACCTTTTACAGCTGCAACAAATGATAAGCCAATTCCTGTATTACCTGAAGTAGGTTCTATAATTGTTCCTCCAGGTTTTAAAATTCCAGCTTTTTCCGCATCTTCAATCATTGCCAAAGCAATACGATCTTTGATTGATCCACCCGGATTTTGTTTTTCTACTTTAATATAAACATTATGATTAGGAAATAATTTATTCAGTTTAATAATTGGTGTATTCCCTATGGTTTCTAATACATTATTGTAAATCATTGTTGTAAGGTTTTAGATGATATAATTGATATGTTGTCCTTTTTTTTGTTTTTTTATTTGTGGCTGATTCTCTTGATAGACAACAGAATCTTCTTCTATACTTTCTGTAATCCAAACATTTCCACCGATTACAGAATTTTCTCCAATTACAGTTGTTCCTCCCAAAATAGTGGCTCCAGCATAAATTGTGACATTGTTTTCTATTGTTGGATGACGTTTTTTATCAGCCAAATTTTTCGAAACATAAAACGCTCCTAATGTTACGCCTTGGTAAATTTTTACATGATCACCAATCAATGTTGTTTCTCCAATCACAATCCCTGTACCATGATCGATATAAAAATTTTTACCAATTGTAGCACCAGGATGAATATCAATTCCAGTTTTAGAATGTGCATATTCAGAGAAAAAACGTGGAAGAATTGGCGTATTTAATTTATAGAGAATATGTGCTAAACGGTGAATTGCAATCGCGAAAAAACCAGGATAAGCTAAAATGATTTCAATTTCTGATTTAGATGCAGGATCATTTGCATAAAAAACAAAAATCAGTTCTTCTAATTCTTGTCTAAGTTGTTTGAATTGTTCAAAAAAGTATAAACTAATTTGATTCGACTTCTCCTCAGGAACAATTTTTAACAAGATAGAATTGAATTGATTGAGTAAATCTTCTTTCTTATACAAAGGATTTGGTTGTTGAAAAATCTCATCATAAATAATGGATTCTATCAACGGTTCTACTTCTTGTTTTCTAAATGGTAAACTGTATTTCGTAAGCTGATGCATTCTTCAATCTATAAACTCTATAAAAATAGTAGACAAATGTATTCATTTTTTTTATTCTTGAAGAAGAAATTGTCGAAAAAATGACAAAAACCATAAAAATGCTTTCTCTTTTATTATTGCTATGTAAGCATAATAATACACTGTTTTGACTTTTATGAATAAAATTTATATTTATTTATTTAAAATTATTTATTAAATTAAATAGCTGATAATTAACGCTATAAAAGGGTTTATGTGTTTAAAAAAGATTATTTTTATAAAAAATAAAGCATAGTGTTTTATTTACACTAAAAAATAGTTATTTTAGTGAAATAAATTTTAAAGGATAAAAATATGAAAAAATCAATTTTATTCGGATTATTCTTTATGTTGACATCTTTAATGTATGCGCAATCACCAATTGGAACTTGGAAAACAATTGATGATGAGACAAAACAGGCGAAGTCTTACGTAGAGATTTTCGAGAAAGATGGAAAACTTTATGGTAAAGTCACTAAGATTTTAACAAAAGGAAAAGAAGATGCAAAATGTACAGATTGTTCAGGCGCATTAAAAAATAAACCAATTTTAGGAATGCAAATTCTTTCTGGTCTTAAAAAAGATGGAAAAGAATGGAATGGTGGAAAAATCATTGATCCTAATAGTGGAAAGGAATACAAAGCAAAAATGTCTCTTAACGGAAATGATAAATTAGACGTAAGAGGTTTTATCGGGATTTCTCTTGTAGGAAGAACGCAAACTTGGCAACGAGTTAAATAAAAATCAAAACAAAAACGAAAAGGTTACTCTGAGTAATCAAACCCACAAAATTTTACTCTATAATGACTATTTCTAAAAGAATAGTCATTATTTTTTTTGCGTAAATTTGTAGCTTCAAAACTAAGGTTTTGATTTTCTAAAATAAATCAATGAGTTTAACTAAAAGAGCGTTTTCGTACGCAAAACCATATAGAACTTCGTTTGTTACAGCGATTATATTCAATTTACTCTATGCACTTTTCAATGTAATTGCATTGGCTTTTATGATGCCAATTTTGAGTGTTTTGTTTGGTGAAAAAACAACTGGAGTTATCGCAAAACCTATTTATTCTGGTGATTTGGGTGATTTGAAACAATTTTTTTCAGATTATTCAGCTTATTATATGAATGAGCTTTCACAAACTCAAGGACCAGTTTATGTGTTAGCGATTTCGTGTGTGATATTTATTATTGCATTTTTATTTCGAAATATTTTCAGTTTTCTTTCAGAAACTTGTTTGGTAGACTTACGTTCTGGTGTGACACGTGATTTACGTGTTGATATTCACAACAAAATTATTGATTTGCCAGTTGCTTATTTTACTGAAAAACGAAAAGGAGATATGATTAATCGTATTTCAAGTGATGTAAACGAAGTAGAATCTAACATCTTAAATTCAATAGTAGAGATTGTTCGTTCGCCAATTATGATTATTGTTTTCGTTGTAGTATTATTTACAGTTAGTTATCAATTAACAATTTTCGCTATTTTGGTTTTTCCGATTATGGGAACAATTATTTCATTGATTGGAAAAAGTCTGAAAAAAGCTGCTGCTCATGCGCAAGACGAATTATCTAACATTATTACTTATGTAGACGAAACACTTTCTTCGCTTAAGATTATCAAAATTTTTAATGCTGAAGATCAAGTAAAAGGACGTTTTGATGAATCGATTAATCGTTATCGAAAATATCTTCAAAAAGTAATGAAAAAACGTGCTTTGGCCTCACCAACAAGTGAATTTTTAGGAGCTGTTACAATTGGATTAATTGTATTTTTTGGAGGAAAATTATCGTTAGAAGGAAATGGTTTAACCGGTTCACAATTCATCTTTTACATCGCAACATTTTATACATTATTAGATCCGATTAAACGTTTTTCGAAAGCATTATCAGATGTACAAAAAGGAGAAGTTTCTGCAAAGAGAATTTTTGAAATTTTGGATGCCGATGTTTCGATAAAAGATGTTCCAGATGCTAAAGGAATTGAAGCTTTTGAAGATAAAATTGAGTTTAGAAATGTGACATTTGCTTATGGTAAACATAATGTAATTGAGAATTTTAATTTAACGATTAACAAAGGAGAGACCGTTGCTTTAGTTGGGCAGTCTGGTTCGGGAAAATCAACTTTGGCTAATTTAATTACTCGTTTTTGGGATGTAAAATCTGGTCAAATTTTGATTGATGGAATTGATATCAAACATATAAAATTACATGATTATCGCTTGTTATTTGGTTTGGTTACGCAAGATTCGATTCTGTTTAATGATACAATTTTTAATAATATTTCATTAGGTGATAAATCTCCAAATTTAGAAAAAGTAGAACATGCAGCGCAAATTGCAAATGCGGAAGAGTTTATTGTAAAAATGCCAGAAAAGTATCAAGAGTCAGTAGGTGAGGGTGGAAGTAAACTTTCTGGTGGACAAAAACAACGTTTAAGTATTGCACGTGCGGTTTATAAAAATCCACCGATTATGGTTTTGGATGAAGCAACTTCTGCTTTGGATACTAAATCTGAAAAATTGGTGCAAGTTGCTTTGAATAATATGATGCAAAATCGTACTTCTTTGGTTATTGCGCACCGTTTATCAACCATTCAGAATGCAGATAAAATTGTGGTAATGGAAGCAGGAAGAATTATTGAAGAAGGAAATCATCATTCGCTTATCGAGAAAAAAGGAGTTTATGCTAATTTGGTAAACATGCAAAATTTTGAATAAAACTTAACTTTATAAACTAAAAAAATCCGCTTATTAAGCGGATTTTTTAGTTTATATTTTAAATCGATTTAATTTCAAAACCAAGTTGTTTCCAATCTTCCCAAAATGTTGGATATGATTTTTCTACAACCATTTCATTCTCAATTCGAATTGGGTAAATTTGAGCCAAAGGCGCCATACACATTGCCATTCTGTGATCATTGTAAGTCGCTAAAGTTGGCGTTTCAGTATAATTATTATAACCCTCAATTGTTAAAGAATCGTTTGTAATTGTAATAATTGCTCCAAATTTTTCCAACTCATTTTTAAGTGCAACCAAACGATCAGTTTCCTTAATTTTTAGTGTTTCTAAACCTGTTAAATGACATTTTGCTTTCAATCCCACACAAGTTGAAGCAATCGTTTGTGCAATATCAGGAGTGTTGATTAAATTTAATTCGATGATTGATTTTAGAATGAAATTCTCATCATTTTTCAATGTTAAAATTCCATTTTCAAAAGTTGAAATTACACCAAAATTTTCTGCATAAATATGTTGTAAAGCTGAATCTCCTTGTAAAGAATCTTCGAAATAAGTAGAAATCTTCACTTCTGAATTTTGTGATAAAGCAATCAAACTATAATAGTATGAAGCCGAACTCCAATCTGATTCTACTTGTAAAGTTTGAGCTTTGATGTTTTCAGTAAAAGGAATTTTGATTGTATTTCCTTCGAAAATTGCATTAATTCCGACTTTATTCAACAACTGAATTGTCATTTGAATATAAGGAACAGAAATAATTTTTCCGTCCAAATTAATCGTTAATCCATTTTCTAATTTTGTTCCTATCAAACATAAAGCTGAAATATATTGAGAACTAATATTAGAAGGAATTGTAATAGAATCTTTCGTTATTTTTTTTCCTACAATCGATAAAGGTGGATAACCTTCGTTTTCTTGATACGAAATTTCTGCACCCAACTCATTCAAAGCGTCAACTAAAACTTTTATTGGTCGTTGTTTCATTCTTTCAGAGCCTGTTAACGTTATTTTTCGTCCATCTTGAATAGAAAAATAAGCTGTTAAAAATCGCATAGCAGTTCCCGCATGGTGAATATCAACTAAATCAGTTTTGTTCGCTAACGCTTTTTGCATTAATTGAGAATCTTCTGAATTTGAAACATTTTCTAATGTCAAAACATTCTCAAATAATTGACTTAATAACAACAAACGATTACTTTCGCTTTTAGAACCTGTGATGGCTAATTGATTTTTTATCGGAGATTTTAGAGCAGAAATTTCAATCATATTTATTTTAATTTATCATTATTTTGATGACGATCGTGGTCACGTTTTGTTTTGTAATCTAATTTTTTGTAAAAAGCTGATTCTAAATCAACACCTGTTTGATTTGCCAAACAAAGTGCTACAAAAATAACATCTGCCAATTCTTCGCCAAGATCTTTGTTTTTGTCTGATTCTTTCTCCGATTGTTCACCGTAACGACGTGCAATAATACGTGCAACTTCTCCTACTTCTTCAGTTAATTGTGCCATATTTGTTAACTCGTTAAAATAACGAACACCATGTTCTTTGATCCAATTATCAACGTCTGTTTGTGCTTGTTTAAGGCTCATCTTATCTTAAATTTTAAAAGTTAAAGGTACAAAAATAAAAAGCCAACTCGTATTTGGAGTTGGCTTTATTCGATGTTTAGAATATTTTTTATTGTTTTACCAAAATCACTTGCTGACTTTCTGCATTAATAATATTTGTTAAAAATTCTTTCAATGGTTTGTAGTATTGAGCAGGCAAAATACTATATGGAATGACTTTTTGAGCTTGAGCGACAATAAAACCATCTTTCTCAATTACATTATATGCATAACCACCAGCTTGATCGGGCATTGTAAATTGCTTTTCTGTAGGCAAAGATTCTACTTTGTAACCTTCTGGAATTTTAATTTTAACTGTATTTGTATTCGTAGTTGGCGCACCAAACTCAATGTTATAATTACGTTGATCTAGATTTAAATTATGTTTTGTATTTGCAATGAACAAAAATGGATTGAATAATATTTTATTTCCAGCTACATCTACTTTTATATCATCAAATTTGAATTGATGACGAATTACATTTTGTTTGTTGTCTTGTGTTTTGAAATCAGAAATTTCAAAATTATAATCTTCTACAAATTCTTTTTCGAATGCTTTTGGATCATCTGCAATTTCACTTTTATCAAACATATAAAAATAATTATCGCGAACATTAGAATAAGTTCCTGTTAATTTTCCGTCTGCTTTTAAATCTGCTGTAATTGATATTTTATCATTGGTCATCACCGAATTACGAAGAGGAACTTCTTTGATTCCTTTGTCATTCACCATAAATCCACGATCGTTAATTGCTCGAATAGGTAATAAATTGATTTGAGCATTTTTATCAGTTGCATCCATTAAATAAAACTCATTATCTATTGTTGTTCCAACAATCACATAATTCAATTTACTACGAGAAGGAAACGAATAATTGATTATACCATTTTGCAACGTACTCAAAACAATTGGATTTGCGTCTAATCCAGCTTTACGCAACATAGTTGTAAGCATAAGATTAATATCTGCTGAATTTCCTGATTTTTCGTTAAATGCTTTTCGAATTCCTTTATCTGTATATTGACCTAAATAATCATTCCAAGCGATATTATTTTTTACGTAATCGAAAATTGCTTGAGCTTTTTCAATATTTGTTGATTTTCCAGCAATTGTAGTATTTACAGTTTCATCTAAAAAGTTATTTCCATTTAATTGTCGACCAAACTCTTCATGATCCATCAAATCTTTTCCAATTCGGTCCCATGTTGTAGAGAAACTTTCTGAAGTTCTACCTGGAGCAACAAAAGAAGCTAACTCAAATTGAACACTTGCTAACATATTTCTCGGATTAAGTACATAGGCTTCGCGAGAATAAGAAGGTAAATTAGTTAATGAATAAGTTTGTGTATTGATTTTCATTTTAGCATTATCAATACTTGAATTTTGAGTTGTCCTTCCGTAGATATCACTTTCTCTTTTATTGTGAATTGTATAATTATCTTCTTTAGAATTTGTAGAAATTTTTGGGGCAAAACCACCTCTTAAATCTTGTTGATAGTTAAAATATTCTTGATTTTGCATCGTGAAATTACTCGCAACGACAGGAATAGATTGTTGAAAATACCACGTATCAGTATTTCCGTAAAATGGAGAAATAATTTCGTATGTATATTCTAAGATTGATCCATTTTTTACATTAGGAAAAGTAAACGTTTGTATATCCATAAAACGATGAACTTTATCTAAGAAAATATCTTTTTTCTCGACTTTTTGTTCAATAATTTTCCCATTTTCAAGGTTGTAAGTAACCGCTTTTAAGGTAATTAATTTATCTTGATCAGACCCTGAGTTTTTTCGTAATGGAATTTCAACTTTCAAAACATCATCTGGTGTTTTATCTTTATCAAAAACAATTATCCTATAAAAAACTTTCTTTGTTTGCTCAACACCGCCTTGATTGGTATTAAAACTAACTTTATAATTTCCGTCAGCATATAAAACTTCTGCAGGAGCGTCAGCTTGAATTGTACTTTTTGTTTTCTCGAAATCTTGTTTTGAGAGTTTTCCAAATTTTACATCTTGTGCAAAACTCGAAACTGTTGCAACAGTAGCAACAATTGTAAATAGTGTTTTCATAGTAGTGTTATAATTTTTCTAAAAGTAGTTTTGTGTTGTCGTAACCTGAAATTTGTCTTCTAAATTCTACATATTCGTTGTATTTTTCTTTCGAAAAAGTTCCTGAAAACTGTTTGTAAATTCGTTTAATTTCGAATGTATTATTTTCTTTCTGATTAATTTCTAATTGATATTCTCCAAAAGCAGATTTCACTGTAATTGCTTCAAATTTTTGTGGCAATTTATAGCCAGAAGGAAGCGTCAATGTATAGAAAACTTCGTCAACATATCCTGTCTCGATGTTGAAATCAAACTTTCTATCTTTCATTTTTTTGACAGAGGTCTCTTCTTTATTCACTGGAATAATATTCAGAATGATATTATTTCCTTGTATTTTAGCATAATTTGGTGCTGAAAACTCAAAATTTGAAGTAAAAACAGCATTTTTCCAATCATTATCAAATTCTTTCTTTTTGAATGATATTCCTTGCAAATAAGAAAAACGATTTTTTAGACGAACATCAAGATCTTTCTCGCTTAATTGATTAAATCTTGCAAAATTCTCGTAAATCAATCCTTTTGAAGTTTCAGAAAAATTAAAATTTAATGTTCCATCCGCTAAAAGTGTTGCATTTCCATTGATTAACAATTGATTATCTTCAGTTTTAAATTGTTGCGAAGGAATAATTTTTCCACCTTTTTCATCAACAATTAGTACTTTTCTATTTCCGGCAAAATCACCCAAATAATTGTAAGGAGCCGTTTGACTTGTGGCTTCTAACCAAATATCTTTTCCGTTTAGAGGCACATAAACAATCATGTGATTTCCTTGTTGATACATCATTTGTTCGTCAATATCAATTGGATTTCCAGCAAATAATATCGTATGATACGATTTAATATTCACCGCATCTAACATTCCAATCATATAATTAGATAATGCTTTACAATCTCCATAACTTTTACTCTCAACATAAGAATTTGGAAAAGGCGAAAGTCCTCCAATTCCTAATTGTACACCAATATATCGAACTTTATTTTGCAAATGTTTGTACAAAATCTGAACTTTTTCTTCGTCCGATTTTGCATCTTTTACCATATTTTGAAAAACTGATTTTTGAGCTGGAGTAAAATCTAATTTTGAACGAATTAAATTATCAAAAGTCCATTTTCCGTAATCATTCCAATTATCAAAATTTCCTTTAACACCATCGATATTAATTTGATTTGAAGCTAAAATAGCGCGAGGAAATATTTTTTGACTTCCAACCATTTGATCTTCTTCATTAAATGCCAAAACATTATTTAATGAATAGCTCAAATTATTGTTATCTCCTGTTTTTGCAATGTCAAAACCTTTAAAATTATCTTCTTTTAATCGAATGGTTGAAGATGTTTTGTTGACAAATTGATAAGATGATTTTTCAATCGATAAATTTGCTGCTCGTATAGGCGACCAACGCGGAATCCAAAGTGTATTTTTGTTTGTTGTAACGATTTTATAATGTATCGTGTAAGGATAAGTAGTTGGAGTATAATTCAAATATTTGATGCGATCATCCGTATACATTTGTCCACCCGTTACATAACTTTGATCACCAAAATCTTTGGTTTTGAATTTTTTAATTTCCTTTCCGTTTGCATCATACAATGTTGCCTCGAATAAGTCAATTTTCGTGTTTGCATCATAATTCGCTTGCGCACCAACATAATTATCGCCCGCTTTACTCAAAACCGTTACGACAACGTCTTCCGTGTATTTTAATTCATCAACTTTTAAAAGTTCTATTTTTTCTTCATTTTTTCGTACAACTGCATAAGCATCTTTTATCAAATCGGCTGGAATTTGATCGACTGCATAGTTTTGCGCAAAAGAAAAAGAACTAATTAAAAAAGTTGAAAAAAGTAGAGTTTGTTTCATTCAGTATCAGTGTTAATGAGGTTATTCTTTATTTTTTGAATCGATAAAAATGGTTACAGGACCATCATTCAGCAATTCGACTTTCATATCTGCACCAAAAATTCCTCTTTGTACAGGTTTAAAATTTGATTCTAAAACGTTCAAAAATGTTTCATATTGTTCATTTGCTAGATCTGGTTTTGACGCTTTGATATATGACGGACGATTTCCTTTTTTCGTTGATGCATGTAACGTAAACTGAGAAACAACCAAAATATCTCCATCAGTTTGTTGTACATCCAAATTCATCACATCATTTTCATCATTGAAAATTCGGAGTTGAATTATTTTTTTCGAAATCCATTCAAAATCTTCCTTCGTATCATCAGGTTCAAAACCTACCAAAGCTAAAATTCCGTTTTCTATTTTTCCTGTTATTTCTCCATCTACCATTACAGAAGCATGTTGCACACGCTGTAAAATCACTCGCATAATTCTAGTTTTATTGATTTAAAATCGATTTGAATTTAAGAAATTATTAACAAATAAAAAAGCGTTAAAACTCATCTATTAAATGTGCAATAACGCTTGTTGTAATTTAAGTTTAGAAAGCAATCGCTTAATGTTTAAGTTAATTGGTTAAAATAGATTTCCTCATCTGCAATTATCGCATAATCTAACTCATAGAGCTTTGATATTTTTTTTGCATTGATGATTTCTTGTTCTATATTTTTTAGTCTATTTTCTTTATTTTCAGAATTATCAAATTCAGCAATCCACAATTTATTTGGATTTAATGGTTTCCAATTTAAATCTTCTAAATGCAACAAAAATCTTTCTTTTTGTTCTTTTGTACATTCCACAAAATCTAAAGCGATTTGTACGGAAAAATTGCTCATTCAATTAATTTTAACAAAAATAAAATGAGAAATTGAATTATTTTTACGTGAAACCGTAATTTGAGAAAATAAAAAAGCCATTTCATAAGAAACGGCTTTTTTATTATTTTTCGTTATAAATATCTTCTTCTAAAAAAGTGAGATAATTTTCGTAGCGAGAAACTGCGATTTCTCCATTTTCTACTGCATCACGCACAGCACATTTTGGCTCGTTAACATGAATACAATTATCAAATTTACAATTGTGTTTCAATTCTAAAATTTCAGGAAAATAACCTTGTAATTCGGTTTTGTCGATATGAACCAAACCAAATTCCTTAATTCCAGGCGTATCGATAATGAAACCTCCAAAAGGCCATTCGTACATCTGTGCAAAAGTTGTGGTATGTTGTCCTTTGCTATTAAAATCAGAAACTTCGTGCGTTTTTAGGTTTAAATCAGGATTTAAAGTATTCAATAACGTTGATTTTCCAACACCAGAATGTCCCGAAACCAAACTCACTTTATCTTTCATTCGATCTTTTACAAGGTCTAAATTTAGTCCTGTTTCAGCAGAAATATCTAAACTTTCGTAACCGATAGAATTGTAAATTGATTTATAAATTTCTAACTCAGCCATTTCATCTTCCGTGTACGAATCCATTTTATTAAATAAAATCACAACGGGAATATGATAAGCCTCGGCAGTAATCAAAAAACGGTCAATAAAACCAAACGAAGTTTTGGGATTAGAAAGCGTTACAACCAAAAAAGCAACATCAATGTTAGATGCAATAATGTGCGTTTTTTTGGATAGATTAACAGATTTTCGAATGATGTAATTTTTGCGATCATGAATTTTTGTAATGACAGCAATATCATCTTTGTCAATCTCAAACTCAACCTCATCTCCAACAGCAATTGGATTGGTATGTTTGATATTGGCTATTCTAAATTTTCCTCTAATTCTTGCCTGATAAGTTGTACCATCTTCGGTTAAAAGATGATACCAACTACCAGTAGATTTTATGACAATTCCTTTCAATATTGTTTAAATTTTTTCTTCTTTTTTTACCATAATTTGGTTTTGTTGTGCAACAGATTCTTGGTGAATTGCTTGCAATAATTTGTCAACAAAATCCTCAGATAAACCTAAAGAAACTCCTGCTTTTACAGAATTATCTTTGATTTGTTTCCAACGATCTGGCTGAAAAACTGCCACATTATGTTCTTTTTTCAATTCTCCGATAGAGTTTGCAACTTTCATACGTTGAGCAATTGCATCTAAAATAGAATTATCTAATTCATCAATTTGATGACGTAAATTCTGAATTCCAGTTTTGTAAATTGCATCTGGATCATCAGAAACACGAATTTCTAAATCTTTCAAGATTTCTAATAAACGAGCTGGTGTTACTTGTTGAGCTGCATCAGACCAAGCTTCATCAGGATTGTTATGCGTTTCGATCATCAATCCATTATATTCGAAATTGAAGGCTTGTTGAGCAACATCAAATAATCCTGTTCTGTTTCCGCAAATATGTGATGGATCACAAATAATTGGCACATTTGGCAATTTATTTTTGAAATCTAATGCAATTTGCCATTGTGGATCATTACGATATTTTGTCTTTTTGTACGTTGAGAAACCACGGTGAATAGCACCTAAGTTTTTGATTCCTTGACCTTCTAAACGTTCCAAAGCACCAATCCATAAATCTAAATCTGGGTTTACAGGATTTTTAACCAAAACAGTTTTATCTGTTCCTCGTAAAGCTTCTGCAATTTCTTGTACTGTAAAAGGGTTTACCGTAGAACGCGCACCAATCCAAAGAACGTCAACATCATATTCTAACGCTAATTTTGCGTGATTTGCATTAGCAATTTCAGTTGCGATTTTCATTCCGAATTCGTCTTTTACTTTTTTCAACCAGTTTAACCCGATTGCTCCAACTCCTTCGAAACAGTTTGGTTTTGTACGAGGCTTCCAAATTCCTGCGCGGAAAACTTGCACATAATCTTTGTCCAAATCTTCAGCGATTGTCATCATTTGTTTTTCACTTTCTGCACTACAAGGTCCAGCGATAATCATTGGTTTGTCGTATTCTTTTATCCAGTTATTATTTTCCATAACATTTACAAATTTAAGATTTAATATTTATTTTATTTGAGAGTAATTATTTATTTAATATTCGACGTATGTCGTTTGTGTTTTTTAAATATTGATGAATATCTTCGGCATCTTTTTCTTCGATCATTTTTCTGATTTTAGAAATTTGAGTTTGATAAGCATCAATAGCATTGAGTAAATTTTCTCGATTCTGAATCAAAATTGGCGTCCACATATCTGGTGAACTTTTTGCCAAACGAACCGTAGATTCGAAACCAGATCCAGCCATATCAAAAATTGCATCTTCATTCTTTTCTTCTTCCAAAACTGTTTGTCCTAAAGCAAAAGATGTAATATGTGAAAGATGAGAAACGTACGCAATGTGCGCATCATGTGCCTCCGAAGTCATTGTTTTGACATTCATCCAAAGCGATTGATAAATTTTTCTCACTTTTTTTACTGCTTCTTTTTCGCTTTGTTCAACATCACATAAAATCGCAACTTTGTTTAAAAACAGTTCAGGAAAAGCAGCTTTTGGTCCAGAATTCTCCGTTCCTGCGATTGGGTGTGTGGCTACAAACTGTTTTCTTTTGGGATGATTTGCCACTTTTTTACAAATTCCAGCTTTTGTTGATCCCATGTCCATCACAATTGTTTTATCATTAATTTGATCTAAAATTTCTGGTAAAACATTTTGAATTGAATTAATTGGAACTGCAATTACAACTAAATCTGACTGAGAAAGCGCTTCATTCAAAGGAGCAATTTCATCCACAATTCCTAATTCTAAAGCTTGTATTTGATGTTCAATATTTTGATCAACACCGATTATTTTTTCGGCAACACCAACTTTTTTTAGTGCTAAAGCAAACGAACCTCCGATTAATCCTAAACCGATTACTGAAATTGTTTTCATGCTTCTAATCTTTTCTTTACTTCAATTAACTTCTCAACGGGTGCACAAAGTGAAAATCTTATAAATCCTTCACCATTACTTCCGAAAATACTTCCTGGCGTGATAAATACTTTTTTATTGTATAAAATGTCATCAATAAATTCTTTATCATCTTTTCCTTCCGGAAGTTTAGCCCAAATAAACATTCCTGCTGCATTGGGATTATATTTTACATTTAAGATATCAGCGATTTCCCAAATAATTTTTCGTCTTTCTGCATAAACTTTTGTCAACTCATCGTACCAAGAATCATCAACTAAAAGAGCTTTTGTCGCGGCTTTTTGTATCGCAAAATTCATTCCCGAATCCATATTTGATTTCACTTTTAGAATAGAATTGATAAAACTTTCTTTTCCAATCACCATTCCTACTCGCCAACCTGCAATATTAAAGGTTTTGCTTAATGAATTCAATTCAATACAAACATCTTTTGCACCTTCAATTTCTAAAATACTTGTTGGTTCATCGTTCAAAATAAAACTATAAGGATTATCATTAACAATTAAAATATTGTGACGAGTTGCAAACTCTACTAATTTTCTAAGAACGTCTTTCGGAGCTTTTGCGCCTGTTGGCATATGTGGATAATTAAGCCACATGATTTTCGGTTTTTGTTCGGCTAGTTTTTCTAACTGATCAAAATCTGGAAGCCAATCATTTTCATTTTTCAAATCGTAAAACAACGGTTCTGCTTGAACTAATTCTGTAACCGATGAATAGGTTGGATAGCCAGGATTTGGAATCAAAACTTTATCACCTTCATTCAAAAAAGCCATCGAAATGTGCATAATTCCTTCTTTAGATCCCATTAATGGTAAAATTTCAGTTGAAGGATTGGCGTCTACATCAAATTTGTTTTTGTAAAAACTTGCCATAGCTTCGCGCATTTCTGGAACTCCACGATAACTCTGATAGCCATTGATTCCGCTTTGTGAACTTTTGATTAATTCCTCGATCACATCTGGATGAGGTTGTAAATCTGGACTTCCAATTCCTAATGAAATGATAGGAATGTCGGTTTTCATGTTCGCTATTTCTTGTAATTTTTTCGAGAAATAATATTCCTGAACACTTTGTAATCGTTGGGCTTCTGCTATCATTTTTTCCCCAGTTTATATTCGCCTAATATTTCTAAATCAGTTAATTTTCGTGCAATTTTTCCAAGCAATTCATAATATTGTTCTTTTTGCTCGAACGTAATATCAATGTGAAAAGAGTATTCCCAAGGTTTTTCAATAATCGGAACAGATTGTATTTTGTCCATATTTATTCCACATTCTGCAATTTGATTTAACACGTCAACCAAAGCACCAGACTGGTGTGGAACAGAAAAACGCATCGAAACTTTGTTGAAATCTTCGTAATCGTTATGCTCGCGTTGCAATACAAAAAAGCGAGTAAAATTATCTTGAAACGTCTGAATACTCGAAGCTAAAATGTCTAATCCATATACTTCTGCCGCTTTTCTCGACGCAATTGCTGCAACATCATTCAAATCTTGTTCTACAATATCTTTGGCTGTTAATGCGGTGTCGATATCATTTACAACTCGCCATGTTGGATGTTTTTCAAGGAACTTATCACATTGTAACAATGCCATTTGGTGCGAACGAACTTCTTTTACATCGTCTAAAGTTTGTCCTTTTTTGACCATCAATTGATGTTGGATTGATAAATAAATTTCTCCAACAACTTTCAGATTGTATTTCGTTAGCAACGCATAGTTTGGTAAAATTGCTCCAGCAATTGTGTTTTCAATTGCCATGATTGCTTTGTCAACTTTTCCCTTTGCAAGTGACTTTGCTAAAGTTTTGAATGTGTCGCATTCTACAATTTCGATGTCATTTCCTAAATAATTATTGGCAGCTTCGTGATGATATGAACCAATGTAACCTTGTATTGCAACTCTTTCTTTCATTTTTTTCCACAAAAAAAGTCCCACAAATTGCGGGACTTTATATTATCTTATTATGAATGTTAACAATCAATTTTGACAACGCAGTCCCTGCTCTTCTGGATAATACCCAAAAAAGTAAAAAAAGAATGCGTTAAAATAATTGAATGTTGCCATTTCGTTTTTCTAATTGTTTTACAAATCTAAAAAATAATTTTTCAGTTATCCAAATCTTTTTTGCTAATTTTATCGAAAATTTTTCATCAAATGGGAATAATCATTACAGATTTAGTAAAAAAATACGGTGAACAAGTGGCTTTAGACAACGTTTCATTTTCTATAAATAATGGCGAAGTTGTTGGCTTACTTGGACCAAATGGAGCAGGAAAATCTACTTTGATGAAAAGTATTACCAATGCAATAAATGCAGATTCTGGTGAAATTTCTGTGAATGATTTTAATGTTTCGACGCAACCAATTGAATCGAAAAAGTTGATTGGATTTTTGCAAGAAAATAATCCATTGTATATGGAAATGTATGTGAAAGAGTATTTGGAATTTGTCACAAATATTCGAAATGTGCCTAAATCTAAAATTGATGAAGTCATCGAAAAAGTAGGTTTATCACCAGAAAAACATAAGAAAATTCATCAATTATCAAAAGGATATAAACAACGTGTCGGATTGGCGCAAGCGATTATCTCGAGTCCAGAAATTTTGATTTTAGATGAACCTACAAATGGTTTGGATCCAAATCAGATTATCGAAATTAGAGAAGTAATTAAAGAGATTGGAAAGGAAAAAACGGTGATACTTTCGACACATATTATGCAAGAAGTAGAAGCGCTTTGTTCACGTGTAATCTTGTTGAATAAAGGTAAAATAGTGGCAGATCAACCGATAGAAGAGTTTAAAGGACAATATAAAAACTTGGAAGAAGCTTTTCATGTTTTAACACAATAAAAAAATCCGCTAATTAGCGGATTTTTTTAATTTATTTCTTTTTCAAGATAAAAACTTCTTTGATTTTTTCTGGATCAACTTTATCGTTTTTCGATGTTTTTTCAAGTTTTGTAATCAAATGATTTACTTCTTCTTCAGAAGCTGGACCTCCAAGATTTTCTCCATTTACGCGAGAATCTTCTAGAACTTTTCCAGTCGAATCTAAAATTACCCAAAAAGGTAAACCTTGATCTTTTCCACCTAATTTCTCATTGACAGCATCTCCGCCTGGCGTTTCTAAATTTTTCTTTTCAGCACGTTCTTGTACAGTAATAAATGTTTTGACATAATTCGCATCAAAATATGGTTTCACAGCTGGATCGTCCATATTTTTTTCCATCTTTTTACACCATCCGCACCACGAAGCATGAAAAATTAAAAAGACATTTTTATTTTCAACTTTCGCTTGGTTTTGAGCTTTAGTTAATATTTCTGTTGCTGTTTGCGCGTTTACGATTCCTGCGAAAGCAATCATAAAACTTACGATTAAGGCTTTTAATTTCATTGTAATAAGTATTTAAGTAAATGTAAATAAATAATTGTATTTTCAATAAAAAATTAACACTTATGAAACATTTTTTAGGATTTATCTTTTTGCTATTTCTCACAAGTTGCACATCCAATAACATAAAAACAATTGAAGGAAAATGGAAACAAGATTTTTTGGATTATAAATCGAAAGTGGTAGAAGTTCCTTTGTCGAAAAGTGATGCGATTATGGATGTTTCGAGAAATAAATCAAAATTGAAAATAGAATTTGATTTTCAGGATGGTTATGAAAAAGATGTGACAGATTCTATTGTGTTTAAATTTCCTCAACTCAAATTCAGAAAGATAAATCTTGATAAAACTTCTAATTATTATGATTTGGCTTATAATGCGACTTGCGATTGTTTTTATGGTGAAATGAAATCATATTCTGGAAATGTATTAAACATAAAATTGAACAGAGTTTCTTCGGTTAAATAAATTTAATGGAAATCATTATCTTTGCACAAAATTATTAGAACATCTTTCTAATATTCAATCATTAAAAAAAGAGACAACATATATGAAATGTGGAATTGTTGGATTGCCTAATGTTGGTAAATCTACTTTATTTAACTGTTTGTCGAATGCAAAAGCGCAATCGGCGAATTATCCTTTCTGTACAATTGAACCAAATGTAGGAACAGTTTCTGTACCAGATACTCGTCTAAATCAGTTAGAAGCAATTGTAAATCCAGAGCGCGTTGTGCCTGCTGTTGTAGAAATTGTAGATATTGCTGGTTTGGTAAAAGGAGCAAGTAAGGGAGAAGGTTTAGGAAATCAATTTTTAGGAAATATCCGCGAGTGTAATGCAATTATTCACGTTTTACGTTGTTTCGAAAACGAAAATATTACACACGTTGATGGTTCTATTAATCCATTACGCGATAAAGAAACAATCGATATTGAGTTGCAATTAAAAGATTTGGATACAGTTACAAAACGTATCGATAAATCTAAAAAAGCAGCAAAAGCGGGAAATAAAGACGAACAAAAAGTTGTAGAAGTTTTAACAGCTGTAATCGCTCATTTAGAAGAGTTGAAAAATGTTCGTGAAATGGATTTGGACGAAAAAGAGCAAGAAATTGTGGATTCGTTACAATTGATCACTTCTAAACCAGTTTTGTACTTATGTAATGTAGACGAATCTGCTGCAAAAGACGGCAACGAATGGGTAGAAAAAGTAAAATTAGCTGTAAAAGATGAACACGCAGAAGTGCTAATTTTAGCGGCACAAATTGAAGCTGACATCAATGAATTAGAAACGTTTGATGAACGTCAAATTTTCTTAGAAGAATTAGGATTAGAAGAGCCAGGTGTTAATCGTTTGATTCGTTCTGCTTATACATTGTTAGATTTAGAAACTTATTTCACGGCAGGTGTAAAAGAAGTTCGTGCTTGGACAATCAAAAAAGGTTCTACAGGACCACAAGCGGCAGGAGTTATTCACACTGATTTCGAGAAAGGATTTATTCGTGCAGAGGTTATTAAATTTGAAGATTTTATTACTTACGGATCAGAATCTAAATGTCGTGAGGCAGGAAAATTGAACGTAGAAGGAAAAGCATACATTGTACAAGATGGAGATATTATGCATTTCTTATTTAATGTTTAAGATTTAAATTATATCTATATAAAAAGCTCAATCGAAAGATTGAGCTTTTATTTTCTATAAACTTTTCAAATTTTCTAAAGCCATTAAAAGTGTTTCATCCTTTTTAGCGAAACAAAATCGGATGACTTTGTTATCTGTTTTATGATGGTAAAATGCCGAAATTGGAATAGTTGCAACTTTATTTTTGATGGTTAACTGTTTTACAAATTCATCATCAGGTAAATCATTTATTTTAGTATAATTTGCACTTACAAAATAAGTTCCTTCACAAGGCAAAACTTCAAAATTTGTTGAAGCTAAACCTTTAACAAATAAATCTCTTTTTCGTTGAAAAAAATCATTTAAATGCAAGTAATGATCTGGGTTTTCTAAATAATCTGCAATTGCATATTGTGATGGCGTATGGGTAGAAAACGTATTAAATTGATGACATTTTCTAAACTCTTTCATCAATTCTTTTTCGGCTAAAATGTAACCGATTTTCCAGCCTGTAATGTGAAATAATTTCCCGAAAGAACCAACAATAAACACTTTGTCTTTTACCGATTTCAATTTTGCGAAACTTTGATGCGATTTTCCATCAAATGTAATATGCTCATAAACTTCATCTGCAAGTAAATAACAATTCGAATCTTTTAGGATTTGTTCAAATTGTTTCAAATCATTTTCGGATAAAATTTTTCCAGTAGGATTATTCGGATTATTAACGATAATCAATTTCGTTTTATCATTGATTTTTAGCTTCAATTCTTCAAAATCGATTGAATATTCAGGATATTTTAGCTGAATTGGAACAATTTTTCCTCCAAATAATTCAACCGTTGGTTGATATAAATCGTAAGCAGGTTCAAAAATAATTACTTCATCATTTGAATGAATTAATGTAGAAATAACATTAAAAATCGCTTGACTTGCACCACTCGTAATGTTAATTTCATTCTGAAAATCGTAAGTTGAATGATAAAGATTAGAATATTTTTCTGAAAGTAATACACGCAATTTTTCGACGCCAGTCATTGGCGCGTACTGATTGTAATTTTGTGTAGAATAATAATTTAAACGACTAATTAATTCAGAATCTGCATTAAAGTCAGGAAAACCTTGCGCCAAATTAATGGCTTGATGTTCATTTGCAAATTGACTCATTACCGAAAAAATGGTTGTTGAAACATTGGGTAGTTTAGATTTTATCATATTGGTAAATTAGGTCGTTTTTGCTCAAAATCAAAACAATAAACCTTAATATTTTTAGGAAATTTTTTCTTATTTTTGTAAAACTCGTTTAACACTCAACAACTCAAATGTCAGAATTAGATCAACAAGTAAATTATACGGAAGACAATATCAAAACCCTTGATTGGCGCGAACATATTCGTATGCGACCTGGGATGTATATTGGGAAGCTGGGAGATGGTTCGTCTCAAGATGATGGAATTTATATTTTGTTGAAGGAGATTGTAGATAACTGTATCGATGAATTTGTGATGGGTGCAGGTAAAACAATCGAAATTAATCTGCGCGAAGATGAGGTAACGGTTCGTGATTATGGTCGTGGAATTCCGCTTGGAAAAATGGTTGATGCCGTTTCTAAGATGAATACAGGAGGAAAATATGATTCACAAGCCTTCAAAAAATCGGTTGGGTTGAATGGGGTTGGTACAAAGGCAGTAAATGCGTTGTCAACATCATTTCGAGTGCAATCTATTCGAGATGGAAAAACACGTATTGCAGAGTTTGAGCAAGGGATTTTAGTCAATCAAGAAGATGAAAAAGAAACATCTTTGCGAAAAGGAACTAAAATTACATTCGTTCCAGACAAATCGATTTTCTTAAATTTCAAATTCAGAAAAGAATATGTAGACAAAATGTTGAAAAACTATGTTTACTTAAATCCAGGATTGAAAATTATTTTCAATGGTGAAGAATTCTTTTCGAAAGATGGATTGAAAGATTTATTGAAAGATAATATCGAGGAAGAAACGATTTATGATATCATCCATCTGAAAGGAGAAGATATTGAATTGGCGTTGACGCACAGCTCGAAATCATATTCGGAAACGTATTATTCTTTTGTGAATGGTCAAAATACAACGCAAGGAGGAACGCATTTAACAGCTTTCAAAGAAGCGGTTGTGAAAACTGTTCGCGAATTTTATAACAAAAATTATGATCCTGCGGATATTAGGAAATCAATTATTGGAGCAATTTCGATCAAAGTAATTGAACCCGTTTTTGAATCTCAAACGAAAACTAAACTTGGTTCTAATGAAATTGGACCAGGGATGACAACGGTTCGTACGTTTGTAAATGATTTTATCAAAACAAATCTTGATAACTTTTTACACAAAAATACAGAAGTAGCACAAGCTTTAGAACGTAAAATAAAACAATCAGAAACCGAACGAAAGGAACTTTCTGGTATTCGAAAATTAGCACGTGATCGAGCGAAAAAAGTTAGTTTGCATAACAAGAAATTGCGCGATTGTCGTCAACATTATAACGATCCGAAAGCTGAATTACGTTTAGATACAACTATTTTTATTACCGAGGGAGATTCGGCAAGTGGATCTATTACCAAAAGTAGAAGTGTAGAAACGCAAGCGGTATTTAGTTTGAGAGGAAAACCGTTGAATTCGTATGGTTTGACAAAGAAAATTGTTTATGAAAATGAAGAATTTAATCTTTTGCAAGCAGCACTAAATATTGAAGAAGGATTAGAAGATTTACGTTACAATAATGTTGTAATTGCAACTGATGCTGACGTCGATGGAATGCATATTCGTTTGTTGATTATTACATTTTTCTTACAATTTTTCCCAGAATTAATCAAAGAAGGTCATTTGTATATTTTGCAAACGCCACTTTTTCGTGTGAGAAATAAAAAGGAAACACGTTATTGTTATTCTGAGCCTGAACGTATAAAAGCGTTGGAAGAAGTTAAAAATCCTGAAATTACACGATTCAAAGGATTAGGTGAAATTTCGCCAGACGAGTTCAAGCATTTTATCGGAAAAGATATTCGTTTAGAGCCTGTAATGATTGGAAAAGATCAAACTATCGAAAGTCTTTTAGAATTTTACATGGGAAAAAATACACCAACAAGACAAGAATTTATTATTAACAACTTAGCCATAGAATCTATTAAAAATTAAATAAAAACCAAACCAATCCTAACCTAAAAACACCTATCAATTATGAAGAAAAATAATAAAAAGGTCATTCAGTTGTTCAAAATACTGAATCTCACCATCGTTATTTTAATCATTCTAAACCTTATTATGTATACTGGTATTTTACCTTACAAGTATCACATAATACCACCTTATGTTGTCGCAATTTTTATAGCATTGCTTATTTATGTAAGCTATAAAAGTGGAAATCAATTTTTTGCAATCGACACAAAAGGTGAAACCATAACTTTTGAAACGAAGAATGTTGGATTTTTATCCTTCTTAGATTCAAAAACAAATAAAATCGATTTACCGAAATATAAATTGATCAAATACGATTTTCAGAAAGGAATTTTTTCAAAGAACGTTATCTTTTATATTAACAGTAAAAAGAATCCTACCAATTTAACAAAAGTCAAATTTCGTTTAGCATTCATTTCTAATCGAAATATTAATATTATTTTGACTGAATTAGACAAAATTGTAGAGTCTAATTGTATGGTCAAAAACAATGTAGAAGTAGCTATTTAACATGATGCAAGACAATCAAGAGAGCATCAAGAAGGTTTCTGGTATGTACCAAGAATGGTTTCTTGACTATGCCTCTTATGTAATTTTAGAACGAGCAATTCCATCTATTTACGATGGTTTGAAACCAGTTCAGCGTAGAATTTTACATTCAATGCGCGAGTTGGAAGACGGACGATATAACAAAGTTGCGAACATTGTAGGAAATACGATGAAATATCACCCACATGGTGATATGGCGATTTCTGATGCAATGGTTCAAATTGGTCAAAAAGAATTGTTGATCGATATGCAAGGAAACTGGGGAAATATCTACACTGGTGACCGAGCGGCTGCGTCGCGTTATATCGAAGCTCGATTGACTAAATTTGCGTTAGAAGTTGTCTATAATCCAAAAACTACAAAATGGCAACCGTCTTATGATGGTCGTAATAAAGAACCAATCGATCTTCCAATCAAATTTCCTTTGCTTTTGGCGCAAGGAGTGGAAGGGATTGCAGTTGGTTTGTCAACGAAAATTTTACCGCATAATTTCAATGAGTTAATTGATGCGTCAATTTTACATCTGAAAGGAAAGAAGTTTCAAATTTTTCCAGATTTTTTAACTTCTGGATTGGTTGATGTTTCCGATTATAATGATGGATTGCGTGGTGGTAAAGTACGCATTCGTGCAAAGATTTTACAAGAAGATAAAACAACGTTAAAAATTACGGAAATTCCGTACGGAACAACGACAGGATCTTTGATTGATTCGGTTTTGAAAGCTAATGATAAAGGTAAAATCAAGATCAAAAAGATTGAAGATAATACAGCAGCTGAAGTTGAGATTTTAATTCATCTTGTTCCGGGAAGTAGTCCAGATAAAACGATTGACGCATTGTATGCATTCACGGATTGTGAGATTTCTGTTTCGCCAAATGCCTGTGTGATTAATGAACAAACACCTGAATTTTTAACAGTTTCTGAAATTTTAATTCACAATACAAACAATACGGTTGAATTGTTGAAAAAAGAATTAGAAATTGAGTTAGATGAATTACAGGAACAATGGCATTTTTCTTCGTTGGAAAGAATTTTTATCGAGAATAGAATTTATCATGATATTGAAGAAGAAGAAACATGGGAAGGCGTAATTTCTGCAATTGATAAAGGATTAAAACCGCATATTGCGCATTTAGTTCGTCCAGTTACGGAAGAAGATATTACACGTTTAACAGAAATTAGAATCAAACGTATTTCCAAATTTGATTTAGATAAAGCACAACAATTCATAGAATCGTTAGAAGATAAAATCGAAAATGTAAAACATCATTTAGCAAATTTGATTGACTACGCGATTGATTATTTCAAAAATCTTAAAACAAAATACGGAAAAGGAAAAGAACGTAAAACAGAAATTAGAACGTTTGATACGATTGATGCGACAAAAGTTGCCGTTGCAAATACACGTTTTTATGTAGACAGAAACGAAGGTTTTATCGGAACTTCATTGAAAAAAGACGAGTATTTATTCGAATGTTCTGACATTGATGATATTGTGGTTTTCAAACATGATGGCTCGATGATTGTGACAAAAGTTGATGCAAAAACTTTTGTTGGAAAAGGAATTATTCATGTCGGAGTTTGGCACAAAAATGATAAACGTACTATTTATAACTTGATTTATCGCGATGGAAAAAATGGTCCAGCTTATCAAAAACGTTTTGCTGTTACAGGAATTACGCGAGACAAAGAATACGATTTAACGGCTGGTAACAAAGGTTCGGAAGTGTTGTATTTTTCAGCGAATCCAAATGGTGAAGCCGAAGTTGTATCAATTATTTTGAAAACTCATCAACGAATTAAAAAATTAAAATTTGATATTAATTTTGCTGATTTAGCGATTAAAGGTCGTGCATCAAAAGGTAATTTAGTAACAAAATATCCAATCAAAAAAGTAGAATTGAAAGAGGAAGGAGTTTCGACTTTAGCACCTCGTCAAATTTGGTTTGATACAGATACAAAACGTCTTAATGCTGACGGATTGGGACTTTTATTAGGTTCTTTTAAAGGAGATGATAAAATTTTAACGATTAATAAAAAAGGTGAAGCGAAACTGGTTTCGTTTGATTTGAGTAATCGTTTTGACGAAGATTTAGAAATTATCGAAAAATGGAAACCTGCAAAACCGATTTCTTGTGTGTATTATGATGCAGAAAAAGATCGTTATTTTGTGAAACGTTTCCTTTTAGAAGATACATTTTCTCCACAAGCTTTTTATACGTTAGAAGATGGTAAATCTTCAATCAAAGTTGTTTCGACCGATTATTTACCAGTTATTGAGTTGATTTTCCCGAAAGTAAAAGGTTTAGAAAAAGAACCAGAAGTGATAAATTTAGAAGAATTTATTACAATTAAAGGAATCAAAGCGCAAGGAAATCAGTTGACGACGTATAAGTTAAAACAAATTAATGTGTTGGAACCGCTTCCATTCGAAGAACCAGAAGAAGAGGAAGAACCAGAAGAAGAGCCACAGCCGACGCTATTTGATGCAATCGAGGAGAATAATAATGAAGAAGAAAATATAGAAGAATAATGGGAGATATCTCTATTGTGGCATTAGTCGTTATTGGACTGAATGTTTTGGTAAGTTGGAAAGGTTTTAACGATTTAGCTTTTTTTGAAAAATATAAATTCCAAGTTGGGTCGATATTATATAATAAGGAATACTATAGAATTTTAAGTTCAGGATTTTTGCATGTTGATTTCACTCATTTGTTATTCAATATGTTAACTCTTTACTTCTTTGCAAATCCTGTTATCGGATTTTTTGCGAGTCCAGAAGGATTTTTATTAGGCGACTTTTCGAATGCTAAACTAAATGTAGGTTATGGAATGTTTCTTTTAGTTTTTTTAGCAGCGGTTATTGGCGGAAATCTATTGTCGTTGTTAATTCACAAGAAAGAAACTTTTTATTCGGCAGTAGGAGCTTCAGGCGGAGTAACAGGAATTTTGTTTGCTGCAATTGCAGCTTTTCCTGAAATGGAGTTAAGATTATTTTTTGCTTTACCAATTCCAGCTTGGATTTTCGGAATATTATATTTAGGATATTCAGTTTATGGAATGAAAACTAATTTAGGGAACATCGGACATTCAGCACATTTAGGTGGCGCGATTGTGGGATTATTATCTGCAATATTATTTTACCCAACAATTTTACAAATCAATATGTATTATATTTTAGGAATGATTGTTCCATTAATTGTATTGTTTGTGATGATTTTGAGAGAACATCGAAAATAAAAAATAAGACAAAAAAAAGCATCAAGATTACTTGATGCTTTTTTTATATGATAATGAAATTATACTATTATTATAATATTCTTTTTACGTATAAGAATTTTGGTCCCCAATATCTATCATTTAAAGAAGATACCATAACGCCTTGAGAAGTAGATGAATGAATAAATTCTAAAACTCCATCTTTATTTCTTCCATGAACAATTCCTACGTGCGAAACTCTACCGCGACCTCTTGTTGCAAAGAAAACTAAATCTCCTTCTTTTGCTTCGTCTGTACTAACTGTAAAACCTTCTCTTGCCTGATCTGCAGATACACGAGGTAAATTTTTATTGAAAGTCTCGAAAACGTTTCTAACAAAGGCAGAACAATCAATACCACTTCTTGTTGTGCCTCCGTATCGGTAAGGTGTACCAATATACGTTTCTGCTTCTTTTAATAAAAATCCTGCAAACAATTCATTCGTTTCTTCTAAAACACTGTTTAACACAACCATAGATTTCGCTTCATCGTTAATTTCTATTGGTGTAACATCTAAATTGGCATGTTTATTGATTATTTTAGCTTGAGCTTCAATAGCTCTTGGTTTCGGTACGAAACTTCTCGAAGAATATTCTGTAGCTTCACTAACTGGGGTTAAAGATGAACATGATGTTATAAACATCGTGCAAACCACTGCAGCTACACCTAATATCGATGCTTTCATATATTGAGTATTCGTTTGTATAAATTTTAATAGCACCGCTAAAGTAATTGTTAAAAATATAACTCATTATATATAAGAGATGTTTTGACAAAATATTAACTTCCTTAACATTTTTTAACAAAAATCTATTCAAAAAAACTTTTAAATAAATTTGGAAGTTCAAAAAATAGTTCTACATTTGCACTCGCTTTTCACAACAAGTGGTTAAGCCGTCATGCGGCCCATTCGTCTAGTGGTTAGGACATCAGGTTTTCATCCTGGAAACAGGAGTTCGATTCTCCTATGGGCTACATAAAAGTGTTTTAGAAAATTATTAAATTAATTTGGCGAGATAAAATATTTGTTTATATCTTTGCCGAACTAAAATAGAAAGAGATTTAAGTTATGGCAAATCATAAGTCAGCATTAAAAAGAATTAGACAATCAGCGGTAAGACGCGATCGTAATAAATATTATCACAAATCAGCTCGTACAGCTATTAAAGCTTTAAGATCTGAATCTGATAAAAATGAAGCAGAAACAGTTTTTCCAAAAGTTTCTTCAATGATTGATAAGTTAGCAAAAAGAAACATTATTCACAAGAATAAAGCTTCAAACTTAAAATCAAAGTTAGCGAAACATATTGCGGGATTAGCTTAATAAAATAAAAGTGGTCCCTTCGTCTATCGGTTAGGACACTAGATTTTCATTCTAGAAAGAGGGGTTCGATTCCCCTAGGGACTACAAATTAATAGATGGATTGCATTATTGCAATCTTTTTTTTCCTTGTTCATAGTTGTTGATTTTTTAAACAACCAGTAGAATACTGTGTAAAGGAAATTGTTTTTTGTGTTTTGTTTGTAAAGGTTAATCATAATGTTTAGATGATTAATCGGGAATGAAAATGTCGCTGTATAATTCAACTTGGTTCAAATTATTAGAATTATACATCGACTTTTCTACAACTCCCAACACAAAATGACGTTCATTCAAAATAAAGAATATTCGAATTAATTAATTCATATTAAGTGGTCCCTTCGTCTATCGGTTAGGACACTAGATTTTCATTCTAGAAAGAGGGGTTCGATTCCCCTAGGGACTACAATTTGACTTGATTAAAAAAATAGTATAAAATTTTCGAAAATTGTTTGGTAATAAAAAATAAACGTTTATTTTTGCACCACAATAATACGAAAGGAGGTCCCTTCGTCTATCGGTTAGGACACTAGATTTTCATTCTAGAAAGAGGGGTTCGATTCCCCTAGGGACTACAAAAAAGCATTCAGATTTGAATGCTTTTTTATTTTGAAATAGTTTAGTTTATATTGATTTATTGCGATCAATAAAAAAGCGTTTGAGGAAATAAACTTCAAACGCTTTTTGCTTTTATACGGGTTCTTTTTATAGCTTTGGAATTGCTTCTATCAATTCTTTGGTATAGTTTGTTGTCGGATGCGCATAAACCTTGTCTGCATCGTCCAATTCTTTCATTTCTCCATGTTGCATCACCAATAATTGATCACTCATATATTTTACAACAGCCAAATCGTGCGAGATAAATATATAGGTAAAACCAAATTCGGTTTTCAAATCATTTAACAAATTCAAAACTTGCGCCTGAACAGAAACATCCAACGCAGAAACCGATTCATCACAAATGATAAATTTAGGATTTAAAGCCAAAGCACGAGCAATCCCGATACGTTGACGTTGCCCACCAGAAAATTCATGCGGATATTTGTTCAAATCTTGATCTGATAAACCTACTTTTTGTAAAAGAGATGAAGCCGTTTGTAATCGTTCCGATTTATTCTGACCAATTTTATGTACTTGCATTGGCTCCGTAATAATTTGCGCAACGGTTTGTCGAGGATTCAAACTTGAATATGGATCTTGGAAAATAATCTGAATTTCTCTTCTTAATTTACGAATTTCCTCTTTTTTCAGTTTCGTAATATCTATACCATTATAATATATTTCGCCAGCAGTTGGTTTTTCTAATAACAAAACCGTTCTACTCAAGGTTGTTTTTCCAGAACCCGACTCGCCAACCAAACCCATTGTTTCACCTGGATAAACTTTGAACGAAATATCATCGACAGCTTTTACATTCGGGATGATTGCATTTCCAAATAAAGTCGAAGGATAGAAGTATTTCTTCAAATTCTTAACCTCTAAAATTGGAGGATTTGCATAAATTTTTTCGTGAAAAGCTTTGCGCTCTTCTTCTGTATAAATTTCAGTTTCGAAATTTGGGTTTTCTAAGAAGTCTTTTACCGTAGGTAAACGTTTCGCGCGTTCATCCAATCGAGGTCGACAAGCAATTAATCCTTTTGTATAATTTTCTTTCGGATGATTAAAAATTGTTTCTACATTTCCTTGTTCCACAACATCACCACGAAACATCACCAAAACTTCTTCACAAACATTCGCAATCACGCCCAAATCGTGAGAAATAAACAACATGCTCATGTTATTTTTTTCTTGCAATTCTTTCAACAAATCTAACGTCGCTTTTTGTACCGTAACGTCCAAAGCAGTTGTTGGTTCATCTGCTATCAATAATTTTGGTTCGCAAGAAATCGCCATTGCAATCATTACACGTTGCTTTTGTCCACCAGATAATTCGTGCGGATAGGCTTTATAAATACGTTCGGGATTTGGTAATTTTACTTGTTCAAAAAGATGAAGAACTTTCTTTTTAGCTTCTTCTTTCGATAAATTTTGATGTAAACGAATCGCTTCCTCCACTTGTTCTCCGCAATGCAAACTTGGATTTAGAGAAGTCATTGGTTCTTGAAAAATCATTCCGATTTCATTTCCTCTTATTTCTTCCAGTTCTTTAGGCGAAAGTTTAAGCAAATCTATCATTTTATCATCTTGACGAAAAAGAATTTCACTTTCGGGATGAATTGTAGCATTAGGAGATAATAAACCCATAATAGCTAATGAAGTTAACGACTTTCCAGAGCCAGATTCTCCAACAATTCCTAATGTATCACCTTGTTCTACTTTGAAATTGATGTTATTCAGAACTTGTTTATCTCCAAAAGAAATTGATAAATTTTTGACTTCGATAATATAATGTAAATCTTGCTTTTGCATGGCAAATTGTTGCTTGGTAAATGAAGTGGAAATTTAGTGATTTTTTAGTCATTTTCTCGAATCAATAATTTCTAAGATTTTGTATTTATAAATTTTGTAATTTTGCTACGAATCAAAACGTTGTGATTTTTAATTTTTTTTATTAATTTAGATGTATTGATTTACTGACTTATAAAAACTTATAACAAGTCAGTCTTTTAAATTCGAAGAATGGATACATACTCCCAGATTTCGACATTGTTTTTAGTCGCTAATCACAATGTCGCCGATGAAATTTCTGTAGCAAAACTTTTGCTTACAATTTTCCTTGTTTTATTAAATGGTTTTTTCGTTGCAGCCGAGTTTGCAATTGTAAAAGTACGTTCGTCACAAATTGAAGTTAATCAAGATATTAACGAAAGAACTTCAAATGCTGCAAAACGAATCGTTAATCATTTAGACTCTTATCTTGCCGCAACACAGTTAGGTATTACATTAGCTTCGCTTGGTCTTGGTTGGGTTGGAGAAAGCTCTTTAACGCCTGTAATCGTAAAACTTTTTGAAGTAGTTGGTTTAACTTCTCCTTCATGGACAGCGATTGCGCATAATGTTGCGTTTCCAGCAGCTTTCGTTATCATTACTATTTTGCACATTGTTTTTGGTGAATTAGCACCAAAATCTATCGCAATTCAGTATCCAACGAAAACTACATTTACAGTAGCTTGGCCACTTCGAGCATTTTATTTTGTTTTCAAACCGCTTATTGTGTTAATGAATGGTTTGGCAAATGTAATTCTTCGTGCGATTGGAATTCATCCTATTCATGGAGGTGAAATTCACACAGAAGAAGAGTTGAAAATGATTATTACAGAGAGTTCTGAAGGTGGAGCTATTGAGGAGTCTGAGCGTAATTTAATTCAAAATGTGTTTGAGTTTGATGATCGTCGTGTGATGAATATTCAAACTTTACGAAAAAATGTTTCTGCAATTAATATTAATACTTCTGTAAAAGATGCATTAGATTATGCGATTAACGAAGGTTATTCGCGTTATCCAGTTTACGAAGAAGAATTTGATAATATAAAAGGTGTCATTTACGCAAAAGATTTAATCAAGCAATTGTTAGAAAATCCAAATCAAACTGAAATTGAAGGATTGTTGCGTGAGCCAATTTTTATTTCAGAAAATGCGTTGATTAAAAATGTAATGAAACAATTTCAGAAAAAACATATGCAAATTGCAATTGTAACAAATGAAGTTGGTGAAGTTGCAGGGATTGTTTCGATGGAAGATATCTTGGAGGAATTGGTTGGAGAAATTCAAGACGAATATGATAACGAAGATCCTATTGTTTCTCGTGTTTCTGAAGGTGTTTATAATATAAATGCACACAATGCAATAAGCGATATTAATCGTTTAGTGCCGTTTAGATTCGAAGAAAGCGAACATTATGATACGTTGGCTGGATTGATTTCTGAATGTTATCCTGATAAGGAATTAACGGAAGGAGATTTGATTGATTTGGAAGAATATACAGGAACAATTATCAAAATGTACCGAAACTCTGTTGAACAAGTACAATTGAAAGTGAAAGATGAATTGATTGAAAACTTCCGCGATGAACCAGATTCTGCGGAAGATGATGAAAATTAATCATTAAATATAAAAACAAAAAAATCCGCTTTATAGCGGATTTTTTGTTTTTATAAATCTTCTTTTCGTTGTAAAGGTTGATCGTAGCGCATTTTCCTGAAAACATTAATCAAGGTTACAACATCTTTTTCACAATAATCTTTGATGCGTTCTACATTGTTTTCATCGTAATATACACGCGCAACTTGCGAACCATCGATATCATCTTTCGGAGTAGGAATTTCGAAAACATTTGCCAATAAATCTAATGATGTAAAGTTCTTGTAATCACCAAATTTCCATAACTCCATTGTGTCTAAATGCTGAACTTCCCATGGTTTTTTACCAAATAATTGCAAAATAGCTGGAATTTCAATTTGATTAATCATCATTCGGCGAGCGATGTACGGAAAATCGAATTCTTTTCCGTTGTGCGCACATATAATATGATCAGGCTTGAAAAAGTTTTCAATTAACATTGAATTAAAATCTTCTAACAATTTTTTCTCATCATGTCCATAAAAACTTTTGATGTGAATAAAAGAATCTTTGACAACAATTCCGACCGAAATACAGACTATTTTCCCGAATTCAGCCATAATTCCAGCGCGTTCGTGGTAAAATTCTTCAGGAGAAACTTCATTATTATTGCGTTGATAAGCTGTTTTCTTTTCCCAAAGCGCTTGTGTTCTTTCAGACAAAAGATTCCAATCATCGGTTTGTGGAACCGTTTCGATGTCTAAAAATAATATTTTACTGTATGGAATTCGTTGGATCATTTTCTTTCACTTTTTGATTAATTCTCATCGCTTCGTCTACCAATCGATAAACATCACCATCTGCAATTGGACGATTATTTGGCTGATCATTATGCGTTTTTCCAGTTCGAACTACAACTAATTTTTCTGAAGGAATTACAATGATACGTTGTCCTAAATGTCCTAGCATCGCATAAAAAGGCGTTTTGTAATTGTAATCCATCCAAACTGAATAACCATAAATTTGCGGTTCATTTGGTCCGAATGCTTTTTTGTTTGGTAAAACCATTTTCTGAACAAATGTTGAATCCAAAATTTGTTTTCCGTACCAATTTCCATCATTCAATAATAATTGTCCAAGTTTGGCAAAATCTCGAGCTGTCGCATTGAAGCAACAATAGGTTTTCTCCATTCCTTTCGGATTATCTTTCGACCATTGCGCATCTAATTCCATACCCATAGGCTGCCAAAATTCTTCTTGAAAATATTGTGATAACGATTTACTTTTTAACGCGCGTTCAATCACAATTCCTAATAATTGAGTGTCACTCGATTGATATTTGAAATGTCCGCCAGGTTGAGAAACAAATTTTCGATCTAACATTTGTTTAACGATATCATCGCCGTAATACGCTTTTGCAGTAGGATTGAGCGGAAAATAATAATCTTCGTCCCAATCATAACCAGATGTCATAGCAGATAAATCACCAACTGTACATTCAGCTCCAAATTTATCATCTTTAAATTCGGGAATGAAATCTGTTATTTTTTGATCTAAACTTTTGATATAACCTTGCTCAATCGCTTTTCCTAACATCATTGTTGTGAATGTTTTCGCCATCGAAAAAGAATTGGTAATATCATTTTGCGCATATCCATTAAAATAATATTCGCTCAAAATTTGATTATCTTTTATAATAACCAATCCAGCAGTTCCGAAATCGTTCATCTCTTTTTCGAAATTAGCTGACAACGGAAATTGATTATAATCTAAATGTTGATGCCAAACTCGCGGTGCACCTGCCAAAATTACATTGTTATCAAAATCTTTGTAATCGTTGATATTTGCAGTGCTTTCACCTTTCATATAGGTTAATTTTACGCCACGAAAAATGTAGTCATTCCCTGTTGCATAAAGAATTAGGATTAATACACAAATGATTATGATGAACCATTTTATTATTTTCCAAAGTATTTTCATTTCAAAAATTTAGAATCTTTTACTAAAATAAGCTTTTACTATTAAATAATGTTAAAATTCTATCATTTCGGAATCATATTTGTTGAGTTATTGTGTATCTTTATACAAGAAAATTAAATCTAAAAAATAAATATTATGGCTTTTGAATTAGCAAAATTACCTTATGCATTTGATGCATTAGAACCTCATATTGACGCAAAAACAATGGAAATTCACCATGACAAACACCATGCTGCGTATACAAATAACTTGAATGCTGCTATTGAAGGAACTGATTTAGCAAACGCTACAATCGAAGAAATTTTAGCAAAAGGAACTGACAAACCAGCTGTTCGTAACAATGGTGGTGGTTTTTACAATCACAATTTATTCTGGGAAATTTTAACTCCAGGTGGTGCTAATCAACCAACTGCAGAAGTTTCTGATGCAATTAACGCTGCTTTTGGATCTTTTGAAGCTTTCAAAGATGAGTTTTCTAAAGCTGCTGCAACACGCTTTGGTTCAGGATGGGCTTGGTTAATCGTAAAAGATGGAAAATTAGTTGTAACATCAACTCCAAATCAAGATTCTACTTTGATGCCAGTTGCTGATGTACAGGGATTTCCAGTTTTAGGATTAGATGTTTGGGAACATGCTTATTACTTAAATTACCAAAACCGTCGTCCTGATTATATTGAGGCTTTCTTCTCTGTAATTAACTGGGATAAAGTTGCGGAAAGATTTGCATCTGCAAAATAATAAGGTTTAAAAAATTAAACAATACAAGACTTGTGTAGAAATACGCAAGTCTTTTTTTATCTTTGGACTATGGGAATAATTATTTTAGAAAATATAAAAATATATTCGAATCACGGATGTTTAGATGAAGAAGCACGCATTGGTTCTGATTATTTGGTTGATTTGGAAGCGCATGCTGACTTTACAAAAGCAACAGAATCGGATGAATTGGTTGATGCTTTGGATTATGTTTCGTTAAATAAAATTGTGAAGGAAGAAGTAGGTATTCGTTCAAAACTTTTGGAACATGTTTGTAAAAGAGTGTTAGATCGTATAGGTCAGGAACTTACGAGTGTTACGTATGCAAAAGTAAAATTATCAAAGCTGAATCCTCCTATTGGTGGGCATGTAGAAAAAGTGAGTGTTATTTTAGAAAAATCGTATTAAACTTTTTTTTTCTGAAATTATTGCTATATTTGCAGTCCAAAAGAACGGGAATGGTTCCTTGACCGAGAGGCTAGGTAGCGGTCTGCAAAACCGTCCACAGCGGTTCGAATCCGCTAGGAACCTCAAAAGCTCTAATCAAATTGATTAGAGCTTTTTTTATTTTTATTCATTTACTTTTCTACAAAAAAAGCCTCACAATAGTTATCGAAAGGCTTTTAAATCTATCAACTATTAACTACCTGTGAGTAGTTATTACCTTATGCAATATTGCGAAACTAAGATGATTTCCTTTAAGATAAATACAGGGATTTGTTCGTTAAGAATTCAAAAATATTAAGATGGTTAAAGCAGCTATTATAATTAAAATAGAAACGATAACGACGTCTTTATAATTGATTGTTTTCGAACCAAATCCAACTTTCTTTGATTTACTTATCTTTTTAGATTGCATCAGAAGGATTTTTTAGTTGATACAAATATAGATTATAAATTTAATTGATTAAGAAGTTTATAATTAAATAATTGTAAAAATTACAATATAATTATAAGGTAAATTATAACAAACAAAAAACCTCAAGCGATTCACTTGAGGTTTTTTGTTATTTTTCTGCTTCTATAGTATTATTTAAGCTATTCTTTTGATTTTTTTGACGCTCTTTTTCTTCATCAGATAATTTATCTTCAAGATTTTTTTTCACATCATTCAGCATTTCTTTGAATTTTTCGGGCTGCATCATATAATATTTGTAGCTCTCAGAAAATTGATGAAACGTGATATCATAACTTTTCATAATATCTACCGCATCATTTGCTAAATCTATACTTTGATCTTGGTTTTGAGTAGGAAACATCTGCAAACCTTGTTGACTGATATATAAATCAGTAAGAATATCAATCATTTCAGATTGATTGATGAGATCTTTTGGTTTGTCGTAATTTTTTGGTGCGCAACTAAAAATACTCAAAAAAATCAGTGATAAAAAGATCAAGTTTTTCATAATTTACCAAATATTTTTCTTAATCGTAACGAAATTACACCAAAAACGGCTTCTCCAATAATATCAGAACTAATTTTTGATTCGCCTAAAGTTCTGTCTGTAAAAATAATCGGAACTTCTTTTAGCTTAAATTTCTTAATCCACGTTTTATACTTCATTTCAATCTGAAAACCATACCCTTTGAACTGTATTTTATCCAAATCCAAAGATTTCAACACGTTTGCTCTATAACCAACAAATCCTGCTGTAGCATCATGAACAGGTAGTCGCGTGATGATGCTCACATATTTCGACGCAAAATAAGACAATAAAACCCTGTTCATTGGCCAATTCACAACATTTACACCGTTAGAATAGCGTGAGCCAATTGCTAAATCGGCACCATCTGCTAAGGCTTGGTATAAGCGAGGTAAATCATTTGGATTGTGTGAAAAATCGGCATCCATTTCGAAAATATATTCGTAATTATTTGCTAAAGCCCACTTAAATCCATGAACATAAGCGCGTCCTAAACCATCTTTTGTGGTACGAATCTCTAAATGCAAACGTCCATTACATTCAGGAATCAAACGTTTTACAATATCATTCGTTCCATCTGGAGAACTGTCGTCAACAATAAGCACATCAAATGCTCCGTCAACAGCCAAAGCTGCACGAATAATGGCTTCTATGTTTTCTTTTTCGTTGTAGGTCGGGATAATAACTAATTTGTCCGACATAAATATTATTTTGTGGGCATAAAGATAGTTATAAGATTGTTAGTCTTTTGTATTTTTGAAAAAATTATGAAAACAAACGATTTAATCTCGATAGGAAAAAATACACTTGGCAATGATACTGTTCTTATTGCTCTGACGGTGTGTTTGTTATTGGTTTGTGCAGCAAAATACTTGTTTGCGAAAAATTTCAAAACGCTAGATAATAAAACCGAATACATGAGTTTTACGGATGATAATACGACATTATTTAGTTTTATTGTCAATGGTGTGACGGTTTTGCTGATAAGTTTGTTGTTGGTTTCGTATTTTGATATTACATATAATCATATTCCAAATTTTAAGTTTTATTATCTTTCACGTGTCGGAATTACCTTTGGTGTAATTAGTTTGATTATGCTTTTTAGGTTGATGATTGAGGTAATTTTTTATCGTGTTTTCTACGAATCTAGTTCTGTTTCATATTTTATGAAAAGTTCGAGTTTTGTCAATGCAAAAAATGTTTTACTCTTACTTATTATTTGTTTTTTGTTTTTTTACACACAAATTAACAAAGATTACTTGATGGTGATTGGCTTTATTTTGTTGTTTTTGAATAGAATATTCGAAATTTATCATATATACGCAAAACAAATAAGTGACAATAAATCAGTTTGGTATTATAATATTTTGTACCTTTGCACCCTAGAAATTTTACCTATAATGGTATTAGCAAAACTATTAATTGTAGGTAAAGTAATCTAAAATTACTATGAAAGTTAAATCAATATTAGTATCTCAACCTAAGCCTCAGGCAGAAAACTCGCCATACTACGAGATTGAAAAAAGAAATAAAATCAAAATTGATTTTAGACCATTTATCCAAGTTGTCGGAATAGACGCTAAAGAAGTAAGACAACAAAAAATTGACTTTAGCAAAGTGACTGCTGTAATTTTTACAAGTAGAAACGCTATTGATCATTTTTTCCGTTTAGCAGAAGAAATGCGCTTTACTGTTCCTGACTCTATGAAATATTTTTGCGAATCAGAAGCAATTGCATTCTATTTACAGAAATACATTGTTTACAGAAAACGTAAAATTTATATTGGAGAAAAAGTTTTTGCGGATATGGTGCCTTTATTTAAAAAGCACAAAGACGAAAACTTTTTATTACCAGCATCTGATGTTTTAAAACCAAATGTTCCTACTTTACTAGATAGTTTAGGATTAACTTGGCAAAAAGCAACTTTGTTTAGAACTGTTTCGAGTGATTTATCTGATTTGTCTGATGTAAAATACGATATTTTAGTATTTTTTACACCTTCAGGAATCAAATCATTATTCGAAAATTTCCCAGATTTCGTGCAAGAAAATACAAGAATTGCCGTTTTCGGAAAATCGACAGTAGATCAAGCAAAAGAGATGGGATTACGTGTAGACATTGAGGTGCCAACACCACAAACGCCTTCAATGACAATGGCGTTAGATAAATACGTGAAAGAAGCAAATAAATCAAAATAATATTCGCTTTACCCTTCTCTCTAATTAAAAAATATGTAAATTAAAGAGATGGAAAAAAGATGGGAAATAAAAGAACAGCCCAATACTGAAGTTGTTAAGGATTTAAGAGAATCGCTTAACATTTCTGAGGTGCTTGCTATTTTATTAGCCCAACGTGGAATTACGAATTTTGCGCAAGCCAAATCGTATTTTAATCCATCCTTAGACGAATTGCATGATCCTTTCTTGATGAAAGGAATGTCTGATGCGGTTTCACGTATCAAAAATGCAATTGATGACGAAGAAAATATCTTAATATTTGGAGACTACGATGTAGATGGAACAACAGCCGTAACTTTGTTTTACGAATTTCTGACTTCTATCTACTCGAAAGTCTTTTTTTATATTCCTGACCGAAATAATGAAGGTTATGGAATCTCTCAACAAAGTATAGAATTCGCTGTACAAAACAATATTTCACTTGTAATTGCTTTAGACTGTGGAATAAAAGCACACGAAGAAATAAAATATGCCCAATCAAAAGGCATAGATTATATTATTTGTGATCACCATTTACCAGATCGTTCTGTGCCAAAAGCGTACGCTGTTTTAGATCCGAAACAAAAGGGTTGTCGTTATCCTTACAAAGATTTGAGCGGTTGTGGCGTTGGGTTTAAATTGGTGCAAGCTTATACAGAGAAATTTAATCTTCCGAAAGAAAATCTTTTACCACTTTTAGATTTAGTTGCAGTAAGTATTGCGGCTGATATTGTTCCGATTACAGGAGAAAATCGTGTGTTGGCTTATGCTGGCTTGAAACGATTAAATTCAGATCCTCGTTTGGCTTTTCAGCAATTAATTCCGACTAATATTAAAAATAATGTCAATATTTCGAATGTTGTTTTTTCTATTGCTCCAAAAATTAATGCTGCAGGTCGTATAAAACATGGTTCGGAAGCGGTTCGTTTTATGTTGAGTACAGATGAAGAGGATTGCCGTAAATATTTGAATGATATTAATTCATTAAATAATGAACGTAAAACCTTGGATCTTGATATGACGCATGATGCACTTTTTCAATTAGATCAAATCAATACCAAAGAAAAATATTCGACCATTGTTTACGATGCGTCTTGGAATAAAGGTGTAATCGGAATTGTAGCTTCTCGTTTGGTCGATTTGTATTATAAACCAACTATTGTTTGTACAAAGAATAATGAAGGCGAAATTGTAGGTTCGGCTCGCTCTATTCAAGAGTTCGATATACATTCGGCAATCGAAAAAAACAAAGATTTGCTAACACAGTTTGGTGGACATATGGCTGCAGCTGGTTTAGCAATGAAAGAAGAAAATTTCGAAGAATTCAAGATTAGATTTGATCAAACAGTGAAAGAAATGTCGAATGGAAAACATTTTACGCCATCAATTTTGATTGATAAAGAGATTTCTTTTAACGATATGACGCGTTCTTTCTTAGAATCGGTGATGCGAATGGCGCCTTTTGGACCAGATAATATGAATCCTGTTTTTATTTCGAAGGATTTATTGGCAACCGATTTCCGATTAGTTGGTAAAGAGCACGCACGTTTGTACGTACATCAGCGCGATACACGTATTACGTTTCCTGCGATTGGTTTCAAATTAGGGAAATTTGGACCAAAATTAGAGAAAGGACAATCATTTGATATGGTTTACACAATCGGAATGAATTATTGGCAAGGAAAAGGAACTTGGCAATTGAATATAAAAGATATTCGTTTCAACGATTAATGATTTCCTTCTACAACTAAAACCATTTCACCTTTCAAATTTCTTTTTTCGGCTATTTCGGCTAATTCAGTTAATGTTCCACGTAAAGTTTCTTCAAATTTTTTCGAGATTTCGCGTGATAAACTTGCTTTGCGTTCAGCTCCAAAAGTTTCGGCTAAATCTTTCAAAGTACGTCCAATTTTATGTGGAGATTCGTAGAAAATCATCGTTTTCTTTTCTTCTAACAATGAATCTAATTTAGATTTTCTTCCTTTTTTTACAGGTAAAAATCCAACAAAAGTGAATTCGTTATTTGGTAATCCAGAAACAACTAATGCAGGAACAAAAGCGGTTGCGCCTGGTAAACATTCGATCACAATATTATTTGCCACACATTCTTTGGCTAACAAATAACCTGGGTCAGAAATACCTGGAGTTCCGGCATCTGTAATAATTGAAATGATTTGTCCATCTTTTAACTGACGAATAATATCCTCAGTTGCTTGATGCTCATTGTGCATGTGATAGCTACGCATTGGAGTAGAAATTTCGAAATGTTTCAGTAAAATACCACTATTTCGCGTGTCTTCTGCCAAAATCACATCCGATTCTTTTAGCACATCAACCGCTCTAAATGTCATATCTCCCAAATTTCCGATTGGCGTCGGAACCAAATATAATTTTCCACTCATGCGACAAAGTTACAAAGTAATTTCAAAAGAAAAAGCCAGCAAATTAGCTGGCTTCTTATATTATTTCAAAATATCTGCTAAATCTGCAATATCTTCAGCTGAAACTTTATCCAAAATTTTATCTAAATCTGTTCTTGGAATATCTAATTTAGAATCGATAACCAATACATTTCGCAAACCGTTAATTCCAAAAATCATTTTCTTAACTCGTCCTCCATCTTCTTGTAATGAAATGTTCAAACGGCTATCTTTCGCTTTGAATTTTACTAAGTTTTCGTATTTTTCACCACGCATAGACGATTGCAAATCGTTCATGATTCTTTTTTGTTTTCCTTGTCCTGCATCTGAAACAACAAAAACTTTAGCCGATTTTAAATAATTAAATAAATCTGTTCCGCCAGCTTTTCCAGCTAATTTCAACGCAAAAGAAGGTAAAGGAATTACAGTAGATTGATTGTCATATTTTGTGTAGAATTCTTGCATATTTCTTGTTGTACCGCAAGATTGCAATGTTAACAATACTGCTATAAAAGATAAACCGATTATTTTTTTCATTGTTGTTGTGTTTATAAATTAGAGAAAGATATAACAACTCTCGTACCGAAAATTATGAAGTTTAAAAATATTCAATAATTCCTAAAATCAAATAAATAATAGAAGAAATTATAAGGAGAAATCCAATAATATATATTCCTTTAATTCTTGTGTTATTTATTCTTCTTAATTGTTCATTACTATATTCTAATCTTTCTTTTTCTTCTAAACCAAAACGAAAATCGGGGTTTATTTCTTTCTTTTTAAATGGATTGTGGAATAAGATTGAAAAAATAAAAGTTCCTAAACCAAATAAAAAAAGATCTAAAGCATTTTTGAAATATTCGTTTTCCATTATAAATAACTTTTTATCATTTCCAATATTGATGAATCATCTAAACCAACCATTTGTTCTAATTCAGAAATTGAAGCATGTTCAATAAATTCATCTAGATATCCATTAGTTGTGATATTTCCTTTGTAATGAAGAGTATTCAAAAACTCTAAAATTTCACTTCCGAAACCACCTTTTTTGATTCCATCTTCAAAAGTTAGAATGATAGAATATTTTAATGAAATAGCTTTTAAGCGAGATTCATCTAAAGGTTTGATAAACGGAAAATCAATCAAAGCGACTTTATCTTGAAGATGATTTTGGATGATAATTTCTTCGATTCGAGAACTTATCAATCCAGTTGAAAGAATCGCTAATTTATTTCCTTCAAAAATAATTTCAGATTGACCGATTTCTATTTTTTCGACTTTAGAATCATTTGTTTTGATATTATTTTTTGGATAACGAATCGCAAAAGGTTGAGTTGTAAATTGTGCTGTGTACAATAGATTTTTGAAATCTTTTTCGTTTCGAGGCGAAGACACAATCATATTCGGAATTTCGCGCAAATATGCAATATCAAAATAACCATGATGCGTCGCGCCATCTGTACCAACGAATCCTGCACGATCAATACAAAATACAACAGGTAGATTCTGCAAAGCTACATCGTGAATGACTTGGTCGTATGCACGTTGTAAAAATGTCGAATAAATCACACAATACGGAATGGTATTTTGCGTCGCCAGACCAGCTGCAAACGTCACCGCATGTTGTTCTGCAATCCCGACATCAAAAACACGTTCAGGAAAATCTTGATGACATTTCACCAAATTACTTCCTGTTAACATTGCAGGCGTTATCGCAACGATTTGTGAGTTATCTTCAAGTAATTGATGCATGGTTTCACCAAAAACATCTTGATACGATTTTTCTTTTTTCTTTGATTTTATTTCGCCCGTTTCTTTATCAAACAAACCTGGAGCATGCCATTTTACTTGATCGATTTCGGCTTGTTCGTAACCTTTTCCTTTTATTGTTTTGATGTGTAAAACTTTCGGACCTTTGATTGAATCAGCTTTATTGAAAGCATTCAATAATTCATCAAAATTGTGTCCATCAATTGTTCCAATAAAATTTAAACTGAAATTGGTAAAGATATTTTCGGATTGATTTTCTAATGATTTAAAATGTTTTTTCAAACCACCAACCGAAGGATCAATTCCGATATCATTATCATTCAGAATCACTAAAACATCCAAATCTGTCGATCCAAGATGATTCAAAGCTTCCAAACTCATTCCAGAAGTAATCGATGCATCACCAATAATCGCAATATGTTTTCTATTGATTTGATTAATTTTATCCGCAGTTGCCATCCCAACAATTGCTGAAATAGAGGTAGAAGAATGTCCTGTTCCGAATGTGTCAAACTCACTTTCTATACGCGTTGGAAAACCAGAAATACCATTTTTTTGACGTAACGAATCAAAAATTTTTTGACGACCTGTCAAAATTTTATGCGGATAACATTGATGACCTACATCCCAAATCAACAAATCTTTAGGTGTATTGTAGTGATAATGTAATGCAATCGTTAACTCAATCACACCCAAACTAGCACCTAGATGTCCTGGTTTTACACTCAAAGTATCCAAAATAAACTCGCGCATCTCGTGAGCTAAAGCAGTTAATTGAGACGCTTCAAAAGTCCTAAGTTCCTTAGGATGATTGATTTTTGAAAGTAGATTATCCATTATTCTTTTACAAAATTACATTTTTCTGAGGAATTTTCCGTACCTTTGCATGTTACAAAATTTAATGTAACATGTTCCAAATAGGAAAAACCCTTGTATCTGAAGAACTACTAAATGAAGATTTTGTTTGTAATCTGAACAAATGTAAAGGGATTTGTTGTGTAGAAGGTGACGCAGGAGCGCCTTTGAATGATGACGAACTAACTGTATTAGACGATATTTATGAAGATGTAAAACCTTATTTGCGTCCCGAAGGAATTGCGGTGATTGAGCAAGAAGGTAAGTACACAATGGATACTGATGGCGATTGGGTAACTCCATTAGTCAATAATCGCGAATGTGCTTATTTAGTTTTCGAAGAAAATGGTTTTTCAAAATGTGGAATTGAAAAAGCATACGAAGACGGAAAGGTCGATTACAAAAAACCGATTTCTTGTCATTTGTATCCAGTTCGTGTTAAGGAATATTCAAATTTCACTTCTGTTAACTATGATGTATGGGATATCTGCTCGGATGCTTGTACCTTAGGAAAAGAATTGAAAGTGAATGTTGCAACATTTGCAAAAGATTCGTTAGTCCGAAAATTTGGACAAGAATGGTACGATGAATTAATGGCCATTCAACAAGAATTAAACAACCAAAAAAAGTAAAAAAAATTATTATGTCAATAACAAGAGCAAGAAGATCTACTGACGCTATTGAAAGATTATATATCTCTATGCGTCATTTATTTCATAGAGGAGTGTACCGCCCATCTGGAGCACCTGGAAAAATATTAAGAAATTTATTATTCGAAATTAATCCAGAAATCTACGGATCAATGACAGATCCAAACAAAGTAGAATTAAGTGGATTAATGTATGTTTTAGATCGTTTACCAGAAGGAATCGTAGAAACACCTTATGTGTCTTTTACATCTGACGAAGGCTATGATCGTTCTATTTTTACACCAATTATTCCTGCAAAACGTCGTCGTTTTTGCTATAGAATTGATGATGATCAAATGAATATCGAAATATCTCGCGGTCGTTCTGATATCTATGATGTGTTGACCCACTTAACGTTTTTATACAATGAGGCGGATAAAATCAGAAATAGAGCATTCAGTAACGAAACACTTTCTAAAAGTAGAGCGTGGGAATTTATCGAAAATGTTGTATTCAATGAAGTTGAAATTTCTCGAAAAGAACGTGAAGTTGCTTTGATGCATTTATCGACTATTTTAGGAAGAACGTTTGAAGAAACACAAGAAATTCATCATTATTTCAGTAAAGCAGACGACAAAGATTATTTTTTCCGTGTAGTTTATTGGATGGGATACACAAGTCAACAAGATCGTATCGGAACTAAGAAACGTGAAATTACATTTACATCAACTTTACGTGAATCGATAGGTCACCATATGATTGGAGAAAAATGGGCGAATGAAATCAAACGTGTATTATTCGAAAATAATCTTCAAGATAAAAACATTCATATCATTTCTGCTAATATGCACAGTGTTTCGAACATGTTGTATGCATATGATGGATTGAAAAGAAAATACAAAAATGATGGAGTAGAAATTTACGAAGATTTAAGTGCGGCAAACAACAAAATGTTGCGCGATTCGTTAAATGAATACACTCAACAAAATGGTTTAGTTTATATCAAAGATCAATCAGGAACAAATATCGATGTTCAAATTATTGATTTATCTAAAGTAAACATTGCAAATTCAGCATTTTCTTACGCAAAAGATAAGAACAATGAGGTGATTATTGTGATGGATTATGCTTTTGGTGAGCAAGCATTTGAAGCGATGGATGAGTTGTTGAAACCATACAAAGTTGGAGATGTAAAATTCAAAATGAATGTAAAATCTGTTGCGATTATGGGTAAAGCCGGAATTTTAGAAGGAAATAAAGGTGATATTATGATTGCTACAGCGCATGTTTTCGAAGGAACTACAGATAATTATGTTTTTGATAACGAATTAACTGCTGCAGATTTCGAAGGTCAAGGTTTAGGTGTTTACGAAGGACCAATGATTTCGGTTTTAGGAACATCGTTGCAAAATAAAGACGTTTTAGAATATTTCAAAAATTCGTCTTTCCAAGCGATTGGATTAGAAATGGAAGGTGCGCATTACCAAAAAGCGATTCAGGTTGCGTCAAAAATTAGACATCACATCGATAAAGATGTTAAAGTAATGTACGCATATTACGCTTCAGATAATCCGTTAGAAACAGGAAGTACATTGGCTTCTGGAGGTTTAGGATTAACAGGTGTAAAACCAACATATCTAATCACTCAAAAGATATTAGAAAAAATTATTAAATAAATTCAATGAAGAATTTTTCCATTTTAGGCTACGGTCATATTGGACGTGTACATCAACAAGCGATAGAGGAAACGGAAAACGCGCAATTAATTTCGGTGATTGATTTCAATTTACCAGAAGATTTGCCTTTCAAAGGTTATTCAACACTTGAAAGTTTTCTGAACGAAGATCAAGAGACGGATGTTGTTGTGATTGCTACGCCAAATGGTTTGCACCGTGAACATGCGATTCGTTGCTTAAAAGCTGGAAAAAATGTTTTGATTGAAAAACCAATTGCATTAACAGTAGAAGATATTACTGAAATACTGAAAGTTGCCGACGAAAAGAAACTTAGAGTTTTTTCTTCAATGCAACTTCGTTTTTCTCCAGTTGTGCAATATGTAAAGAATTTGATTGACAATAATTCGTTAGGAAAAGTTTTCATGGTGAATATTAATTGCTATTGGAATCGTAATAAGAATTATTATAAGTTGCGTGAATGGCACGGAAACCAAAAAATGGACGGAGGTGTTTTATTTACTCAATTTTCACATTTTGTTGATATCATGAATTTTTGGTTTGATGAGGTAATTTGTACAAATTCAAAAAGTTTCAATTTTACACATCAAGAAGTGACAGAATTTGATGATTCGGGTTGTGTTGATTTTACTGCTGATGGAGCAATCGGACATATGATTTATACAACATCAGTTTTCAATAAAAATTTCGAAAGTAATATCACGCTTATTGGAGAAAAAGGAACAATTAAGATTGGAGATCAATATCTTAATCAAATGATTTATTCTGATTTAAAAAATGTGTGTTGTTCAAACAAAATTTCTACTGAACAAAAGAATTTTCATCCCAACGCCATTGCCGAAATTTCTGATGCGTTAATCCGTCATAATGAATCTTTGTTAGATGGAAAATATGCTGTAAATTTAGTCAAGTTTATTTCGGATGCGAATCATTTGGCAACAGAAAATAAACAAGAACTTAAAACAGAGAACTATGAAATTTCACACTCGTAAATGGGTAAAACCGGAAGATCTTAATCCAAATAAAACACTTTTTGGAGGAAAGCTTTTGGCTTGGATTGATGAAGAAGCGGCGTTATATAGCATTGTGCAATTAGAAAATTCGCATGTTGTAACCAAATATATGTCTGAAATCAACTTTATGGCTTCGGCTCGTGAAGGTGATATTGTGGAAATAGGAATTGAGGTGGTGAAATTTGGAACAACTTCATTGGTTTTACAATGTGAAGTACGTAACAAAATGACGCATGAAACCATTATTACAGTCGATCGAATTACAATGGTAAATTTAGACGCAGAAGGAAAACCTAAACCGCACGGGAAAACACAAATAGAATATGTGGTGGATCGTTTAGCAGGAAAAGGTTAAAAAATTATATCAATAAAAAAGTCGAAACATTGTTTCGACTTTTTTATTTTATTCTGCTATAAATAACGATTTCAATTCGTGTGCATCAGCAGGATTCATTCTTCCCGCCAAAATCAAACTTAATTGTTTACGACGCAAAGCAGCTTCATAACGTTCGATTTCTTGTTCAGATTCTGGAATTAATTCAGGAACTTGAACAGGTTTATTATCATTGTCAACGGCCACAAATGTGTAAATACCACTGTTTGTTTGGTTATAAACACAATTTTCGTAATCGTAAACGTAAACATCAACATAAACTTCCATCGATGATTTGAATGCGCGAGTTACCTTAGATTCTAACTTCACCGTACTTCCCATCGGAATCGGAATGTTAAACGCAACGTGATTAACACTTGCTGTTACAACCAAAAAACTTCCACCATGCATTTTCGCAGAAATAGAAGAAATTCTGTCCATAGAAGCCAATAATTCGCCTCCAAACATGTTTCCTAAATTGTTGGTTTCATTCGGTAAAACCAAGTTTGTCATTACTGCTAACGACTCTTTTGCTGTTTTTGCTTTCGCCATAAACTTTTGTTTGTTGGGTGCAAATTTCAACAAAATATTTGAGTTTTGAAACAGTTATTATCGTTGTGTTAAGTGTTTGTAATTGAGTTTTTTATTGAATTAATAAAATTTTATAGTTAAAAAATGTTAATATAGATTATTGTATTATTTCAAGTCTTACATTTGAACAGAATTATGAAAATGTTTATCACATACTTGCTATCTGCTTTATTTCTGCTATTTTTTGCGGAAACTAAAGTGTTTGCGGGTACTCAACATTTTCAAGGAAATTTAACTTCACAGACGGTTGTTAACGATAATACACATATTTATCACGCAAGTAAAATTGTTGAAACTAAATTTTCTAAAACTTCAAATTCAAATCAATTTCAAGAATTTAATCCAAGTATCGAAACGATTGATGATGATTTTCAGACATCAAACAAAATCGACTTAGAAACTTGTATCAAACTATTAAGTGTCGTTCTGGTTTTAAACTTTATAATTCAAGGTTTAAGAAAGAAACACATCTTCTACAATAAAACCATCAAATTTTCGAGTTGTAAGTACATTTTGTTACGTACAATCAGAATTTGATTGATTTCTTAAATTTTTAAAATACACCAAAAATTAGTGTTCAGTTCATGAATAGCTGAATGTTAGCCAATTTTTGTGTGTAATATTTTTTGGTAAAACTACTTCTGCCAAGAAATCCATTTAATCAAATTTTACATTTAATAGTTAGAAGAATTATGAAAAGAGTCGCATTATTTGTTGCTCTGAGTACTGTATTGTTGACAACAAGTTGTTCATCAAAAAAACAGGAAAAAGAAGAAATGAAAGATTATCCAATCACAACACCAATCAAAATGGATACGATTGTAGATAAGGATTATGTTGCCCAAATTCAGTCGGTACGAAACATCGAAATTCGTGCGCAAGAAAAAGGATATTTACAAAAAGTTTTTGTGGATGAAGGTCAACATGTACAAGCTGGTCAATTGTTGTTTCGCATTATGCCTTCGATGTATCAAGCCGAATATTTAAAATCGAAAGCTGAGGTAAAAGAGGCACAAATTGAGTTGCAAAATTCAGCAACTTTGGCTGATAATAATGTCGTTTCTAAGAACGAAAAAGCTATTGCGCAAGCACGATTAGAAAAATCGAAAGCAGAAATGCAATTGGCTCAATTACATTTATCATTTACAGACATTCGTGCACCATTTTCTGGTGTTATTGATAGAATTCCCATGAAATTGGGAAGCTTGATTGATGAAGGAATGTTATTAACAAATTTGTCTGATAACTCATCAATGTTTGCTTATTTCAACGTTTCTGAGCCTGAATATTTAGATTATCAAACAAATATTCAAGATAGAGCGAGTAAACAAGTTTCGTTGATTATGGCGAATAATAAACCTTTACCAGAAAAAGGTTTGGTAGAAACGATAGAAGGAGAATTTAACAACGAAACAGGAAATATTGCGTTTCGTGCGCGTTTTGCAAATCCAAATCATTTGTTGAGAAATGGTGAAACAGGAAAAGTAAAAATGACAGTTCCGTTACATGATGCTTTATTAATTCCACAAAAAGCAACTTACGAAATTCAAGATAAAACCTATGTTTTTGTAGTCGATAAAAATGGTGTTGTGAAATCGAGAAATATCACGATTGGTTTAGAAATGCCTGATGTTTATGTGGTAGAAAGCGGACTTTCGGAGAAAGATAATATTTTGTTAGAAGGTGTTCAGAAAGTGAAAGATGATGATAAAATCAAAACGAAATTTATTGCGCCAAGAAAAGTTCTTTCATCGTTAAAATTAAAATCAAACTAATCTAAAAAATTCAAAGTTATGTTTGATAAATTTATTCGAAGACCCGTTCTTTCGATTGTCATTTCGTTGATTATAGTTTTCTTAGGAATTCTATCATTAGTCAAATTACCTGTAACGCAATTCCCATCAATTTCGCCTCCAAAGGTGAATATTACAGCGGAATATCCCGGTGCGAATAATGAATTATTGATCAAGTCGGTTGTAATTCCATTAGAACGAGCACTAAATGGTGTTCCTGGAATGAAATATATTACATCTGATGCTGGGAATGATGGTGAAGCGTCTATTCAAGTGATTTTTGATTTAGGAACTGATCCCAATATTGCAGCTGTAAATGTGCAAAACCGTGTTTCTTCGGTTGTAAATAAACTTCCGCCTTTGGTAGTTCGCGAAGGTGTAAAAATCACACGCGAAGAATCAAACATGTTGATGTACATTAACTTGTACAGTAATGATCCAAAAGCTGATCAACAATTTTTATATAATTATGCAGATATCAATATTTTATCTGAGTTAAAACGTATTAATGGGGTTGGAGATGCAGATATTGTAGGAAACAGAGAATATGCGATGCGTGTATGGTTGAAACCAGATCGTATGCAAGCGTATAATATTTCTGCGGATGATGTTATGAAAGCATTGGATGAACAAAGTATTGAAGCTTCGCCTGGGAAAACTGGAGAAAGTTCAGGAAAACGTTCAGAAACATTCGAATATGTGTTAAAATATTCAGGTCGATATAACACAAAAGAACAATATGGAAATATCATTTTAAGAGCAAATCCTGATGGAGAAATATTGCGTTTAAAAGATGTTGCTAATATAGAATTCGGAAGTTCGATGTATGATATTTACTCAACACTGAACGGAAAACCTTCTGCCGCAATTGTGATAAAACAATCGTACGGAAGTAATGCGAGTGAAGTCATCAAAAACATCAAAGCGTTGATGGCAGATTTGAAAGAGAATAATTTGCCAAAAGGAATGGATTACGAGATTTCATATGATGTTTCTAAATTCTTAGATGCTTCGATGGAAAAAGTGGTACACACACTTTTTGAAGCTTTCGTTTTAGTTGGTATCGTGGTGTTTTTATTTTTAGGTGACTGGCGTTCTACATTGATTCCTGCGTTAGCGGTTCCTGTTTCTTTGGTCGGAACTTTTGCGTTGATGAGTTTCTTTGGAATTACATTAAACTTGATTTCCCTTTTTGCTTTAGTTATGGCGATTGGAGTCGTCGTCGATGATGCGATTGTGGTAATAGAAGCTGTTCACGCCAAGATGGAAGAGAAAAATCTCTCGCCTTTACGAGCGACGGAAGAAGCGATGCGCGAAATTAGTGGAGCAATTATCGCAATTACATTTGTAATGGCAGCTGTGTTTATTCCAGTTGCGTTTATGTCTGGACCTGTTGGTATTTTTTATCGTCAATTTTCGATTACGATGGCGACATCAATTATTTTATCAGGGATTGTAGCCTTAACGCTTACACCAGCTTTGTGTGCAATGATTTTGAAAAATAATCATGATCAACCAAGAAAGAAAACGATGTTAAATAAATTTTTGTTGAAGTTTAATAATTTATTCAACAAAGGTTCTTTTAAATATGAAAAAGTTTTAACCAAAACAGTTAACAAACGCACTGTTACATTCGGAATTTTATTAGCATTTTGTGCTGGAGTTTTCTTCTTGAATAATAGTTTGCCTTCTGGATTTATTCCAAACGAAGATCAAGGAATGTTTTATGCGATTATTCAAACACCTCCAGGTTCTACGTTAGAAAGAACGAATGAAGTTTCTCAAAAATTACAAAAAATAGCAGAAGGAATTGATGGCGTTTCATCAGTTTCGTCATTGGCTGGTTATGAGATTTTGACAGAAGGAACAGGGGCAAACTCTGGAACTTGTTTGATTAACTTGAAAAGTTGGGACGAACGTTCTAAATCTGCTGAAGAAATCATCAAAGAATTAGAAGAAAAAGCTGGGAATATTAATGGTGCAAATATCGAATATTTTCAACCACCATCTGTTCCAGGATATGGTGCTGCAGGAGGTTTCGAGTTGAGATTGTTGGATAAAGCAGGTAGTGGAGATTATCATAAAATGGAAGAAGTGAGCCGTGATTTTGTAAAAGAATTAACTCGTCGTCCAGAATTGAGTTCTGTATTTACATTTTATAGTGCTTCGTTTCCTCAATATGTCTTGAAAATTGACAATGATATTGCCGAACAAAAAGGAGTTTCTATCGAAAATGCGATGGATAATTTATCAACATTAGTTGGTTCTAATTACGAAACAAGTTTCATCAAATTTGACCGACCTTATAAAGTGATGGTGCAAGCTTCGCCAGAATATCGTGCATTACCAGAGGATTTATTGAAATTGTATGTTAAAAATGATCAAGGTGAAATGGTTCCATATTCAGCTTTCATGAAAATTGAAAAAGTGTATGGATTATCAGAAATTACGCGTCACAATATGTACAATGCAGCAGAAATTAGTGGTACGCCAGCGCCAGGTTATAGTAGTGGACAAGCGATTGCAGCGATTAATGAAGTTGCTAAAAATACATTGCCTCGTGGTTTTGGAATTGATTGGGCAGGAATTTCGAAAGATGAGGTTTCTCGTGGAAATGAAGCGGTGATTATTTTCGCTATCTGTTTAATTTTCGTTTACATGATTTTATCAGCACAATACGAAAGTTTCATTTTGCCTTTACCAGTTATCATTTCATTACCAACAGGGATTTTCGGAGCATTTTTCTTCTTGAAATTATTAGGATTAGAAAACAACATTTATGCACAAGTAGCAATGGTAATGTTGATTGGACTTCTCGGTAAAAATGCGGTGTTGATTATTGAGTTTGCTGTGCAGAAACATAACGAAGGTTTATCAATTGTAAAATCAGCGATTGAAGGTGCAGGAGTTCGTTTCCGTCCAATTTTGATGACATCATTTGCGTTTATTGCAGGTCTTATTCCGTTGGTTATTGCTTCTGGTCCAGGAGCAGTAGGAAATAGAACAATTGGTACTGCTGCTGCGGGCGGAATGTTGTTCGGAACTATTTTCGGGTTGTTTATTGTGCCCGGTTTATATGTTGCGTTTGGCGCCTTGGCGGATAAAATGCAATTGGTGAAATACGAAGATGAGAATCCTTTAACAGAAGAAATTACGGAAGATGAATAAAAATAGTTTAAAAAATATAATTACAATAAGTCTTTTTGGAACAATGATTTGGAGCTGTAAAGCTCCTGCGGTAAGTAAAGAGATAGAAAATCATCAAGCACCAAAAATTCCAGAAGCTTATCAAAATGTGCAAAATGATGATGCACCAAGTTCTGGACTAACGCCTTGGAAACAATTTTTTACTGATCCAAATTTGGTTGTTTTGATTGAAGAAGCGTTAAAAAATAACCAAGAATTGATGATCACACTTCAAGAAATTGAGATTTCTAAAAATGAAGTGTTGTACAAAAACGGAAAATTATCTCCTACCGTAGCTGCAACTGCTGGAGTTGGCGTGGAGAAAGTTGGTCGTTACACAAGTCAAGGTGCAGGTGACGCTTCGACTGAGATAAAACCTGGGAAAGAAATGCCTGATCCTTTGATGGATTATGCGATTGGGTTGAGCGCTGATTGGGAAGTTGATATTTGGAAAAAATTACGTAATTCGAAAGATGCTTCGATTGCTCGCTATTTATCAACGGTGGAAGGAAAGAATTTTGTTTTGACAAATTTAATTTCTGAAATCGCTTCGTCTTATTATGAATTATTGTCTTTGGATAGTCAATTAGATTTAATTCATCGAAATATTGAGTTGCAAAAAGAATCACTACGTGTGGTGAAAATTCAGAAAGAAGCTGCTCGTGAAACTGAATTAGCGGTGAAAAAATTTGAAGCAGAGCTATTAAAATCAGAAAGTGAAGAGTTTAATATTAAACAAGATATCACAGAAACTGAGAATAGAATTAATGCATTATTGGGTAGATATCCGCAAACGATAAAACGTGATGGTTCGTCATTTATGGATTTGATTCCGCAAACAATGCATGCAGGAATTCCGTCTGAATTATTATCAAATCGTCCTGATATCAAGCAAGCAGAACTAGAATTGAAAGCTTCTGCATTGGATGTAAAAGTAGCTCGTGCAGAGTTTTATCCGTCGCTTAATATTTCTGCGGCTTTAGGACTAAATGCCTTCAAACCATCTTATTTGGTAAAAATGCCAGAGTCTATTTTGTATTCATTGGCTGGAGAATTAGCAGCGCCGTTAATTAATAAAAGTGCGATAAAAGCGGAGTTCAATACTGCAAATGCTCATCAAATACAAGCGTTGTACGAATATGATAAAACAATTTTAAATGCTTATTTAGAAGTGTCAAATCAAATGTCGAAGATTAATAATTTAGAACAAAGTTATTCTTACAAAGACAAACAAGCGAAAGCACTTGTAGAATCTATTGATATTGCGAATCAGTTGTTCAAAAATAATCGTGCAGATTATTTAGAAGTGTTAACAACTCAACGTGATTTATTGGATGCAAAAATGGAATTAATCGAAACAAAAGAAAAACAATTAAGTACAGTTGTCGCTATTTACAAAAGTTTAGGCGGAGGCTGGAAGTAGTTTTCATATTCATTCTAACAAAGAAATAAGCTGCCTTTTGGGCAGCTTATTTCGATTTATATTGTATTAAAATGATGAATTAATTTTCAGTTCTAACCCAAGTTCCAGGAGACTTTTTATTTACATCATTCATATATTTTTGCGCATCTTCTATGTTATTGAAGCTGCTATATGTAACATAATAATAGCGACCTTTTACATAAGAAACTCCAGCATCTTTGTAACCTTGTTTTTTCAATTCTCCAACCAAACGATCAGCATCTTCTTGACGTTTTAACGAAGCCGCAATTACTTGATATTTTTTATTGCTAGATTTTGCAGTTGTTTTAGGTGCAATTTCTTTTTTGTCCTCAACTTTCTTTTCAGCTGTTTTAGGAGCTTCAACTTTCGTTAATTTTTTTGTTTCTGTTTTTACAACTTCTTTTGTCGAAGGTTTTTCCTTTACAATTGCCGTAATCTCCTTTTCAGTTTCATTCAGTTTCGTTTCCTTTACAACTGTAATTTCAACTTTTTTAGGCGTTTCAATTGTATCTGTTTTCGTTACGGTTTCGGCGATTTGATATTCAACCAAAGAAGGTTCAGCAATCGTTTGTGGCATATTATACACATCGTATTGCACTGTAGGTTTTTCAGTTTTGGTTGCGTCATCTTTACCAATCATTGGCAAAACCAAACCGCTCCATTGCTCCGTTACGAATTCTTGCACGGGTTGCGGCGTATTAAAATATAGGAAGCCACCAACAATAATGGGAATTAATGAGGCTGCGGCTAAAAATTTTGACATGTGTTTGTTAGAGGTTTTAGTTTTAGACGAATCTAAAATGTAATTGGCTTGTAAATTTGAAAGACCGTAAGCGGCGATGAAATAATTTTGAGCATTTTCTGGTTTGAAGTCAATTTTTCCAGCGTCATTAAATTGTAATGATCCGATATTTTGTAAGGTTAAAACTTTTCCATTTTTCAAATGTTCTTGCCAAAAATAAACTTGTTCATTCAAAAATGTTTGCGCATTTTCAAAAGACATTGGCTCATCTTCTACAATTTTATTCACCAAAACACCATCACTTTTTGTTAAAGTTGTATTGAAAGAAAGCTCTTTTCTTGGTGGAATAAATGTGTTTGTTTGCTCGTCAAACGCCACATTAGCAGTGTTTGAGATAAACGCACCAAAGTTTGGAACGATTACACAATCGTGCTGAAATAATAATTGACTAATATGCTCTTCTAACCTCATACTACGAAATTAACATTTTTTTTAGATTTAGCAAAAAATAAATACTTAAAATTCTGCTTAGTTGGTTTAATATTAATAATTTAACAAAATGCAAACCGATTTACCATATATTTTAGCACTTTCTTTTCAGAAAGGAATTGGCGATATCACAGCACGAAAAATTATTCAATTTTTTGGTTCGGCAGAGGCTGCTTGGAATTGTAAACCAAAAGATTTGATGCAAATTTCGGGAATTGGACAGCAAATAAGCAAAGATTTTGGAAATAAAAAATGGTTAGATTTAGCTTTTAACGAAATAGAATATTGTAAAAATAATCAAATCAATATTTTAACTTTTTATGATGAGGTTTATCCACAATTGTTAAAAGAATGTATTGATGCACCTTTGGTGATTTTTTGTAAAGGAAATTTAGAATTTAATCAATTCAATAACAAAAAGATTTCGATTGTTGGTACGCGAAAAATGACTAATTATGGACGAAATTTTATTACTGAATTAATCGAAGGTTTAGCAGATTTTGATGTGACGATTGTAAGCGGATTAGCGTATGGTTGCGATATCGAAGCGCATACAAATGCGCTCAAAAATAATGTTGCAACGTGGTCGGTAATGGGAACAAGTTTTGAACGAATTTATCCTGCATCTCATAAAAAAGTTGCTGTTGAGATGTTACAAAAAGGCGGTTGGATTACAGAACAGCCAAGTTTTAAAGCGGTCGTTCCCGAAGCTTTTTTGCAACGAAATCGGATTATTGCAGGATTGTCAGATATTACAATTGTCGTAGAATCGGCTTTTAAAGGAGGAAGTTTGGTGACCGCAAAGTTTGCAAATGAATATAATCGAGAAGTATTTGCTTTACCAGGAAAATCAACGGATACGTTGAGTATTGGGTGCAATTATTTGATAAAATCTCATCAAGCTTATTTAGTCGAAAATTCGAAAGATATTATTGATTATTTTAATTTCAATTCGAAGAAGAAACCAAAACAAATAGATTTGTTTATTGAGTTTTCTGATGATGAAAATTTAATTGTAAATTATCTCAAAACCAACGGAAAACAACACATTGATAAAATGTCTTTTGACTTAAATTTGAAATCCTACGAATTGATGCCAACCTTATTAGATTTGGAATTAAAGCAAATAATTTCGACACTTCCAGGCAAATTTTATGATTTATTGTAACAAGCAATACAATTTTTAGCAAGTTATTTTGTTATAAATTACAGTATTTTTGTGCATTATGAAGACAAAACTGTTCATTTTCATCACCATGATTTTCACAAGTTTAAACGCTCAAAATGATAAAGTGCGTTGGACTGATCTTTTTTCTTACAATAATGTGAAATTGTTGGAAGAAGTAAATGGTGTGATTTATTGTGGAACTGAAAACGGAATTTTCTTGTTCAATCCTCAAAACTCAACAAGTGATTGGATTAAGCTAAATAAAACCAATTTTTTGAACAATGTTGGGGTTTCAGCAATGGCTTATGACAAAGATTCTGATTCGTTTTTAGTTGGTTATGAAAATGGAGGTTTAGATTTATTGAAATCTGGAGAATCGACAATGGTTTTGGATATCAAATGGAATGGTTTTTCAGGAGATAAAAAAGTCAATCATATTTTTATAAACGATGGAATTGCGTTTATTTCTGGTGCTTTTGGAATTGTTTCTTATGATCTAAAAGAGGAAGAATTTAAAGAAACAACACGTACAAATACAGCTGTTGTAAATGATGCAGCAATTTTGAATAATAAACTATATATCGCAACTTCAAACGGAATTTATTCAAGTGAATTAACTTCAAAGAAATTAAATAATCCAAATATTAATTCTTGGATGCAGCCAACATTTAATCAAAATGTTACCAATATAGAATTATTTGAAAATGAGATTTATTATTCGGTAAACAATGAATTGAAAACTCTAAATGGATTTTCAACAACATATAATTTAATAGAAGAATTAAAATCGTCTAACGGACAATTAATTGTTACTCAAAACAATCAAGTTTCTATTTTGAATGGACTAGATTATCCTATAATTGATGAAGATGGAAATGAAATAAATTTCAATTCTGGAATTTTTATTAACAATATTTATTTTGGAGGATCTGTAAATCATGGAATTATTAATTTATCTAATCATAAAGAATTTTATCCACAAGGTCCGTATAGTAATAAATCATTTTCAGTTTCTACGTCGAAAGGTAAAGTTTGGATTGCTCCTGGAGGAATGGAATCTTTTAATAATTTAACTTTTAATGCAGATGGTTTTTCATATTATGATACAAAGAATTGGACACACTATAGCTCTGACAAAGACCTTAATGGAGCAAAAGATATTATAAAAATTGCTGTAGACCCCACAAATGATTCACATTTTATGGTAATTCCTTATGCAGAAGTAACAGGTTGGGGAGGTACTCAAATTGGTATTTTTGAATTTTCATCCAATAAAATAAAACCAAATCATATCACAAGCCCATTACCTCAAATTTATCGTTTTGGAGGAGGAAATTTTGATGACTTAGGAAATTTTTATTTATCTGAAAGCTGGTATTGTGATGCCGCTTGTATGGCAAGTGGAACACCAAACTATTCTTTGTTAAAAGATAATGTAAATTCAATTTCTGTTAGAAATGCATCAGGAAGCTGGATGTCAGAACAAAGGACAAATCAGAATTCTTCAAATGCTTTATCTCCAATTATTGATAATAAATATATTTATATTCCTCAAGCTCGTTTAGGAGGCGTAGCTGTTTTGAGAAAAGGTAGTAACGAAACTGTTGGAAGTATTTTGAGAAGTGGGGAACAAACTTTACCAAGTAATGATGTTTGGTCAGCTGCTTTAGATAAGTCTGGTAATTTATGGATTGGTACAGGACAAGGTTTAGCAGTGACGTATGGAATAGAATCGGCAATAGATAACAAAAACCTTACAGCCGAACCAATTGTAATCATTCAAGATGGAATTCCAGAAGCTTTGTTAACAGATGTTGGGATTTATGCGATAAAAGTGGATAATGCAAACAATAAATGGATTGCTACAAATGGGGCAGGAGCTTATTATGTTTCGGATAGTGGAGAGTCGACAAAATTGCATTTTACATCTAAAAATTCACCTTTACCTTCGGATATTGTATACGATGTTTCCATAGACGAATCTACAGGTAAAGTATATTTTGCAACGGAAAAAGGTGTGGTTTCATATAATAGAGATGTGTCGACAGAAGCGAATAATTTTAACAATGCAATTGCGTATCCAAATCCTTATCGAACAGAATATAAAGGGAATGTTACGATAAAAAATCTTCCAAATCGTGCGTTGGTTAAGATTACAGATATTGTTGGAAATTTACTTTTTGAGAAAAAAGCCGAAGGAGGAATTGTAGAATGGAATACAAATAATGCAAAAGGAAAGCCTGTAGCTTCTGGAATTTACTTAGTTTTGATGACAAATGCAGATGGTACAGAAACCAAAACATTGAAAATTGCAGTTGTCCGTTAATGAAAATTTTAGAAACCAAAGCCATTGTACTTTCGAGCTTAAAATATGGTGACACGAGTTTAATTATTCGTTGTTATACACAAGATTTTGGCTTAAAATCATTTATAGCAAAAGGAGTTTTCTCCAAAAAAAAGCGAAATACTTCGTTGTATTTTCCGCTAGCAGAAATAGATTTGAGCTTTCAACCGAAATCAAATGAACAACAATTGGTTTTCTTAAAATCAGCTCAGACGTCGCATTATTACGAATCATTGCATTTTCATCCAATCAAATCGGCTATTGTTTTTTTCTTAGCTGAGATTTTGAACTTAGTTTTAAAAGAAGAATCAGATAATCCTGAATTATATTTTTACATCGAACATTCGCTAAAAGAATTTGATCAAAAGAAAGACGATTTTGCAGATTTTCATTTGATTTTTTTGATTCAATTATCTCATTTTCTTGGTTTTTATCCAAATTTAGAAATTGACGGAAATCTATTCGATTTAGAAAATGGATTTTTTACCAATTCGAATTCATCTATCAATATGTTGAAAGCAGATGAAACTGTTTTGTTCAAAAAATTGTTAGAATTACACTTTTCCGAAGATTCAAAAAATACATTCAATCAATCACAACGTTCTCTCTTACTCGAAATTCTAGTGAAGTATTATCAAATTCATACTAATAATTTCAAGAAGCCAAAATCACTTCAAGTTTTACATGAATTGTTTAGTTAATGGGAAGAAAGAATAAAAAATCAAAAAAGGAAGATATAGAAGAAGTGGAGATTATTATAAGCTGAAAGTTAATTTTAAAGGAAAAGAAGAGACAATAGATTTAGATGAAAATTTATACCAAAAGCTTGAAAAAGTTAGTTTGACAGAAAATAATGCAATTATAAAAGTTAGACCTTCTATTTTTAATATTTATGTAGTGGAGAATGTTCTAATTGAATCTAAAAATCACCCTAAATAAATTCTAACAAATCTTTAAAACAAAGAATAAATAAAACTCCATATATTTGCTATAGTTAAAAGCATTCACAATGAAATTCAATACAAAAACTATACACGGAGGTCAACAACACGACCCTTCTACTGGAGCCGTAATGACTCCAATTTACCAAACATCAACATTCGCGCAAAGATCACCAGGAGATTACAAAGGATACGAGTATTCTCGTGGCGCAAATCCAACAAGAACAGCTTTAGAAAATGCATTAGCATCTATCGAAGGTGGAGTTGCAGGTTTTGCATTTGGTTCTGGCTTAGCTGCAATCGATGGTGTATTAAAATTGTTCAAACCTGGTGATGAAATCATCGCGATGGACGATTTATACGGAGGTTCTTACCGTTTGTTTACACGTGTTTATGAAAAATTTGGTTTGAAATTCCATTTTGTAGACATGACAAATGTTGAGGCTGTTGTAGCTTTAATCAATGAAAACACAAAAATGGTTTGGGTTGAAACGCCTACAAATCCATTGATGAAAGTGGTTGATATTAAAGCTGTAAATGATGCTGTAAAATCAAAAAAAGCAGATATTTTAGTTGCTGTTGATAATACATTTGCTTCACCATATTTACAACGTCCAATTGAGTTGGGAGCAGATATCGTAATGCATTCGGCTACGAAATATTTAGGAGGTCACTCAGATTTAGTTGCTGGAGCAATTGTGGTTAATTCGGAGCAATTGGCAACTGATGTTCACTTCAATTTATTTGCAACAGGAGGAATTTTAGGACCACAAGATTCTTACTTAGTTTTACGTGGAATCAAAACTTTGGCTGTTCGTATGGATCGTCACTGTTCAAACGGAATGAAGATCGCACAATTTTTAGAGGCTCATCCAAAAGTTGCGCACACGTATTATCCAGGTTTAGAAAATCATCCACAACACGAAATTGCGAAAAAACAAATGAAAGATTTCGGAGGAATGGTAACGTTTACGTTGACTTCTGGGAAGAAAGAAGATGCTTTCAAAATTTTAGAAAACTTAAAAGTTTTCACTTTGGCTGAGTCTTTAGGTGGTGTTGAATCATTAGCAAATCACCCAGCTACGATGACACATGCGTCTATTCCTGCTGAGAAACGTGCTGAAATTGGTATTACAGATGATTTAATTCGTTTGTCTGTTGGTATCGAAGATATAGATGATTTATTAGAAGATTTAGAACAAGTTTTGAACTTGATTTAATCGAATAATTATAAGAAAAAAAGGCCTGAATCATTGGATTTGGGTTTTTTTTATGGATTGATTTTTCGTCTTAGTTCTCGATACGATTCTTAACAGAATCACTCTAGCTGACGAAAAAAAGAATTATGATTTGTCACTTCGAGTATTTGAAATATTCGTTAGAATTTTTCAAATGTATCGAGAAGTTAGACGAATATATTCTTCGACAGACTCAAAATGACAATCGAAAAAATGTCATTCCGACGAAAAATGAATTCAAAAGTCATCCTGAATTTATTTCAGGATCACATTAAGTATGAGAAGCTGAAACGAGTTCAACTTGACAAAAAACAATATATTTACTTTATGAAATTCCTAATTCTCTTTTTACTTTCAGTGATGAGTTTTGCTCAAAAATTGGATACGATTAATCTCAATCAAGTTGAGGTTATGAATTATTCAAACTACAAACAATTTCGTCCAAAGTTCAAGAAAGTTGAAAGATTAACGGACAACACAAGTTTTGGACTCAAAATATTTTCGAATCTATTGCTTCCAAACGAGAAAGAAATTGAAATTGTAGCAATCGAAATTTTGTTCGAATCAAAAGTGAAGAAGAAAAATTATTGCAATGAATATTATTATTTCAAACCGATAATTTTAAAATCAATTGAGGATAAACAAAGTTTAATCGACGAAAAATGGTTTGAAGTAGACAAAGATTATCAAGGAAAATATATTTTTCCTATTCATTTAAAACTTAAACCTTCTGAAGCCAAAAACTATTTTATTGGTTTAGAAACGTCTTACGAAAATCCTTTTTGTCCCGAAGGAAATGGCTATTTTGATTTGATAAATACATCGAAAAAATCAGATGTTTTTGTTCATTACAATGATAATCGAAATTCAGGGTTTCGTAAACAAGAATTATTTGGTAATTATGCTTTGAATTACAAAATCTACTACAAATAGAAATTTATTTCCACAATAATTTCAATTCCACTTTATATTTCCCAGCGTATGGTTTTGGGTTTGTTGGTTTTTCCGAAATCGAGAATTGATACACGCCACGCGCAGGCAATTCGAAGATGGTTTCTTTACCAAAAGGTCCACCTTTTATAGAATCCACAGGGCCTTTGATGTGATTAATTCGGATATTTGCTGTAGAATCTTGAGCAGAAATTTTGATCCAAACTTTTTTAGCAGAATCTGCATTAAAGGTAAACGTATTTGTTTGTCCTGCTATTTTAGTAGGTTCTGCTTTAGCTTTAGCATAACTTACTTCAAGATTTTCGGTAGTATTATTAGCACTTAACGGAATAATTTTATCTATGTTAGACACAATTTTTTGTTGAGGTTTTGCAGTAACCTTTTTCTGATGTGAAGTTGTTTTCACGACTTCCTCTTTCATTACATCTTCTGTTGTTGGCTTATCTTTTTTTACCAAATCTTTGTACGCAGAATCAACTCCAATCTTGCTTGGATAAATGGTTGGCGTAGATTTATCTTCGCAACTATAAAGCGTAATCAATGTAATAAAAGCGATAAAAGTCCATTTCATAACAGAAAAATTCTTCTGTAAAAGTAACTATTTTAACTGCAATTTCAAGGTATATTTTCCTTCAAATGGATCACCTTGCATCAAACTTTCGCCAATTCGGATTTGATATAAGCCTTTTTCGGTTAAATCATAATTGATTTCTTGTCCAAAAGGACCATCTTTTTCATTATTTGGAGAGATAAGTTGATTAATTCTGATGTTTCCGAGTTTATTTTTAGGAATAATTTGAATATAAACAGAGGAAGAAGAATCATTTCTAAAACTAAAAGTTTGTTGTTCTTTCGCTTCTTTTTCAATCACAAATTCACCTTTTCCATGAATTAATTTCAATTCAGAATTATTCGTAATCTTTGGTGTAGCCAAAGCAATTTCTTGAAAAGAAGAATCTTTTTTGACTACTTTTTGAGTCGTTTCTCCTATTGATATTGTCTGATTACTTGTCATACAATAAATGATAATAGCACCAATAGCTATTGATAGTATTATTATGGGACTATATTTTTTCATTATTGTAAATTTGTACATTAGTTAATTACAAATTCTGAACCAAACTATATGTTGTTTTACGAAAATACAGGAAACGGTAAACCCTTGGTGTTTTTACACGGTTTCTTAGAGAGTCATTTAATTTGGAATAATTTACGAAAAAATCTTGAGAAAGAAGTGCAAATTATTACAATTGATTTGCCTGGGCATGGAAATTCTGAAAATTCGCAAGAGGTGAATACGATGGAAGAAATGGCTGAAAAAGTGATTGCGGTTTTGGATGAATTAAATCTAGAAAAAGCAACTTTTGTTGGACATTCGATGGGTGGTTATGTGACGTGCGCGTTGGCTGAACTTTTTCCAGAGCGTGTAGAAAATATTGTTTTGATCAACTCTTCGACTTTGCCAGATGATGAAGCGAAGAAAAATCAACGTTTGAAAGCGTGTGAAACAGCTCGTAAAAATTTCAATGCGTTGGTGAGTTTTAGCATGCCTACTTTATTTGCGGCGCATCATCGTGAGCAATTCAAAGATGAGTTGAAGTTTGTAAAAGAAATTGCTTTGAAAACTCCAATCGAAGGCGTTTGTGCAGCTTTGAAAGGAATGCGTGAGCGTCCAGATCGTTCGTCGATTTTGTATGATTTCAAAGGTGGAATTTATATCATTGTTGGACTGAATGATGAAACGGTTAATCCTGAATTATTTTTAACCTTAATTCCAGATTTACCTAACATTCATTTGTACAAATTTGATGGTGGACACATGGCTTTTATAGAAAATTATGACGAAGTTTTATCGATATTGAAATCGATTTAACGTTTGCGTTGGAAAAATTCTTTCATCAATTGACCGCATTCATCTTCCATAATTCCCGAAACAATTTCAGTTTTTGGATGTAATTCGCCAATTTTTGCCTTAAAACCGCGTTTTTCATCCGAAGCACCATAAACCACTTTCGAGATTTGGCTCCAATACAATGCTCCGCCGCACATCACACAAGGTTCTAAAGTTACATACAATGTACAATCTTGTAAGTATTTTCCACCCAAATAATTTGCTGCTGACGTAATCGCTTGCATTTCAGCGTGCGCTGTAACATCAGTCAATGTTTCCGTTAGATTATGTGCTTTCGCGATAATTTTGTTGTTGCAAACAATCACAGCTCCAACTGGAATTTCGTCTCGCTCGAAAGCTGTAACCGCTTCGTTAAAGGCGATTCGCATAAAATATTCGTCTGTAAAAAGATTTTCCATTTCTATAAAATTTAAGGCAAAAATAATCATTTCCAAATTGGATATTCGATACATTTGTACAAATTGACGCCTCTTTTATGAATCAATCAAAATATATCATTGCAGCCATTATAACCTACTTTATGTGGGGATTTTTTAGTTTCGGATTGAAACCGATCGCCGGTTATCCACCTTTGGATATTTTATTTTTCAGATTGTATGTTTCCGTTTTCTTTTTAGTGGTCATTAATGTTGGATTTCGACGTAATAAGATGAAAGCTGATTATGATTTATTCAAATCATTTGATAAAAAGAAACAGAAAAAATTAGGAAGTTTAATTGTTGGCGGATCATTGATTTTGATGACAAATTGGTTGATGTTTATTATCGTAATGAATCATATTAGTGTGCAAGCCGCATCGCTCTCTTACTTAGTTTGTCCGATTATTACAACTGTTTTGGCTTTCATTATTCTGAAAGAACATTTAACCAAAATAAAATGGATTGCAGTTGGTATTAGTCTTTTAGCATGTTTGGTTATTTGTATAGGTCATCTTATAGACTTGGTTTATAGTTTGATTGTTGCGTGTACATTTGCACTGTATATCATTATTCAGAGAAGCTTGAATGTTTTTGATAGTTTCAATTTATTGATGACGCAATTATTAATTGTAGCTATTCTGATGTTGCCATTGGTTTTCATCTTTTCGGGACCAATTCCGACCGAAACAATTTTCTATCAATGTATTATGATGATTGTGATTTTGTTCACTATCATTCCAATGTTCTTAAACAATTTTGCTTTAAAAGGAATTGACTCTTCAACCGTTGGAATTTTAATTTATTTGAATCCAATTATGAATTTTGTTTTGGCAATTTTCTATTACAAAGAAGCCGTTTCGCCAATGCAAATGATCGGTTATAGTTTGATTTTACTCGCGATTGTTGTGTTTAATTCACAAACCATTTTCAAAATAAAGAACATAAAAAAATCTGAAGTCTAAACTTCAGATTTTTTTATGTTGATTTTTCAGGAAATATTATTTGATGTAAACAGAATTTGGTGAAACTCCAGTTGTAATTGCTGGATTTTTAAGACCTCCTTGTGCATTCTGAATTAATAATCGTCCATTAGAATTGTAATCTTTTGCGTCTAAAACATAAAAAGTATCACCTTTTACATAAAAACCATATACATTATCAGCTCCTGTTATGTAATCTGCTTTTGTAGGCAAAGCTGTCGCATTTGTAGCCATAGAATAAACAGAATTATTAACGATGTAATACAATTTACTATTCTCTGCAACTAAGAAATTTGGATGTTGTCCATCAGGAAAATTCATTTCTAATTTATCTTCTGAAGTTAAATTATAACGAACCAATTTTCCTTTTGTAGTAGTTCCCCAATTAACACCTTGCGAAAGGACAAATAAATTTCCGTTTTGAATTGTTAAATCCGTCGGAACATCACCAACATTTATACTTTTTTTATCATTTGTTTTAAGGTCAATAATTGTAACTGTTTTACCTGTTCCCCAACCTCCTTTTTGTGCAATATAAAGTTTGTTATTGTCAAGAATCATTTTTTCTGGACCTTCGTCAACCTTATATTTTTCTACGAAAGTTAAATCACTGATTTTGTATTTTGCAATAAAATCGTCTGTCGTAACATTAGGATCTCCCCAGTTTGAGATATACAAAAATTGATCATCAGAAACGATATAACGAGGGTTGCTCATATTATCTGATGATGGAATTGTACTAATTTTTTTGAAAGTTGTGTTGTCAACAACTTCTACTTTATTAGAAACATTAAGAACAATATAAGCTTTGTTTCCTTTGAAATACATACTTTGTCCTACAGAACCCAATTGCGCACCAGCGTTCGCAGTCTTGAAAATTTCTTGAATAGGATTTGTTGTACTTACATCTTTTGTTGGATCAAAATAAGTGATTTCTGCGTTAGCTGAATTGAAACCTCCTTCATTCAAAATAAAAACTCCTTTCGAATAATTTCCTTTTTCAGGATCATTGTTTGGTCCATCATCGTCATTTGAGCAAGATTGTAAAAATACTCCTGCCAAGGCTATAAGTGCGATTGATTTAAATTTAATCATAGTTTTTTAAAATTTTATTTGTATTTGTATGTTATAATTTGTGCCTGGTTGCCAACGATTTTCTTGTGTTTGATATTCTTGGTTAAACACATTATTCACTCTCATAGAAACGCTATAAAGTGGTGAAATCGTATAATTTAAACCTAAATTCGTTAGCCAAAAACTATCAAGTGTTCTTTCTTCTTTCGAATCGGTAAAAACTTTACTTGTATAAATATTTTGTACAAAAGCAGATAAACGTTTGTAAGTGTACTGAGCGCTCGCCGTCCATTTATGGTTTGGGGAATACATCAATTCCTTATTTTTAAATTTATCTTTTGTTTTGGTATATGCATAAACTGTATTGAAAATTAATGCATTCCATTTGTAATTCCCAATCATTTCAAAACCATAGGTTTCTGCCTTGTTGATATTCACAGGAACCCAATAAGAACTGTTTTGCGAGCTCGGAATCCATTGAATCATATCACTCAACTTATTATAAAAAATATTGGTTTGAATGTTTAAATTTTTGCTGATAAAATCATTTCCTAATTCAAATTGATAAGCTGATTCTGATTTCAAATCTGGATTTCCGCCAGTTTTCCAAAATAAATCATTGTACGTTGGATTTCTGAAATTTTTCGAAACATTTCCTCTCAATTGATACGAATGTATTGGACGATAATTAAAACCTAACGAATAAATAAAAGGATTTTGGTATGTATCAGAAAAGTCTTGGCGAATACTCGCTTCGTATTCCAAAACATCTGATAATTTATGCTTCGCGATTAAGGCAAAATTGATAGAATTTTGATCACTTTTGGTCAAATTATTTCCATTCCCTTGATTATAATTGGCTTCAGATAAAAGTGAAAGCTCAAAATTATTCGTGATTTGATGATTCAGATAATATTTTAAAATATAATTATCAACCTGTAAATCGTCCGAATAAGATTTGTGAATATTGTTGAAATAACTGCTTTCTTCTCGGATATAAGCCAATTTTAGTTGCGATTGCCACTTTTCATTTGGATTGAAATTCCATTCTGTCATCAAACGATAATCCTGGTTTTCGTATCCAGAAGGCGTTGAACCAATATCAACCAAAGGAAATTCGCGCTTTCCAAAATTGAACATCGAATAAAGTTTCAATTCATTTTTAGGGTCGATTTTATAACCAAAATTTCCATTAATTGTATTGAAATAATATTTTCCGTTCAAATTCTTCTTCATATGATTCGGAATTTTATAGTCATTATCAGATTGATTTCGTTCGTAATCGATTGAAGAACTAAATTGTTCTGTACTATATTTCAACTGATATTTTCCCGACCATGTATCGTAACTTCCGTATCCTAAATTGATTTTTTGCTGTAAACCTTTCTCATACTCAAATTTATTCAGTAAATGAATTGTACCGCCGATAGAACCTGTTCCGTACGCAATACTTCCTCCGCCTGGTTTTACCAAAATTCCATCGAACGAATTACTTGCAAATAAATTAAAATCAGTTTGCCCTGTTGTTTGCGAATTGACATTTATTCCGTTCCAAATTACCGCTGTGTGCGAAGCCAAAGTTCCACGAAACGAAGGCGAAGAAACCATTCCTCTACCATTTTCTTTAAAATAAATTGGCGTTTGCGCTTGTAAAACTTGCGTCAGTTGATTAGGGTTTTGTTCCAAAATACTATCATTAAGTTTGATAATACTTTGAGATTTGTAATGATTTTTAAGAAAAGCATCATTCAAAATCAAAGGTTTCAAATTGATGGTATCCGTCTGTGCAAAAGCAATTCCAGCGATAAGATTAAAACAAAGAAAAAGTTTTTTCATATTAAAATCTGTTTTTCCTCCGAAAACATTTTCTATTAATTTGTTAGCAATGGCAGGTTTCCTGACTTATTCTTTTACAAAAAGTATGTTAGAATTTACAGTTGCGGGGACAGTTTTGGAATTGAACCAAATTCCCTTTTAACTCACTCGTTGAGCACCATTTTGTGCAAATGTAAATAAAAGGAATTGATTTTATAAAAAGTAGATTGTTAAATCGTTAACCTTAAATTAAGATCAGATTTATTTTATTTGTACAATATTCAAAATCATTATATCTAGTGATTTTTAAGAAAGATGGACAAATTAAATTTGTAACCAACAAAAACAATTATTTATTTAAACTTTAAAAACTATGGAAAACAATCAACCGTACAAATCAGAGAAAAAAATCATTGCCGGAATTTTAGGAATTTTAGTAGGATATTTAGGAATTCATAAATTCTATTTAGGCTATACAAAAGAAGGTATTATTCAAATTATTGCAACTTTTGTAACATTTGGATTTGCTGGACTTATTGGATTTATTGAAGGAATTATTTATTTAACAAAATCTGATGAAGAGTTTGATAAAACATATGTAGAAGGTCACAAAGGCTGGTTCTAAAATATAGATTACATTCTTTTTCAACTATTTTTCGATCCCAAAATACTTTAGATTATTTTGGGATTTTTTTATTGAATGAATTCGTTTTAAATAATTCGCAAGTTTTTTATTACATTTGCTTTAGGAAAAAATATAATAAAGAACGAAATCGCATAAAATGGCTATAAAAACATTTAGAGAAGTAATCGCAGAGGCAATGAGTGAAGAAATGCGTCGCGATGAATCTATATTTTTAATTGGAGAAGAAGTAGCAGAATACAACGGAGCGTACAAAGCTTCGAAAGGAATGTTAGACGAATTTGGAGCAGAACGTGTAATTGATGCACCAATCGCAGAGGCTGGTTTTTCAGGAATCGCAATTGGATCTACAATGACGGGATGTCGCCCAATCGTAGAATACATGACATTCAATTTCTCATTAGTGTCTATTGACCAAATTATCAATAACGCTGCAAAAATTTATCAAATGTCAGGAGGACAATTCAACTGTCCAATTGTATTTAGAGGACCTACTGCTTCTGCAGGACAATTAGGTGCAACACACTCACAAGCTTTTGAGAATTGGTATGCAAATGTACCAGGTCTTAAAGTAATTGTTCCTTCAAACCCTTATGATGCAAAAGGTTTATTAAAATCTGCAATTCGTGATAACGATCCAGTAATTTTCATGGAATCTGAACAGATGTATGGAGATAAAATGGAAATGCCAGATGAAGAATACACAATCGAAATTGGTAAAGCAGAAATCAAACGTGAAGGTACAGATGTAACGTTAGTTTCTTTCGGGAAAATTATTAAGCAAGCTTACATCGCTGCTGATGAATTAGCAAAAGAAGGAATTTCTGTTGAAGTAATTGACTTACGTACAGTTCGTCCGTTAGATTATGATACAATTTTCAAATCTGTTAAGAAAACAAATCGTTTAGTAGTTTTAGAAGAAGCTTGGCCTTTCGCTTCAGTTGCTTCAGAAATTACGTATATGGTTCAACAAAAAGCATTTGATTATTTAGATGCACCAATCAAACGTATCACAACAAAAGATACATCAGCACCTTATGCTCCAAACTTGTATGAGACTTGGATTCCTAATGCAAAAGATGTAGTTGAAGCTGTAAAAGCTGTGATGTATAAATAATTAAGATTTATAAACTATATTTGTAAAGTCTAGCATACATTTTGCTAGACTTTATTTTTTTTAACCAAATCTTATTGATGAAAAGTTATATAACAGCTTTTTTTATAGTTGTTCTAGCGTCTGTGCACGCGCAAGTAAAAATCCAAGGAAAGGTCATCGATTCTGAAACTCAGAAGCCTATTCCTTACGCAGATATTCGTTTACCAGAACTTAAAGTAAGTGCAACATCAAACTCTGATGGTACTTTTTATATCGAATCTAGTTCGAATGCAAATAAAATTGTCGTATCAAAAAATGGATACGAAACTTCTGATTATGTAATCGAAAATAAAATCGATTATAATTTTATTGCTCAATTATTTTTAGCAGAAGAAGACACGAAAGTAGAAGATAACGGAACGGTAGATTTAGAAACAGCAGTTGTTTCGGCAAAGAAAAAACGTCTTAAAAAGAAAGAAAATCCAGCTTATGCTATTTTGCGTGAAGTATGGAAGCGTAAAAAGAAAAATGGGCTAAAATTAGCTCCTCATTATCAGTACGACGAATACGAAAAGTTGCAATTTGATATTAGTAATATCGATTCAACTTTTATGAAACGTAAGATTTTTAAAGGAATGGAGTTTGTTTTCGAGAAAGTAGATACATCTTCTATCAACGGAAAAACATATTTACCAGCTTTCTTGAATGAGTCAATTTACAATGTTGCGGGAATTAATAAACCTTCAACAAAAGAGCGTCGCGAATTAATTGCGAATAAAACATCAGGTTTCGAGAAAAATGAAGTGGTTGCTTCTACGGTAAAAAATCTTTTCCGTGATATTGATATTTATGATAATCGTATAAATATTTTAGACATCAAATTTGTGAGTCCAATTGCAACAGATGGTTTCGCAGTTTATGATTACGAATTGAAAGATACAGTTGATGTAGATGGAATAGAATCTTATCGAATCAAATATTATCCGCGTCGCGAAGGCGAATTGACATTTAAAGGAGAATTATATATTTCGAAAGATGCTTATGCGGTGAAAGAGGTTGTGATGGAAACAACGAAAGAAATGAACGTGAATTTTGTACGTAATATTTTCATGAATCTAGAATATGATATTCCAAACGATTCTATTTTCTATCCAAAGAAAGAATACGCGATGTTGGATATGTCGTTGTTGAGTAAAAAAGAAAGTGCGAAAGGAATTTTTGCGCATAAAACGGTGAATTATTACAATTACGATTTCGATACAACACATCCCGAAGCTTTTTATTACGAGAAATTAGATCCAGCAAAAGCAGCGCTTAACGAAAAAGATAATCAGTTTTGGGCAGAAAATCGTCCTGAAGCTTTAACGAAAGATCAAGAAGGTATTTACGAAACATTAGAGCAATTAAATAAAGTACCAAAATTCAATAATATTGTGAAAGCAATCGAGATTTTTGGTTCTGGATATTACAATGTCGGAAATGCAATTGATATCGGGAATTTATATTCATCTTTTGGATACAACCAAATCGAAGGTTTCCGTTTGAGAGCTGGAGCTCGTACATATTTTTCGCAAAATGATATGTGGCGTGCGCAAGGTTTCTTGGCATATGGTTTTCGAGATGATAAATTCAAATATGGAGCAGATTTTCGTTACATGTTCAATAAATATAATCGTTTTCAAGTCGGTATCGGAACAAAACGTGATGTAGAACAATTGGCTGCAACGTTAACGGCTTCTGACGGAATTATGACGCGTAGTTTTGCTTCGTCATCAATCATCAATCAAGGAGATAATACATTTTTGAGTAATAATAATTTGACAAATGTGTATGCGTCGATAGAACCTTGGAAAAATGTAACGTTTCGTGTTGATGGAAATTATCAATTAATTAAACCAGCAGATGCAGAACATTTCTCGATTGGATATGAAAAAAATGGTCAGATTAAAGAAACTTTAACAAATTCAAGTGTAAGTGTTTCGGTAATTGCTCGTCCAGGTGCAAAATATTCGCAATATGGAATTGATCGTTACGAAATGACAACACTTGCTCCAACATTAATGTTGCGTTATACAAAAGGATTGAAAGGTGTAATTAATTCAGATTTTGAATATGATAAATTACAATTTTTATATACACAACCAATTTTGATTGGATCTTTTGGTAAATCATTGGTAACTGTAGAAGCAGGAAAAACATTTCAAGGTGTTCCTTTATCATTAATGAGTGCGTTACCTGGAAATGAGAGTTACGGACAAGTTTATGGTACATTTTCACAATTAGATTATTATGAATTTGTAACAGATGAATATGTAACGATGAACTGGGAACATCATTTTAACGGTTGGATTTTGAATAAAGTTCCGTTAATCAAAAAATTAAAATTAAGAGAAGTAGGATTCTTGAGAGCGGCTTACGGAGACATTTCGGAGAAAAGTAAAGCTATTAATCGTTCGACGATACAATATTTTGCACCAAATCAACAAATATACTACGAATACGGGTTTGGGATCGAAAACATTGGTTTTGGAAACATTAGACCAATACGTGTTGATTTTAATTGGCGCGGAAATTATAATAATTTGCCAGATGTTCGTAAATTTGGCATCACAATCGGTTTAGATTGGAATTTTTAGAAAATAAATAATAAAAAAAAGAATATTACAATGACTTTTGATGCAATCATCGAAATCCCAAGAGGATCTCGCAACAAATACGAAATGGATCACGAAACAGGAAGAATCCGTTTTGATCGTGTTTTATACTCTCCAATGTTCTACCCAGCTGATTACGGTTTCGTAGAAAATACATTAGGATTAGACGGAGATCCAATTGACGTATTAGTTTTCTTAACAGAACCTACTGTTCCTGGATGTGTAATCGAAGTAAAAACAATCGGTGTTCTTAAAATGTCTGATGACAAAGGACAAGATGAAAAATTAATTTGTGTACCAGTTGCTGATCCAACATGGAACCAATTAGAAAACATCACTGATATGAATCCTCATACATTGAAAGAAGTTGAGCACTTTTTCAGAGTTTATAAAGACTTAGAAAATAAAACAACAACAATTGAAGGGTACGGTGATAAAGCAGAAGCAGAACAATTATTGCAAGATGCAAGAGAGCGTTTCGTACCAGCTCACTAAGAAATAATTTATAATTTCATATAAATAGTCCTCATTTTTTGAGGACTATTTTTTTTAAGTAAATTTTCCTCCCATTCTATCAACTATTTCCAAAAACATTTTTAAGTTTATAGAAATACTCACACATGAAATCGAAATTTTTATTAACACTAGGTTTAATCTCTACAACCATGAGTTTATCTGCTCAAACTAATCAACAAGTTTTAGACTTGATTAACAAAGAAGTACAACAAAATTCTGAAGCTTATCAACAATTAAGAAAAGCAACCGAAACATTTGGACATCGAGCTACAGGAACAGAAAATGGACGAATAGCAGAAGAATATGCAGCAAATTTGTTGCGTTCGTATGGTTATGATGTGTCTTTTCAAGAGTTTACATTTAGCGGTTGGAATCGTAAAAGTTTAGATTTAAAAATCAATAATCAATCTATAAAAGCCGTTGCTTTGGCGCATTCGCCAGCAAATGTTAGTCTTTCGGGAGAATTAATTGATTTAGGAAATGGACTTGAAGAAGATTACAAAAAGATTGGTGATAAAGTAAAAGGAAAGATTGTTTTTGCTGCGCTTGGTTTGTTGGATGGAACGCCAAAAGAAATCGAAAATCTACATCGTTCCGAAAAAACAGCTTTAGCAGAAAAGTACGGAGCGAAAGGAATTATCTTGTTTAATCGTCCTGCTGGAGGAATTCTATTGACAGGAACGGCCTCTGTAACGGGAGAAATTATTAAAATTCCTGCAATTAACATCAGTTTAGAAGATGGATTGAAAATCAAAGAAGATCTACTATCAAAAGGAAAAGAAATTGCTAAAATCGAAATGAAAAATGATGTTGGACAAATGAAAGGTCGCAACATTATTGCAAAGAAAATCGGTTCTAAATTTCCAAACGAAAAAATAGTTCTTGGGGGACATTTAGATAGTTGGGATTTGGCTACAGGAGCAATTGATAACGGCGTTGGAAGTTTTTCTGTAATGGATATTGCGAGAACATATAAAAAGTTAAATCTTCAAAATGATCGAACAATAGAATTTGTTTTATTTATGGGCGAAGAAGTTGGTTTGATAGGTTCTAAATATTACGTTAATCAAGCGCTGAAAGACGGTTCTATCAATCAAATCAAAGCAATGTCGAATATGGATATGACAACAAATCCAAAGTCGTATTATTCGACAATGGAAAGTAATTTGCCTATTTTAACTGATTATGCGAATGATGTGCAAAAAGTGATTCCAGATTTTAAATTGAAAACATTTGCGAGTGTAGATTTACATTCAGATCATCAACCGTTTATGTTGCAAGGTGTGCCTATTATTGGGCTTTCGGATAGTCAATTTACAAAAGGAGCGTTAAATTGTTACCACGCAAATTGCGATACATTTGATTATGTAGAAGAAATTGGTTTGAAAAATAATGTGATTTTGGAAACCTATTTGTTGTATCGTTTGAGTAATTTGAAAGAAATTCCTTCAAAACGTTGGAACGAACAAGAAATTAAGGAAGCCTTAATCAAAGGAAATTTAGAAACTCCACTTCGTATTTCGGGCGATTGGAGATGGTAATATCAAAAAAATCCTTCAGATTATCTGAAGGATTTTTTATTTATTTCTTTTTCAATTTTACAGTGAAATGTCTTAAAATTTCAGATTCCCACGAAATTTCATAACCTGAATTAATCTCATTTCGTCGATCAAAAATATTTTTCAAAGCTACTGCAATATAATCCATATGACTTTGGAAATAAGTTCTTCTAGGAATAGCTAAACGCAATAATTCTAATTTTGGATAACGATTTTCTCTCGTTTCAGGATCACGATCAGCCAAAATAGTTCCGATTTCTACACCACGAATTCCAGCTTCTTTGTACAATTCGATTCCCAAAGTTTGTGCAGGAAATTCTTCACGTGTTACATTTGGTAAAAATTTTACTGCATCAACAAAAATAGCATGTCCACCGATTGGTTGCTGAATTGGAATTCCAAATTCAATTAATTTATTCCCTAAATATTCAATTTGTTTGATACGCGATTGTAAATAAGAATATTCTGTCGATTCTTGCAAACCTTGTGCTAAAGCTGCTAAATCACGTCCAGCTAAACCACCATAACTTAAATATCCTTCGTAAATAATTCCGAAATTTCCGCAAATTTTATATAGCTCTTCATTATTCAGTGCAATAAATCCACCAATATTTACCAAACCATCTTTTTTCGCAGACATTGTCATTCCATCACCGTAAGAAAACATTTCTAAAACAATTTCTTTAATCGTTTTTGTCTTGAATTCTTCTTCTCTTTCTTTGATGAAATAAGCATTTTCTGCAAAACGAGCGCCATCAAAAAAGACTGGAATTCCATATTGATTAGACAATTCACGAACTTGACGAATATTTTCGATTGACACAGGTTGACCGCCAGAAGAATTGCACGTAACAGTGATTAATGTAAATGGAATTTGTTCTTTTCCGTATTCTTTGTAGATATTTTCTAACTTTTGTAAATCGATATTTCCTTTGAAAGGATGAATCAATTCGCTGTCAAAAGCCTCATCAATAGTACAATCAATCGCGTGCGCTTTTCTAAATTCGATATGACCTTTTGTTGTATCAAAATGCGAGTTCCCAGGAACAACATGACCTTCTTTTACAAGAGCTGAAAACAATACATTTTCCGCTGCACGACCTTGATGCGTAGGTAAAAGAAACTCAAATCCAGTAATGGTGTTAATGGTTTCTTTCAGTTTTAAGAAAGATTGAGAACCAGCATAGCTTTCGTCTCCAGTCATCATTGCAGACCACTGTTTGTCGGACATTGCTCCAGTTCCCGAATCAGTTAATAAATCAATAAATACTTTGTGGCTTTCTAGGTTAAATAGGTTGTAATCTTTTTCTTCGATCCACTTTTCGCGTTCCTCTCTAGTAGATTGATAAATTTCTTCGACCATTTTTATGCGAAATGGTTCGGCAAAAGGTAATTCCATTTTTCTTGTGTTTAATGTAAAACTAAGAAACCTTTAGAATATTATCAATTATTAATTGAAAATCATAAAAAAATCCTCTATCAAAAAGATAAAGGATTAAAAATTTTCTATAGCTCGTGTTAGTCAATAACAGGAACTGGTCGTTTGTTTTCGTTAATTGCAACTAATGTAAACGTTCCCGAAATCGCTTTATCACGTCCGTCACGATACATACTTTCGATAAAAACATCAATTTGTACATCCAAACTTGAGCGTCCTACACGTACCACTTTCCCTACCATTTCTACGATAGTTCCTGCAGGAATTGAGTGTTTAAAATCAATTTTGTCACTACTTACTGTAACAATAGGTTTGCGACAAAAACGAGTTGCTGTCATAAAAGCAATTTCATCCATCAAATACATTACTGAACCTCCAAACATTGTGTTGTGGTGGTTTGTATCTCCAGGAAAAACAGCTTTAAAAATGCGAGTTTCAGAATTGATGATGCGTTGTTCAATCAACTCTTCTCTTGGTGTTTTTTCCACTTCCATTATCATATATTTACACGTTACTTTTCTTAATTAATTTTTGAGTTGATAATGTTTTTTTGTGGTGGTTTGATGATTTCATAGAACATAATTTTTACTTTTTTCGCGAAAGTTTTTGGTTAATTATTAACTCAATTTAGTGGCATTCTGACTTGTCAAAAATATTGATTTACAGTTGCGCGACAGTTCGTGATTTGCACACGATTCCCCATTAAGATGAGCACGAATTTGATGCAAATATAAATTAGAAAAATGAAAATTTGCAGATTTATTGTGCCGAATTCGTTGGTTTGGAATAATTCGTGTAAATTCATTTTTCCGAATTTTTAATGAAGTAAGAAATAAGAATGAAAATAAAACCAATCAAAGATTTAGTTCATAATCTATCAGAATGGAATGAATTAGTTTCTCAAACCAAAGATTTAACCGATAAAGTAGTTCAAGATGTTAATTTTTTGCGTCAAGAAATCAATTGGGAAGAGTATAATTTATGTAATACATCGTTTTTGGGTTGTAAGTTTAAACAACATGAAGCAATCTATTTAATCGAAAAAGGAGCATTCGTTTATCCAAAATTTGAATCAGTTCCCTATAATCCATATCGTGGAAAATTGTATACTTGGCAAGAGTTGATGGAAGGTTATGATCCGGATAATGACCAAAGTATAGATCTTAAAATTTATAAACATTTCAAAAAACATAAATATAATCCGTCTGTTTCAGAAGCTTTGGCGCAACGTTTACACGATTTGTCTATTGATGATGGTTTGCGTCGAATTTTGGAATATAATGATAATGGAATGACGAAGAAAAAAGTGGTTGGCTTTATGGGCGGACATTCTACTGCGCGAAATTCGGAGTTTTATAATGAAACTGCAAAAGCGGCGAAATTGGCTACTGAAAAAGGTTATTTTGTTGTTTCTGGTGGAGGTCCTGGAATTATGGAAGCTGCTAATTTAGGAGCTTATATGGCAAATTATTCGGATGAAGATTTGATGAATGCGATTAGTATTTTGGCTGATTTAGACTTTATTGATGAAGATAAAACTGAATATTTGGCGAAGAATTTTATGACGAATGCTAAAAAAGTTTTAGAAATCTATCCAAATGGTGCTGAAAGTTTAGCAATTCCAACATGGTTTTATGGTCACGAACCGAGTAATTTATTTGCAACGAATATTGCGAAATATTTTTCTAATAGTATTCGAGAAGATATGTTGCTAACAATTAGTTTGTTCGGGTTGGTTTATGCGCCTGGAAGTGCTGGAACAACACAAGAAATTTTTCAGGAAGCAGCGCAAAATCATTATGGAACTTCAGGATATTACAGTCCAATGATTTTTTTGAGTAAGAAAAGATATGTAGAAGATACGGCGATTTATTCGGTTTTGCATCAATTAGCAATAGGAAAAGCATATAAGGAGTTACTATTTTTAACAGATAGTGCTGATTTAGCAATCGATTTTATCGAAAATCATCCACCAATTAAAGTTAATTAAAAAATAATTTAAAATATTTTAAATATTTAAAATCACATAAATCACTTTATTACAGTAGTTTACATGGTTTTTATTTGTTTTTTGTCAGAATAAAATAAAATAATTTCGAATAATGTTTGGTATTTTAAATAATGAACGTATATTTGCAGTCCAATAACGCGAGATGGAGCAGTAGGTAGCTCGTCGGGCTCATAACCCGAAGGTCACAGGTTCGAGTCCTGTTCTCGCTACTAAATCGCGAGGTGGAGCAGTAGGTAGCTCGTCGGGCTCATAACCCGAAGGTCATCGGTTCGAGTCCGGTCCTCGCTACTACAAAAGAGAGTTTCTAACAAGAAGCTCTCTTTTTTTATGTCTTTAACTGAGAATTAAGATTGGATAAACTATTTTTGCATCATGAATTTAGAAGAATACAAAAAACAATATAAATCAGATCAAGCGGTTGGTGCAATTGCGATTGAAAATCGCTTAAAAGAAGTTTATGGGACTTTAGAACCGCGTTTTTATTCGCCGCAGGTGATGTCTTTTCAAGGAGGTGATGATCCAATTGATGGAGTTGCGGTTTTTGATGTTAATGGTTATTATCATTTGGTGAGTTACGGAATGTCACATTTGTACTATTCGGAAGAGAGCGTAGGTGCAGATTTTAGTAAGTGGGGATTTGAGTTTTCTTTCCGTGTGAAACCTGTTAAAGATGATAATGGTGAAGATCCTTTTTGGGTGGTTCAATTAATGAATAATTTGGGACGTTTTGTGAATGAAACAAAAGTTTGGTTTGATGAATACCAATTTTTGCCTTTAGGCGGTCCAATTCGTACAGATTCGGAAACGGACATTGTTGGTTTGGCTTTTATCAAGGATGATGATTTAGATGAAATTGATACGCCGCATGGAAAAGTTACATTTATACAAATGATTGGTTTGAATTCGGAACAATTGAAAAGATTGGAAGATAATTCAACCAAAGAAGAAATAATGTCAGTGATAGCTGAAATAAAGTCAGTTAATCCAAAATTTGTGTGTGAATTATAGTAGAATTTCTAAAATAAAACATATTTGCGTTAACCTATTTCTTAAATTATGTTAAATATAAAAAACAGATTGTCAGTATTTTAAACTTGGTATTTGTTTTGATTATATCTAAATGTTAGTAGCACTAACAGTAGAATAAATTTTTCATAGGTTAGGTTAATAATTAGTAAAGCTAATTATGAAGCACTTCTTCGGAAGTGCTTTTTTTAGTATATTTAAGAAGAAAAAATAAAGATGTTTAAAAATTTATTCAACCGAAATAAAAATCAATCAAATAACAAAGAAGAATCAAAAACAATGACTTTCGAAGAAATTATTAATTCAGATAAACCAGTTTTGTTAGATTTTTTTGCAACTTGGTGTGGTCCTTGTCAAATGATGGGTCCAGTTTTGCAACAAGTGAAAGAAGAATTGGGAGATGATGTCAAAATCCTAAAAGTGGATGTTGATAAATATCAAGATTTAGCTGCACGATATCAAGTGCAAGGAGTTCCGACTTTTGCCATTTTCAAAAATGGTGAATTATTATGGAAACAAAGTGGAGCGCGACCAAAAGAACAATTGGTTACAGAAATCAAAAAATATATTTAAAAATAGGTTTGCTTTGCAACCAAAGTCGATTAAAAAATCCGCTCATTGAGCGGATTTTTTGTTTACTTATTTAAAGAATTTTTCTTTTTATTTTCTTTTACAATTCGATAAGCGATGTAAAGGAAGACCAACCAAACTGGAATTAATTCCACTGAAATTTTAAGTCCTGTAAACCACATAATTACTAAAATTCCAAATAAGAAAATTAGACAAATGTAATTACTGATAGGATACAAGAAAGATGGAAATAATGTTTTTGTGTTCTCTAAATTCTTTTGTTTTCTGTATTTAAGATGTGTTATCGAAATCATAATCCAGTTAATTACCAACGAAGAAACCACTAAAGACATCAATACATGGAAGGCGTTTTCTGGAATTATTTTATTAATCAAAATACAAATTGCAGCGAAAAAAGATGAAACTAAAATCGCCATAACAGGCACGTGATTTTTGTTTAATTTTTTCAAGAATTTAGGTGCATTTCCTTGCTCTGCCAAACCATACAACATTCTACTATTACTGTAAACAGAGCTGTTGTAAACTGATAAAGCCGCTGTCAAAACGATAATATTTAGTGCGTTTGCAATTAATTTTGAAAAATCAATCGTGTTACCAAAAATATTTAGTTTCAAATGATTCAAATTCTCAAAAACCATCACAAAAGGACTACTTTTATCCGTGATCGTTTCCCAAGGAGCTAACGAAAATAAGATAATTAATGCTCCTACATAGAAGATTAAAATTCTATAAATTACTTGATTGGTTGCTTTCGGAATTGTTTTTTCTGGATTTTTAGCTTCAGCAGCTGTGATTCCAATTAATTCTAAACCTCCAAAAGAGAACATAATAAGAGCCATTGCGGCAAATAATCCGCTAAAACCACCTTCACTATTACCAGATAACCAACCTTTAGGGAAAAAACCTCCATTGTTCCAAAGGTTTTGTATTGTTGCTTGTTCACCTCCAGTTCCGCTTATTAACAGATAAGCCCCAAAAATAATCATTGCAATAATCGCAATTACTTTGATGATAGAAAACCAAAATTCAGCTTCACCAAACATTTTTACAGATCCTAAATTCAAAGCATTAATCACAATAAAAAAGAACAAACTTGAAGCCCATAAAGGAATATCAGGCCACCAAAATTGTACATAAATTCCGATTGCAGTCAACTCAGACATACTTACCAAAACATAAAGAATCCAATAATTCCAACCAGAAGCAAATCCAGCAAAAGATCCCCAATATTTATATGCAAAATGACTAAAACTTCCTGAAACAGGTTCGTTTACAACCATTTCTCCTAATTGACGCATGATGAAGAAGGCTATGATTCCTGCAATTGCATAACCTAAAATAACAGATGGTCCAGCTAAAACAGCAGCGGGTCCAATTCCTAAAAACAAACCAGTTCCAATCGCGCCACCTAAAGCAATCAATTGAATATGTCGGTTTGTAAGACCTCTTTGCAATTCTTTTTCCTCGGTATTTTTTATTTGACTCACGTGTGATGTATTAATTTGTTAAATATATGTAAAAACTATTTTTAAAAAGAACAATTTGAAGAATTGTCTTGTTTGAATTAATATTAAGAAAATGATTTGTAACGCTTTTTTATTCATGTTAAATCATCTAAAACTTAAAAAAATATTCAATAAAATTTCTAATTTTATAAAAATCAACCTTATGAAAAAACTACTTTTTACTTTTCTATTGACTCTATTTACCTCTGTTCAACTTTTTGCAGATGGTCCTTTTTTATATTCTTTGCCTTTTGGTTCGAGGGCTTATCCTGATGATACGATTTTAGAAAAAACGAAAGAAAAAGGAATTGATTATTCTACTTTCGAAAAATATTTGTTGGATAATAATATCGAATTAGGTAAGAAAGTTGGACTTCTTTCTGAACTCGAAGTTTATTTTGTGTTGAATGATAATCAAAAATCATATTTTGTTGACTATAAAGAGAAATTTAAAAAATCTGTTGGAAAGAAATTTGGAACGAAAACTCCACTTAACGAACGATTTTTAATTGCGTTGATGGATGATTGCGATACAGAATCTCCTAAAGTAGAAGTATATCAAAAATTTGTTGATGAAAATCCACAAAGTAAAACGATGCAATTTGTGAATGTTTTTGCTTATAATTTTAATCTTATTTGGGATGATGATAAAAAAGATTATTCTTCTATGAATGATTTTAAAGAAAAATATCAAGATAATTGTTTGCAAAATTTTGAGAGTTTCAACAATGATACTTCTGCCGATATTTTTTCTGAACTTGAGGAGATAATTACGTTAGGATATAATTGCGATTATGCTTTGAAATGTCTTGCTCCAGCAAATAATCGATTGGATGTTTTGAATCAAAAAACAGAATTTACATTAAATAAAATTGCAAATGCAGAACCAATTCCAAGAATGGTTGTAACGCAAAATGCTTCTCAAATTGGATTGTCGGCTTATGAATGGTTGGGCGAGGAAATGAAGTTAATTTCTAGTTTGAAAATTTCGGATGAAGAGAAAACTCTTCTGAATTATTTTGCCGTAAATGAAACATACAATTATATCAATCATGTCAACAATCTATATGTTTTATTTGAAGTGATTCAGAAAACGCCCTCACAATTAGCAAAATCGACGAATAACAAATCTGTTGAAAAAATTGCTGCAAAAGATGATTGGAAGAAAATAAATCAATTGTATGATGTATTGAAAAAGAATTTTCAAAAAGACAATGAAATAGCTGTAGATTCTAGCTCAAATCTTGATGATTTGCGTAATTTGATTTATTATTTGTATCTCAATCCAAAAGAATTGTCAAAAGTTTATCAAAACTAATTATAACCGAAATATTAAATTTTTTCAAAGACTTAAATTCGTAAATGTTGTAGATTTTATTTTAAATTTATCTTCTAAATAACAAAAAAATGAAATCAATTTATTTTCTTGGATTGGGAGCTTTAGGAGCAAAATATGCAGCGAGTTTTTATGAATATAATCCAGAAATTGTAAGTGTAATTGTAGATGAAGAGCGAAAAAATCGATACGAAGAATCTCAAATTTTTGTGAATGATAAAGCGTATGATTTTAATTATGTGACAAAAATCGAGGATAATAATTATCCAGATTATATATTTTTAGTCGTTAAAAGTTCTCATTTACAGCAAGCGATAGAAGATATGAAGCCTTTTGTTGGTGAAAACACAATGATTGTAAGTTTGATGAACGGAATTTCTTCTGAACGTGTTTTGGCAGATCATTTTGGATGGGATCGTGTGGTGAATGCAGTTGCGTACATGGATGCGGTAAAAGTTGATAATCGCGTGACGTTTTCGAGTATAGGAAAAATTATTTTTGGGAAAATGGATTCAATTAATCATGATAAATTAGTCGATTTACATGAATTGATGAATGTTGCTGAAATTCCAAATCAATTATCGGATGATATTCAGAAAGCGCAGTGGGGGAAATATTTGGTAAATGTTGTCGGAAATCAATTGACATTTTTGTTGGAGTTTCTATATGGACAATTTCGTACCAATCAATATCTCGAGGTTTTAATGGATATGATTTCTAATGAAGTTCTTGCGGTTGGGAATGCGCATGGAGTTGCAATTGGTCAAGAAGAAGTGGATCGAATGAAATCTACGATGAAAATTGTGGATGAATTTGGTAAAACTTCGATGTTACAAGATCGCGAAGCAAAACGATATTCGGAAGTGGATGAATTTGCAGGCGAAATTATCAGTTTAGGAAAACAATATAATATTCCGACACCTTACAATGAGTTCATTTATAATATGGTAAAATCAATCGAAGAAACATATTAAAAATAGCTACAAAGTCATTCAAGTTTGGATGACTTTTTTATTTGAAATCAATCGCTTTTGGATAAGCAACTTTCTGAATAATATAAATCGATAGCATAAAAAATATACTCATGATTAATGTTGCAACAGGTAAATATTTTATCGAGTCAGAAGGTAAAATCATTGGTAAAATAACCATTGCAAAAGCAGGAGGTAAGCGTAAATCTGTTAATTTCAAAATAAACATTACGACAATCAAATCGATTAAGCCAATAATTATCCAATTATCAAGATAATGCATTGTCAAACAACCAGCCATTGTAACCATAAACATCACAAGAATACGTTTTAAACGTACAGTTAATTTTAATGTTGGATTATTTAAAGATTCAAAAGAAATTACGATAATAGGAGGAATAGCAGAGAAGTGTGCAAATCCACTAAAATAACAAGCTGCAAACCAAACTATACATAATCCAATTAACCATCTGTTGTGGCTTGTGTAAATCATTGGAACTGCATTTTCAGTTGGTTTTAGTTTGAATATTTTTATTGATAGAAAAAGTAAAAAGACAAATAGAAATATGGCATATAGAAATACAAAAGATTCTGCATTTGTAACAATTGGTAATAATCCTGTAGCTAATGCTGGCGCAAGTTGACTTTTAAAAATTTTCAAGACAATTAACATCGCAACTAATACCAATGCTAATTTGAATGATAATATAATTGGTAAAAAATTAATTCCAAATCCTAAAATAGCTGTAATTGACGGAAGTAAAAAAATATGAAATGGTCGTTGTAGCCATTTATTTTCTCGAAACGTTAAAATTCCGACAGATAAAGCAGCAACTTCTGGTAAAATGATTTCTTTATCACTATAAATCATTGCCGCTCCAATCATGATTAAAATAAATAGAAAAGCAACGGAGTATGAGACAAAAGATTCTTTATTACCTAAGATAGATTTCATGAAATAAATGTATAAAAAAAACCTTTGTAAATATACAAAGGTTTTTGTCGGGGTGGCAGGATT